>JBEKPW010000068.1:0-57008 GCA_049520315.1 Syntrophobacteraceae bacterium
CCCACAAAACTTTGCTCCAGTCCTCGTCGAGGTGAACCACTAACCGGAGAGCCGGATGCGGGAGATCCGCCAGTCCGGTTCGGAGGGAGGGGCGGCGATGAGCCGTTCCTACCCCTATCGGGATGACGGGAGACCGTGAAGATGGCGCTGACACAAAAAGAGCGGGATGCACTTAAAGACGGCGATTTCGCCGTGCCGGGAAAGCGGGAATTGCCCATGCACGACGAAACGCACGTGAAGCTCGCCTGGGACATGCTCAATAGGACTAAGGGCTTGACCGAAGAAGAGAAAAAAACCGCCAGGGAGAAGATACTCGAGCGGGCGAAAAAGCTCGGGGTGGATACGGGTGGATGGCAGAAGATGGAGGCAACGCGCCATTTATCCGCTTTTCATTTTTCGGCGATGGCCCTTCAGATGCCCGAGGTGTCCGGACATCCCAACCGGGCGCCTTTTTCTGGGATCCTTTTGCCCCTGGATAAGGCAAGCGATTACGCGCCCAAGGGAACAGACGGGCACAAAATCCTGGTCCCGAAGGACGTTGCTTCCAAGGGATTATCGAGCCTGCTCGGAATGGCGGTGGATTTCATGCCGAACTTCGATGGCCACGATCCGAAAAATAAAATCGGGATCATAACCGAAGCAAAGATCGAGGACGGCGCTATCGCTATCTCCGGTTTTTTTTACGAGAAAAACTTTCCAAGTGAAGTGGCCTTCATCCGCGAGCAAAAGAGCCTGCTCGGGTTCAGCATGGAGGCGGACTACACCGTCTATGACACAAAGAAGGCGGTGTGGACGGTAGAGGAGATAACGTTTACCGGGGCGGCGGTCTTGTATAAGGCCGATGCCGCATACACGACTACCTCTTTAGCGGCTGCGAATTCTCAGAAGGAGAAAACGGACATGGAAGAGCTGAAAAAGCTGTTGGCACGACTGACGGAAAGAATCGACAAGATCGAAAAAGCCGGCCTGGAGGCCAACGCTTCCATGCAGGCCAACAAGGAACTGATCGACCTGGTGCATCCTCACGCGGAAGCGTGCCGGGCCTGCGCCGAGGGCATGCGCGCTTCCGGGCTGGGGCTGCATGCGACCAGGGGGCACGTGGCAGTGATGCACCGGATCGCCCACCACATGGAATCCGAAGCGGCTTCCGGGCTCGTTCCCAGTGAAATCCCATCCAGGATTTTCCACGATACGAACTGGATGAACGCCAGTAGGGAGACAGACCCTGGAGTGGGAAGCGAACTGAAAAAGCTGATCGAGGGGATCAAAACCGAGATGGGTGCCCTTGGTACGAAGATGGCCGACCTGCAGGCGAAGGCTTTCACGGACTCCGCAAGCCCGCAAAGAAAGACGCTCACACCCGAGATAGCCGCGCTGCTCAATAAGGCGGGGCTATTGGCAGCGGCCGAAAAAGGCGAACTCGACATCGAAACGGTGGACCGGACGCTCGAGGCGGCGGGAATCAAGGGCCGGGCGGCGATAGAAGCCAAGCTCAGACTGATGGAAGGCGGCCTTCTGGCGCAGGGAAAAGCGGCTTAAACGGCGGGAAAGGGAAAAAACCTTTCACCACAGAGACACAGAGGAACGCAAAGGTGGGCGACATAAAAGCAATAGAGCTTTTCCATTTTAAAGTTCATCTCTGTGTCCTCTGTGCCTCTGTGGTGGATTTTTAAAGGGAGGGAAAAGGCGATGAGTAAAATCCAGGCAAAAGTCATGTCGGTCGAGGCCGCAGCGGATTACCTGGGCACGGGCGCGATCGAGGTCCCCATTTTCGAACGGGAGATTATGGACGTCGTAAGACGTACGAGTGTGGCTCTCCAGAGAGTTCCGCAAATACCGGCGACCGGACACCCGCACAGGTATTTCGAACAGACGGCAGTCGCCACGGCAACGGCGGTCGATCCGAGAAACATTGCCGCAATGGCAAGCGGCCCGACCAGGATCGAGCGGCCGGCCTTCATAAAGGCAATCGTAGCGCAGAGTAACCTCAGCCTGTTCGATCGCGACGTTACGGAGCAGCAGGGACAATTTCCAGCCCTCGTCGCAAAGGATATCGACGATATCATATCGGCAATCGAGATCCTGCGGGCTCAGATGCTCTGGAGCGGAAACGATACGTCCCTGTCAGAGCCGACCCAACTCCAATGGATGGGTTTGCTCAGCCAGATCACAAACCAGTTCACGATCGCTCCCGGACAATCGATCATCGACGGCATAAAGACAGCCGTGGCGCAGATCGTGGCAAACCAGACCTACAATGTGCGCCCGACCGCGATAGAGGTCAATCCGATTCTGGGCAACTATATCGACCAGGAAGCCAAGGCCATGTCGATCGATCTGGACAAGGTCGTTGTGGGCGGCGTAACGGTCAAGGCCCTGGCGACCCAGGCGGGCATTCTGCCTATCATTCCGGAGGCCTTCATTCCAACGGATTCGAGCGGCAACTATAACTTTACGATTTCCGGGTCGAATAAAAACTACTACATGGCGATCCTGACCGAAGAGCACCTCGAAATCCCGGTCATTTCGGGCAAAAACTACAACCCGAACCCGAGGCTTTTCCAGTTGGGACTGACCGGGAACCTGGCCGGCCAGTTCGTGGGCGTGAAATTCGATGCGCTGGTGGCCAAGGGCGCAGCTTATGCGCACGCGGTAGGGGCGGTACAGCGCCCGTAGTTTCCGCCCGGAAAGGGTCCTTTTCCGCCCTGGCGGCGTCAGTCGTCGGATTTGCTTGTGCGACGTATGCATATACGCCTCCGCGCAAATCCTCGACTTCCTAGCCAGAACGAAAAATGCCTCCTTTCCGAGTCGAGAACTGGCAGGGGATTTTCTAATAAGCCTCTGCTCTTTCGCGACTTCGCGTCTTCGCGTGAGAAGGATTTGGATAGTGCCGAGTGTGTATCTGCAGCCGCAGGATTACGGCGCGTACGGGATCTGGGACGAACAGCCGGGGCGAGTCCAGCAGGCCAGCATTCTGCTCGACAATGCATGGCTTCGAAGGCCCGAAGGGCTGATCTGGGTCGCGGACGGCGCCGGGCAGCCGTGCTGGATGCAGGCGCTTTCCCCCGATTTTTCGCTCGCGAGCGTCGGGGCAATCGCGCCCGGGCAAAACGTTGCGGTCCAGGTGACCGGCCCCCTTCTGATGCTCCAGGTGGGAGACGTGCTCGTGCTCGACCGGATGAATACGAGCATCAGCGAGGCCTGCGTTATCGCATCGATTGCGGGGCAGCTTCCGGGGGCTCTAACAGCCACGTTGAAGCAGGTGCTCTTTTCGCACGCGGAAAACTGCACGATGGAATCGGGCCTCGTGATGAGCGAGCAGAAAGTGCTGGCCAAAGACCGGCCGATTACGTTCATGTCCCGCGTTCCGCTCGTAAGGGTGATAAGCGGCACCGGCCGGTACGGATACGGACGGCGAGGGGATGCGGGGAACTACAATGTGGACGATTTCAACCTGCTGGCGGCCTTGAGCAAATTCGGCGGACCTCCCGCCTGGGAGATTTGGGACCCGGCGAACTGTGGAATCGATCCGGCGACCGGGCAGGTGTGGATCCCGGCCGGGGTCATGCTCGCCTATTACAGCGAGGTGAAGGTGAGATACGTTGCCGGGTTTACGTATGCGAACCTTCCTCCCGGCGTGAAGCTCGCCTGCGCACAGCTCGTCTCGGCGATCAAGATGAACCCGGTTTTCGGCGCGGTCTCGGCGATCAAGACGGGCGAGACAAGCATTGAGAATTTTGTATCGTCGCACCTGAGCGACGATGTGAAGGCCATGCTGCAGCCGTGGGTGGTGAGGGCGTTCGGGTAGGGCAAAAGCGAAAGGCAATTCACCACAGAGGCACAGAGGAAAAGCAAAAGGATTAAAAGCGCGGGGCACTGAGCGCCCCGCACCCCGCAGGATTTCGGCGCGCGAACTTCGTTCGCGGCCGATAGCGCAGCGAAGCGCAGAGGAAGGAAATGGCGTATGAGAAAATTCATGCCGGTTTTATTGATTTTTGTTTGTGTTTTTGTCTGCTCACTGCTCACTGACGCCTGTTCACCGCGCCTTGCGCACGCTGCCGGGAATCCGGCTAGTCCGGCCGAGACGCCGAGACTGATGGATACGTCGATCTCGCCGTCGTTTACAACGGCGCAGGTGTCGGTTGGAGCCACGGCGACGCTCATCAAGGCGCAGGAAACTGCCAAGGATCGGTACAGCATTACGATCAGAAATATCGGGAGCAGCCCGATGTACATCGGCAACTCAAGCTCGGTGACGACGTCGACCGGATATCCGCTCAATCCATATGAGGCATACACTTTCGACAGGAACTACGGGCCGGTCTACGGGATCTGCGGTACGGGCCTTTCGACTACGGCGAGCTACATCGAGGAGGCGAATTAGTGCCACCACGGAGACGCAGAGAACACAGAGAAAAACCTAATCAAGGAATAGAACAAATGAAAATCTTATCATTCGATCTGAAAAGCCGGCTGAGGTGGGAATTCAATCTATTATTTCTCTGTGCTCTCTGTGCCTCTGTGGTGGCATTTTCTGCGGCAGGCGCACGGGCGAGCGGGATGAACGCGAATATACCTCAGATGAGCTTTGCGCCCGTGAACCTCTCTGCCGGAGGGAATACCCTGAGCGCTTCGCAGGTTTCCGATACGTCCCTGTCAAATGTGGGCCAGGGGCCGCACAACATCAACAATACGCTGCCGCCCGAGGGGCCGGACCTTTCGTTTTGGGGAACGATAGGCGAGACGCAAGGATCAAATTATTGGAGGCTTACGAGTACAACCGCCGGCGCGATCTGCCTCAACGGCACATGCGGCAAGAATTACGTAAGTGATGCCACACCCACGGTCGGAGATTTTCTATATTGCATGACGCAGCAGATGACCGGGACGGGCCTGGTGATCTCGCCGGCCCTGGCGATCGGTTCGACCAATACGGCGGTTGCCAGCGGCGCGTTCAGCTATGCGATCGCGCCCACCACTTACGCCACGGCGGCCGTGGCGGCGGGGACGGCGCTTGCGGCGGGGACGATTCCGGCGAGCGAGTGGGGCATCTACCTGTTCAGCATCAACGCAGCCGGGACGATCACGGTTATGGCGGGGGCGGGAAATCCTACCGGCTACACAACGGAGGCCCTGGCGATTGCAGGTCTTCCTGCGACGCCAGCGAGTTCCGTTTCGATGGGCTATCTAACCGTCATAAACAGGAACGCCGGAGGTTTTATCGCCGGCACGACGGCCTTGAACGGAACCGGCGTCACGGCCAATTTCTATAACTCGGCGCTCTATACGCCGGGCTATGGGTGGAACTGCAAGAGCTTTACGGGCACATGGAGTACGAATTAATGGAGCAGGAAGCAAGAAGCAAGAAGCGAGAAGCAAGAAGCAAGAAGAAGGAAATATGAAAAGGAGAAATCGATGAAAAAGCACTTTCCAATTCTTTTGGTGGCCATTCTCTGCATTTTCGGCGCAGTCTGCGGTGAGAGCCTCTCGGCCAGAGCGGATTCGCTCGCCTGTTCATCGCCTCCCGCAGGAAGTCAGCCCCCTTTGTTTTACTACGTAACGGGCATGCCCGCAGGCACGGTGGCCACATACACTGCGACTCTGCCCGCATGGTTTACAGCTACGGGCGGAATAGCCGTTGCGCCCGACAGTACGGGAGCCACGGGTTTTAAACTGGCGCTTCCGAGCACATTTCCGGCGGCCGGCGTTCAGCCGTCTCTTACCGGGTCCGCAATGGCATGCGACGGGGTGGGCTGTACGGCAGCCGTCCCTTTCGGGCCGCCCTCGGCACCGGCCAATGTCCTTATTACAAGTCCATAGGGAAATGCCTGAGCTGCCATACGGGATGGAAGAGCTTAACGGGAGTGCATAAGTAATGACCGGATGGGAACAGCTGGTATTTAGTTTTGAACCACGATGAATAAATGAAGACAGAAATTCATATCCGTCATCCCGACCGGCCCAACAGGGGAGCCAGTCACTCCTGGACGATGTGCTGCAAATGGCTTCATAAATCGTTCGTTTATGAAATAGTCGAGGCTGCAAATTGCGCCGAATGTCGTGAGAATTGGAAAAAACGCAAAACCAGGGCATCGGGCCGTTAAAAGCAGGGAAGGACAGCGATGCAATATACATTATTGAAGGACTGGCCTAATTACCCGGCAGGCACAGTCATAACACTGGGGACCGATGGCCGCTATCATTCGGCTGACGGGGTGCTTTGGGTGGACGCGGACGTTGTGGAAAACAGCCCCTCTGGATTTGGAGTCGTAAATGGGTCTTAACGCAACCCAAACCTGGTATCTTCGCGCGGGCGGCGCGGAGACAAATGGAGGTGGATTCGATCCGGGCATTTCCGGCGCGGGGACGAATTACGCCAATCAGGACTCGCCGAAACTCTCCCTGTCGGATCTCGCCACATCGGCCGCCAATTCCACAACATTAACAAGTGCCACGGGCGGCTTCACGGCAGCCATGATCGGCAACGTCATCCGGATCGCATCAGGGACTAATTTCACAACCGGGTATTACGCTGTCACTGGATACACCAACAGCAATACCGTGTCACTCGACCGCACTCCCACACCTTCTGCTGCTGGTTCAGCAGGGGTAGGAAAGTTAGGTGGGGCACATCCACACATCCTGGTGTACGCCAACGGCGGCGCCGGGCAACAGCCCATTTTGACTACGCCCCTATCCGCAGGGCATACGATATACGCAGTAGGTGCTGGGGGAACACCTGATTTCGACTGGAGTTCAAACTACTGGTCCTTTCCTTCGGGAAATTCCACAAGTGGAAGCATTGCGCTGATCGGTATAGGAACTCAACCCCTGATTTATACAATGGGCCTTACCATATATGGGCCTACCGTTTGGGTTTTAGAGAATATCTCAGTGAAAATGACCGCCGGTGGGTTTACAAATTACGGATTCATACAAGGCAATACACTCGTTATAATGAATTGTTGCTTTGACCAGAACGGTTACGATGCTAACTTGCTTTCCGGCGCTGGGAATGTTGTAGACGGATGCGAACTGAAAAATAGCGGAAGCAAAACTGCTGGATCACTTCCTCCTGTTGCCACAGCGCAATGGCTCACTATCCAAAATTGTTACATCCATGATATTCGTGGAATTGGTGTTGAATGTCTGGCTGATAACGACGGGGTTGTAAGAAATAACATTATTGCTAATTGTGGCAGTCATGGGATTGAATTGATTTGTGGTGGTAGCGGCAATAACGGTCAGGGAATTATTGACTCAAATACTATTGATAATTGTGGTGGGGATGGCATTAATCTGAATAGTCTTGGCTGCCTTCAAGCTGCAATTAAAAATAACATCCTCTCTAATAATGCCGGATATGGCATTAATTCGCCGAACGGAACGGCGACTACTAACGATTTATTTATTCGTGGTAGATTTGCCTACAATAACTTCTACGGCAATACGTCAGGAGCCAGAAACAACGTTAATGCCGGACCTGACGACCAAGCGGTGAATCCAGCCTATGTGAATGCATCGGGCGGGAATTATGCCATAACGGGGAGCATCTAATGGCGACTGCCGGTTTTCCAGGTATATTCCCAGGCGGACTTACCACGGGGTACACCAATATCGGCGCGGTGGGAAAAAGCAGGACCGGGGCGGCTGGATTTCCAGGTCCATTCCCAGGCGGACTCACCACAGCGTACCGGAATATAGGTGCGGTGCAGAACAATCCGTCAAGCGGCGGCAACACCTGGAACATGTCGTGCTCGGACGGGATCAATGCCTCAGAAGCCATTTCCGTAGCCTGCACTTTCGGATGCACCTGCACGGACGGCCTGTCCGGAGGCGATTCGCCTTCTTCCGCATGCACTTTCGACGTGGCCGGGACCGACGGTCTTGCTCTGAGCGAGCTGGCTGCCGCCATTGCGGCTTTCCTGGCGTCCATCGCGGAAGGATTGAATCTTTCCGACAGCGCCACAGGGCAAGCCGCCTTCGGGCCGACTGCTTCGGACGGGCTGAGCCTCTCCGACAGTTCGGGAGGACAAGCGGCTTTCGGGCCAACGGCATCGGACGGGCTCAACACTTCCGATGCGGCATCGGCGCAGTGTGCCTTCTCGCCTTCTTCCCTGGACGGCGTCCTTTTCAGCGACTCGCTTTCGGTCGCCGTTCAGTTCTCAGTTACGGCTCCGGAGGGAATTTCGTTAACGGACTTCACGACCACCGGAAACGTCTACGCCTTGTCCATCGTTGACGGGCCGAACCTGGGGGACGCTGCGTCCGGACAGGCCGGCTATGCACCTTCCGTTTCCGATGGAATGAACCTAAGCGACGCTCCGAGCGTGCAGGTGGTTTTTGCTCCGGCAGCCTCAGACGGCCTGAATCTCGGAGATTTGGCCGCAGCCAAGGCCGTTTTCGCCGGAAGCGTCATCGAAGGCCTTTCGCTTGCCGAAGCCATCCTGGTTGCGTGTGTTTTTGCTGTGGGCGTTCCCGAAGGGCTCTCGCTGTCCGACCTCGCAAGCTACGGGGCGCAGATATTCGGGGTGAGCATCGCAGAGGGTCTTTTGCTATCCGATTCGCTGAGTGCGGCTTTAAGTGCCGTTGTCTCCGTGCTCGAGACCGCAGCCCTGGCCGATTCGGCTTCGGCTTCATGCGCATTCACGGTCCAGGTGGCGGACGGCGTCCAAATGGGCGAGGTCCTCTCCGCGATCATGCAGTTCGCGGTCTCGATCAGCGAGAATTTTGCTTTGGGCGATGTGGTGATGAGCATGACTTCAGGCGGCGTTCCGGTCGTCACATTCAATCTCGGCAAAGTGAGCTTTAGTTTCAAACTCGGCGGGAACAAATTTAATTTCAAGCTGAATTAAGGAGGGAAAGGACATATGAAAATCCACGAGATAGCCGGTTTTCTGAGGTCGCTTAAAAGCGGCCGGTTGAAAGCTAACGAAATAATCCGCCTGGGCGGCGTTTTCGAAGTCGAGTGCTTCGGGCCGGATGGGAAGCTCAAATGGCGGGACACTGCGAAAAACAAAATTATCAATATCGGCCTGAATCACATCCTCGGCGTGGAGTTCTACGGGGTCGCCCAGATTGCTGCGGCCAGTTGGTATCTGGGCCTCACGGGGTCTACGCCAACACCCGCTGCGGGCGATACTTTGTCCTCTCATTCGGGGTGGACAGAAGCCACCGCTTATTCGCAGGCATCCCGGCCCGCATGGGGCCAGGGGGCGGCATCCGGTCAGCAGATCACCAATGGCAGCCCGGCAGTTTTCAGCATTAACGGCACGGCGACTATCGGCGGCGCATTTCTCGTCAGCAACAATGTGATCAGCGGAACAACCGGGACGCTTTTCTCGGTCGCGCCGTTCAGCCAGGGCAATAAGAGCTGTTCGAGCGGCGATACTGTGAACGCGACGTATACGCTTTCAGCGTCGAGTTCGACGTAAATAGGCTGAAGCGAAAGAAAGGCTGAAGGGATTTAGGGATTTAGGCAATACCTAAAAGCCTTCAGCCTGCGCTCTCACAAAAGATCGGACGCGAACTTGAAGCATCAATCGTGCTTCCACTGTGTAAGGCGCGAACCCGAACTAGGTGAGGGTTCCCCTTTAGGTTGCTCGTGAACGGAGTGAACGTGATCGATTCTCCGCCTGGCAGAATAGAAGTAAACAGCGGGACGCAGAACTGGGGGCCGTTTGCCTTCGATGCTGCCGATTCGGTACCTCCTGGAGATACTCTTGCATCCGTTGAAGTGGCGAGTGCATTGATTCCATCTGGTACGGATTCGACCGCGGCACTCATCGTCTCGGGGTCCGAATTCATTTCCGGAAATACCGTGCAGATTCGGCTGAAATATCCTGGAGCCGCCTTTATCGGAAGTCATGAAATCACATTCACGCTTGTTTTCGCGAGCGGGGCGCAGATGGATAAAACATTCGGATATGTGATTGTGAGGGAATGAGAAAGATGAAGCGTGAAGCAGAAATGAAGCGAGAAGCAGGAAGAAAAGCGAAGGATTTTATTCCTGGTCCGGAGTTTTAACATGAGCTTTATGTATGACCGGAAGATAACGATATCGCGGGCGGCGGTTCAAACCGGGGCGGGACTTCAGAGCTACGGGGGCGATGTCGAGGCGGCCGAGACGGTCGTGATTTCGGGGCTTATGGCCTCGATGCAGCCGAGAAGAAGCGGGCAGAGGAACCAGCCCGGGCTGCCTTTGGATGGAACCAAAGCCGAATGGCACATTTACTTTCGGATGCCTTCCGGATGCGATCCGACATTGGTGCAAGACCGGGATTTTGTGACGGACGATCTGGCAAGGCGGTTTCAGGTAATCTCGGCATACCCGAGCCCGCTTGGATTCGCGCTGCACTGCATAAGAATGGAAGCGTAGGCGCGCAAGGCGCGCGGAGCGGGAAGCGGGGAGCAAAAAGCGGGGAGCAAGAAGCAGGAAGCGAGAAGCGAGAAGAAAAATGGAAATATTTGGAGTGCTTATTGCGCTTTTGATTATTGCGGCGTTGGCGCCTGGGGCGGAAGAAAGAGCTGAAAAGGTGCGGAAATGAATCAGGAAGCGGGAAGGCCCTCCGGGGTCAGGATAAACTCGGAGCGCGAAGCACAGAGCGCGGCCGATCTGCCCATGAGCGTCTGCTGGCTTGGCTTTAGGAAAAGAGGCGATGCGTACCAGATTTCTGCTTTTTTTGTAGACGAGGCACAGGCCCGGCAAGATCGTGGCACGAATGGAACCGAGTTCATCGCGCCGGCCAAAATAATGGTCAAAGAAAACGAGCTCGAAAGAGTAAAGATGTCGGCAAAGATCAAAAGAAGGTTTTGCAACTGAACCCTCACTTCGTTGCGGGTTCGCGAGTAACATCGAGGAAGCGCGTTAGATGCTGGACCCTCACTTCGTTCAGGTCCGGGCCGTACGCTGCAGCCGGTAGTTTGATGCTTCAAGTCCGGGCACGATCTTTTGTGAGTTCACAGTTCGTGGCCGATCTTTTGTGAGGACGCATGGCTGATTTATCCGACGTTATGAATGTGCTGGCGCAAGTGATTACGGCAGCGCTTTATCCGGGCGGCACGCCGACGCCGAGCCAGGCGAGCATTGCCGGGCCGATTGTAACGATTCAACCGGGTTGGCCGAACCCTCAGCAGCTAGACGCCGAACTGCGCCAGGGAATCGTGCATGTGAACGTCTATCCCTGGAAGCAGGACCGGAATACGACGAGATTTGTGGAGCAATGGAAAAAGCAAAGCATTATGCCGGCGACGATCGCGGCCACGGTGAACGGAAATACCGTTTCGCTCGGAGGCATAGTCGGCCCGGGGCAAAATATCGGAGTCATTGTCGGGAACGTGGGCGCATACGTCTATCAAACGATTGCCGGGGATACTCTGGCAAGTATTGCGGCGGCGCTTGCGACGATCATTCTAGAAGGAATCGAGGCGACGAGCATTTTTCCGGCGGTTCCGGCGATCCCTGGAACGACGTCGGTGGGAGCGAGCATAATTCTTCCTCCTGGAGGCCCGCAAATTTACGTCCGGGTCGGCGGAAGCGGCACGGGCATAAAAGAGATCCGCAGGCAGGAACGGATTATGATGGCCGGCGTCTGGGCGGGAGGGCCGGATTTAAGAGATGCCGTGGCGACGGTGATCGATCCGGCGATAAGCGATCTTCATTGGCTCATGATGCCTGACGGGTTCAAGGCCAGAATCTATTATGACGGAAGTCTGCTCAACGATTCCGAGCAAAAGATGGGGATATACAGGCGCGATCTTTTATATCACGTTGAATATGCGACTACGGTCACCGAGCAGGAATGGCAGATCGTCGTCACGCAAACAGATATCGGGCCGCAAAACTTCGATGCGAGCCAGCAAATGCCGGAAACGGTCATTTATCCGCAGCGCGGAAATGAAGGAGAATTTCCATGTATCAATTAATAGTCAGGGAGGCTTTCGGTGGCTATCAAAAAGGCGTATGCATTACGGACCAGGCGCAGGTGAGCGCTATCCTTGCGGGAGAAAACGCGCACTTGGTCAACAAAGTGCTGGCGGAGGCGCCAGGGCCGGGACCCGCGCTGCAGGGCGGCGCGGCGGCCGAGGGGCCGCAGCCGACTGGTGCGCTGCAAGGCGGCGCACAAAACAATGAAAGTCAAACCGTGGCCGAACTCGATAAGATCCAGGCGGAACTTGCCAAAGTCGCAAAAGAAGAGGAGGGAAGCAAATGATCATCCAACAGGGCCAGATCAACACAACGGCGCTTTGGGTGCCGGAGGTCTATGTACAGATAATCCCGCCCCAGCTTCTTTTAAACGGTGTTCCGTCGAACATCGTGGGGATCGTCGGGACGGCGACCTGGGGGCCGGTGAACGCTCCGACCATTATCGGGGGCTATAACCAGTACGCAACTCTTTTCGGCCCCATGCAGGCCAGAAAATACGATATGGGAACGGCCCTCTGGGCTGCGGCGCTCCAGCAGGCAATGGCCTTCATGTGCGTACGGGTAACGGACGGGACAGACACGGCGGCAAACCAGGCCGTTTCGGCCAACAGCGTAGCGTCCCTCAACATCACGGCGCCCGGAAGCTACACAACGATTCCGGCGATTACGATCGGCGGAAACGGCACGGGCGCAACCGCGTCGGCGCTCATGAAGGCCTTAACGGCCGCGATTGCGAACGCGGGAGGCGGCTACGCGGTAAACGATACGATCACACTTGCGGGCGGAACGTCTTCCCAATCGATTCAGATCGTAGTGACGGGCGTGGGGTCCGGAGGCACGATCACGAGTTTTGCTCTTTCGGTGCCCGGGAACTATTCGGCGCTGCCGTCCAATCCATTGTCGCAGGCATCGACCACCGGAATCGGATCGGGCGCAACTTTCAATATCACCGCGTGGGGCGTTCTCGGTGCAACGATCACAGCAGGCGGAAACGGGTATACGAGCGCAACGGCGACTTTCGGGAGTGGGGCGGCGACGGCAACTGTCAATCTCACAAACGCCGCGATGCAGTTTACCAGCATGTATACCGGCAGCCTGGGCAACAGCATCCAGGTAACGATTTCAGCCGGCACACAGGTTGGCACCTACAGGATCGTAGTTGCGATGCCGGGCCTTGTCCCCGAAAATTTCGACAATATATCGGGAAGCGGAAACGCGCTCTGGCTGGCGATGGCAAGCGCTGTCAACAACGGCATCACGGGCGTTCGCGGACCTTCGAAGATCATTACCGCTTCTGCGGGAACTTCGACTGCGGCTCCCGCACTTGCGACCTATGCACTTTCGGGAGGCACGGACGGCGCAACCACGATCAACGGGGCGGTGCTCCTCGGACAGGACAGTACGCCGCGCAAGGGCATGTACGCCTTACGAGGCACGCAGGCGGGGATCGGGATGCTCGCCGACTGCGACGATTCGACCACCTGGAGCACGCAGGTTCAGTTCGGATTATCTCAAGGCATCTACATGATCGGGACTGGGCCGGCCGGCGATACGATTTCAAACGCAATCAACGTAAAGGCTGCAGCCGGGATCGATTCCTATGCGTTCAAGCTCATCTTCGGCGACTGGGTCTATATAAACGATACCGTAAACGCGATGCAGCGCATGATCAGCCCGCAGGGATTCGAGGCCGGCATGCTGGGCGCGCTTTCTCCGGAGCAGTCGAGCCTCAACAAACAGATGCAGGGGATCATCGGGACGCAGAAGACGATCCAGAACCTGGTCTACAGCTACGCGGAGCTGCAATCGCTAGGTCAGGCCGGTTTCGAACTCATCACCAATCCGAGCCCGGGCGGCAATTATTTTGCCGCGCGGTTCGGCCGGAATTCGAGCAGCAACGCGACGATCCACTGGGATTCGTATACGCGCATGACGAATTACCTGGCGGCGACTCTCAACGCCGGGATGGGCAAATACGACGGCGACCTCCAAAGCGCTTCAGTACGGGCGCAGGCGCTGGCTACGATCAATTACTTCCTGTCCAACTTGTGGGACCAGGGGATGATCGGGAACCCGGCGGGCACGATTCCGTATTCGACCAAATGCGACAACACGAACAACTCATCGTCGAGAGAGGCGCTGGGGTACATGCAGATCGACGTGAAGGTGCAGTACCTGGCCGTGATCGACTACCTGATCATCAACCTGGAGGGCGGATCGATCGTGCAGATCCAGAATGGGAATGCACTGCCGGCGCAGGCGGCGGCCTAGGCTGAAGCAAAAGAAAGGCTGAAGGCTATTAGGAAATGCCTGCGCCCTCACAAAAGATCGGGCGCGAACTTGAAGCATCAAATGTGCTTCCACTGTGTAAATCGCGAACCCGAACAAAGTGAGGGTTCCCCTTCAGCCTAAACCCCATAAGCCGACAACAGGAGGCATCAATGCCCTCAGATCAAGGGATTTCAATTGGTAAAGATATCACGGCCACCATCGTAACTCCGATGGGGCCGATGAACTTTCAAATCCTGAAGGACTTCAATTCCAAACCGCAATTTCACAGTTTGAAGAGCGTCGGGATCGATTCGGTTGTGCGCCATGACGAGCTGCCTGCGGGATGGGAAGGCGGATTCACGTATGAACGCGGATCGTCGCTGATCGATGATTTTTTCGCGGCGAAGGAGGCGGCGTATTACGCCGGGCAGGTGATGGGGACCGGCATTATCACCGAATCCATCCAGGAGAGTAGCGGAAACGTCACTCAATATCAGTATACGAAGGTCGTCTTTTCGTATGCGGAGTCCGGGAGCTGGGCCGGGGATAAATACGTGGAACAGAAGATCAGCTTTAAGGCGAGTAGAAGGATTAAGACGGCATAGCGCGCAGCGCGCAGTGAACAGTGAAGAGTGAACAGTGAAGAGTGAAAAAAAGAAAGGGAAAGAATGCCAAAGGTAACGATGAATAATGCGGACCAGGGGCCGGCAGATGACACGGCAAGCGCTCTGGTCAAGGCTTCGGGCGATACGGAAATGCTTACGGACAGCAAAGGGCGAAAGATCCGGACGCGGCTGCCCGGCATCCTCGAGGAATACGAACTCATGGCCGCGATCGGCGGGAACGAGGCCGCAAACCCGGCGACTTCTTCGATGGCTCGAGTGACTCTGTATGTTGCGCAGATCGATGATGTGGCGATCGTAACGCCAAGGACGCGAGTCGCGATGCTTGCGGTGCTGAAGCAACTCGGAAATGAAGGCATCCAGGTGGTCGCGCCGGTCGCAATGAAACACCAGAAGCAGTTCAATATCGACGAGGAATTACTAAAAAACTTATTCGGGACGAGCGCCTGAGGGAAAGGCTGTGGCTGGTTAAGAACGGATATCCCAAAGGCGAGGCGTTCCGACTCGATCCAACGATGGCAAAGGCTTGCGCGATTATGTTTGCGGAGATGGAAGGACAAACGTTCGATTTGAATCGGATGGAATTTGTAAAAATAGGGGAATAGGCTGAAGGGGACTAGGAACTGCCTAGCTGCCTAAAAGCCTTCAGTCTAAAGGCCTGTCTATGGAAGTTTTCGAGCTCGAGGGATTTGCCACATATCTTACGCACTGCGCGGAAAAGGGGATGCAGAATCATCCGGGGCTGGAGCTTTGCGCGCAGATCGTGGAGCTGACGGCAAAAGACGAAATAGGCGGATACCAGCCGGGACTCGGGGCATTTCCCGCCTGGGCGCCCCTGACCGAAAGCACGATGGAAGAAAAGGAGCGGCTGGGCTTTGCGCCTCCGGATAATCCGCTTATGCGGACCAGGGCGCTCCAGGAGTCGATCAGCCACGAGGTGGAAAACGACGAGGCGAGGATCGGCAGCGATTCGGAAATCATGGTTTATCACGAGTTCGGAACATCCAAGATGGCCATGCGGCCGGTACTGGGGCCGGCGCTCGTGAGAAATCTGGAAATTATCGAGAGAGTCCTGGTCAAGTTTACAACGGGCGGCTTTGTGAGAGAAACTCTCACCAAGGAACTTCCGAACGGACAGACGGCAATGCTTTCGAGAGTTTTCAGACTGCCGGCCAATCTCAATTATGAGGGAAGCTATTAATGGCGACCGCCTATCAGGTATGGGTAACGCTGGGGCTCAAAAACCAGGTAAGTCCGGGTCTCATGACGATATCGGGGCAGCTCACAGGTTTGAGCGGCCAGGTGCAAAAAATCGGCGGGTTCTTTCAGCAGATGATGGCCGGGAGGATGATGGAGCAGTTCGGCACGAAAATAGTCGGCGGATTCAAGGCGGCCGTTACGAGCGCAGCCGAGCTGCAGCGGCAGATGATCGGGATCCAGGCGGTCACCCGGGGAAGCGTAGGAGAGATGACCTCTCTCGAGGCGGCCATAATGAAAGTGACTGGCGTTACGACATTTTCGAACGTTCAGATCGCTCAGATGGCAAAGACCCTGGCGACGAGCAATAAATTGACCGTATCTCAAATCTCCGATCTTATTCCGGTTTTCGCTAAATTTGCCGATGCGCAATATGTTCTGAAGGGCATGGCGCCTCAGCAGTCGGTGGTCGAAGCGGTGCGCCTGGCGCATACGGCCCAGCATTACACGCCGGAAGAGCTGACAAAATACCTGGATCTTTTAACCCGGGCTTCGCTCATTACGCCCGGTAGCCTCATGGAGGTTGGAAACGCGCTAAAGTACTCGCAGGGGGTCGCCAAGACGGCGCTTGGCATAGGAGATGAGCAGATAGTTTTGCTCACAGCACTTTTAAATCGAATGGGATTTGCCGGGTCCCGGGGCGGCACTAACCTTATCGCTGCCATGACGCGCACGATTCCGGGAGTGTTCGGGTCCGGGCTGCTCCGAGGGAAAAGCGGTGAAGCGCTTGCAGCGATGGGCTTTATCGATGAATCCGGCCATTCGACCATATTTGATCATGGCAAGTTCAGCGTCGAAAAATGGATGACGCAGATCTCGACTTATCTTGGCCGCGAATTTGCGACCAAACCAGAAGCCTTGGCCCGCCAGGACATCATGAAGAATTTCCAGCATGCGTTCGGCGTCCAGGGCGGCCGGATCGCATCTCTTCTCTCGAGTCCGCAGGCGCTCGAACAAATGAACTCGCTTATGCTCGAATTCAAGAATTTGCCCGGAAACGCCGAGATCCAGGGCAAATTCGCCGACGAATCCGTCTGGCAGAAAGCGATAAACGCGCAGACGAACTTCAAATCCATCCTGACGCTTCTGGGTGAAAAGACCCTGCCGGAAGTAAATACCGTGCTGACCGGGACGAACAATATACTGAGCGCGCTGATCGAAAAGCTGGGCAAAGGCGACGAATCGGTTGCAACCGGAGCGAGACTGGCGGTCTACGGGCTGGGATCGCTCGGAGTGATCCTCATGGGCCTGGGCAAATACCTCATGTACGCGGCGCTCTTGAAATACCTGGGAGGTCTGACGGGAGCCTTAGGGCTGCTAGGAGGGGCGGCTTCGGCGCTGATCTCGCCGGTAACGCTGGCGATCGCGGCTCTTGCCGGGCTGGCGGTTGCTGCTGTGGCGATCTACAACAACTGGGACAAGGTAAAATCGAAATTCCAATCGGATATGAATCGGGCCGGCCAATGGCTGGACGATCTGGATGCTGCGGCAAAGAAGCGATTCCCGTCGTTTTTCCCCGGACCGCATTCGGGAGGCCGATCGGGAGGACCTCCGGACGCAACGATAAGGGCCGCGCATCCGGACGATCTGAGCAGCCTCGGGACGGGCAAAAGCTATGCGAGCAATTACGTTCGCGGCGGCGGGGCAAACACGGTCCAGGTGCACAGTACGATAAAGCTGGACGAGCGCGTGCTGGCCGAGGCAGTAACCGAACATCAGGTGAAGGAATCGAGCCGGGCGCTTGCGGGCGGATACCCGGATTATACATATGGGGCGCCAAACGTCGGCCTCGGTTAAAGAGGCCGACAGCAAAATAAAGGCTGAAGGGGCTTAAGCAATTAGGTAGTTCGAACCTCTAAACCCCTGAACGCCTTCAGCCTAAGACCCTATTTCGTGGAGCGAAGCGACCAATGCCTGACACGACTTTAAAGCTTGGATCTTTTATCTTCCGGGAGATCGAAATACCGGAGGAGATAGGATTCGGCGGGACGCAGAAGCTCCATATCCACGAGCTGATCGGAGGCGTGCGCCAGGTGGACGCCCTGGGCCGGCGCGAAAAGGACCTGGAGTGGAGCGGCCTCATCCAGGGACCCGACGCGATGGACCGGGCGCTTTACCTCGATACGCTCCGGATCCAGGGAAACGCGCTGCCTCTTACCTGGGGACGGCTGGCCTATTCGGTTGTGATCGAAGAGTTTGAGCCGCGATACCAGCGCTATTATCAGATCCCATACCGCATCAAGTTCGTGGTGGTCGATAACCTGACCGCACCTGTGGCCCAGGTGAACAATACGGGCTTAGACGATCAGATTTCGGCCGATATGACGACGGCGGGGACTCAGGTGGCAGCGGTCGCCGATACGACTTTGACCGGCCTTTTTGCGACGTTTCAGGCGGCAGTTGCAGGTGTCACGAGTTTTGTAAACCTGGCCGCGAGCGCGGCGGCGGTGGTAGTGCAGTCGCTTGCGGCGGTGCAGACCAGGGTCGTGACGCTCGAGGCGTTGTTCGAGGGAGTTATCGCCGAAAACACATCGATCGGAATGGTTGGGGCGCTTCCGCTCGTAACGGCGGCGGATATCGAGGCGGCGATGGCCGCCATGAACCAGATGCAGGCGCTCGTATCGCTTGCGGGAACGCTCGGGCGGATCCAGAAAAACGTGGTTGCCGTCTCTCAGACGAGCAACACGGTCGTTACGGCGGGAGGAGATTTATTCCATATCGCCGCTTCGCAGTATCAGCAGGCGCAGGCCTGGACGACGATTGCTGCGGCAAACGGCCTGATGGACCCGGTTATACAAGGGATACAGACCTTGACCGTGCCGGGCGTGCCGGATGGGAATGATGGGGTGCTGGAGAGCTAGGGGATTAGGGGCTTAGGCTGAAGGGGTTTAGGGGATTTCACGCGAGGAGGCGAAGCCGCGAAGAAAGGACTAAAAGATGCCACATGATCGAAATGGAAAGCTCGTAGAAGCTGGTGATATCGTGAAGGGACAGGGCTGTGAACACGAAATTATTGGCCCTGTTCTCTCAGTAACACTGGGTTACAGCTCCTGTGATATGCAGATTGCAGTGATCGAAGTTTTACCGGGAGAGGCACAGGCGTTCGGACGGCTCTTTCATTCGAATGGCAAATCTCTCGTTATTTTGCCTAGCGTACAGACGCACACGGCTGATGAGTTCGAGATCATTAAGAAGGCGGATGGATCTATTCCGGTTTGATCTGTGGATGAAAGGTCTTTCAAATGCCGTGGCCATGCAGAATGATCGAATGGCGCAAAGGAATGACCGAAGAGGATCTCCAGGTTGGAGACATGTGGTTTCATTCCGAACGGTTTCGCGATGAAGAGGGTTATTTCACGTGGCCGTTCATGTTTTCAAAGGCGGCGCGGCTTTCCGATTTTTATAAACAGAACAATGCCCATCGCGAACCTCTTCTAGTCTGGATGCCTTCGAAAGATGTTTTTTGCGTGGATGCAATGTGCTGGCATGGCCGAACGCTCTATGGTGGCTGGCAAGTGACCGGTGAACCGCCTTTAATCACGGTAAATCCAAGCATCAACCTGGTCGGCGGGTATCATGGCTGGATCCAGAATGGAATAATCAGCGACGATTGCGAAGGGCGCCGATATGCCGCTTAATGCACTCCTACTTAAAAACGCTCTGGGGATACCGCGCGGGATTGTGAACGTGAACGGGTCGCCGCTGCCGGGCTGGCTCGAGTGGGAGGTGCACAACAATACGCACCGCCAGGCCGATACGTTCCGGGTGAGCTTTGCTGGCGGGAAGCTGCCTCCCGATAGAAACCTCGCTTGGCTGACGGCTCAGCCGAAAATCCAAGTGCAGATATTTGCGGGATTTCCGAAGGACCCGAACAATTTCGCGGCGGCAGAGCTTACGAGCCTGGTCCTGGGCTACTGCGATGGGCAGGCCTTCGATCCGGAGGGCGGCATAGTCGAACTGTCCGGCCGGGACATGACATCGGAGCTGATCGACACCAAGACGAGCGAAAAATTTCAGAACCAGACGGCGGCCCAGATCGTGCAGACGATTGCCGGAAGGCATGGTTTCACTTCCGACGTCGACGCGACGGGGGCACTGGACGGCACGTATTTCGAGGTCGACCATGCGCGGCTCAATAACGCGACCGAATGGGACCTTCTGTCGGAGCTTGCCGACATTTACGGCTACAACGTCTGGATGGACGGTACGACGCTCCATTTCAAAAGCGCGGATGCATCGAATACGGGCGTCTATATGATCCAATGGGTACCAGCGAAACCGCCTCTTGCTTTTGCGCAGGCGAACGTTGCGCGCCTTCGATTCAACCGGAACAATATGATTTCGGGCAAAAACACGCGGGTAAGCGTGCGGTCCTGGAACCAGAAGCTGAAGCAGAAATTTACCGGCCAGGCGACCGCGACCAGGCCCAACGCGGCCGGGACGCTCAATTACGTCTACAACGAGCCGGGCCTGACTCAGGATCAGGTGAATACTCGGGCCAAGGAAAAGCTGAAGGGGATTATCCAAAATGAGATGACTCTTTCGGCGAGCCTGCCGGCGGACAATATTCTGAAGGCCCGGGTACTCGTGCAGGTAAGTGGAACGGGAACGGCGTACGATCAGACGTATTGGCCGGTGAGCGTTTCGAGGAAGATGGACTTCGAGGGCGGATATACGATGGAGCTAGAGGCGAAGAATCACTCTCCCGAGACGGAGACGGATTCTTAGGGGTTTAGGGGATTAGGGCTGGAGGGGTTTAGCTTTTAAAACCTAATAGCCTTCAGTCTGCGCCCTCACAAAAGATCGGGCGCGAACTTGAAGCGTCGTGCGTGGGTTCGAGCGGATAGCGCGAATCCGAACGAAGTGAGGGTTCACCCCTATTCATGGAGCGTAGCGACAGTGACCGTAAATCCTCCAACGCCGATGCAGATAGCATGGATATTTGAAAAGCTGCTGAGGCATGCTCGGCGCGGAGGAAGTCTGAGGGCGCTTGTCCATAAAGGATTCGGGCTTGAGACGAATAAATGGGCGCTGCCGGTTCTGAGGGATGCCGGCGGCGATGAGCTGTGCAGGATTTTGAATGAGGCGAGAATCCACCATAGAGGCGCAGAGGGTACAGAGGATAAACCCGAGGCCGATTGGCCAATTCGATAGGGTTGAGGCGAAAGCAGATGCCCCCGACGTGAGGCGAACGCGGGCCGCAGATGCGCGTGACTTTTCCGGTTTCAGAGTAAACCGGTTTCGTCCGACGCAGATGAGGACATAACCTTGGAAGCACTCACACGAGAAGAGGCCCGGGCAATATCAGCCCTTAAAAGGGTCGCAAAAATATGGCCCGATACGCTTTGGCTTTTCTCGGCAAGCGGCACTCTTACCGTGATGCGCAAAAAGGACGGCCGGCATGCAAGGCTTGCGAGCACCGGAGGAGGAATAGACCCGGATTTTTTCCTCACAACCATCGACATTGAGAACGACGGGGGTGATTGGTGAAAAATGCTGGGGCGCTCAATAACGCCATGCGCAAGCAGGCGCTCCTTGCGGCCCAGAGGCAGGCAGGGGAAAAGGACGGGACGATCACGTCCTACGATCCGAACGCCTACGCGGTCAAGGTAATGATCGAGCCGGACGGATATGAAACGGGCTGGATTCCGGTTCCTTCCTTATTCGTCGGAAACGGCTACGGAGCATATTTCGGGCCGGAGATCGGCCACGCGGTTTCGGTAACGTTTGCGGACGGGGACAAAGACAACGGGCGAATATCGAAGTTCTTTTTCAATAACGTCGAGGTCCCGATCGGGGGCGGCAACGCGGTCCAAAGTGGAGAGATCCTGCTTGCGGACAAATCGGGGAACTCGATCCGGTTCAGCCCGACCCAGCAGAAGCTGATCGTTGCGTCCGGGAAGGAAGCCGACCTGAACGTCGGCACGAACCTGAATGTGGCCGTGGAGGGAAACGCCACGGTTGCGGTCACAGGCAACATCAACATCACGGCTGCGGGCGGAGATATTGTGATCAATGGCATCAGCCATATGAATCATAAGCACACGGGCGTGCAGCCGGGCAGCGGTGAAACGGGATTGCCGACAGGATAAATTCACTGCAGAGACGCAGAGAACGCGGAGGAAGGTGAAAGTGGCAGAATTTAACGAACCAGACATCATTATCAATGGAGTGAGATTGCTTCCAGCGGCGGCGGGTACAATTCGAGTGGCTGTTCAAAACTTGGCTACAGATTTAAACGCAAATGGGCTGGGAGAAGATGAAGTCGAGAAAAGTATCGCGCGGGGATATTTGGAGAACATCCAATTTATCAATGAGGTAATGGCGAGGAAGGCATGAGCCAGCAGCTTCTTGCCGATTTAAACCAGGTCTGGTCGACGGACCTCGATGCGTCGAATTCGGGGGACGTGCAGACGGTTACGGGATCGGATCGTGGCCAGCAGCGGGTATTGAGGCGGCTCATGACGAATCCGGGCGACTACATTTTCCAGCCCGATTACGGCGCCGGGCTGCCGCAGTACGTGGGCCAAAATCAGAGCAAGGACACTCTGGATCAAATCGCAGGAACATGCAAGGGACAGATGCTCCTGGAGGCGTGCGTAGCGGAGTCGCCGGCGCCGAGAGTGAGCATACAGCAGCTTCCGGACTTTTCGCTTTGGGTTTACATCCAATACGTCGATGTGCCCACGGGGACTCCCGTGGTGCTTTCGTTCAATGTCGAGAACGATTGAAGGAGTTTTAAGTTTTAAGTTTTTAGTTTTTAGCCAACTCAAAACCGACAACCAACAACTAAAAACTCATCGCGGAGCGATGGATGCCTCTTAATACGCAGACCTTCAGCAGCATTGTACAAAACGCCGCGTCCTATGTGCAGGGGGCGGCTTCGGCGCTGGTGGATTTTAACGTCGGGTCGATCTGCCGGGTCATCATGGAGGCGGCGGCGGCCATTGTGATGTGGCTGCAGGCGCTTATCCTCCAGGTAGCGGCTTTGACCAGGGCGGCGACGTCGAGCGGATCGGATCTCGATAGCTGGCTCGCGGATTTTGGTTTTGCGCGCCTGCCGGCGGTTGCGGCCCAGGGCCAGGTGACTTTTTCGAGGTTTTCCACGGGCCAGCAGGCGGTTGTGCCGGTAGGGGCCGTGGTGCAGACGGCGGACGGAACTCAAACCTATACGGTCATTCTCGATACGGGCAATGCGGCCTACAGCGCGAGTCTGGGTGGCTACGTGATCGCGTCCGGAGTGTCGAGCGTTTCGGTAACGGTTGCAGCCAACAACGCCGGGAGCCAGGGGAACGCGGCGGCGGGGGCAATAAGTGCGATCTCGCAGGCGATCACCTACGTCGACACGGTCACGAACGCGAGCCCGTTTACAACGGGGGCTGATGCGGAAACGGACGCGGCCGCCAGGGTGCGATTCGTCGCATGGCTGAATTCGCTGAGCAAGGCCACGCTGAACGCAATCCAGTTTGCGATCGCTAGCCTGGGGAACGTAGTGAGCTACACGATCACGGCCAATTATGCCTATAACGGCGCTTATCAGCCGGGCTATTTTTATGTGGTTGCAGACGATGGCAGCGGGGACCCGTCTTCGGGTTTTTTAAATGAGGTGCAGGCCGCAATCGCAGCCGTGACGGGATTTACGATCAACCTGGGAGTCTTCAGGGGTTCGGAAGTTACGGCCACGGTGGCGATGACGACCGGCGCGGCGCAGAGCGAGGTCGGGGCGGCCCTCCAGAATTACATCAACGGGCTGGGAGTTGGAAGCGGCCTCTCGTGGGCGCGGCTTTCCCAGGTGGCGTTCGACGCGGCGCCGGGGGCTTTCACGACGATCACGGGAATAACTTTGAACGGCGGGACCAGCGATCTCGCGGCTACGGACCAGCAGATCATCCGGGCGGGAACGATCACGGTGAGGTAGGGCAGGGGATTAGACTGAAGGCGCTTAGGCTGAAGGCTTTTAGGCAATATATATCGGTGCGAGAGGGCTAGGCATGGCTATAGAGTCGAACTCAATGTGAAGAGGGATATGCGTTACTATGCTCCGTTTTATGAAGGGAAGTTGGATTTTAAAACAGGAGCCTGCTTTGAGGTTTGTCCTTCATGCTACAGGGCGGCTGAACGATTTCGCAAAAGGAGAAGGCTGATGACGTGCAGGTCGAGGGTTTTAGGTTTACCTAAACCCCTTCAGCCTAATCCCCTAAACCCCCAGAAAGGCACGCAGTGAAGGACTTTAAATGGCCATTGGCGATCAAAACGATATCCTGAGCAGGCTTATACGGTACATGCCGAGATCGTGGTTCGATCAGAATTCGAACCCGATCCGCGATGCACTGCTTTCGGGGATGGCCGGCATTTTCGCCGCAATCTATACGCTGCTTGGCTATGTGCGCCTCCAGACCAGGATAAAGACGGCGACGGAGGGTTTTTTGGACCTCATAAGCCAGGATTTTTTCGGCGGGGCTCTCCCGAGAGAGACAAACGAAACCGATGGACATTTTCTAATCAGGATCCAACTCAATCTTTTCCGCGAACGGGGGACGCGGCTGGGCGTGATCGAGGCGCTCGAGGACCTGACCGGCCGCACTCCGATCATCATCGAACCGATCATGCCTAGCGATTGTGGAGGCTACGGCGCGCCGAATTCGGGCTATTGCGTAGCGGGGGCCTACGGGTCCACGCTTTTACCGTATCAGGGATTTGTCGTCGCATACAGGCCGTACACGTCGGGAATCCCGAACGTGGCCGGATACAATACGTCGCCTGGCGGCTACGGCGTTGGGAGGATTGAATATTGCTCGTTGGATATGATTGTGGGGCAGGTCACGGATGCAGACATCTATGCAGCCATCGCCTCGGTCATTCCAGAAGGCACGATCGCCTGGACGAGGATCAGCAACTAAAGGAGCTAAGCGATTATGGACAGACATATTGTATATCCCGGGCAGAATCCGCTCGATACCGACCTGCTGTATCCTCAAAAACATGCTTTTATAGCGCTGGCAAAGCTCGCTGCGGCAATTTTGGGGACTAACACGCTGGCAAACGGACTGGCGTGCAACCCGACGTCGCCGGCGTCGCTCGGCATCCTTGTGGGGCCCGGCGAATTATACGCGCTGGAAAACGTAGACCCGAACGCTTACGGCAGCCTGGCGGCGGATACGACGCACAGCATCCTGAAGCAAGGAATTATCATGGATGCGGTGCAACTGACGCTTACACCGCCGGGCACGTCCGGCTATTCGATAAATTATCTAATCGAGGCGGCGTTTAGCGAGGTGGACGAAAATCCGATTGTGCTTCCTTATTACAACGCTTCCAATCCGGCATTGGCGTACTCGGGGCCGAGCGGAGCGGGGACGGCGCAAAATACGCTCCGGCAGGATACGATTGCTTTCGTGGCGAAGGCGGGAGTTGCGGCGGCGACGGGAAGCCAGACGACGCCGGCGCCGGATTCGGGATATGTGCCGCTGTGGGTCGTGACGGTTGCGAATGGGCAGACGACGATCACGAGCGCCAATATCTCGCAGGCCTCCGGAGCGCTCTTTCTGACTGAAACGCTGCCGGTAAAAATCAGTGAGGCGACGGGCGATGCCAGGTACCTGCAACAGGTGAACGCGCGGATCAAATTGACCGCTAATCTCACCCTCTATGTGAGCCCGAGCGGGAATGACAGCAATAATGGGCTTACGGCCGGGACGCCGTTTGCGACGATTCAGCATGCGTGGAATATCGCGACGACGATGTACGACCTTGCCGGGTGGGACATTATAATTCAACTTGCCAATGGAACTTATACGGCAGGCCTATCCGCAACGGGGGTCGCACTTGGGTCTACAGGCCCAAGCGGCTCAGTGTTTATTAACGGCAATTCCGGCTCTCCCGGGTCCGTTATAGTCAATGTGTCCGGCGGAACATGCTTCTTTGCTGAAACCGGCGCCCAATTTATTGTCCAGAATCTCACTGTTGAAGGGGGTGCGGGCCTGGCAGCCATTGGCGCAGGATCGGTGATCTTTTACTTAAACGTCATATTCGGTGCATGCTCCAGCGGCCATATTTCTGTTTCATCGAATGCATATATACTTTGCAACGGGTCCTATGCGATCAGCGGCAGCGCGCCTTTTCACGTTTTAGTCCAGGGGGGAGGCACATTCTACGTAAACACGGCTGTAACGGTAACTCTCACCGGAACTCCCGCTTTCAGCAGTGGGTTTATAGATGCGGCAACATTGGCCCAAGCAACTGTTGCCGGCATGAGCTTCAGCGGTTCAGCGACAGGCCCGCGCTATGCAGTTGCAAGCAATGCGATCATTAACACCAATGGAGCGGGCGCCTCATATCTGCCGGGGAGTACTGTGGGGTCTACTGCCACGGGAGGCCTCTACCTCTGAGGAAGGATTTTATATATGAAGCAATATAATCCGGCGAATTGGTACTGGGCGATTGCGGGGAACACAACCGAGGTATGGTCGAGTGCGGCGGCGGCGTTTGTTTCGGTGACCGATGCCAGTTGTGAGGCCTGGCTCTCCTCGGGAGGAATCCCGACGAATATTCTATCGGCTTCGGAACTTTACGATGTTCTGGCGGCCCAATATCCTCCAGGGATCGGCCCAACTTTGGGGCCGCTTACGCCTCAGCAGAATTATGACTCCGCGATTGAGGCGGGCTGCCAGATCGTATCGACGTCGACGCCGGCGATTTCAGGGACTTATCCGCTCGACGATTCAACTCTTCTCAAAATGGTGGGCGAGCAGAACTATATCCAGCTAAAGAGCGCCTTCACAAATGGGGCGACAACCAGGGGCTGGCTCGACGTTTCCGGTGGGATCCACGTTTTCCCGAATACGGGCGCGTTCACAGCTTTCGGGGAGGCGGTGGCGGCCTATATGGATGCTTTGCAGACTGCATTGACGACCGCTTTGCAAGGGGGCTCCTGGGTTGCGCCTGGTCAGCCGGTAACGATACCGTAATTCTAGAATGTAAGGAGCAGGCGGGGAGATACCAGACTCCCCACCGACCCGCAGTTGGCGCTGCGGACCACAGCCGAAACTGTTGCTCCCACCCACGTGGGCGACGTGGAAAAAGAGCAAAGAGCAGGCCAAATCCGCAAAGGATGCCAAAGAATGAAGAGCCCGCTGTGCTGGATGGGCGGCAAAAGCCGGCTTGCCCGAAAGATTATCGAATTGATCCCGCAGCATGAAGCGTACGCAGAAGTATTCGCAGGGGGAGCGTGGGTCTTTTTCGCAAAGGCCGAATCGAACTGCGAATCGATAAACGATTTGAACAGTGACCTGGTCGTTTTCTATAGAGTTCTGCAATATCACATCGAGGAGTTCTGCCGGCAGTTCAAGTTTTTGCTGGCCTCGAGGGAATGGTTCAACGATTGGAACAGGCAGCTCGCGGCAGGGGGATTGACCGACGTGCAGAGCGGCTGGCTTCGATTAAGGGTAAATTCCTGATGAGCATCAATGATGTTGCGGCGATTCGTGAGCAGTTTCGTCCTTTTCGTATTCGTCAGGTCGATACAACTTATTGTTCTCATAAAATTACTAATACGAAGGTGCGAGAGTTACTCATTAGTAATTACTGATGCATGGCCGAGGGGGCTATCGCCGGGTTTTCGGCAGAACATGCCGAAACTTCAAAGCTGCGATTGAATAAAATCATACAGTTAGACTGATCCGTTTCGGCAGAATCTGCCGGAATTCTATCTGTAGATCTATAGATCAACGCATGTGCGGACGCAGGATGATATGCGCGGAGGGGGAAAGCCATGCGCTGATTCCATGCTTTTTGGGGAGCAGTATGAGGAGTTTATGATGATCTAATTGGGTTCCTTTATTGCTCGGTTTATCAGTTAAAAACAGCGGGTGGGATCCGTCGAAACGGAACCCTATTTCTGCGTCTTGAGTCTGCTCGGCTGGTTCCTTCTCGGTTTCAAAACTATTTTGACGATGTCAAAGAATTTTGAGCTTCGGTTATCGCGATTTTGCGGCTAAACTTATCGCGTGCCGCTATAGAGCAGGGGGGGGCAGCAGGAAGCAAGAAGCAGGAAGCAAGGAGCAGGAAGCAAGAAGCAGGAAGCAGGAAGCAAGGAGCAAAAACTTCCCGCTCCTCGCTTCCTGCCACCTTCAGATTAGAACTGAATCAGATTGGCCCCGTAATTCAAACCGCCGCCAAACGCAACGGTAGCTACCAGGCTGCCCTCGCGGATCATATTGCACTCAATCGCCTCATCCATCGCTATTATGACTGAAGCGCTGGCGGTATTCCCGTACCGGTCGAGATTTACGTAGAACTTTTCGAACGGTATATTGAGAGTCGAAGATATTTCCTTGAGGATATTTATGTTTGCCTGATGGCACATGAAGCAATCGACATCGTCCAGGGAAATTCCGGATTCCTTGGCCAACCTCACCAGGATTTCCGGCCCCCTTTTCATGGCGAACTCTTTAATAGCTCGTCCGTTCATTTTCAGATAAACCGAGTTCGGATTTGAAAGTCTTTTGAACGGGATTATGGTGCCCCCGCCGAAAACGCCCACTTCTTCACACAGGTGGCCATCGGATCCAAGACATGAGTGCTGGACGCCTTTTCCGTCGTTGCCGGCTTCAAACAGGATCGCCCCGGCGCCGTCGCCGAAGTAAGGAAAAGTGCTGAAATCGTTCGGATTGAGAATCTTGGAATACATTTCGGCCGCAATGAACAATACGTTTTCGAACCTTCCGGACCTTATCAGGGCATCGGCCATGCAAATGCCGTAAGTGCTGCCTGCGCAGACAGAATTCATGTCGAAGGCAAAAGCCTGAGGTGCGCCCAGGGCGGCTTGCGTGCGGGTGGCGGTCGGGGGCTGCACGCGGTCCGGAGATGAGGTTGAGAGCATAATGCCCTGCAGTTTGTCGGCCGGAAAATTCGCCTTCTCAAGACACTTGCGGCCCGCTTCGATGGCCAGGTCGGACGTGCATGCCTCCTCCGGGGCGATCCTTCTGGAAAGGACCCCTGTCTTGAGCGCTATGCGCGGCCTCGAGTCTTCCGGAAACTGGGTCAACTCTTCGTTGAATACCACATTGTCCGGCAGATAACTGCCTGTAGCCTTAATAACTGTGTTTTTCATGGTCTGGGCAGTCCTTTTGATAGAGTTTCTGGTAAAAAGCGAAAAACGGCTTCTCCGCAAGGGCCCTGAATGCCGTTCGAAAACTGAAGTTGGACACGGAATTAGATTTTATGTAGAATGAACTCCGGTTTTAATTGGGATCGGGTGACCGGGTCCCTCTTTCGACTGGACTAATTTTATACGGGGATGTCCGGCGATCAATGGGGCAAATACAGTATTTGATAGTACCGTTGCGCTTTATGAGGCGTCTGGCAGCAGCCCACCGCACGTGATAGACAACTTTGGAATGGATCTTGGCCAGGGGCCATTCGGACGTTAGCGAGCGCCGGATGCACTTGAGTATTTCCGCTCTTATTAGGGCCGTCCGTCGCTTTAAATTCTATCTTATGAAATCTCAGATTCGATAGTGGCGCACAGATCCTCGGCAAAAGGAAAAAGGCAACTTGTATCAAGGCGCCCGATATAGTTTTTTATGTCTGCAATTCCCTCCACCTTGAGGAATCGCTCTATTCCCTCGATTATTTCCACTGTTGAGGCGGGATTTATGAAATTGGCGGTCCCCACCTGGACGGCGCCGGCCCCGATCAGCAAAAACTCCAGAGCGTCCGTTGCGTTGGTGATCCCGCCGATTCCTATTACCGGGCATTCGACCGCCCGGGTGACCTCATAGACGCATCGAAGGGCAACGGGTTTTACGGCAGGTCCGGAAAGCCCTCCCAAAACGTTGGCCAGCCGCGGCCTCCTGGAAAAAATATCTACGGACATAGCTGCCACGGTGTTTATACACGAGATGATATCGCTTCCAGCGCCATAGGCGGCTTTGGCGATCTCCGAGATGCTCGTCACGTTCGGTGTGAGCTTTGTTATTACCGGAAGGCCCGTGGCGCCCCTTACGGCTTCGACCACCCTGGAGGTCATGGCAGGATCGGTCCCGAAGACCATCCCGCCTTCTTTCACGTTCGGACAGCTTACGTTGATTTCCAGGGCTGCTATTCCATGCGCCCCGTCGAGCCGGGCGGCAAGTTCGCCGTATTCCTCGATCGTGTTGCCGAAGATGTTTACGATCACCGGAACGCCCAGATCGCGCAAAAAAGGGAGCTTTACGGCCAAAAACCTTTCGGCGCCCACATTTTCCAGGCCTATGGCGTTTATCATCCCTGCCGGTGTTTCGACCAGCCGGGGAGGAGGGTTCCCGGCGCGGGGCTTAAGCGAAATCCCCTTTACTACAATAGCCCCGAGACGGCCCAAATCTATGAACTTCGAGTATTCCTCACCGTAGCCGAACGTGCCGGACGCGCTCATAACCGGGTTTTTGAGCCTCAGCGGACCTAGCTGAACAGCAAGGTCGGGGGAGGCGTCTGCTGGACGAGGATTTTGTTCCATTTGATAGATCCTGCCGAAAAGATTGGGCCATCTTCGCACACGTGGACAAAGCGTTCGGATTCCGGGTCATCGGGTGTTGCAGCGGGGAGCGCACACCCCAGACAGGCCCCGATCCCGCAGGCCATGAGCGATTCCATCGAAAGCTGGGCGAGCGTATCGTTTGAGAGCGCCCAACCGGCCACGTGATATTGCATGGCGAGAGGTCCGCATGAATAGAGCTCGAAGGGCCGGAAGTCTCCCGCCTCGATAAATTCTTCAAACATTTGAGTGATGCGCCCTTTATAGCCTGAGCTCCCGTCGTCGGTTGCAAAATGGACCCGGACACCCCGGCCACGGAGAAAGTCTTCGGGCAAAAGCTCGATTGCCGTGCGGGCACCGTAAAAAAGGCGCAGGTTCTCCGCACCCTTCGTCCCGCGATCTGAAACCACCTGCGCTATCAGCTCCAAAAGAGGCGCTATCCCGATCCCGCCGGCAATGAAGGCCAGGGGAACGATCCTGTCGATTGGAAGCTCAAATCCGTTTCCAAGAGGCCCTATAAGGCTTAGGGCCGATCCGGGCTCAAGCTGAGACATGAGCCATGTGCCTCGGCCGATGACCCTGTAGAGGATTTCGAAGTCTCCGTCTTCGGGATATATCCGGCTGAAGGAAAAAGGGCGGCGCAGCAGAGGGTCGGTCCCTTCACGGACGCGAATCATCACGAACTGCCCGCAGCGGGCCGCGCCCGCAATACCAGGCGAATGCAGCCGGAGCCGGAATATCTGCCCGGAAATCCTCTGCCTGTCAACTATGCGGGCCTCTTCGATTATCTTACCCAAAATCAGCTCCGATGTTCTACGCTTTGGGTCTCATAAGCCAGGCGCCCGGTGCACGCGAAGACTGACCATCGACAGGCCAGGGAGAGACGCGAAGTCTGAATTTGCACCACAGAGGTGAAATCCTTCTGCGTGTTCCTGTCGATTCTTGAATTTTAGTTTCCCTCTGAGTCCTCTGCGTTCTCTGCGGTCAAATCCTTCTATTTCCACCCGATTACCGAGGCCATGCGCCCTGTTGGGCCTTCGGCCCGGTACGAAAAAAAATCCGCCTTCCCGCACACGGTGCATTTTGCAGCAAACTCGATGTTCCCATCGCTAATTCCTGCCGCCCTCAGTTGGTCACGGGTGATACCCCAGAAATCGAAATATTCAGGGCGAACCTGAAAGGACTGGAACTCTTCGGGAAGCTCCCTTCGGTAGTTCACAAATTCGGCGCAGCAGGGGCCAAGCGAGGGCGATACGGCGGCAAGCGTCTGTGCCGGATTTAGCCCGAACCTGTCCTTGAGGTATCCGACGGTCTTTCCTGCGATGTTTTGGACGCTTCCGCGCCATCCGCTATGGATATTGGCAATGATGCGGCTTTGCGGATCTGCCAGCAAAATGGACTGGCAATCCGCGATCTTTATAAGAAGACCAAGGCCGGCAAGATTGGTCGCAAGCGCGTCTGCGGGCGGCGCTATGAGCGCGTGCGGGCGCTCCTCCAGCTCTTTAAAGGACTCTTTTTCGATGAAATTTACCGCATCGCCATGGAACTGGCGGCTGGAAACGAGCTTTTCAAGTCCGGTCGCATTCTTTATGCGGGTGAGGTTTTCCAGCACGGCCCCGGGTGAGTCGCCGTTGCTCCAGGACACGTTAAGGCTCTCGTAAGGGGGCAGGCTTACTCCGCCGTGCCTTGTGAAAACTCCATGCACAAGCCCCGGTACGCCGGAAAGGTTTTCGAAGGTAAGGCATGGGAGGCTTTGAGCCGCAAAATCCTGCTTCATGTAATGTCCGTTCACACACTTTACCAAGAGAATATTCAGACACGGATGGACACGGATTAACACGGATAGAGAAGGTTTAACTCATGGCAATACCTTTTCCCCTATCCCTTGTTCGCCCGCTTTAGCTTTTAATCAGAATGCATACGACAGTAAACAGAAAATGTCCCCTTTTTACCGGTCAATGGTTAAAATGAGTGAATAGTGAAGAAAAAAGTAATTCCTTTTGGTTCTATCTTTGCGCGAGGAATGGTGAATAGCGAATAGAGAAAAAATAATTCCTTTGGGTGAACCCTCATTAGGTTTCGGGTTCGCGGGTAACATCGAGGAAGCGCGTCAAACGCTGGACCCTCACTTCGTTCAGGTCCGGGCTAATGAGCCAACCGTTAGTTGGTGCCTTCAGTCCGGGCACGATCTTTCGTGAGTGCCCAGTTCGCGGCCGGAACCCTCACTTCGTTTCGGGTTCGCGCTGTACACAGTGGAAGCACGCCCGATGCTTCAAGTTCGCGCCCGATTTTTTGTGGCTTTGTGAGGCCGCATCGCTACGCGAGGAACAGGAGCAATATGGACGAGCTGATCAAGGAATGTTCCATGGTGACAATCGAGTGCGAGATGCGGGTCGTACCGGCCGATGGTCCGGGGCCGATTGTCCGGTCCCAGGCATGCAGTTTTGTAATGGGCGTTGACAGCCAGTATCCCTCGGTTGAAACAGCGCTTATGAACAAAAAGGCCGGTGACCGCGTAAAGGTCTACATCCCGCCCGAAGAGATCTACGGCGCAAACGACCCGGAGCTTGTCCGCAAGCTGCCCAGGGGCGACTATAAGCAGGAGCGGCTTAAGCCGGGAAGGATGTACCGCGAGATGAAGCGCAAGAGTCTCGTGCAGTTCATGGTGAAAGAGGTGCACGACGAGGTGATCGTTGCGGATTTTAACGATCCTCGAGCTGGAACGTGGGCCGAATTCGACATTGTGGTAAAAGAGGTCCGTGCGGCCAAAAAAGAGGAAATGAAGCCCACCTGCGCCAAGACGCCCGACTTTCCGGAGTGGTAGCAGGGTTGGTGAATCGGTGAATCGGCAGCGAAGCTCTGATGCCGGAGAGCTGAAAAAGGCCTCTCCTCAGCCTGCCGGGAGGAGACTGGATGGATGTGGCCCTTGCGCCCTGTCCCTGTCTCCACATCACTATTCACCCATTCACCCGCTCTTAACCCGCCCATTCACCATTCGCCGTGGCTTTGTTGACAAAAATCTGCGCCTGTGATACGCAACCAACCTGGGTTCGGGGGGCTATCCCGGCCGGATCTTATAGAAACACCATCCGCATTTTTCAGGCCTGATCGAGGGCGACTAGCTCAGTGGATAGAGCGTTGGTCTCCGGAACCAAAGGTCGCGGGTTCGACCCCCGCGTCGCCCTCCAAATCGAATCAATAGTTTAGAGAAAATATAGTCTCCTTTTCTTTTTCTGCGGTCCCCAAAACTATCCCCAACACTGACGCACGTTTTACCTCTCTGTAGACCACAAACGGGGTCAGCTTCCCGGGGTTAAACCCCTTCTCGTTTTGCGTTGCTGCCCGCTGTGCTGTTCCCGGACGGATAAGCCGTTATAGTGCCGGTGAAACACCGCATACAACGCGCCAGGATAGGCTTTAAAGCCCGAATCTCAGCTAAACCCATAAGGGGGGGGGGGGGAGGAGGAGTTTTAGTGTATGAGCTTCCGCAGTTGAGCGGCTTCAAGTTTTGCGCTTTCGGATTCCTCCCCTCGTGCTCGTACCCCAACCCGCACATTTAACGGGCTGGTTTTTAGAAAAAATTGCGAGGCGGTGAATGCTTTGGAACAAGATTTGCTAGAGGATTTCAGGAAAGAAGTCGTCCACGCCGTGTTGTGCTTAGCTTCGGCGCTGAGCTATCTGCGGATATCCGGCGCCGCCCGGAAGGGAGGGACGTTCCATGTTCTGGCTCTTGATTATCGGCATTGCGGTTGGTCTGTTAGCAGACCGGATCATTAAGGTAGTGCGCGCGGATGGTTACCTGCCCGATGTGGAGGATGAGGGGGAGAGCTGAGGCGGCGATTAACCGATCTGTTTTGCGGGGTCTCCCTGACTTGAAGGTAGCTCCATTGCTTGGATCGTCAAAACTCTAACGCACCGATATTGCCCACAATGGACGATCTGACCGGGCGCCGCGTCATTCATCATCCGTTTTGTGAGAGTGTTCACCTGTGCCGATGCCCATACCCGATGTTCCGCCCCCGGAGCCATTTGGCATGAAAAGGGGCCAACCGGTTTACACCGCGAAAGAAAATTTCAGGAAAATCCTCTATAAGAATTTCGGTATTCAGTATTAGCTATCGGATTGTTGCCAACACACTGAAACGTTACTCTGTAAACTGGTATGTGCATAGGCTATTTACCCAATTCCTGCCCCCGCAAATCCCCCTTGACACTTGCTGTGATACCGGGCAACATGCAAGAATAGTTTGGTTTAACCTTCACCTTGTCATTTGCCCCCAATCGCCGTTCGGTGCAAAAGGGGTAACTACCTTCAAGAACTTGCATCAAGAGGATGATTTAAACGAAAAAATGTACTCACTTTAAATACTTAGCAATTGCAGAGTAGGAGCGAAGATGAGAAAGCTCGCATTATTTGCGGCAATTGTTTGTTTGATTTCTTGTTACGGTATGAACGTGGACGGCCAGACTGTAGTCCAGTCAAGTTTTGTCGGTGCGTCTGTGAGCGTGACGAACGGCGACGCCGCGGGTATCACGGGCATGAACCAGTTGTGTAAAGACGCCTTTGGATCTTCTGCGCACATGTGCACCTGGGATGAGTTCTACTATTCGGCGGGTACGCTACCCCAAGCTCCGCCTTCCCCGGTGCCCGCACTTCCAAATGGCTCTCTCGGCTTGTGGGCGAGCACGTCGTGGCATAATTGTTATTTTTCTTCGAAGCTTGAGTGCCAGGCCTCTGACACTGCTTCCTGGGTTCAGCCCCCGGCCCCTCTTTCAGCCAACTGTAGTGTGTGGAGTTCCCGTGCGTCAGGCGCCACCGGGTCGGCTGTCATTATACAGATACAGCGGGGTGTCTTTTCTCAGAGTGTCCTTTCTCAGAGTTTCGGGTTCGTTCCGTGTGCAACGGTGATGCCCGTGGCCTGTTGTTCTCCCTAAGCCGGTCAAGTTGGGTAGTCGCCGTTTGTATTTGTGATCCGGCCACATCGCGTCGTAAACTCCGGAATATCTTCAAATCTCTTAGACCGTGCATAGCCGCTGAAGCCAACGGTTAACATACAACTCAAGCGGGGAGGAGCCGCAAGGCTCTCCCGGCTTTTGCTCGAAAAGCCGGGTTGCACGTGAAACGAACCGCTTCAGGGTCTCCCCCTGGCTGCGGTGACCACCAGACCCCTCGAGAATGCCCTGCAATCGATTTTCTCTCGTCAACCCATAACAAAGACCACATGTCAAATTGCGCCCTGCGCCTTGGTCCACAGTGCAAAATATTCTTGCGAAACCGGAAGGTGACTGTAGTATGCTTTCAGCATCAGGTTCTCCTGCTTTGCCCCTTCCCCTTGATGCCCGCCAGATCGAGGAGGCGTAAATGACATTCAAATTCCTGCTTTTTGTGTCTTTACTGGTCGGATTCGCTGCCCTTGCTTATGCCGGTTTCGATGAAGGTATGGCGGCTTATGACAGAGGTGATTATGCCAAGGCTTATAAAGAGTTCAAGCCGTTGGCGGAGCAAGGAGATGCCGACTCGCAATTCTATCTGGGAGTTATGTACGACTTTGGTAGAGGCGTATCACAGGACTATATTCAAGCTATGAAGTGGTTCCGCAGGGCGGCTGAGCAGGGAGATGACGAAGCACAATTTGAATTGGGCTGGGCGTACGCCGAAGGTCAAGGCGTGCCACAGGATTATGCCGGGGCCGTCAAATGGTACCGCAAGGCGGCCAAGCAGGGATTCCCTCCCGCAGAACGTGAACTGGGAGGGCTTTACGCCAACGGTCAAGGCATGCCACAGGATCACACCGAGGCGATAAAATGGTATCGCAAGGCGGCTGAGCAGGGAGATGACGAAGCGCAATTTGAATTGGGCTGGGCGTACGCCAACGGTAAGAGTGTGCCGCAGGATTTCATACAGGCGTATATGTGGTTTTCTTTGGCGGAAGCACACGAAGATGTTACGTATGCAGAAGATTATGCAGGAGATTTCAGAGACAGTCTCGCCGAGAAAATGACACCTGCCCAAATCGCCGAGGCTCTGCGCCTGGCCAGGGTATGGAAGCCGAAAGGCCGAGATTAGGGCCTGAAGGAATGGGCATGGAGCTTAAAGTAGATCTCGAAAGCACGATATCCTCTGCTGCTACCTGTAGCATCAGAGGATATCGTGTTGAGCCGTGGCAAACAGTGCCGGCGATACGGCGTCTAAGTGCCCGGATTTTATTGTTTACCTTTTCTGACTCTGAATGATGCTGGATACCACAACATTGTTGCTTCTATTTGAGTCCGGCACAGAGTCATCAGGGTCGACCACCGCTATCAAGAAATCTCCACGAATAGATGTCCAGGAACGCTCATTGATCTTGAGATTTATGTATTTTCCGGGCTGAATTGAAGTAGATATGGTGGCGGACCCCAGGAGAGAGGTCTTGGCAACCCCGTTCTTGGAAAGATAGAGAAGGACCCGGAACGTGTTTGCCGTCGCTGCGTTCCCTATGTTCTCAACCTCGAAATTCCCGGTAATGACTGTACCCGAAGGGTTGGTTTGAATTTTTGAAAAGACCCCGGTCAGGTCCGGTTTGTAAACAACCGGAGAGGGATCAGGGGGGGGAGAAGGAGCGGGACCAGACGATACGACCAGGTTGACGGCACTTCCCGAGGCCACGCTCGCACCCGCCGCCGGGTTCTGGCTGATGACCGACCCTGAGCTGACGGCCGCGCTCGATTGAGTCGTCACGGTTCCAACCACAAGCCCTTCTCCAGTAAGCGCAGAGGTTGCCGCAGCCTGTGTATCGCCCACCACGTCGGGCACATTCACCGTAGCAGGAGAAGGAGGCGGGTTAGGAGTCCCACCGGCATATTCTATGAAATTCGCGGCGTATCCTACCTGATTCATCCCGTACCGGATGCGCATGTATCCTGACTCACCCCAGGACGTACCCCAGGAATTGCGAAGAATCCAGTAGCCATTATCCGGCCCAAGGTCGTCATTCCAGCCCACCAGCACTATAGCGTGGTTAATCTGGCCGGATTCATTCGTGTTGAAAATGCCGCCTGAGTAGGCCTGGAAATTCGGTCCGGCATATACTGCGGCTGAGATCGGCCCATAGGTGTAAATGGCCTGCTTGATCTCATCGATGGTCGGAACGGCTTCCTCGCTCCCCACATAGGCCCAGTTAGTGAGCTTGTAGGGATGGTTGTACGGCCCCCCGCAAGATGAATCGGTCCCGGTATAAGGTTTGCTGGCATTGAGGACAGCCCCCGGTCCGTTGTTATCCTGCCCGGCCAGGTCCATGTGATAGTCGTGTGCCCACCAGCCTCCGTCGCAGCTCCAGCCACTGAGGTTGCAAGAGACCAGGTACTGTTCGGAAAGATCAACCGTAGTGTTGCTTTGCAGAAGGATCTGGGATTCCAGAGGTCCTACCGTGCCAAATGCCCAACAGTCGCCGCAATTCCCCTGGTTTTTGATGGGTGTTACACCATTTAAACTGCGCCAATCCAAAGAGGAGGGAAGGGTCTGAACGGACGATCTAAGCATCGCGACCGACGGAGCTTCGCTTTTGTTCCATCCCGGCGGCTCTTTGAGGCCGGTAAGGTGCTCTATCTCCTTGTCCATCGCAGCGGAGTAAGCAACCTCGTAAGTGCCGCCCCGCGCCCTGACCTCTTCTTTTAAGGCCTCAATCTTCTTCGCCATGCCGGGCTGCAGGGCTTGGAAATCCATAGCCCCGCAAAGGGAAGGAATCGTGAAAAAAATCGCTGCAATTGCCATAGATGTGAGCTTTTTCATAAATTACTCCTTTAGGACTTTGCCTTTTTGCCTCACCGGTTTGTTTCGTTTTTCACCACCTCCCGCAGAGTGGCGTGAATCAACGCAGTGAGGTCTAAATTACAAAAGCGAATTTCCATTTCAGTCTTGTTTGCCTGCAGGTTCATTACTTCATTGGTGTTAGCAAAAGCCTACAATTCGTCACTGGTTCCACAAAGCGCGGCGGGGGAGTTCGAGTGGCTTCTGCTTGCGTCTTCCCACGATTTCTCCAATGATCATAGGTTAGGTTAAACAAAGGTTACAAAACGCACGGGGTCAAAAATCATGACTTTTCGTGATAATTGATGAGTTCCCGATGGTTTACATGAGTACTTTCATTTATTTGCAATCACCATGCGAAGCGTTGATGTCAGAAGATAAGCAAGAATCAGGCCTGGTGACTTCGCGCTTAAGGTATTCGACTGCTTGATAAATTCGAAGAGCACCAAAAACGAATAGCAACTCCGCTAAGTCCCGCGACACAATCCTGGAAACTGGAGGATGCGGGGGTGGATGATCGGAGCGGCCACCGGGGAAGGCGGGTGTCCTGAGGGAACTTCATTTTGTCCGGTTCACGGGGGGGCGGTTCGAAGGATTGATTACATCCCCCAAACCGAGATCACAATGGCTCCTATTACCATCAGGCAAGCTCCCATTAATCTATAAAAAATATGCTTCTCACGGAATAAAACCCTTCCATAAACGACACTGGCGAGGATGCTCATACGCTTTATTGATATCATATAAGCGACTTTGACAAGCGGGAGCGCCATGCAGTGTGCAAGCGACTCAAAAAGATACAACGAGCCGATAACAAGTCCCGGTACGGTGCGGGCGCGCAGATTGGTCCAGGAGATTTTCTTCAGTGCCGAGAATGCAATCAGGAGAAGTATCGTAAGAGCGGGGACGTAAGTTAGACCAAAAAAGATCGGGGAGGAGTGCAAAACCGCGTTTTTCCCGAGGACTGAAGTGATACTGTAAATGAATGCAACAACCAGCATCAGCCAGGAACCTCTTTCTCGCGCGATTGCCGTAAATGGATTAAAAAGGCTCCTGAAGGCCGGATCGAGGTTAAGAACGTAGCCCCCGACAAAGGTGATCAACGTACCGCAAATCCCTCCAACGTTCGGTGTTTCCTGAAGAAGGACGGCGCCGGTGGCCAGTATGAAGACCGGTGTAAATGCGAGGAACGGGATCGTCAATGACAGGGGTGAAACCCTTATCGCTTCCATGTAAAGCAGAAGTGCGAGCGCCTCCAGCGGTAGAGCGGCGGCGGAACTCACCCAGAAAACAGCGTCGAGGTGCGGGATTTCGATTAGCAGCAATCCTGCTATGAAAAGAGGTAAACCCAGGAGAAGGGGACACAGCACCATTTCATAGGAGTTCAAATCAGAGAGGTACTTTTTTATCAAAGCATCTCTGGTCGATACGGCCAATGCGGCGCAACATGTCAAAATAAGCCAGAGCATGTGGTGCTATAGCACAAAAAAAGCCCATCAACGTTAACTTTTCAACCGTATCAACACGTTACGAATCCGCCCCGCACTGGACAACTCAACGCGGCGGCTGCAGGCGCAGCGAAACCACCCGGTCTGCGAGCTGTGGAGAAGTGATGCTCAAGCGCGGTTGTCGAAGGAGAGAATCCAAACTTAACTTAAATACTCCAAATAAAAGGATAAATGAGGTTGCATTCATAAATGATCATGTTGTATGATAATTTATTAACTCGTATTCTCATGGGATGCTCATTCGCCAATCTTTTTCGGATCAACTCTCCACAGTTCCAACGCTGCATCGATAAGGAGTTCGACCACACACCGCACTTACCATCAACGGCGCAACCCGGAGGATGCTGTGAATAATCGCATGCGTTCACTCTCATTCGCCGCAACAGAGATTCTTACCTCAGCGATATTCCTGTCTCAAAGGCATGGGTCCAAAGAACTGTCCGGCCCTCCCGAAAAACTCACAATTACTATATCCGGAGACCTGCACCCTGTGCTGGTGAAATCGCCGTGACGAAAGGTTTTCCATGGAGGAGGGCCATCAGGCAAACGAGTACCTGCGGCACGAGGGAGGACAGTATCAGGCTGCTTTCAGGGTGGAATCGGTTTGTGTGCATCCATACCCGGGGTGGCGTCCCTCAAGGCGCGGGACTGACCCATGGCTGACTTATAAAGCCCTTCAGGGCAAAAACCCAAACCACAGGTACTCGTTTGCCGGATGAGCCGGAAAATCCCGGCTGCCGGCTTCGATGGCTAAGTCCAGAAACCGATCAACCCTTAGACCTGTGTGTTCGGAGCATGCGTTCACTCGTCGAAGAAGGGAGACGCCTTATGATCCGGCTGATGGTAGTGGACGATAATGAAGAGAACCTTTATCTGTTGCAGGCTTTACTGGCAGGCAATGGCTATGAGGCAGCCACGGCAAGGCATGGCGCCGAAGCTCTGCTCAAAGCTTGGGCGGAGCCACCGGACCTTATCATTTCAGACTTGCTCATGCCCGTTATGGACGGCTTCACACTCATGCGGTTGTGGAAGGCAAACGAGCGCCTGAACCACATTCCATTTGTGGTCTATACAGCCACCTACACCGATCCCAAAGATGAACGTCTTGCTCTGGACATGGGTGCTGACGCTTTCATCATTAAACCCGCCGAGCCGGAGGCGTTCATCGCCCGGATCGAAGAAGTCCTGAAGCAGGCCGAGGTTGACAAACTGAAGCCCCCGAACCAACCCGCAGATACGGAAGAGGTGCTGCTCAAGGGATACGCCGAAGTCCTTGTACGCAAACTCGAAAAAAAACTGCTGGAAGCGGAGCAGGCGACCCTGCGCGCGCAACGAAGTGAAGAACGTTTGCTGCTGGCCCTTGACGCAGGTGAGATGGGCACGTGGGACTGGGATCTGGCAAGTGGCGAGATTGCGTTGTCCGATGGCCACGCACGGCTCTTAGGGCTTAAGCCGGAGGAATTTGACGGCCGCTATGAGACCTTTCGCAGATCGATCCACCCTGATGACCTGGTCCATTTGGAAACAAAGGTGACTCAGGCCAAAGAGCAAGGCTGCGTGTACCGGCACGAGTTTCGCGTCAACTGGCCCGATGGTTCCGTACACTGGCTGGCGGGCCAGGGACGGTTCTTTAACAATGCAGCGGGCCAACCGGAACGAATGTCGGGCGTCGCCGCCGATATCACCGAGCGCAGGGAGGCGGAGGAAAAACTGCGCAGCAATGTGGCCTTCCTGCAAAATCTCATGGATGCCATGCCCCACCCCGTCTTCTACAAGGACGCCGGAGGCCGGTACCTGGGATGCAACCGGGCCTTCGAGGAGTTTTTCGGCACCCTGAGTAAGGACATCGTCGGGAAAACCGTCCATGACGTCTTTCCCGAGGATTTGGCTGATGAGTGTGCATCTATAGACCAGGAGCTTTTGAGAAATCCCGGAACGCAGAGCAGTGAGGTTGCAATTCAGTCCACCGATGGTCTGCGGCGCGAGGTCATCTTTCACAAAGCCACGTTCTGCAACCCCGACGGCAGAGTCGCCGGTCTGATCGGTTCCGTGCTTGACATTACCAAACTCAAGCGGGCGGAAGAAGAGCGGCGGCGTGCCGAAAGTCAATTGCGGCAGGCCCAGAAGATGGAAGCTCTGGGAACTCTGGCTGGAGGCATCGCCCACGACTTCAATAACATCCTCGGGATTATTTTTGGATACACTGAACTGGCCCGCTGGTCGCTTCCCGACGATCTTCCGGCCGCAAAGAAGTTAGACGAGGTGCTCAAGGCCGCCGACCGGGCGAAGGACCTTGTCCTGCAGATCCTCGCATTCAGCCGTCAAGGTGAGAAAGAAAAGAAGCCGGTGCAGGTGAGCCTCATCTTCAAGGAGGCATTGAGGATGCTGAGGGCGACCATCCCCAGCACCATAGACATCAGGTCGGACATCAGCAGTCGCTCGACCGTCCTTGGAGACCCCACACAGATTCATCAGGTCTTGATGAATCTATGCACCAACGCCGTTCATGCCATGCGTGATCAGGGAGGGACCCTGGATGTCACGCTGGCCGATGTCTTTGTGGAACCGAAGGTTGGCGATCGTTACTCTGAACTCCAGGAGGGCCTTCACGTCCAACTAATCGTCAAAGACAACGGACATGGAATCGGCCAGGCCATCATGGACCGCATTTTCGACCCTTTCTTCACAACCAAGGAAGCAGGGGTTGGCACTGGATTGGGGCTTTCGGTCGTTCACGGCATCGTGAAGGGTCACGGAGGGGTAATTGAAGTCGAGAGCGAACCGGGCAAAGGGACGATGTTCAAGCTGCTGTTTCCTGCGGCAGAAAGCGCGTGCTCTTCGGACTCAGTCGAACCCTCCCTTCCCCGAGGGCATGAACGTATCCTGGTCGTAGACGACGAGGCGGGTCTGGCTACCGCGATGGGGGATATGCTCGAAAGCCTTGGATATGAAACATTATGCAGGACGAGTAGTCTGGAAGCCCTGGAGACCTTTCTGCATCAACCCGGGAACCAACCCTTCGATCTGGTGATCACCGACATGACCATGCCGAGTATGACGGGTCTGGGGCTTGCGAGAGAACTTCTCCAGTTGAAGCCGGAGCTGCCCATAATCATCTGCACGGGCTTCAGCGAACATATCAGCCCCGAGAGGATCGGGAAACTGGGGATCAAGGGGTTTCTCATGAAACCCGTCACCTTGCGCGATCTTGCATTGCTGGTTAGAAGAGCCTTGGATGAGACTGCGAAGACAGGGGAACGTTCTTGAATATTGCTGATGGCGTAAGTGAGAGCGATGCGATTTTTCGCAGTCTTTTCGATGGGGCGATGGACTCCCTGCTGTTGATTGACGCCGCAGGCCATATAGTCGAGGCGAACCTGACGGCTTGTGCCTGCTTGGGGTATGAGCGGGAAGAGCTGCTTGGCCTATCGGTCATGGAAGTTAGAGCAGGCATCGGTTCTGCCGATATCCAGGAAACGTGGGACCGGGTCTCCATTGATAAATCTTTGACCGCGGAAGGCTCATATCGACGTAAAGACGGTACGTGCTTCCCGGTCGAAGAAAATATCCGCGCATTCGGTTACCAGGGGCGGGACCTCCTTCTCGTATGCGCGAGGAATATTTCAAAACTCCGTAAGGCGGAAGAGGATCTGCGTGCAGAGCTGAAGATGTGGCATACAACCTTTGAGGCCATTGACGACGGCATTTTTATTCTAGACGGGGAACATCGGGTTCTACGGTGCAATGAGGCGACGAGAAGGATCGTCGGCTTACCGGTTAGGGAGATCATCGGCCGGAGTTGTCATGACCTCATGCATCATAGCGATGTTCCAATTCAGGAATGTCCCGTCCATAGGATGTGTGAAAGCCATCGGCGCGAAAACGAAGTGATACAGTTGGGTGAGAGGTGGTTCAATGTAAAAGTTGAGCCTTTGACCGATTTCGTTGGCAATCTGAGCGGCGTAGTTCATATCGTCAATGATATCACCTGGCAAAAGTCCAGGGAGGAAACCCTTCGTCAGACCAATCGCGCGTTACAGTTGTTGTCCGAGTGCAATACGGCCGTGGTCCAGGCCACAGAGGAACACACGCTGCTGGAGGATGTGTGCAACATCGCCGTGGGTACGGCCGGCTACTACCTTGCCTGGGTGGGATATGCCGAGCAAGATGATGCGCGCACCGTGCGCGTGGTTGCACATGCAGGTCCCAGTGGGGGCCTTTTGGAACACTTGCACATAAGCTGGGCAGACAACGAATATGGGCGCGGCTCTGTCGGCCCCTCCATCCGCTCGGGCAAGCCCTGCATAGGCCGGGATGTCCTCAACAACCCTGATTTTGCACCGTGGTATGAGTTTTTCAGTCAGCTCAACTTCGGTTCTGTCATTTCAGTGCCCCTCCGGGCTGAGGGCGCCAGCTTCGGCGTCCTGGGCATTTATGCTGCCGAAACGAATGCCTTCGATGCAGCAGAGGAAGGGCTTCTCGAAGAGCTGGGCAAGAATCTCGCCCACGGCATCATGGCGCTGCGTGTCCGAAAAGAACGCGCCGAAGCCGTCGTCGGCCTGGAGCGCGCTCGAGCGGAATTGGAGGACAGGGTAGTCGAGCGAACTGCCCAATTGAGGCAGGAAATCCTGGACCGCGAGCTCGCCGAGGAGTCATTGCGCCACAGCGAACAGAAATATCGGGAATTGGTGGAAAACGCCAACAGCATCATACTCAGAATGGATGTACTGGGCAGGGTGACTTTCTTCAACGAGTTCGCTCAGAAGTTTTTCGGCTATGAGGAGCGAGAATTGCTCGGCCGCAGCGTTATTGGAACCATCGTTCCTGAAACTGAGACTGGAGGACGGGACCTGGTTCAAATGATCAGGGAGTTGGCCTCACATCCTGAAAGATTCGAGAGGAGCGAAAACGAGAATGTACGCCGTAACGGTGAGCGCGTCTGGATCGCATGGACGAATAAGCCGGTCCGTGACCAGTCGGGCCGGCTTACAGGAATCTTGTGCATCGGGAACGATATCACTGAGCTCAAAAGCGCTGAAATGCAATTGCAGATATTTCGAAAATTCGCTGATAATGCCGGCGAAGCCATGGCCATGGCTGATCTCGACGGACGAATCACCTATATGAACACAGCGCTTCTTGACATGCTCGGTGAGACCGAATGGACTCCGGGCCAGGACAAGAACTTCATGGATTGTTTCAGGATGGAGCAGCGCCAAAGGCTGCAGGCAGAAATCCTCCCCGTTCTCTTCACTCACGGCGACTGGACCGGTGAAATGGACGTGCTCACCAGGGATGGCCGTCAAATCCCCGCGCTGGTAAATCTCTTCCTGATCCGCGATGATGCGGGGCAACCGAAATATATCGCCGAGATCATCACGGATATGACCCATCAAAAGGAGGCGGAGCTGGAAATACTGCGGGCCAAAGATCTCGCCGAATCTGCCGACCGGATGAAATCAGCCTTCCTGGCCTCCATGTCTCATGAGCTCCGTACCCCTCTCAATTCTATTATTGGCTTTACCGGGATACTGCTCCAGGGATTGGCAGGTCCGCTCAATGAAGAGCAGAAAAAGCAGATGGGCATGATACAAAAAAGCGCCCGCCATCTATTGCAGCTCATCAACGATGTTCTGGACATATCCAAAATTGAAGCCGGACAGTTGACTCTTTCAATCGAGCAATACGATCTGTGTGAGTCTCTCAAGAGTGTGCTTCAGATCATCCGGCCCATGGCGGAAAAGAAGGGGTTGAAGCTTACTGTAGATATCGATTCCGCAGTTTGTAATATGGTAAGCGACCGTCGTCGAGTGGAACAAATTCTTATTAATCTTGTCAATAATGCGATCAAGTTCACGGACTATGGGGAAGTGCGAATTAAGAGCTCGGTGGATGAAATGCGGCTCATTACCTCGATCACGGATACAGGTATCGGGATAAGCGCCCAAAATATAACGACTCTGTTCGAGACGTTCAGGCAAATCGACACCGGTTTGACCCGCAGCTATGAAGGAACCGGCCTGGGACTTTCCATTTGCAGGCGGTTAGTCGAGATGTTGGGCGGAGAGATTTGGGCAACAAGCGAAGGAGAACAAAAAGGAAGCACGTTCACCTTCACATTACCGTTATCGCCGAGGACAGCCCTATGAAGCACAAGGTAATGGTCATTGAAGATAATGAGCAAAACCTGTATTTGATAACATTCCTTCTGGAACATAACGGATATGAAGTGATCCAGGCCAGAGATGGTTCGACCGCCATCCAAATTGCCATGAAAACCAATCCGGATTTAATTCTTCTAGACATTCAACTTCCGGAAACGGACGGCTATGCCGTTGCGAGGCGTTTCAGGTCCGAATCGGAATTCGCCGATGTACCTATCGTCGCCGTCACATCCTATGCCATGGTAGGCGATCGTGAAAAGTGCATCGAGGCTGGGTGTACCGGCTACATCGAAAAGCCGATCGATCCGGATACCTTCATCCCGGAGCTTGAAAAATATCTTCTTATCAGTAGAAAGGACATAGACAAGAAAGATACCGACCGCTTATGAGGTTGGGGGTTATGCCCTAATGACTGTCAGTGGCAGCACCTCAAGGCCGCAGCGTCAGAATTAACCAGTGCACATCCTGCCAGTCAGCTTTGTCCTTTTATCGGATAAGAGAATACGGAGTTCATGCCTCCATCATTGGTCAGGCTGCCTCCACCCGGCAAGGCACATACCGGTGCATCGGCGTGCCCAGATGGTCACGGTTGGTGTTTTTCGTCAAGCGGTTCACGTTCGCTCCGTAGGCCTTGCCGTCATATACCAGCCCGAATCCGTGAGGTATCGTTACATGACCCCTGCAAGCCGTCCCTGTAACCTCCAGTTCGATCAATTCCGAGCCCGCCTCAGTCGTCACCCGCACCGTCTGGCCGTCCAGCAATTGAAGGGCGTCGGCGTCTACCGGATGCATCGTGAGGGTACAAGCCCTTTTGCCTTCGTTCCAGGCCGGGTTTCGCATTAGAGTGTTGGCATTTACTGAGATATGACGTCCCGCCATGAGGATCAACGGAAAGTCGTGACCAAGTTTGAGGGACTCTTCTTCGCGCTCTGAATTAAGTTCCCCGATAGTGTCCAAAAGCTCGGGGATATGCATGCAGATCCTGCCGTCTTCTGTCCTGAGGTGCGTCAGGTTACGCTCCGGGTCGACCTGGCCAACCCAGATCCCTTCCGGATGATCGATGATATTTTGAAATACCTCCTCCCCCAGCGCCGCCCCCGGTTTATATCCAGCACGAGCGGCATTTTCGTGGAAGGATTTCGGCCCCGCCTGCAGCATGCCCCATAAAGCGGCCAGGTGGACCGATCCTATCACCTTGCCAAGTGTTTTTCCAAGGATGAAAGGCATCATCCTCATGGCGTTCGGTTCCTTTGCGAGATAATCGAAAAGGGCCCTGCCATAGGAGTTGCGGCCCTGCTCTGCAGCCTTATAGAGGGTTTCAGGGAGAGGCGGGATCAGCCCAAGCCTGTCTGCCAGACGCAAATGGATCTCCCCCAACTCCAGGGGATCTCCCTCCGGCTCCACGATGGGCCGCCGCATCTGGAAGAAGACGCCGGGAAAAGTGAGGGCAAAAAACGATCCGTCCCACGACTCATAGGCCGACCGTGAGGGGAGCACGTAATGGGACAGAACGGCCGTTTCAGTCATGGCGACGTCTGCGGTCACCAGCAGGTCGAGCCGTTTGAAGGCTTCTTCGTATGCCGTAGTATCCGCATAAGAGCGCAGAGGGTTGGAACCTGCGACGAGGACTGCCCTCAGCCGCTCCGGACGGTCGGAGAGGATTTCCTCCGGCATGGCATTGGGGGGAAAAGTACCTCCGACCGGGAAAAAGTCGGTGGCCGCAGTCCGCCACGTTTTGGGATTCCTTTCGTCCGAATGAGAGCCTATGGGTAACATATGGCCTTGAAATACAGCGCCTCCCCGGGCGCCGATCCTGCCGCAGAGCGTCAGGAGGATAACTGCTAAATAAGAGGAGGCGGCGCTGTGACGGTTCATCATCACTCCCAGATCGTAGCGCAGGCATGAATTGCGGGTGGCAAAGAGGCGGCAGACCTCACGAACACGGTCGAAATCAAGATTACAGGTGCCCAAGGCGGCGCGAGCGTCAAAATTTAGGAAGAGCGATTTCACCCGATCGAACTCAGAAGTATGTTCCTCCATGTAGGCTTTGTTTTCCCATCCTTCATCGAGAATTATGGCGATCATGGCTTTTAGCAGCAGCGCGTCCGTTCCGGGACGGATGGGAAGATGGATGTCGGCTATCCGGGCCGTCTCCGAGAGGCGGGGGTCCACAACTATCAGGAGCTTGCCGGGATCTTTCGAGATTCGTTGGAGGTGGCGCGGGGCCTGTGGAATCTGGTGGCTCTGCATGCCGTTCCAACCGATTGCGAGGAGCAGGTCCGTATTCGCGATGTCCGGAACCGTGTGGATGTACTGGCGGCCGAAGGTTCGGCCATGGACCCAAAACATCCCTGAGAATTCCTGGGCGAGGGCGCTGTAATGATATTGGGAACCCAACCCCCGGAGCAGGCGCACGCCGAACGCCGCCTCGAAGTGACAGCCCTGTCCGCCGCCGCCCATGTAGGCGAGGGAACGCGGACCATGCCGGTCGACTATCTCCTTGAGCCTGGTTGAAATCTCATCGATGGCCTGGTCCCATGAGACCCTGTCAAATCGGTCTCCTGCGCGCTTCAGGGGATATCGAAGCCGGTCCGCGTTGTGCTGGTGCCAGGCGATGTTAAGGCCTTTACGGCAAACATAGCCTTCGCTTCGAACGTTGGATTTATCCCCCTTGACCTTGACGATGCGGTTGTCTTCGACTTCGACTTCAAGACCGCAGTTTTGAGCACAAAGGACACATCCGGTTTTGTATTTCTTTCCCATGGATCCCCCTTTCCGGCAGGCACGCACCAGGTCACGAAGAGCATGAAGGAGAGGAGCGGCAGCGGGGTGAAGGGCCACCAGGAAAGCGGAAATAAAAAAATTGCGGCGAGCCTTCCGACACCCGGCTTCCGTACTTTAAACTGATACGGGCAATGCTGCAAGCTCTTGTTCCATGATTCCAGTCAAGCCGGCGCGCTGCCTCGGCCGGGCTGTTTCCATCCGGGATCAATTGTAAGAGTGTGTCATCATTAATCTTTTTCTTTGCCATGGAAACATCCTGGAAACATCATGGGAATTTTTGGTTTACTGCCGTCATAGCCAGGTTGAGTCAAAATGAGCACCACAAACATTTTCCGCTCGACGACGCGGGCCGTTACGCAGGACTGAGGACTGGGGACTGAGGACTGAGTAAAAGCCGAGGAAAGCGGCTTGCCATCTCACCCTGCCGATGCCCTTGATCCCTTTCTCCGCATGGAAACACATGGAAACTCCCTGGAAACGTTATGGAAAAATATGGAAACTTTTGGGAGACTGTTTCCATACAAGATCCACCACAGAGGCACAGAGGGCGGGGCATAGTCCGGACATGGAGAGAAATAGACTATTAGGCTGAAGGCTGTTAGGTCTTAAAACCTTTAACCTGAACGTCTTCAGCCTACTTATTCCTCTGCGTCCTAACTCAGGACTGAGGACTGAGGACCGAGTGGAAATCCGTAACGCGCGCTCTGCAGCCCGCTGACTGAGGAGCGATAAGCCAAATTCCAGACACGGATGGACACGGATAAGCACCTTGATCTCTACTCCTTAATTGCTAAATCCCATCATTGCAAATTCAGGCCAAATTCAATGAGAGCAGTGAACAGTGGACAGGGAAGAACCAAATTCCAGACACGGATAAAACCTCAATCACCCAAAAATCAGCAAATATTATACCGCTAACTCAGGACTGAGTGCTGAGGACTGAGGACTGAGTGGAAACCCGCAACCCGCTGCCCTGTCTAATCCGACGATATTATACCGCGGGATGATTTGGACCTGCAAAACGGCAACCAGAAGCGGCAATAGAAGCGGCAATAGAAGCGGCAATAGAAGCGGCAATAGAAGCGGCAACCAGAAGAGGAAAAAAAGCAGGTGAGTAGGCGAATGGGTAAATGGGTGAATAGGACAAAAGCAGATGAACTGAGGAGCGGAGAAGCAGTCGAGCTTTAGCGTCGCCCACCCGAAGGCTGTGTGAGGAGATCCCTCTTACGAAGGCAATTTCAGGGGGCAAAAACCGCATTTTACAAGGCTGCAACCAGGTTTCCATATCCGAATCATTGTCGTTATGCTCGACCACTGAAGAAAAGTTCAAAGGGTTGGCAAGATGTACGTTGAATTTATCTCGTTGAATTCGTTGAATTGCACCCGTCAGGGATGTAGTATCGGGAAGGCCCGGATAACAAGTGTCCGGGTCACCAGCGGTGATTTCTGCTCATAATCGGCGGCTTTGGCAGACCGTCGGTAGGCCGCCGCGGCTGCTAAGCCGAAATGTTAAGCTGTGAATAGGAATATGACCAAGAGGCTGGAAGCCGAAAAACTTATCAAACGCGTTAGGCCGTACCCCGTTAAATACCTCTATAAGTATCGGAGCATGGCCTCTTTGGGCCTTCAAGATATATTTCACAAGAAAAAAGTGTTCCTGAGCGATCCTACCAAATTTAACGATCCGTTTGAAAGCAGGCCAATATTGACAGTTGATAGAAGTGTGCTTGCGCGAAAGTCATTCTTGAAAGAACTTACAAAAGAGCGGTTTCCGAGCGCCAACAGGGCAGAAATCAAAAAACTGATGCAAGGGAAAGATAAATTCTTCAAGGACCAGGAGAAGTTGCGAGATGTGTACAACAGATTTGTTGCCACGGTTGGAATTTACTGCCTTTCTGAAAAGAAGGACGATCTCCTGATGTGGGCACATTACTCGGACGCTCACAAGGGTCTATGCCTTGAGTTTGATACATCCATAGAAGGCAGCCTTTTCTGGGAGGCATTTGCGGTTGCCTACCAGCGGGATTACCCCGTCGTGAATATAATGCGAATAGGCGAAGCCGAAGAGTTTCGGAAAGCCCTCTTGACCAAATCTGAGCACTGGGCGTACGAGGATGAGTGGAGAGTCCTGAAAACGGAAGAAGAGGGAGGAGTAGATGATCACTTCTTCCCTCCGAAGGCCCTGAGTGGAGTAATCTTTGGCGCCCTCATGAGCCACAAAAATAGAGAGATTATCAAAAGCTGGATAGAAAGTTATCCATCAGAAATTACGATCTACCAAGCCCTTATAAATGCGCAAAAATACCAGCTGGACATTGTCAAGGCTTAACGCACTGCTCGACCGGACCGCTCACCCGTGTGGTTGGCAAAATGGCGAGTGATAGCAAGGGTTCATCCGGCTAGCGAGCAAGAGAAAGGGGTCACACCTACACTCTTCACAATTGACCGCAATTTTGGTTCACATCCGCCTTCTCGGAGGAAGTTCCGTTATCTCTTCTCTGGGTATTGAAATCTGGACGTCCCGAAAATTTGCCACGTCCAGATCAAACATTCACGAAGTCGTGGCCGGCTGCAGGTTCCGCCTTTGGCAAGTAACATAGACTTCTATCGAAGGTAGGCTGCCTCAGGCGGTGAGGTTTTCCCACATTCGCCTGATCGGCATTTCCAGTGTGACCGTTTCCAATTGCGCTTTTCGATGGCAATATTGTAAAATTCTTTAATTTCGAGCGTCCCGCAACCTCTTTCACGCTCAATCCGATCTTCAAACGGTTCGATTCGGGTGCGACCAGTAATGTAATCATAACTTAGGCAGTCCGGCTCTGTTACAAGAGGAGTACTTCGATGAAGTGCAGGAAATGTGAAGCAGAGCAACCTAAAGGCGCAAAGTTCTGTGTCGAGTGCGGCGATAAACTGGAGATGCCCTGCCCTCAATGCGGGAATGCTAATCCCCCCGATAGAAAGTTCTGCGCTGAGTGCGGACGCGATCTTCGCAAGCCTGAACAAGCCAAACCTCTGGACCTTAACCAGCCCCGTTCCTACACCCCCAAACATCTTGTGGATAAGATTTTAACTACCCGAAGTTCCATTGAGGGTGAACGCAAAATCGTCACCGTCATGTTCGCAGACGTGGCAAACTCAACCGCCATGTTCGGGAATCTTGACCCTGAGGAGGTCCACAATATCATGGACAAATGCTTTCGCCTCCTCATGGACGAGATCCATAGGTACGAGGGTACCATCAACGAGTTTCTTGGCGACGGTCTGATGGCTCTTTTCGGTGCGCCCATTGCCCACGAAGACCATGCACAGAGAGCCTGCCACGCAGCACTGGCTGTTCAGAAGGCCTTGGCGCAATACACAATAAGTCTTAAAGAGGTGTTAGGCATCGACTTCAAAATGCGCATTGGCCTCAACTACGGTCCTGTGGTGGTCGGCACGGTCGGTGACGACCTGCGGATGGACTACACGGCTAAAGGGGACATTGTGAACCTTGCCGCCCGCATGGAGACGAGCGCAGATCCGGGGACAGTATTAGTCTCAGCGCCGCTTTACAAACAGGTCAAGGAGTTTTTCGAGTTCGAGCCGATTGGTGAGATTCGTGTGAAAGGCAAAGAAGAACCCGTTGCGGCGTACCGGCTTTTGAAGGCGACGGAAGTTGAGACAAGGATTGCCGCGTCTGCTGTCAGGGGACTCACACGGTTTATAGGACGAACGCGGGAAATCGAAGCATTACGAGAGGCGTTCGATAAGGTCAAATCGGGCGAAGGCCAGGTCGTTGGCATCGTTGGAGAAGCTGGAGTGGGGAAATCGAGACTGCTCCTGGAATTCAAGAATTCCCTTTCGCAGGACGAGTACAGCTATTTTGAGGGCAGGTGCCTTCACTATGGCGGGTCCATGCCCTATTTGCCCTTGCTGGGTATTGTCAGGTCTTTTATCGGAGTAAAAGAAGGCGAGCAGGAGCACATAATCAGGCATAAGCTAAGTGAGAGAATCCTCGGGCTTGACGCCAACCTTGGGCACATCATCCCACCGTTCCAGGAACTTCTGTCATTGAAGGTCGAGGATGAAGATTATGCAAAGCTCGATCCCAAACAAAAGAGGGAAAAGACCTTCGAAGCGTTTCGAGACCTGCTGATCCGGGGCAGCGAGGACAGTCCCTTGGTCCTGACCATTGAAGACCTTCACTGGATCGACAAGACCACCGAAGAGTTCCTGGGCTATATGATCGGCTGGCTTCCCAGAACCAAAATTCTTCTCCTTCTTCTGTACAGGCCCGAATACGTTCACCAGTGGGGAAGCAAGTCCTACTACAGCAGGGTGGCAGTTGGGGAGCTTTCCACAAGCAGGAGCGCAGAACTGGTCGCGGCAATCTTGGAAGGAGGAGAGACGGCGCCCGAACTGAGGGAACTCATCTTAAACAGGGCCGCCGGAAACCCGTTTTTCATGGAAGAGCTTACCCATTCGTTGCTTGAGAATGGCTCCATCGAGAAAAAGGACGGGAGCTTCGTCCTGGCTCGGGACAAATCCGGTGTGCAGGTCCCCGACACTGTTCAAGGAATCATAGCCGCCCGCATGGACCGGCTTGAGGAAAGCCTCAAAAGAATCATTCAGGTGGCGGCCGTGATCGGGCGGGAGTTTGCTTTTCGTATTCTGGAGACCATCTCGGATATGAAAGAAGAACTCAAGTCAGGGCTGCTTAATCTACAGGGGTTGGAATTTATCTACGAAAAAGGCCTTTTCCCCGAACTGGAGTACATATTCAAACATGCCCTCACCCAGGAAGTGGCTTATAACAGCCTGCTTTTGCAGAGAAGAAAAGAGATTCACGAACGAATAGGCAATGCAATTGAGAAGCTATACCCGCACAGGCTGGAAGAGTTTTATGAAATGCTTGCGTGGCATTATTCACACAGCAATAATCAAGTTAAGGCCTGCCAATTTTTAAAACTCTCCGGTCAAAAAGCGACCCGGAGCAGCTCCATTCGGGAAGCGTTTCGAATCTTCAAAAAAGCCCTTGAAATGCTCCACCACATGCCGCAGACTACGGACAACGATAACAACCGCCTGGAGGTTCTCCGCTTAATGACTGCTGTTCCCATGAGAGCATTAGGCTTCCCCGAGGGTTCGATCGAGTTTCTCAGTGAAGGAGAGGCTTTAGCAAGAAAGCTGGGAGACGGGAAGGCGCTCGTATCATTCATCAATAATACCGGTTTTTATTACATGATGGCCGGAGGTGATCCTGCTCTTGGGAAAACTTATATGCAGAAGGGCCTTAGTGCTTTGGAACGCATAGGGGATGTTCAAACTATTGCGCCTATGTTTTTTGATTTTGTAGGCTCTTGCACTATCACCGGGAACTTCGGCGAAATCTGCGAGGTTGTACCCAAATGCATCGAACTAATCGAAAAGGTGCCGAACCAATCAGAGACCTTTGGCGGCCATCACTCCATCTACTCCTTATTAAAAGCGGCGCACGGTTGCGCGATGGGAGCTATGGGGAACTTCGATATGGGAGAACGCATCCTTGAAGATTGTCGTAAATTCGCTCGTCAGATCAGAAACCCGTCTACTCTGGCATTCATCGAAATGTATCAAGGCGATTTTTATCTTTACAAAGGTGACGGCAAAAGAACCATTGAGCACTACCGAACGGCTGCGGAACTATGCGAAAGGGGTCAGGTAGTTTCGTTTACAGGTATTGCACGGGCTGGGATGGGGTATGGATACCTTCTGCTTGAACAGCCGACAACGGCACTTGAGCACTTGGAAAAGGGACTTGGAATCCATTCCGGTCTGGGTATGCCCCTGTGGTTAGGCAGTATTCACGCTTACCTTGGTGTAGCGCACTTGCAACTGGGAAATTTGGAAAAAGCGAAAGCTTACGCGGAACAGGGAGTGAATCTATCTCGCGCGAACAAAGAAAGGGGCGCTGAGGCGCTAGCCGAGATGTTTCTGGGAAGAATCCTTGCCGCCGACAATCCCAGCCGGTCTGATGAGGCTAAGGAACATATTTTTAGGAGCATCGAAATAGCCGACGAACTCAAACTGAAACCAATAACAGCCGTAGGCTACTTTCATCTGGGAGAGCTTAGCGGTTCTTCCAGTCCGACCACAGAGGCAGTGGCGCAGTTGCAAAAAGCCGAGGCTATGTTCCGCGAGATGGGGATGGATGATTGGCTAGCCAAGGCGCAGAAAGCGCTGGCGAAGCTTTGAAATGGTTTCTATCATAAAAATCCCATTGTTTATGTTGTGAAGGGAGAATGCTTTGGAACAGGAAATGTATCAAAGACTGGCCAAGCATTTAGACAATCTTCCAGGTGGCTTTCCACCCACTGATAGCGGGGTGGAACTGCGTATCCTCAAGAAACTCTTTACCCCGGAGGAGGCGGAACTCGCGTCGTATCTCACCCTGGTTCCGGAGGAATCGCGGGTCGTTGCGCGAAGGGCTGGAATGCCTCGGGAAGAGACGGCTCAACGTCTGGATGAGATGTCGAAAAAGGGGCTTATTTTCAAAATAAGACACGAAACCGGTCCCGCGAGGTATTGTGCGGTTCAATATGCTGTTGGGATATGGGATCTTCAGGTCAACAAACTGGACGTTGAACTGATACAGTACATGAACGAGTATAGGCCCATCCTTTCCAAACAGTATTGGAAGTTCCCTCAAATGCGCACCATTCCGATAGGCCGGAGTGTGGCGCTGGAACATGTGGCGCTCCCGTATGAGATAGCTGATGAGCTGGTTAAAGCGCAGAAGAAGTTTTCAGTTGGTCTCTGCATTTGCTGCCGCGAACGAACCATGCGGGGAAAGAGCTGCGGTAAACCCGAGGAGCGTTGTTTGGCATTCGGTGAATTAGCGGATTATCGCATATGGAATGGTATGGACCGGGTGATTGACCTACGTGAGACTCTGGAGATACTAAAATGGGCCGATGAAGCCGGTCTCGTCCTCCAACCCGGAAACGCTAAAAATTCCCTGTCTATGTGCCTTTGTTGCGGGCACTGTTGCAAGGTCCTGAAAGTGTACAAACGTAGTCCCAGGCCGGCCACATTGGTGGCAAGCCCTTTCCATGCTGCCCATAACCCCGAAACCTGCCAAACCTGCGGCACATGCGTGGAACGTTGCCAGATGGAAGCCTTGAAGCTTGAAGACGGTGCGGTGCGGCTGGATCTCGACCGCTGCATTGGCTGCGGGCTTTGCGTTTCCACCTGCCAAACCGATTCCCTTCATCTGGTTCTAAAACCCGAATCCGAACAGCCGCAGGTGCCCAAAGACATCATCGATACATGGATCAGGCTCGGAAAAGCCCGGGGAAAAATCACCACACTGGGACTTATAACCATGATGGTCAAGTCTAAGGTGGACCGAATTCTTGCATAGTGCGCAACTTGATTTGTTCCTGGATAAAGGATGCCCTCAGGAATGTATCCGAGGGCATTACTTTTTGCAGGCCATTCAGGCCGAGAAAAGGAAAACTCAGGACAGCTGTCCTATGTTGATCTCAGGCATGTGCTGAAAAAGTTAAAGTTTAACAATCATATTTTGAGCAGAAGATTTCCAACCTCCGCATGCAGATCAAGAAGGGATACCAGAACAGGTCCGATACCCCTTTCTCGCGTCACGTATTCCACTTGTGTTCCACAGCGTGTCCGGACAGTTGCTGGTAAAGAACGACCGTTGGTTCGAATCCAGTGTCCCCGTTTCGGTGTTGCGCAAGTCGTGCAGAAATCTGTAAACCCTTGTCCCATCAATATCAGTGCGGGTTCGATTCCCGCCCCGGGTATTTGCAAATCCGAAGTCTTCGCCTATGGTGTTTCACTGGTGTTTCAGAACACTGTAAAGTCGCTCTGGGTCAATGTGCTACGGGGTTCGACTCCCCGTATCAATATGGAAAGAATGTAAACCAAATTATTTAGGAAGGATGAAATCCTGCGTAAAATATAGGAAATTGTCATGCCCGAAGGCAACGCCAATCCCAGTGTGAGTAAATGCAGGATTCAGAATGTTTTTGCGGTGACCTGGACTATTCATCCAACCTTTAACGGCTTGCCGGGCAGGATCATAAGCCCCGGTTTCCTTAAAGATGTTCTCTCCAGCGGAGGCCCAGTCGTTTACGCCCAATTTTATTAATCTTTGTTTGAGGTCTCCTACAAGAGGATCTTCATGGCTGAAG
>JBEKPW010000069.1:0-32503 GCA_049520315.1 Syntrophobacteraceae bacterium
ATGTACTATCCGCAGGATATTGCGATGGCGGCCAAGATATTTACTGTGGCCGAGGAAGATTGGACAATGCCCAGCACCGGCTGGGACGATACCAATCTGGCCATGTTTGCCGGGGATAAAGCGTTGGCTGGCCAAATTGTAAAAAACATGTACACTAAGGCCCTGGAACTCGGGGTGCAGGCGATCGCAATCACCGAATGCGGGCACGCCTACAGGTCGGCTCTTTTCGAAGGCCCATACATGTTGGGCTACCGCAGCGGCAAACCTCCCGTTCCGGTCGTACACTCAGTGCGCCTTTTTTATGAATACCTCAGAGACGGCCGGATCAAAATCGATCCGGACAAGATGCTCAAAGAACCCGTAACTTACCAGGACCCCTGCAATGTTTCGAGAAACGGCGGACTGTGGGAGGAGGGCCGGGCGATTATGAAGTATATCGCCCGGGATTTCCGCGATATGACGCCCAACTCCATCTACAATCACTGCTGCGGGGGCGGGGGTGGTTTCATTCCCATGGGACCGGAGTTCAGAAAAAGAAGGATGGAGTCCGGAAGGATAAAAGCCGAGCAGATAAAGGCGACCGGCGCAAAGATTGTTATCTGTCCTTGCCACAACTGTTTCGATCAGATCGGGGACCTCAACAAGGAGTATAATCTCGGGATCAAGGTGATTCAATTCAAGGAGGTGATCACAGAGGCGATGATCATTCCTGAGAAGTTTAGACCTGTTGAGACCGACGATGAGGAAGCGAAGGATTGACTCGACGGGAGAGAGTTTTCGAGAAAGAATAGGAATGAAGGGAATTTCAATGACATACATAAAACTTTTGCTGGTTGTCCTCGTTCTTGCCACTTTCGTCCCGATGGCTCATTCCCAGGATGATACCTTCCTGCTTAATCATAAAGAGATTGGAAATCACCAGAGGCCTCTGGTCGAGTTCAATCACAAGCTCCATGCGGAAAACAAGCTGGATTGCACTCGGTGCCATCATGATTTTGATGCATTCCTGAATAACCGGGGCGGAGAGGGGCAAACCTGCGATTCCTGCCACAACGATAAAGCCGATGGAGGCCAGCCTTCGCTCAAAGATGCTTTCCATTTTCAGTGCAAAACCTGCCATGAGACCATGAGAAGCGGGCCTGTTACCTGCGGCGAATGCCACGTGCGAAAGTAGTTCGAAGAGCCTGGTGTGGTTTTTTTTGGTTTCAGGACATGTCAAGCGCTAGGAGTTCTATGGGATGAACGACTTGGATCGATTCGTCTCCAAGGTTGCCATGGATCTGCGGGCGGCATCGGGGACACCCTGTTGCAACCAGATTGGCAGACGTTTCATTGATGGCCTGAATCTTGTTTTTCGTTATCCCTCCGCCAGATCAGGATGCTCGAACTGAAAGCACCTGCTCCTCCGCAAAAGACGTCAGCCCCCGACATTTCCATGAATTCCATGTTCGGATTGCGCTTTAGCAAGCTTCGAGGCTCTTTTACCCCCTGAGTCCGCAGCAGGTGGCAGGGGTCATGATAGGTCACTCGACCGTCGACCGGCCGGAGGTATTTCTCCAGGTCGAAGCCCGAAATGTATTGGGAGATATACAGCACGTTTTGCCCCAACTCGCGGGCAGCTTCAGCATTCTCTCCCATTTCTTCCAAGAGCCGTACGTCAACAAATCCTCCCTGGCGGTCTTACAGCGCTCCCGGCCGACAATCGAGATAAGCTACTCAATAGCGTTAACAAACATCAATTCAGTGAGATGACTCGCTTCTTGTTTTATAGCTCCATTCCTAATAAAATTAAAACCTCGATTCAGCAAAAAGCAAGGATGCCACTTGGAACCACAAGCAAGAGCCAGAAAAAAAACCTGCTACTATAAAGTCCTGGGTATATCGGTTCGGGCTTCCCAGGACGAGATACGTAGCGCATTTCGTTATCTGGCAATGAAGCTGCATCCGGATCGAAATCCAGGCAATTCGATGGCGGCTGAACGCTTTCGGGAAGTCCGCAAAGCTTATGAAACACTGAAAGATCCTGCCGCACGCAGAAAATACGATAGGGTTCGCGGCTACCGGAAGGCAAGGAGGAACTACCCCGACTCATCTTGGACAGACATTCACAACGAAGGCGGCGAGGCTTCTTCATTCGACGAGATATTTCAGGATTTGTTCGGGATAGGCAAGCGCCAGGTCCGGACGAGCCATGGCTGCGACCTCAGGTTCGACTTGCAGATTTCAAGAAGCTCTCTTCAAAACGGGGGCTTTCACGAAGAAATCAGTTATGTGAGGATGGTCTATTGCCGAAATTGTAGTAATGGGTCCAGGAGGTCCGGGTGCCAGTTGTGCGGTGGGGTCGGGGAGTGTGAAGAGGCCTGCTCGCTGCAAGTCTGGATTCCGGCGGGAATTGTGGACGGAACAAGGATTCGCGTGGCAGGCGCAGGCGATGCCGTCTTGCCTGCGGCGCCTCCCGGGGACTTGATTCTGCTCTTGCAGATCATAGAGGGAAACTGAGGCAAAGAAATGTCAACCGGCGAACTGACTCATCTCGATTCGCAGGGCCGCCTGAGGATGGTGGACGTAAGTGAGAAGGAGACATCCTCACGGGAAGCCCGGGCAGAGGCTTTTGTCAGCCTCACAGGTGAGACCCTGCGGCGCATCTGTTCGGGGGATATCTATAAAGGAAATGTCTTTGAGGCCGCAAGGCTTGCCGGGATTATGGCTGCCAAAAAGACTTGGGAGCTTATTCCACTTTGCCATCAGCTTCAGTTGACCGGGATCGAGGTGGATTTCTTCCCCGATGAATCGAAAAGCGAAATCAGGATCAGTTCGCGTGTCAAAACCAACGACAGGACCGGCGTCGAGATGGAAGCACTCGTTGCGGTCACAAATGCAGCTTTGACCATTTACGATATGTGTAAATCTATCGATCGTGGAATGACCATCCGCAATACACGCCTGACTTTCAAAACGGGTGGAAAGAGCGGTCTGTTTGAGCGCGGTTAATGATTCTCAACAAATACGATTCGCCTTTACTCTTGATGGCGATTATGTTAGTCAATAACGTTCAAATCAGCGAGCGGAGTTGGAAGATGGATAAGGAAACCCAAGCATATTTCAAGGAAGTCCTTCTTAAGAGGCTGGATGAGCTCTATTCGGAAGCCGAGAAAACAGTCGCCGGGATGACCGATAACGAGGAGAATTTCCCTGATCCTACCGACCGCGCTACCCTTGAATCGGACAGAAACTTCATCCTCCGCATCCGCGACCGTGAACGAAAGCTGATCATGAAGATTCGCGAAGCGCTGCAAAGGATAGAGGAAGGTCATTTCGGGCAATGCGACGAATGTGGCGACGATATCGGCATAGAACGACTAAACGCCAGGCCGGTGACGACTTTGTGCATAGAGTGCAAGCGAAAGCAGGAAGCCATGGAGCGCGTCAGAGGCGCATAGTTCTTAAGTAGATAACAATATCAGACCGCGCCTTCAACGCGCGAGACATCGCCCGCCCATACAGTTTCCTGTGATCCATCTTCTCTGAGCAGCAGCAGTGCTCCCTCGGGAGTGAACCCCTGTGCTTTCCCCATAATTTCACGATCTCCGCATACCACCGTTATTGTCTTGCCCAGGACCTCCGAGTGTGCCTCAAACTCGGGAATCAGGACCGAGAGTCCCTTTTGGAGGAAATGGTCGTAGTTGCTCTCGAATTGGCTGAGAAATTGTAGCAGCACTCTCTGCCTTTTGACGGCAAACCCCACTTCTATGGCTAACGAGGTCGCAGGGTATCGAAAAGGTCCCCTCATTTCCTCCCTGCTGTGATTTACATTAATTCCTATTCCCATAACGCTGAACCGTGAGAAGTCCAAGTCTGACTGAGTCTCGGTCAGAATTCCCGCGACTTTGCGTCCATTTATCAATACGTCGTTTGGCCACTTGATCGAGGCAGTGATCCCGAATTCTTCGCGCAGCATCTTCACAAGAGCAAGCGATCCGATATAGGCTGACTGGGGCGCAACGCGGACCGGCAGAGGGTTTCTAAGCAGGATCGAGAGATAAACGCCACGGTTGGGATAGGATATCCATTCTCGTCTAAGTCGGCCGCGTCCTTTTGTTTGCTCGTCGGCCACGACCAGGGTCCCGTGAGGGGCGCCCTCGACTGCCAGCAGTAAAGCATAATCGTTTGTGGAGCCAATGGTCTTGAGGTAATGATACGAATGCGCGAGCCATTTAGTTTTTAGATTTGGGACGATTTCCTCATGGGAAACTGAGTCCGGCACGTCCACAAGTCTGTAGCCCAGCTTGGGTTGGCTCTGGATCTCGTAGCCCATATGCTTAAGCCTGTTAATATGCTTCCAGACCCCCGGCCGGCTGATTCGGAGCCTTTCGGCAAGACCAGCGCCAGATACAAAGCTTCCCTCATGCTCTTTGAGGATTTTCAGAATTTCCAACTGCGTTGGCTTTCTAGACGCCATCGGTCTCATGTCCTCGTCATAATCACTTCAGGCGCAAAGGCAGACCCGCCGTAACCAGGAAAACCGAAGCGCAGATTTGAGCGAGCCTCTGGTTAGTGAACCCTGAAAGATCCCGGAACTTTCGTGCGAGCGAGTTATCGGGCACTATTCCACCGCCTACCTCATTGGAAACTATCACGAGGGGATAGTCCACGGCCTCTATCGCCTTGCATACTCCATCAACGGCCAATTCGGCCTCGGTCGATGCCGAACAGAGCAAGTTGCTGAGCCAAAGAGTTATGCAATCCACCAGAACAGGCTTCTTGAGGCCGTTGAGGCTTTTCAGCACGGCCGAAAGGTCGTGCGGCGATTCGATGGTCTGCCAAAGGTCTTTGCGGCGCTCCCTGTGAAGCCGTATTCTCAGTTTCATCTCGTCGTCCAGAGCCTGAGCGGTTGCAACATAGACGTAAGGCGGAGAGAATCGGTTCACAACCGATTCGGCCCAGGTGCTTTTTCCGCTTCTGGCGCCACCCAGTACCAGCAAAGGTGTTCTGAAATCCTGGTCGGGGGGAACCATTAATATTCACCTGGAGGGGCCACATAGTGCGACAGGTGTTCGGATATTAGCCGGTCGACCATGTGGGGCAGGGGTTCTCTGATAGTTCCGACAACCGCGATGGGTTCCTGGGTAAGAGGCAGGAGCAGCTTTGCGGCTTTCGATTCGCCTATCGCCCTTACCATCAGGGGCGTCATTTCGCCCATCATCGCATTTGCAAGCAGTATGGCAATAGGTCCGATTATTACATCCGCCTGCGCCGCGCTGTGGCAAATAGCGTTTTCACCCGTCGCGCCCCGGTTCGCTCCGGCTTTCATCATTTGCGCTGTGGCAATAGCGTTTGTTCCCAGCGCCCATAGTTCTGTGCGCTCGCCAAAAACTTCTCTTATCCTCTTTATTATGGCGGTCCCGATACCGCCACCCTGTCCGTCTATGACAGCAATTCGGATCAAGGAACTTCCCTCCATGAATGGTAAGCGTTTTCTCCCGGGCTCACACCCGAATGCTCCATGCCTGGAAAAACTCATGATACCTGATCAAAAAAATCTCACCTGACCGGGTTTTCACCCGGAAATAGAGCAGGGGCATTCGGGTGGAATCAATTCGCCCTTCATACCACCTGTCGACCACTTGCTCGATGTGGCGCTCTTCGCCGCGCCATACAAAAGATACAGGCTCCTGGGCTCCCTTGTATTGATCGCGGGTCGAAACCTCAATGTCTTCAAATTGCATTTTCCACCATGTTTACGCTTTCACGATACTACTTCTTTGGTTTCTTTTTTTCAATGAAACTGGCCAATCTGTGAAATCATAAGAAAATGAGCTGCATGATACTACCTCTGACTTGCGTCGTGCTGGATAACTTCCTTCAGAGCAGCCTTGCCACGCAGGCATAACCATTTGCACTTCGGCATGACGCAAACGTCCTACGTGGATTCAGCGCACCGCGAGGCTTGAGATTGGGATTATTTGACTTGGGAAAAAGGGATTTTCTGATCCCCGGATCGGGTCAGGGAAAGGCTCTGGCAAGGAAAGAGCTTGCCCTTGGCCTGCCGAAGGGGAGGGGTTGCGCGAAGGCGCACACAATCCGGTTTCCACGCTCCTCGAGGTGTGGCGGTCCCACCGCCCCGGATAGAAATCGGCCTGACTGGAGCTTTGATCTTAAAGTGCTTGCAAAGCGGTTATCAGTGGAAAATGTTAGCCTGAGCAGGAGATCAAATTTTCATTTTTCTCTGCACGGCGTTTAAAAAACACTGGACGCAGTCCGGGCAGAGTTGGGTTCCTTTGACGTCTTCGATGATTGCGAGCGCATCTTCATTGGAAAAGCCCTTACGATATGGGCGGTCGCTCGTCAGCGCGTCATATGTGTCAGCCACGGCAACCATTCGGGGCAAAAGTGGGATTCGACCGCCCTTCAGTCCGTGAGGGTAGCCTTTCCCATCAATTCTCTCGTGATGGCTTGAGAGAGCCGGTATTATATCCGCCAGGCTCTGAATTGGGGCCAGGATTTCTGCCCCTATGAGCGGATGCAGCTTCAGGATTTTCCATTCCTCATCGTTTAGCGGGCCTGCTTTGAGCAGAATCTCATCACGAATGCCTATCTTTCCGAGGTCGTGCAATTTTCCGGCGATTCTCGCCCTTTCGATTCGGTCCTCGTCCAGGGACATCTCCCTGGCGATATCCACCAGGAATGTAGACACCGATTCGGAATGGCCGCGAGTGTACTGATCTCGAGCTTCCAAAGCCAGGATCAGACTTGTTATGCTTCCAATCAAGAATTGCCGTTCGGATTCGAGGCGTTCCCTCTCCTTTACAATCCGGCTGAAATGTTCCGAGAGAAACCTCTCGGCGGTGACAACCAACTGGTCGATATTAAAGGGTTTAACAAGGTAAGCCGAGGCCCCGCACTGTAGCAGCCGCAGCATGGTGGCTCGATCACCGTCCGAGCTCATGATAATGAAAGGGATCTTAGACAAATCCTTACTTGCATGCACATTTTTGCATAGACCCAAGCCATCGAGCTCAGGCATGTGCAAGTCACTCAAGATCATATCCGGAGTGCATCGGCCAAGTACTTCGAGAGCTTTTCGGCCATTCTCTGCAGACACTACATGAAATCCGGCTTTTGTAAGGGCTTTATCGATCAGGTTGCGCACAGCCGGAGAATCGTCTACGACAAGGATCGTTCTTCCCCTCAAAAGTGAATTCTTATCCAATATCTCCTTGACACGCTCAAGCAACTGGCTTTTTGTATTCGATTTAATCATATAACTGGCGGCGCCCACCTTGAAACCGAGTTCAATGTCTTCTTCCTTTTCCTTGGAACTCAAGATGACAACCGGAATTGAATTTTTGGTGGGATGACTTTTTAGTTTGCTGCAGAAGGTAAATCCGTCCATCCGCGGCATTTCAATATCTGTTATAATCAAGTCAAAATCTTGAGAGTCGACGATATTAAGGCCCTCACTGCCGTCCGAGGCTTCGGTCACGATCGCGCCCATTTGCCCCAGATCCCTCTTCAAACCGAATCGGATTGTCGGGCTGTCATCTACGATCAAAATCCGTGGAGATGGCCCCTTCAAAGGATCTGACGGATTTGTCTGCCCGATCTTGCCCACTCGTTGCAAATAGTCGGATTCGCCGCTCAATTTGTGGCTCTCCAATAAGCTGGCGTTTTAAAATTCAATCAGTTAGTTGCTCTGGCAAAAATAGATCGGAAATACTCGAACTTAGCTTTAATTTTTTTGTCTTGATCCTTAAATTCCTGCCTAAAAGGAAAGGAGGATATAATTAAAAGTCCACCAAATCCTATATTTCGGCTTGCAGTTTTGCCGGGAAAATTTCCCGCTGCCACTGCTTGGACAGGAGGAATGAAAATGACAAGAAGAGTGCTGTTGGTCATTGATTTGCTGAATGATTTCCTCGATCCGGCGGGTGCCCTCTATTGCGGCGAAGAGGCCAGGAAGATAATTCCCGTAATCAGGTCGCTAATTGACCAGTTTACCAGTGAGGGAGAGCCGGTCATTTTTTTGAGGGATGCTCACGCTCAGAATGACAAGGAATTCGAACTCTTTCCCCCTCACGCGATAAAGGGGAGCTGGGGGTCTGAGGTAATTCGCGAGCTTGCGCCGGGTGCGAATAGCTCTATAGTGGACAAGACTCGTTTTTCCGGGCTATTTGGAAACAGGCTTGCCGTTCTGCTCTCAAAGATCAAGCCGGATGAAGTGTGGGTTACCGGAGTGCTGACATCTATTTGCGTCATGGATACTACCGGCGGTCTGCGGGACCGCGACTATTCGACTGTGATCCCCGTGGACGCCGTTGCCGATATTGACCCGGTCTGGCATGAGTTCGCCCTGGAGCGTATGAAAAAAATCTACGGCGCCAGGCTGACAAAAGCTGGTACAGGAGGACACGAAATTGCTGCGGCTGCGTAGTGTAAAGGATGAAATATGAAGCCATGGGAGCAGTACGCGCCGGAACTGATCGCTGATCTCTATGAACTTACAATGGCTGAGAGTTATCTTCAGGAAGGGATGTCCGGGGAGGCAACCTTCAGCCTTTTCATCAGGGATTATCCGGCGGATCGCTCCTGCTTCGTTTCAGCCGGACTCGAAAGCCTGCTCCAGATTCTACCCGATTTCCGCTTCAGCGATGAATCGCTCAGATACCTTGTTTCCCTCGGGAAGTTTTCCAGCAGGTTAATAGACTACCTGCGCAGTTTTCGTTTTTCCGGAAGCATACGGGCTATTCCGGAAGGACGCATCTTTTTCGCTCAAGAGCCTATCCTGGAGGTAACGGGTCCGATTATAGAAGCTCAGGTAATCGAGACTCTGGTTCTGAACGTAATTCAGCTTGAGACTATGCTGGCCAGTAAAGCTGCGAGGGTTTCAGAGGCTGCTTCAGGCAAAGGACTCATAGACTTCGGGATGCGGCGTACCCACGGTGTGGATGCGTCGGTTAAAGCCGCTCGATCAAGCTATCTGGTTGGTTTTCTGGGCACGAGCAATCTCCTCGCCGGCAAAATATATGGCATTCCCGTATTCGGTACCATGGCACATTCCTATATTACCAGTTTTCCCAGCGAACTTGACGCCTTCCACGCCTTTGCGCGTGCGTTTCCGGACAATACAGTCCTTTTGATTGATACCTATGATTGCATCGCAGGCGCACTCAAGGCGGTCGAAGTGGCGAAAGCCCTGCGGGAAAAGGGAAAGAAACTGTTGGGGGTCCGACTGGACAGCGGCGACCTGGCCGACCTGAGCAGGAAAGTGCGGCTCATCCTGGATGAAGCCGGCCTCCCTGATGTAAAAATAATGGCTAGCGGAAATTTGGATGAATTTAAGATTGAAACACTCCTGAACGGTGAGGCTCAAATCGATTTCTACGCTGTGGGCACCCGGATGGGTGTGTCCGCTGACGCCCCCTACCTCGATATCGCCTATAAGCTGGTGGAATATGAAGGCAGACCCGTACTCAAGCTCTCGACCGGAAAAAAAACCTGGATTGGCAAAAAGCAGGTCTATCGCTTCTACGGCGCCGACGGGAAGATGGATTTTGACCGTGTCTGCCTTCTAGACTCCGGAAGGCAGGAAGGGGAGCCGATTATGGAGTTGGTCATCGACAGAGGGCAAAGGGTTCGGGCGCCTGAGTCTCTACTGGAAATCCGGGCGCGTTTCTCGCAGGAGTGGCAAAAGCTTCCGGAAATATCCAAGGCGCTTCACCCGGGACAGGTTTATGCCGTTGAAGTTTGCGAGTCGCTTAAGGAGTTGGACGGTAAAGCTGCTCGACGCAAATGGCATGAAGAGGTCGAGGGCAGGCGTGCAAATGTTATGGTTGCGAAGAAATGAGGCTCGCCTGCGAGTCATGATTACGTGACGCTGTCCCCCGGCCTGCCAATAACGGTTTTCCTCCATAACCAAACGGCTCTCTGCTGTTTTATGCCGGGGAGCAAATACTTGAGATCGTCCTGAAATTCCATATCGAAATAGTTCGTCTTAACAGTCTCAGAACCTCCACAGCCGGCCGGCCGGCCCGCGAGGCGCTCCTGGTTTCCCGCTCCCCACCACGCCAAAACCCCGCCGGGGCACAGGACCATGGAGGCAAGACATCTGATGTGTTCCGGCTCCAGCCTTAATGCGCGCATGGTGATCAGTTCGAATTTATTGGCATGTTCCTCAACCTTCGAAAAGTCCTGCCACCTCCCGTGTAAAACCCGGATTCCTTGCAACCCAAGCGCGGCGGCCACAGCAGTCAGAAAACTGACCTTTTTCCTGCTGGAGTCCAGTAGAACCATTTGGAGATCGGGATAAACGATCTTCAATGGAATTCCAGGAAATCCGGCCCCTGTGCCAACGTCCAGCGCATATCCGGATGTGGGAAGAAATTTTGCGGGCAGAATGCAATCAAGCAGATGTTTAACTATTATTTCTTCCCTGCCTGTTATCCGGGTCAGATTGAGGCGCAGGTTCCACTCGAGCATGAGTTGGATATGCCCGCTCAAGAGTCGGGCCTGTCTTTCAGTGAGTGCAATTCCTGCTTTGCAGGTGAATTTCAGGATGAGATCGGTGAATTCATTATCCAAGGTGGATCCCGTAAGCGTGGGAGGGCTATTTCCCGACGCAAAACTCAAGGAATATTCTGTCGAGCAATTCGCCGTCATTTTCCCAGCCGATAACGGCTTCAAGCTGCCTTCGGGCTCCTTCGAGCTCAAGGCTGACCAGTTCACCATAAGCGTTGGAACGCAGGAGTTCCTGAGCTCTTAGCAGGGGGATCATTGCCTTTTCCAGGCATTCTTTCTGCCTCATGTTTGGCACGATCTCCGACCTGCAACTCTCCAGAGGCCGCATGATGAACGCCTCGGCCAGACAGGTCTTGAGGCGCTCGATGTCTGAGGTATTCTTTACGGATAGTCTGAAGACTGGACCCGTGCCGGGAAAGCTTTGTTGGACTCTTTCTACGGGGAAGGCTGGAGGAAGATCGCTCTTATTGAGCAGCACGATGCAGCGTGCCCCGCCTACGGCCTCGTATACCTTCTGGTCCTCACTCGTAAGAGGTCTGCTGTTGTCAATGAGCCAGAGCACCACGTCGGCCTCGGATACGGAGCGAATCGTCATTTCGATCCCGAACGATTCGATTTCATCCGGTTGATTGCGAATTCCGGCCGTATCCAGGATCCGAACCTGTACCCCTTTGAGCAGAAATGTGTCTTCGATAACGTCTCTGGTCGTACCGGGGGCCGCTGTGACGATTGCCCGGTCCTTGCCCAGAAGTGCGTTGAGCATCGAGGATTTGCCCACGTTTGGTTTTCCCACCAGCACCAGTGTGAGTCCATCGCGCAGCACGCGTCCTTCCACGTACTTGTTCAAGGTGGCTCTGAGAGGTTTTGTGACCCCCTCGATCACCTGCTCCAGAAGCAATTCATACTCGGGTGCCTCTTGCTCCGTTTCTTCCGCAAGGTCTTCGGAAAAGTCTATAAAAGCTTCAAGACGTGTTTGCGCCTGGATCAGCGTTTCGCGCCATTTTTCAATAAGTTCCTTGAAATCCCCCCGAAGATGGCGGTTTGCCAGAAGTATTCCCTGTTCGGAGCGGGAACGAATTATCTCTATAACAGCTTCAGCCTGTGACAGGTCGATTCGTCCGTTCAAGAAGGCGCGGCGCGTAAACTCTCCCGGTTGGGCCAGTCTGGCGCCCGTTGCCAGAACTAGCTCGAGGATGCGGTTGAGCACTGCGTACCCGCTGTGGCAGTTGATTTCGATGACGTTTTCGCGGGTATAAGTCCTGGGCGCGGCCATGAAGCTGAGCAGCACCTCGTCCACCAGTTCCCCCGAAACGGGGTCTTTGATCCATCCGTAATGGAGAGTATGGGACCTTAAGCTTCGAGTGGGACCTTTAGGTGTGAAAATCTTTCGGGCCATATTGAGCGCTTCCGGCCCGCTTAATCTGATCAAGCCGATGCCTGCTTCGCCAATGGGGGTGGCTATTGCGCAAATGGTATCCTGGAGCAGTCTGAAGTCCATGTTGAGGCGTCTCGCCTATCGGCCCGCCGCGAGCGGGATAGACGTAACTACGGTCGGGCATTGGAAGTGAAGGGCGTTTGCGAGCGCCGGATGCTTTGAAGGTCTGGCCTCACTAAACGCACCCTCCGTCGCATTTTCGCCTCTGCGTGACATAGTTCTTTTATTTACTGCCTTTACTATAAGTCTATCTTATTAGGCCGGGCGGTTGCTAATCCGTCTTTTCCTCGGCTTTCCGCGGGGTTTTTGTCTTCTTTACGGGGTAAATTACAACGCGTCGGAGGTTCCCCTCGCCTTTACTCTTGGTCCTGACTTCGTGGTCTTCCTTTAGGGCCAGGTGAATCACCCGGCGGTCCTGAGCGCTCATCGGCCCGGTTGTAAGGGAGCGGTGAGACTTCTTGACCTTGTCGCTCAGTTGGCGTGCCAGTTCATTCAGGCTTAACTCCCGCTTGGAACGGTAATTTTCGGTGTCTACTATGACGGAAACATTTTCTCCAGCCTGCCTGCTCATTATCTTGGACACCAGGAACTGGAGCGCACTAAGTGTCTTGCCACGTTTGCCGATGAGCAGCCCCGAACCGTTGCTGATTATGTTCAGGTAGTGGTACCCTTCTCTTGGTTCGCATTCGACGACCATCGGCAAATCAATATGCTTGAGTATCTCGTCCAGAACTTCCTTCGCCCTGTCGGCCGCAGGGCCTGCGGGAGGAACTTTAGCGGTCACGCGGATCTTAGCCCTCCTCGCTCCGACAATCCCAAAAATCCCTGAAGATCCCTTCGAAATGATCTCGATCTCGAGCTTCTCGCGAGGAAGCTTCAATTGCCTGCAGGCAAGCTCTATTGCATCTTCGACTGATTTTTCTTCGAATTCAAAAGTGGACATGCTCTCCTCCGTAATTCACGGAAAAAGGATAAGATAGTTTGGGAGAGACAACCGCTAAGCGCCGGCACGACGATTGATCAAGTATTGCTGAGCAATAGAGAGAAGATTGTTTACAAACCAATATAGCACAAGACCTGCCGGGAAGTTGATAAAGAAAAAGGTAAACATTACCGGCATTATGAGCATTATCTTTTCCTGGCGAGGGTCTCCCTGGGACGGCGTCATTTTTTGCTGAAGGAACATTGTTACGCCCATGAGGATTGTCAAAACCGGCACCCCGTCTAAATGGCCAATCATCGGAAGATCAATCGAAAATCCCAGCTTCAGGCGGTCAGGAGCTGTGAGATCGTGTATCCAGAGTGCGAACGGCTGGTGCCGGAGCTCGACTGCTGAGTTCAACATGCGATAGAGGGCGAAAAAAACCGGTATTTGAAGCGCCATCGGCAGGCATCCGCCCATCGGATTCACTTTATAGGTCTTGTAAACCTGCATCAGTTCCTGGTTCAGCTTCTCCTTGTCATCCTTGTATTTTTCCCGAATTTGCTGAATCTTGGGCTGAACCTTTTTCATTTTCTGCATCGAGGTGTAGCTTTTCTGTGTCAGAGGCCAAAAAATAATTTTGATGATGACTGTCAGCAAAATAATGGCGACCCCATAGTTACCGGTGAAAGAATGGAACCACCGGAGCACCACCAGGAGCGGTTTTGCCAGGAAAGTAAACCAGCCGTAGTCAACTGCGGCAGAGAGGTCATGGCCGGCCTCTTTCAGGGTGGAGATTTCCTTGGGGCCGCTGTAGAGCCTGAGCTTGAACGAGGTAGACTCGTTCGGCTCGAGATCGAACTTATCTGACAGGAAAACCAGCCTGATGATTTGAGCCTGTTGAGTCTCATCGTTCACTATGCTGGGGATTATCTGATAACCGGCCTCTGTCAGCGGAATGATTGCCTGGATGAAGAAGTTATTCTGATATCCCACCCAGTTGTAAGGAGGTTTTGGGATTGTGTCCGGCTTCGCAATATCCTTGGGCCCGACATCATGATTAGACCCGTTCGTTGAAAATGTCAGCCTCGATGGGTTATAGGACGCATGCGCAGATTCCGAATATGGCTTGAAATAAAAGCTGACTCCCATCTGGTCAGAAAATTTTTCTGCCGAGAGGTTCTGAAGCTGAATATCCAGATCCATAGCGTAAGAATCGGCCTGTACCGTGAAAATCTTTGTCAGGCGGAGTTTACCGGGGATTTGGGTTTGGAAGGGAATGCTTCTGGGAGCCTCTCCATGAGCAATCTTGAGCTCGGTGGGCGCATCGTTCGAAAAATGCTGCCTGTAGAGTTCCAAATCCTTATGAGAAATGAGTTCGACGTCCAGTGGAAGATATGCGGTGTCACGAATCATTTGCATCGGTGGAGAATCGGGTTTGAGCTCTTCTTTGAACTTGAGGAGTTCGAAAGAACTCTCTCGCGCTCCCTGGGCAATGATCTTCATGCTATAGAGTGAATCCCCGATCGTCCAGGTCTTCTGGGCTGAAAGATCCACCTTCGGCGGGGGCGCCGGTGGAAGTGAGGCCGGGGACGGCAGCGTTTGGGGCTGAGTCGTAGGGGGGGTGGCCTGTTTTTGCTGTGGCGGTGGAGTCTGTGCAGGACCGAAATAAAAATGCCAAGCCAGAAAAAGCAGGAATGATAATACTATTGCCAAAAGGGCCTTTGAATCCATTCAGAAAGTCTCCATTAATCTTCGTCACTGCAGGGCGAGGGTCGTGGCACCGGGTCATAGCCGCCTGGGTTGAAGGGGTGACATCGCAGAATTCGTCTCAACCCCAGGTAAATACCTTTGGAAATGCCATGCGTCCTGATTGCATCGTGGGTATAATGCGAACAGCTTGGCGAAAAGCGGCAGGCCCGGGGAAACAGCGGCGAAATAATATATTGATATGATCGAATCAGACCCAGAAATATCGACCGGATCATCAGTTATTTTTCCTGTTTATCGAAAACCGCTGAGAACTCCCTAAAGAGGTCTCCGGGTGAGAGTTTTTCAGCTCCAGGGCGGGCAATTAGGACGATGTCTTTCCCCGGCTGTGGAATTTGCACCTTGTTCAGCCTGAACCATTCTCGAATGACCCTCTTGATGCGGTTGCGCCTTACAGCAGGCCAGAACCGCTTTTGCACAATAAGGCCCAATCGATGATATGCAAGATCGTTTGGAATGAAATTCAGACCGAAATGGGGGGTTTTCGCTCGTTTTCCCGCTTTTTTGACGCGCTGGAAATCGGCGGAGCAACGAATTCTTTCATGAGGCCGGAAACTGAACTTGCCCCTCAAAGATTCCTTATCCGAAGATTCCAGGAGCCCATCTCGTCTCAAACCGACAGCCGTTTTCTGCCCTTTGCGCGCCGCCGCTTCAGTACGCTGCGGCCAGCCTTGGTCGACATTCGCTCAAGGAAGCCGTGAGTGCGTTTTCTTTTCAGATTGCTTGGTTGAAATGTTTGCTTAGACATTAAACTTCCTCTATAAGATATATTATAGTTGCGCCATGGATCAGGCACCGGGAAGCGCCCCCAAAGCCTTCCGAAACGACCCGGCATGCACGAAACCTTATTTTTAATCCAAATCTTGATCGTTTGTCAAGTATGCAAAAACCGGTCAAAAAACCATCTCGCCGAGATCGCCCCGATTTTATGACTCCCAAAAGGGCATAAGAAGTGAGATTTTAAGATTTTGAGCCTTTACCTTCCAGTTTGGGCAAATTATCCCGGTGCTGCGTATTCTTTTCTCTTTGGCATTGCGCATAGGCAATTCGCATGCTATGTAAGGACACCTTAATTTTCGATTCGAAAGGAGAAATCTATCGGATGTTTCTCAACAGGATACTCGGGCTTTTCTCAAATGATCTCGCAATAGACCTTGGGACTGCCAATACGCTTGTTTACGTGAGGGGCAAAGGGATTGTGCTGACCGAGCCCTCCGTTGTCGCGGTTCGCAAGGATGAGCGCGGCGCCAACAGGGTCGTGGCTGTGGGCAAAGACGCAAAGATGATGCTGGGGAAGACTCCCGGCAATATCACTGCTATCAGGCCTATGAAAGATGGCGTGATTGCGGATTTTGAAGTAGCAGAGGCCATGCTCAGATACTTCATACGCAAAGTGCACAACAGGCGCGCCCTCATCAGGCCAAGAGTAATAATCTGTATTCCCTCCGGAGTTACGCAAGTCGAAAAAAGGGCCGTTAGGGAGTCCGCTGAATCTGCCGGGGCCCATGAAGTGTACCTGATAGAAGAGCCTATGGCGGCCGCAATCGGGGCTGGGCTCCCCATAACCGAGCCGGTTTGCAACATGGTTGTGGACATTGGCGGAGGAACAACCGAAGTCGCTATCATCTCGCTTGCAGGAATCGTATACAGCCGGTCTGTGCGCGTCGGCGGTGACAAAATGGACCAGGACATTCTCCAGCATATTAAACGCAAATACAATTTACTCATTGGTGAAAGAACGGCCGAACTTATAAAGACCACCGTCGGAAATGCTTATCCTCTTGGTGAAACTGAAACCATGATGATAAAGGGGCGCGATCTCGTAACGGGGATTCCCAAAACCCTTGAGGTCAATTCGGATGAGATCCGCGAATCGATCCAGGAACAAATCGATTCCATCCTGGAAACCATAAAAGTTGCCCTTGAGCAGACGCCTCCCGAATTGGCCGGCGACATCGTTGACCGCGGGATAGTTCTGACCGGAGGAGGAGCGCTTCTCAAAAATCTCGATCACTTCCTGAGACTTAAGACGGGATTGCCGATAATGCTCACTGAGGACCCCCTCTCTACTGTCGTGCTCGGTTCTGGTAAGGCTTTGGACGAACTTGCAGTCTTAAAGGACGTACTATCCTGAGAGGCGGAGCCCAGGCTGGCGCGCCGCGAGCTTTTTCCGCCTCGAACCAGGCAGCAGGCCAACACCGGTGCTTGATCTGTGCCCTACAGCCTGTGGCCGCAACAGGAGTCTTTGCATCTATCATTATGTCCATAGTCGAAGCCTGTGCGGGCAGGTTAGCCTGCTTGGCAAGCTCTCAGTTTTCTAAATCGAAGTGCCGGATATGAGATTTTTCAATACGGGCGTTTGGCTTCGCCGGATGCGTGGTGCGCTCCTGATCCTCGTGTTTATCAGTGCCTTTTTGTATATTTTTTCCCTCAATTTCCGAACTCCCAACAAAATGGATGTCTTGCAGCGCTCCGTGACCGAAACGGTGAGCCCTCCGATCCAGTTGTTCGGCAGGCTGTTTTCCTCCCTTGAACAGTTCTTTAAGGAATATATATGGCTCAAAAATCTGCGCGGTGAGAATGAATCGCTCAAAAGAGAAATTGCCGAAATGCAAAGCAGGGTAACGTCTTACCAAGAAGCTTATGTTGAAAACCAGCGGCTTAGACGGCTGCTCGATTTCAAGACCACGACCATGGCTGAAACGATTCCTGCTCAGGTCATAGTTCACGATCTGACTGGCTGGTTTCAGACGCTGATGGTAGATAAAGGGTTTCGAGATGGAGTAGCCCCTGATATGCCAGTCGTCAATGACGAAGGGCTGATTGGTCGTGTTCTGGACGTTTCGAACCGGTATAGCCGGGTTTTGCTTATAACCGATCAGGGCAGCGCTGTAGACGCCGTTGACCAGCGCAATCGCGTACGGGGTATTCTCTGTGGCAAAGACGCAAACGGATGCCTTTTGAAATACATTCGTGGGAACCTCGACATAAAAGAAGGTGACCTGGTGATCTCTTCGGGCAAAGACGGTATTTATCCCAAGGGGCTGCGGTTGGGTGTCGTGCGTGCTGTATATAAGGACCCAGTCGATCTTTTTCAGAAAATAGATGTCAAACCGCTGGTTCGGTTGAGCGCACTTGAGGAGGTGCTCATAATAAAGCGCGTTGGGGTTGGGCTTGGAGTTGAAGAGGAGGACCAGCCGACTGCTGGGAAACCTGAGGTACAAGTGCAGACTCAGACAAATACTGCGGCACAGCCTAATGCAGGTCCGGCAACCAAGCCTGTGGCCAAAGCTTTGTTGAAGCCGCCGGCAAAGCCTCCAGCAAAGCCTCCGGTTCAGACAACTTCCAAGGCGAAGCCTCCGACGCAGACAACTTCCAAGGCAAAGCCTCAGCTCAAGCCTCCGACTCAGACGAACCCCAAATCCAGGCCTCAAGGGCAGACTAAGCAACAGAACAGGCTACCAGAGAAATCTCAAACCACGCCTCAGGGTCAGGCGAAACCCAAGGCCAAAGTGGATTGAAGATGATTGCTTCCGGCTCTGTTACCCCCGGTATTACTGCCGGACGGATGATCAAAACAACGCTTTACAGCTTGTTTTTACTGGCGCTCCAGGCTCATCTGATCCAGCGGCTTCCTTACCCGGCTCTGCGGGTTGACCTGCTCATTCCGCTCATGTTTGCTATCGCAGTTGAATGGCCCCCGCTGGCGGGAGTGCTCTGGGCCGGCTTTTGGGGATTCGTTGTGGATAATTTTTCAGGGGAGTTTTGGGGTCTGCATGTCGGCTCCTATGTGGTGACCGTTTGCTTGGTGAACATGGCTTCGGAGAGGTTCGACTGGCGCAACCCGGCCTATCAGATGGGTTTGGTCGGGCTCTGCGCTCTATGCCAGTCCATTGCGATTGGGTTGTTTTTATCCTTTGTCCCTATGGATGTTCCTGAACTCACTTCAATATGGCTCGGCCTTGGCATTCGAACACTTCTTTCAGTTACAATCGCCCCCTTTTTGATCTATCCGATGTTGAACCCGCGAAATACGATTTAGCGGCTGAGCAGGTCGGATTCGAACAGAGATGAAAACAAAAGGCAAAAAGCTTGACGGAATCAAGCTCATAAATTGGGATAATAGCGAGTCGGTTTCTTTCCAGAAGCAATACATCCTGATCTGCGCCATTATGTTGCTGCTGATGATGATCTATATGGTGCGGCTTTGGCATCTTCAGGTGCTTCAGGGCGAATCTTATCGCTTCCAATCCGAAAATAACCGTATCAGGATGGAGGAGATCTCCGCACCGCGCGGAATAATATTCGACAGGAATGGAGTGCCCATTGTCGAGAACCGTCCAGCTTACAACCTTGTGATCATCCGAGAGGACGTCACTGACCTGGATGCGACGATAAAAGAACTTGCCCGCCTGTGCGAACGCGACCCGGATGAGTTTTTCTCAGTTATCGAAGCCAACAAAGCGGCCCCTAAGTTCGTTCCCCTGCGCCTGGCTTCTGACCTGGACAGGGATTGCCTTGCCAGGATTGAGGCTCGGCGCATCAGCCTCCCGGGCGTGGTGATTCAACTCGAGCCGAAGCGCGACTACAAATGGAATGCAACGGCTGCGCACCTCATCGGGTATTTGAGCGAGATTACCGAAGCAGAGCTCAAGAGCGAAAAATACCGGGGGTATTATTCCGGCGAGGACATTGGCAAAGTCGGAATCGAAAGTGCATTCGAAAAGTACCTTCACGGGAGCAGGGGAGGGCGGCAGCTCGAGGTTGACGCCGCTGGCAGAAGAGTCCGCCTGCTCGAAGAACATCTGCCCATTGCGGGCCGCAACCTGTGGCTCACTCTCGATATGGACCTTCAGAAAACCGCCGAGGCCCTGCTCGAGGACAAAACCGGCGCAATCGTGGCTGTAGATCCTAATGACGGAGCCGTCCTGGCCTTCGCCTGCAGCCCTTCTTTCGATCAGGAAAAGTTCATTCGTGGACTGAGCAAGGATGAATGGCTTGCCTTGAGCAAGGATCCGCGTCATCCTCTGCTCAACCGCGGCAGCGGGGCTGCTTATCCGCCCGGGTCCACCTATAAGCCTTTCGTTGCTCTTGCGGCGCTCAAGGAAGGTGTGATTAGCCCGACCTCCGCATTCACCTGTCCCGGTTACCTTCAATTCGCTGATCGCAAGTATCGTTGCTGGAGAGACGGAGGTCACGGCTCCATAACAGTTGAAAGGGCGCTAATCGAGAGCTGCGACGTTTTTTTTTACCAAACGGGCCTCAAACTTGGCGTTGATAGATTGGCTCAGGATGTGGGAATGTTCGGGCTTGGGGAAAGAACGGGCATAGGCCTCCAGGGCGAGCACCCGGGGCTCATCCCCACCTCGTGGTGGAAAAAACAGGCCACCGGCATTCCTTGGCAGAAGGGTGAAACTATCTCCATATCCATAGGGCAGGGATTTGACCTGGTCACACCACTCCAGATGGCTTTGGGCTACTCTGCAATCGCCAACAACGGAAAACTCTGGCAGCCCTACGTTGTGAAGAGAATCGAGGGGGGCTCCGAAAATGAAATAGATGAGATCAAACCCAGGTTGAAGCGCAAGATCCCAATCGAACAACGCTGGTTCGATCTTGTGAAAAAGGCTCTGGCGGGTGTTGTTGAAGACCCAAGGGGAACGGGGCATCTGATACGGGACCCCGTTGTTCATATCGCAGGAAAGACCGGTACCGCGCAGGTCGTGCATGTGGCCCAGGGGGCGAATAGAAAACTGCTCGAAAAACTGACAAAGTCCAAAGACAGGGACCACGCATGGTTCGTGGGCTACGCGCCCGCTTCGGACGCCAGCATATGCGTCGCCGCCTTCATCGAACATGGCGGCCATGGGGCATCGGCTGCGGCCCCGCTGGTCCAGAAGGTCATCATGGCCTATTTGAAAAACACGGAGAAACCGGCCCGGCAGTAAAAATTGTTCTTCGGCTTACCGGGTTGGTTTCCATCCGGGAACACCCGATGAAACACTGGATGTAATAGCCCTGGGTGAGGGATGAGGTTGGAAGGGCGAAATTCTTCGTCCTTCACCCTGATATGGCTTCACCCCTCATCCTTCACATTTAAAGGCCGTTATTCGTTATGATGGACAGGCGCTTGATCGAAAATTTTGATTGGTCAATAATCTGGACTTTGCTGGCGATTATCTGCATCGGTCTGCTCAGCATCTACAGCGCCCTCTATCCCCAGATTCAAGCCCGTCCGACCAGCAATTTGTTTATAAAGCAGATAATCTGGCTCGCCATTGGTTTTGCTGTCCTGGGCGGTTCGCTTTTTATCAATTATCAGCGCCTCAAGAACCTCAGTCCTTGGCTCTATGGTTTGGTTCTTCTTCTTCTTGTAGTGGTCCTCGCGGTCGGAAAAGAGGTGCACGGTTCGAAACGGTGGCTGGAAATGGGCGGCTTTCAGTTCCAGCCCTCTGAATTCATGAAGGTAATTATAGTGATCCAGTTGGCCGGCTATTTTTCATCACAGGATATAACCAACTTTCCTGCAATAAAGAAACTGATCCTTCCCGTGAGCTTTGTTGTGTTCCCGGTGTTGCTGGTTCTTGCCGAACCCGATCTTGGCACGGCAATCTCCCTGATGGCCATTGCAGTCACGATGATCCTTTTTGTGGGCGTCCGCTGGAAATACCTCGCCGTTTTGATTTTGACCGTCATTCCCCTTACTGTGCCCGTGTGGGAACACGTCCTTAAACCTTATCAGAAACGGCGTATACTTATACTTCTTAGCCCCGATCTAGACCCCCTTGGCGCCGGATATCATATCAGGCAATCAAAGATTGCTATTGGCTCAGGTATGCTCTGGGGCAAAGGTTTCCTCAACGGGACCCAAAATAAGCTTCATTTTTTGCCGGAAAAACATACGGATTTCATTTTTTCAGTTTGGGCCGAGGAATGGGGTTTTGTCGGATGCGCCCTTCTCATTCTTTTGTTCTGCCTGCTTATTTTTCTTACACTGCGCGTTGCCGCAAGATCGCGGGACAGGTTTGGTTCACTGGTTGTGGTCGGTATGAGCGCCCTCATCCTTTGGCAGGCATTCATCAATATTGGCATGGTGATCGGAGTGCTGCCTGTAGTGGGAATTACACTTCCATTCGTGAGTTACGGCGGTTCCTCGCTCATTACCCTTTGTCTGGCAATCGGGTTGATAGAGAATGTAAGCATGCGACGCTACGTGTTCCAAACGCACTAAAAGCTCCAAATAATGTGCGAAAGAGCACAATCTCTTCTTCTTAATTAGGTGATTCTTCTCGCTTTTCTTCTCGCTTTTAGCTTGCCAATGCTCTTGACCTGTGCTAGTAACCTCGCCCATACCAAAGGTCTGGTGTTGGTTTTAATTGTCAGTTTTGACCGTTTGAGCTATTTGGGCGGCCGAGCAGGCGTACCCGAATGTGCTTCTAATTTTTTGTATTTGCCGGCACCCAACATGGAGGATGGGGTAAGATGATCGATATTAATGTGTCGCTTTTTATCCAGATGGCGAATTTCCTGGTTTTTCTCTTCCTGATGAACCTCGTTTTGTACCGTCCGATCCGGCGGATAGTGGCGCAGAGAAAGAAACTGATTTCAGAAAGACAGGAAGGGATCGAAAGCCTGGAAGCACAGGCTCAAGCCTCGCTCCTGGAATACGACCGGAGGCTTCAGGATGCCAGGAGGACGGGGGTTCAGAGAATTCAGGAGCTCAAGGCCGCGGGCTATGAGCAAGAGAAGGAACTGCTGCGCCGGTCGTCGGAGCAGACGGCGGAAATGGTTCAGCAACTGCGCGAAAAGATTCAGAAGGATATCGCGGTCGCTCGAAAGGATCTCAAGCAGCAGGTGAAGTCCTTTTCCGCTGACCTGGCGCAGAAGATTCTGGGGAGGAAGATTTAAATGCGTGCGAGTCTAAAGGGAAAAATGATGAGATCCAAGCACTTTGCGCCCCTGCTGGGGATGGTGCTCCATTTCACCTGGCTGAGCAACGCTTTTGCCTCGGAGGCCGAAGGCGGTCACCACCTGAATTGGATTGACTTTGCATATCGTACGGTCGCCCTTGTTATTGTCGTTGGTATCCTGGTAAAACTTCTCAGAAAGCCTGTTGCCAACTTCCTCAGCTCGCGCAGGGAAGAGATTCAGCGTTTACTTTCCGAACTGGAGGCCAAGACCTCTGAAGCCAGGTCCGAATATTCACGGGCGCAGGCCAGGCTTGGCTCTCTGGAAGAGGATACGAGAAAAATTGTTGATGAACTGATTGCTGAAGGCGAAGCGGAAAGTAAAAAAATCATTGAGGCTGCCCACCGGGAGGCGGAGTACATAAAGCAGCAGGCTCAGATCGCTATTGAGCAAGAGATTCAGGCTGCTCGCAACAGTCTCAAGGACGAAGTGGCCGACCTGTCCGTAGCCGCCGCCCATGATATTATTAAAAAGAAAATAAAGGCTGAGGATCAGCAACGTCTGGTCCGTGAATTTATGACGAAGGTGGTGGAGGCGAAGTGAAAAATCAAGTCATTGCGAAACGGTATGCGAAGGCCCTGTTCACTCTCGCCCGGGAGCAAAAGGCGGTCGAACAGTATGCAACGGAGCTGGACGGCTTCAATGGGGTTCTCAAAGATCTCCCTGATCTCGGAAACACTCTGCGCAATCCTCTTTACCCGGAAGCCGTAAAAAAGAGTCTTTTCCAGAAAGTGGGCGTCCAGTTGGAACTCTCACCGATCGTCAACAGTTTTCTGAGTCTTCTGGTCGAGAAAAAGCGTATACAGCACCTGCCTGAAATTGCTGACTACTACCACAGGTTAATAGACGAATACTCCAATATCTCGAGGGCGAAGGTCAAAGCGGCTTTTGAGTTAGGCGCCGCCGAGATCGCGGAGATTGCTGAAGCTTTGGAGAAGAAAATTGGAAAGAAGATTGTCGTCGAATTTGAGCAGGATCCTTCTCTACTTGGGGGAGTTTTTGCCCAGATCGGCGATTTTGTCTTAGATGGCAGCGTAAAGCGTCAGTTGCTCAATTTTAAAGAATCTTTAAAGAGGGGTGCAGTAGGATAAATGGAAATCAGAGCAGAAGAAATCAGCCAGATCATCAGAGAGCAGATCAAAGATTACGAGAAAAAGGTTGATCTCAGCGAGACCGGACGAGTGCTCTCCGTAGGCGATGGTATTGCCCGCGTTTACGGAGTCGAAAAGTGCATGTCCATGGAATTGCTAGAGTTCCCTACTGCTCATGGAAACATCTTCGGACTGGCCCTCAACCTCGAAGAGGACAATGTGGGTGTCGCCATCATGGGCGAAGACATTCACATCAAAGAGGGCGATGAGGTGAGGCGTACCGGTCGTATCGCTGAAGTCCCGGTTGGTGACGCGGTTCTTGGCCGGATTATCGACTCGGTTGGAAACCCGATCGATGGAAAAGGCCCCATCAATGCAACCGAATTCCGCAGAATCGAAGTCATTGCTCCGGGGGTTATCGCCAGGCAGTCGGTCAACGAGCCGATGTACACAGGGCTCAAGGCTATCGACACAATGACTCCGGTTGGGCGCGGCCAGCGCGAACTCATCATAGGTGACCGCCAGATCGGCAAAACCGCCATCGCGGTGGATACCATAATCAATCAGAAAGACAGCGGTATAATCTGTATTTACGTGGCGGTGGGACAGAAAAAATCAACCGTGGCACAGGTTGTGGAAACGCTTCGCAAGCACGGCGCGATGGATTACACGATCGTTGTGGCCGCCACTGCCAGCGAACCCGCCGCGCTCCAGTTCGTAGCTCCCTATGCCGGAACGTCTATGGGCGAGTACTATCGTGACAAAGGCGGACATGCCCTCATCATTTACGACGACCTCTCAAAGCAGGCTACCGCTTACCGGCAGGTTTCGCTCCTTTTACGCCGCCCGCCCGCACGCGAAGCTTATCCCGGCGATATTTTCTACAACCACTCGAGACTTCTGGAGCGATCATCCAAGCTCAATGATGAGCTTGGAGGCGGCTCGCTCACGGCCTTGCCTATCATCGAGACTCAGGCCGGTGACGTTTCAGCCTACATCCCCACGAACGTTATTTCGATTACCGATGGCCAGATTTATCTCGAACCCGCACTTTTCTTTGCCGGTGTGCGTCCGGCCATTAACGTGGGCCTCTCGGTCTCCCGCGTCGGCGGCGCCGCTCAGACAAAAGCTATGAAACAGGTAGCCGGAAAGCTGCGTCTCGAGCTGGCCCAGTACCGCGAACTCGAAGCGTTCGCCAAGTTCGGGAGCGACCTTGACAAATCGACTCAGGCCCAGTTGAACCGAGGCATACGCCTGGTCGAACTGCTCAAGCAGCCCCAGTATCAGCCCATGGCTGCGGAAAAAGAGGTCATGTCGCTCTATTCGGGTACCAGGGGTTTCCTTGATTCGATTCCCATTGACAAAGTAAGCCAGTATGAGCAGCAGATGTTGGCTTTCGTTGAACGGAAATATCCGGATATTTTGGCCGAAATAAAAGAGAAGAAGATTATCAGCGATTCTCTTGATGAGAAGATCGGTGCAGCCCTGAAGGAATTTGCGGGAGTGTTCCAGGCTTAATGGCGTCGCAATAAACCAGAGGACAGATGAACCATGGCAACTCTAAGAGACATAAAGAGGAAGATAGACGCCGTCAGAAAGACCTCGCAGATTACCAAGGCTATGAATATGGTAGCCGCGGCCAAGCTCCGCGGCGCCCAGCAGAACATGGAAAAATTCCATCCCTACGCACTCAAGTTCCGGGAATTCATCGGACGGCTTGCGGCGGGCGTGGAGGATGCCAGTCAATACTCGCTGCTCACGCCCAAAGAGGAAGTGAAAACGGTTGAGCTTCTGCTGGTTACCGCAGACCGGGGTCTTTGCGGCAGTTTCAACACGAACCTGATAGTCGCAGCCGAAAAGTTCATCAGGGCCAGGAATGCCGAAGGCATTAAGGTAAGTCTGATCAATGCGGGCAGAAAGGCCAGTGATTATTTCAGGCGGCGGCCTGTTGAGGTGCGAAAAAACTATACCGGATTGCTCAACAAGGTCGTCTACGAGGACGCCCGGCGGCTGGGGAGCGAGCTGATCGATTTGTTTGAGACGGGCGGGGCTGACGAGGTTTACCTACTCTACAGTCATTTCATCAACATAGCTAAGCAGCAGCCTTCGATTGTCAGGCTTCTTCCAATCTCTCCGGCCGGGCAGAAAGAGGGGGAAAAAGCATTCGAATACCTGTTCGAGCCTTCCCACGAGGCACTGTTGACCGATCTGCTGCCAAATTATATTTATGTCCAGGTTCTGGAGAGTTTGTACCAGACATCCGTGGGCGAACACGCCGCGCGAATGGCTGCCATGGAGAATGCGACCAGCAACTGTAAGGAACTGGTGAGAACTCTCACTCTTACCTACAACAAGGCGAGGCAGGCGGGCATTACCAAAGAATTGATGGATATAGTCGGCGGCGCCGAGGCCCTCAGGTAATAGATCAAGGAGGATACAGGCCCATGAACATGGGGAAAATAGTACAGGTTATTGGAAACGTTGTGGACGTCGAATTTGAAGAGGGAAAGCTCCCTCCGCTCTTGACGGCCCTGTTTGTAAGCAATCCCGGAATCAGTTCCGTGGAAGACAATCTCGTTCTCGAAGTGGCGCAGCACCTGGGTGACAATGTTGTGCGCTCCATTGGGATGGACTTGACGGACGGCCTCGTGCGGGGCATGGCGGTAAAAGATTCAGGAAAGCCGATCATGATGCCTGTCGGGAAAGCGGTCCTCGGCCGCGTTATCAATGTCGTGGGCAGGACCGTGGATGGGCTCGGCCCGATCCAGAGCGACACATACATGCCAATTCACCGTTCTGCGCCCAGTTTTACCGAGCAGGATACCTCGGTCAAAGTCCTCGAGACCGGCGTAAAGGTTATCGACCTGCTCGTTCCGTTTCCTCGTGGCGGCAAGATGGGCATGTTCGGCGGCGCAGGCGTCGGCAAGACTGTCGTTATGATGGAGATGATCCACAACATCGCCATGCAGCACGGCGGTATCTCGGTTTTTGCGGGCGTTGGCGAGCGGACCCGTGAAGGAAACGACCTATATCACGAAATGAAGGATTCCGGGGTTCTTCCTCGTGCCGGGCTGGTTTACGGCCAGATGACCGAGCCTCCGGGGGCCCGCGCCCGTGTGGCGCTTTCCGCGCTAACGGTTGCCGAATACTTCCGCGACATCGAGGGGCAGGACGTTCTTCTCTTCATTGATAACATCTTCCGGTTCACCCAGGCAGGCGCTGAAGTTTCGGCTCTGCTCGGCCGCATGCCCTCAGCGGTCGGTTATCAGCCGACCCTGGGTACCGACCTCGGTGAATTGCAGGAACGGATCACATCGACCAACAAGGGATCGATCACATCGGTACAGTGCGTTTACGTACCGGCTGACGACCTCACTGACCCGGCGCCCGCTACGACCTTCGCCCACCTCGACGGGACCGTCGTGCTTTCTCGACAGATCGCAGAGCTTGGGATTTACCCTGCGGTGGACCCCCTTGACTCTACCTCGCGTATTCTGGATCCAAACGTTCTTGGCACCGATCACTACTTCGCGGCGCGCGAAGTACAGCAGATACTGCAGAAGTACAAAGACCTGCAGGATATCATCGCTATTCTTGGCATGGACGAGCTTTCGGATGAAGACAAGCTGACCGTCTCCAGGGCTAGAAAGATGCAGCGTTTCCTTTCGCAGCCCTTCCACGTCGCGGAGACTTTCACCGGCGTAGCAGGTAAGTACGTGAAGATGGAAGACACCATCAGGGGGTTCAAAGAAATCTGCGACGGTAAACACGACGATATACCCGAGCAGGCCTTCTATATGGTCGGATCCATTGAGGAAGTGGTTGAAAAGGCCAAGCAGATGGCCGCAGCAGCCTAGCGTCATCCGGAATCGCCGGATGAGTCCCGCCAGATCTGTGTGAGGTTGTGTAAAGGGTGAAGTTGGAAGGGTGAAATCTTCACTCTTCACTCTTCTTTTGAGGGCGGAGACTAACTTAGTATAAGAAGATGGTGAGAGCATATGGCCGAAAAAATTTTGCTGGAAATCGTTACGCCTGAAAGAAAAGTTCTCAGCGAAACGGTAGACATTGTTGTGGCGCCTGGAGAATTGGGCGAATTTGGCGTCCTCCCCGGTCACATCCCCTTCCTTTGCAAGCTTAAGGTCGGAGAGCTTAGATACCGGATCGGCGCCACTTCCGTGCACGTCGCAATAATGGGAGGCTTCGCCGAAGTTCTGAACAATCAGGTTACCATTCTGGCTACCGCAGCCGAGGCGGCGACAGAAATCGATGTTATCCGCGCCAGGGCTGCCAGGGAAAGAGCTGAAAGGCGGATCTCCGAAACCAAAGATAAACTTGAGTTTACCCGCGCCCAGGCTGCTCTGCAGAGAGCAATGGCGCGCCTTAGGGTCGCTGAGAGACAGTAGCGCACTCACAAAGCACAACAAAAAAGCCCCTCGTTCCGGGGGCTTTTTTGTTGCATGTGCCTCTCGAAATGCTCCCCGTCAGCCTTGCGTGCACCTCAAACCATAATCAAACTTGACTATCCCTGCACTTTTTGACTAATATAATGCTGAGTGCAGATATTGATGCTTTGCCGGCCTTAGCCGGAAGTGCGATGCAGAGCCGCAGGAAGAATACGAATGCATGCGGCTGTTGTGGTTTTTAGTCATATAAATGGCGAGCGTGGAGGAAAACGCTTCGGATCGTCTGAGACTGGAAGAGGTGAGATTGGCTTAACCGGTCAATTCATTACCGAATTATTCAGCAGAAATACCAAATTTTTGACTCCGGCTCGTCTGCCGCGCTATAATTAGGATGTGCGGCATGGAAGGGCCGAAAGAATAAATCGGGCTGATGGAATTTTTGCGGTTTGCCCCTGCTGTGCGCGTGATTGGCAGAATGTTTCTGAGCCAACATACAATGAACGGGAGCCCTGCCTGGCTCTGGTGTGCAGATCAGCTTTAGCTGAAAGCCTAAAGGAGTTATAGGGCGCCCACCTGAACTTTCAGGTTCTAGACCACCTGCCAACACGGTACAAAGCGGGGGCATTGCCTTTCTTGTCTTCCCTCCTGTCTTCGGGTTTCAAGACGTCTTCCGGCGGTTTGGAATCCTCCTGCATTCTTCCCTGTTTATTCTCTAATACTGGTGTAGTTGATGTACATTCGGAATGGAGGTCCAGCCATACTTGTGGTGAGGTGTCGAACCGGGTGGCGTTCCAATTCGGATAGATGGGATTTTTCGTTCTGCAAAGGGAATCTCCACGCTCCGCGAGGCGTGCGGCCCAGCCGCCCCGAAAGGAAACTTAAATAATGGATTATATCTATTTGACGTTGTTAATCATTGTAGTACTGCTTGCAGGCGGAGCCTCAGGGTACCTTGTCAGGTACTTCTGGTTGGAAAAAAGGCACCGCAAATTCGAAAGCGATGCTCGAAATTCGCTAGCCGAGGCTAAAAAAGAGGCTGAAACAATCAAAAAAGAGGCTATCCTTCAGGCCAAGGACAGCCTTTTCCAAATGAAACTGGAGTTCGAGAAAGAATCCAAAGAAGGCAGGAAAGAATTCCAGAATCTCGAGAAGCGAATCCTGCAAAAAGAAGAAAACCTCGATCGTAAAGCCGAAGCGGTCGACAAAAAGGAATCTGCCCTGAGTAAGCGTGAAAAGCAGGTAGCGCAGCAGGAAAAGGATTTAATCGACCGGGAAAAGGAATTGGAGGTTGTACTGAAGGAGGAAAGAACAAAGCTCGAAAACATCTCTGGAATGTCTGCGCAGGAAGCTAAGGAGATGCTGCTGCGTTCCGTTGAGAACGAAGCCCGTCACGATGCCGCTCTGCTTGTAAAAAAGATTGAGACCGAAGCGCGTGAAACTGGTGACAGAAAGGCCAAAGACATTATTTCGCTGGCGCTGCAAAGATACTCCGGCGACTATGTGGCTGAAAAGACGGTCTCTGTTGTAAACCTTCCCAACGAAGAAATGAAGGGACGCATTATAGGAAGGGAGGGCCGAAACATCCGTGCCATCGAGGCCTCAACCGGTGTAGATCTGATCATCGACGATACTCCCGAAGCGGTGATACTGTCGGGCTTTAACCCCATAAGGCGCGAGGTGGCAAGGATTTCACTTGAGAGACTAATATCCGATGGCAGAATTCATCCCGCGCGAATCGAAGAAATCGTAGAAAAGGTAAATGCCGAAATAGAGACCTCAATCCGCGAGGCAGGCGAGCAGGCGGCATTCGATGTAGGCGTTCATGGCATTCATCCGGAGCTGATAAAGTTGATCGGCAAGCTGAAATTCCGCACCAGCTACGCACAGAACGTGCTCCAACACGCCAGAGAGGTCTCTTTTCTATGCGGAATAATGGCCGCCGAGCTTGGCCTCAACGAAAAACACGCCAGGCGGGCTGGCCTTCTGCACGATATCGGAAAGGCTGTCGACCATGAAATGGAAGGCCCTCACGCTGCAATCGGGGCCGACCTTGCCAGAAAATGCGGCGAGAGCCCGGCAATCGTGCACGCGATAGCGGCGCACCATGAAGATATTCCGGCCGAGGACATCCTCGCCATTCTCGTCCAAGCCTCCGACGCCCTGTCAGGCGCACGGCCGGGGGCTCGAAAAGAACTCCTCGAAACATATGTGAGGCGTCTTGAAGATCTCGAGCGGATTGCGGGTTCTTTCAACGGCATCAGCAAGGCTTATGCGATCCAGGCCGGCAGGGAGCTGCGAATTATCGTCGAAAGCAATACTGTTGCCGACGCCGATGTCGTCCTGCTCAGCCGCGACATTGCCAAGAAAATAGAGAGCGAACTTACCTACCCCGGCCAGATCAAGGTTACGGTCATTCGGGAAACCAGGGCTGTGGAATACGCGAAATAGTACCCTTTCTCCACGTAGCTAACATGGAGTTTCCTGAAGTTTTCTAAAGATTATTATCTAAGTTCTTGTTTTCTCTGCGCTCTCTGCGTCTCTGTGGTGGAATTCGTCTCTCTGTGGTCAACGATTCTTATTGGACTATCTCTAACCGGAGTGCGGGATTCTCAAAGTGGCGAACGTCTTCGATATTCTGAACGAACGTGGGTTTGTGGCCCAGGCTACAAACGTTGACGAACTAAAGCTGTATCTGTCCAAACCGTCTTCCTGCTACATCGGGTTCGATCCGAGCGCAGACAGCCTGCACGTCGGAAGCCTGGTTCCCATTATGGCTCTTGCGCACATGCAGCGCCAGGGTCATCGCCCGATAGTTCTTGTCGGGGGCGGCACCGGTCTTGTGGGAGACCCCAGCGGCAAGACCGAAATGCGTCAACTCCTGACGCTGGAACAGATCGAGTTCAATGTCGCCGCCCTTAGGAAGCAACTCTCACGTTTTCTGGATTTCGGTGATCATAAAGCGCTGCTGCTCAACAATGCCGACTGGCTCGTCGATCTCCGCTACATTGAATTCCTGCGTGATATCGGAAAGCACTTCAGCGTAAACCGGATGCTCGCCGCCGAGAGCTACAAGATCCGCCTGGAAACCGGTCTCAATTTCATAGAATTTAATTATATGCTGCTCCAGGCATATGATTTCTATTATCTGGCGCAAAAATACGACTGCTGCCTCCAGATGGGCGGCGACGACCAGTGGGGAAATATCGTTGCTGGAATAGAACTTATACGCCGAATGCTACGAAAGAGTTCCCATGCTCTAACTTTTCCGCTCCTTACCACCTCATCGGGCGCCAAGATGGGCAAAACTGCCGCCGGAGCCGTGTGGCTCAGCGCCGAGAAAACCCATCCTTTCGATTTTTACCAGTACTGGATAAATACGGACGACCCGGATGTGGCGCGTTTCTTGAGACTCTATACGTTTATTCCGGTAAATGAAATAGAAGCCGTGAGCGTCCTGGAGGGACAGGACCTCAATGTTTGCAAATCCATCCTGGCTTTTGAGGTGACCAGGCATGTCCACGGCAGAGAAGCTGCGCTTTCGGCGCTCGAGGCCTCAGTCTCTGTTTTTGGACAAAGACGGCTGCCGCCCGATCTGCTTCCTTCAAGCGACATACCGAGAGTCTGGGGGGAAAAGGCCGATGCCGTCCCTACCTCCATTCTCCCGATGAAACGCCTTGAAGACGGAATCCCGGCCTTTGAAATTTTTGCCGAAATCGATCTTTGTGACTCGAAAAGCTCCGCGCGGCGCCTGATCCGGCAGGGCGGCGCTTATGTCAATGAAGACCGCATAACCGATATAGACTTCCGCATTGGAACCGTGCACCTTAAGGATAGTTGCATTCTGCTGAAAGCCGGCAAGAAAAAGGTTCATCGAATAAAGGTTGATTGAACGCTTTGAATCTCTTCTCCCGAACGACTTGACAAATGGAAAGAATAACTCGGGGGAATGATTTTTGAGTTTAAAGATCCCCGGACCCCGCAGATTTTGGCCGCGAGCGCAGAGGCGAGACCAAGCGCATTTTCGGATGGACTCTTAAGCCATTTCTGTTAATCCAGTCTAACAAAGCTTTTCTTCGCGTCCCAACTCTTTTTCTGGTGACAATGCCTGATTAAGTGACTATATTTGGATCGTAGTCTTCGATTTTCTCACAGATTTCCCTTGATCTTTTTAGAATCCTTGAAGATTTAGAGGCGGTATCGCGGGGGGGGAGTATTTTGTAGCGTCCCGGGGTCTTCGATTTAAGGGTTGATTTGTGAATGGGTATTCGGTAAACTTGAAAGGTTGTGCCGAGACCGGGCGCCAAAAATAGCAATTGACACAAGACCCGGCTTCGTGTATGTTAAAAAGTCCCTGCAAAGATCGGGGGCGTGCTCTTTGGAAACTAAATAGCGGACAAAA
>JBEKPW010000070.1:0-31907 GCA_049520315.1 Syntrophobacteraceae bacterium
TTGCAATGCGTGCTGCAGATGCGGCAAAGAATACTTCGGGTCTCATTGAGGATACTGTGCAGAGGATCAAGACCGGGTCAGAAATAGTCGAAAAAACCAGTCTTAATTTCTCACAACTTTCTGCAAATGCTGCAAACATGTTTGAATTGGTTTCTGAGATTACGGCGGCTTCGAACGAGCAGGCCCAGAGAATCGAACAGGTGAACGGGGCTGTGAGCGAGATGGACAAAGTTGTCCAGCAAAACGCTGCCAATGCAGAGGAATCAGCTTCGGCATCAGAACAAATGAAGACTCAGGCGGTTCAAATGAGAGAATGGGTCAGGCAACTGACGGCGCTGGTCCAAGGCCGTTCAAATGACCAGCGGGTATGTATCTAATCTCCTCGGGATTTACAAAAACAGCCAGGTTGCCGCGAGGGTTCCGTACAGCTCAGGCCGCAATCGGCAGGCGACATGAAGACCTGGGCATAAGTGTGACGACTTGAAATGTGGCATTCATCCCTCACAAGCGGGAAACCCTGCTCATACAACAGCTTCTTTCGATGATAGCGAAAGCTCACATTTCTAGTTTTGAGGGGCGCAACCACTCCATACCTATGCTTGCCCCTCTCTTTTTCGGTGGCCACATTCTGTGCTTCTACGCTTTGAACCTCTCTTGCGAGATTTCAACCTTACTCTCCTCGTTGTTGAGAAATCGGACGGCCGAAAAGATTAAGATTACCAGATCATATGGAGGAAACCTGGCGGTTGAGCATATTGGCAAGAAAGCGTGACTATCGAATTTGGTTGGCTATCCTGGAGGTTATCTAATGCTCAGACGTGACCCCTTTCATGACCTCGGAAGCAAGTCGGCGTTGCCTCAGCTCGCGCAGCATTGATTTGCACATTTCCATGGTCTGTGGGTCTATGCCGAAGTAACTCCTAATGACATCCGTTGCAACCTCGGAGGCAGCATCCCGGTTGTTGGTTTCAAGTAGGCCGTTGATCTTCTCGTAGCTTCCTTCAGGCAGAGGTTTTTTCATCCCCGACGTTACAAGTGCACTTGCAAGCGCATTGGGTTCGATTTTGAGTACACCTTGACCGTAGATCTTGGCGTTTGCTTCTAATGATAACTGACCTGGAGCTGACAGGAGAGAAACCTGCACCCATTCTATTTGCCACCTATCCAGCTTACGCCAATTGATCGCATGAACGGAGTTGGTACAAAGGTTTCGAGGCGTATTGAGGACTAAGTAAGGAGTGTGGCTTGAACGATAGGGGAAGAATGCATCTGGGGAAGTGACCCTTGGCAGCATGTACCAGAGACTGCGACGGATGCAGTGAGCTCTCAGGTGAAGACCCTTGCTCTGCCCCTGCTCGATGTATTGGAGGACCGCGGCTGATTGGGGTTGCCCAGGAAGGTACATGAGTACGCAGTCAGGGCAATGGCCATTAAGTTGAAAGCCACTTAAGCCTTTTAGGGTCTTCACAATCGGGTGATAATTCCCTTCACTTAGGCCAAGTTCTATCGCAAATCGTCTTGGGGCTATGAAGAAGGAATCGGCGCCTGTCACTGTGCCTATCCTGATTTCGGCAACCTCCCGAAACTGAACAAATCCTTTATCTAAAAATGACAAAAGAATATCATCAATAGACCCCATATTACTGATTATAACTCGCGATCGAACCCATTCGGGCCACGATAAATGGCGCTGAGGCAGATCCTCCGAAGGATGGGTAACATTGCGTACGGTAATAGTCTGAGCTGAACGCCCCTTGTTTCGCAGCCAGATGAGCGCAATACGTTCTTCGGCATCTTCGAATTGCTGGGATGATATAGCCGTGACATCAATGGCCGCAAATCGATCTGCAAGCCATGCTCTTAACTCGCGGGCATAGTCCGCTTGCAGAAAAGACCAAGGAAGAATGGCCGCAAGTGTGCCACCGGTATTGACGGCCTCAACCGACTTCACTAGGAAGTAAGCCCACAGATCGGCTACTTTTGGAAGAGCACAGACTCTCCGCACGCGCGCATTGTAAGCCTCCTTGGCTTCGGGTGGAATTCCGTGATGTCTCACGAATGGCGGGTTCATCAGAACAAGATCGAACCGCTGGCTTAATCGTAATTCAAGAAAATCTCCCTTCCAGATATGTTTTGCCGGTAGCTGACGCAGGCTGCCACGGTCTGGTGACAGGTCACACCCGAAGAATTCGGGGCTATATTCGGGATTACTTCGACAAAACACCTCCTTAGCAGCGGAAAGCAGCGAACCGCCTCCGCATGCAGGATCCATGATGGTTTCAGGGAGGGGATTTGTTGCCAAAGGCCCAATAAGGTGCACGGCCAGTTCTCGGGGAGTGTAGAACACTCCATTTTGGCGCTTTGCTTGATTATCACCCTTGGCCATACAAAAAGTCCTGTGAGAATGATTGATGTTGTTCCGGGTCTTTCTTATCTGCTTTGTCATTAAAGAACTGGCTACAAGCATTGAAGTAAGGCTTAAGCACGAGCTCTTCATCTTTCTTTATCAAGTGTTGCCAATACGTCTCCCTGGTTAGCTTGGATAGTGGTGAAATATCATATCCGAACTCCCTCAGCAGTAAATCAGTAAGGAGTGCAAGTGTAGTTGGCGGGCAGGACAGCCTTGGTTCTGATAAAGACGGCGTTAGATGTATCAGGTGGTCATCGGTGATGCCCTGTTCTCGAAGCGCGCCACTCAATTCACCTGGAGTCTGGAGGTGGAATATAGGGCTCAGAGGGGGTCTGCCAGTATTAGGTGAGTTGCTGTAATCAATGTGAAATTTCCTTAGGACATGGTTCTCGCTTTTTTCTTTCACGCCAAAGAGCGTGAAAGAATACGTAATCATGTCATATTGTTTGGGGTCTTCTCCTTTGACAGTAATCAGGCTCTCAATCCAAGCCTTTTTAACTATAGATGATTCGGGAAATTCTAACCAGGATCCGAATGAGAAACCGACCTTCCAGCCAGCTTTTCTGAAGCCTATGGTACTGTAATATTGGTATTGGGTAATAGCGTCGGCCGCCAATCTTTCCTGGGATTGGTGCAGTCTAGTGTAGTCTCCCATCACCTTGAGGGTATCGATCTCATTCTTTATGAGTTCCCCTGGGTCGGGCAGGACGGCTATTTTCACTATTTCTCCTCTATCACACGAATGTCCTCAAAAAAAAGGCGTTTCTGAAAATGGGGATGAGCTTGTGTGTGCCGCAAAGACACCTGAATACGCTTTTTATTAGTAATATCAGTGTATGCGACAGTGTCAGGAATTTCCTCGCCGCATATTTCCCTGCATTCACTGTACCCCTGTTCTGGGATCTCGAGGTAAACTCTCCCAAGCAATCGCGGATCTCGTTCTTTCAAAGCGGAATCGGTCTTATAGAGCGTTTCCAGTATCCTGCTGACCCACCATCTCTGGTCGACGTAATTTGCGAAAATTCCGCTGTACCTGGCAGACCTCAGCTTTTCTTTTACCTTGTCAAAAAAGGTCTCATTCGCCCCTACCAGAGTCGCCGCCCAGAGTGAATCGTAAAGAAATCCAGGGCGTGCAAAAAGCACTTCGGCGATCCAACGCCACAATACCGATGCGTATCCGTCCGGCTTGAATGCGGTAATATTTTCGGGCAAGACCTGGATAAGTCTGGTACGATCTACCTCCGGACAGTCAAGAAGCTTGAGGAGTTCTTCTGGGCCATCGGGAGATTTATCGTTAATTTGTCTAAACCCCTTTGCGATAGATAAAATAACTTTGCTTTGACGTGTCAGATCGTCTGCGCGAATGACATAATCATAGACCGACTTCTGTGCGTATGTGATCTCCTTGTCAACATCCACTTTTGTTACACAGACGACAGGAACTTGTGGATAAAGATCCTTGATAAGTTCAGCTACCGTCGCCCCCGTGGCTTTGAGCGAGGTACCCGAGGCCCCTAAATCCCAATTCAATTTATGATCGACTATGACAAGGTCAGGAACATGTTCGTGCATAAGCTTGTCAATTTCCGGCGCGAGGCCATCGTCCGATAAATGGAAGCCAACCTCCGCATCTGTAATTGCCGCCAGATTAGCTGCTGCTTGTTTCATGGATGGAGCGTCATCGATCCAGAGGAAATGAAAGTCCTCGCTCATGGCAACAGTACCTCCAGTTGAGCCTTCCAAGGCTTTTCCGGCTCAATAAAACGCACCAAACCGCCGCGAATAGATACTATCCCTTTGACTATGCTGAGACCCAGACCGCTGCCTGTGCCCACAATGAATTTGTCCGCTGGGTTCAGGTTATTGTCCAGGCTCGGATAAAGCTTGCCCTCCGGGTCTGCAATGAATGGTGTGAATACTTCTTCGAATTTGGAGCTGTCAAGTCCAAGTCCGGTATCTGATATAAGAAGTCTCGTTCCTTGCTCTCTTTTTTTGGCGGAAAGTTCGATTTTCTTGATTTTTCCTGCAGCGATCACTGATTTCAGCGCATTTGATAAGGCATTGAGCAGGATAGCATAGAGTTCGGCTTCCATAATGGGGCCAACAATAGAGTTAGGCGCTATCTGACTAAAGTCAACACTAACATCATAACTGTTTATCACTAGGGCGAAGCACGCTACCGCTCTCTCAACTCGGTCCCGCAGAGCCAATCGTAAGGGCTTCGATTTCCTGGCATCAACGCCAACTAATGCAGTCATTTCCAGTAATTGTGCGAATCTTGTTTTTGATTCTGAAAGTTGCGCCTTCAGCTTATGCAAGTATGGCTTTTGCGCACTGATAGAAGCCCTCAGTGCGCTTCCCAAAATTCCTTCAGCGGTATCTATGTCTGAGAGAAATGACTTAACCTCATGGGAAAATATGAGCAGCAACATCGAACTTGAAGCAATGAGGCGAAGATGTCGGAGTTCATCCTCATTGGCCTGATCATTCGCTAGAATCGCATTAATAGCGGGGTCTATTTCACTTGCCGCAGCCTTCCTTTCGTTTTCATCTGGCGCGGCAATGATTCTGTCAAGCTGATTCCTTATATGCGTTGCTGCGGCTTTGATGATGTCGGCACGGCTGGTTTCGATTCCAGTGGCTTTTTCAAACTCCCTCCGGCTTCTCTCGGCCTTCGCCTTCTGCTTCTCCCTCATCCAGAAATCGCGATATATGGTTGTCCAATCGATGCAATATCGAACAAAGTCCCTGAGTTCACTGACTGCTCGAGTCTTCATAAAACCTTCTCGACTTGCCTTCGGCTGGAAGCCCTCGCCTCTTGAATCGATAGCAACTGTGCCTATATAATTCCGATTCGAAAGCAGAGAAAGCAGGGCACGCGCTGGATCGACCCCGTCTAGTTTTCCAGCGAAGAACTTCAGTTCATCGCTCGGGGATCCAAGTCTTCTTGCTCGGTCATAATCTATTTGTAGCCAGTCGTCGTAATCCTCACCGTACGGATATACCCTTACTCCATTAAGCTTTACCTGTATGCCACCCCACTCCGCTACAATCTGGTCCATCGTCCCTTTTGACAAGACCGATTTATTACGGATTTGCTCGGCATCGTACACAAAGATTCCAACTTCAAGCGAGACGCCGGCTAGATGTTCGTACATTCGTTGTCCAATAATGCTTCGCTCACCTAGGTCCATCGCGATCAACGTGCAATTTGCCCTGCCATCTTTGCGAATATGAGCCCTGATTGTGCCCCAACCGGCGTTGATTAGGTCCTCCCGCAGGTCCCTTGGTTTTTCCAGGAGGTTTGGAGTAGAGAGTGTAATATTGAACCCGGGGTCTTCTTTGTAACCCTTTCTCTTAGTTCCTCGATTTGCCACCAGTACTGCGAGTTGGCGTTTTAAAAAGTTATAGCCCCTCAAGTCCCACTCCCACCTGTCACCACCGGTGATAATCAAAGTGGTGCCTGTATCCGCTTTTTTCAAAAACTCCCTCTGCCCTGGACATCTGATGTTTGTTACATCGGTACCGGCCTTGAAATTTGTCCAGTTAAATTCGACTTTCGTTTTTTCGAGCGTAGCTCCTTTGTTTCCAGCTATTTCAGCTATGGTTAAGAGTTTAAGTTTATTGCCCAACCTGCGACAGCTGAATCTGCCGATGCCCTTCGACCCTGATTTCCGTCGGCCGTAGAGTGCGGAGACTGAATCGGTGACCTTGTTTGTTGTTGCAATCCGCATCCAATAGCGCTGAACCTCATCGAAGGTCATTCCGCAGCCATTGTCCTCAACCTTGATCTGAAACTCGCTGGAATCGGGCCCGCTGAACGAAACCTGGACCTCGGTTGCATCTGCATCGTAAGAGTTCTTGACGAGCTCAAGGAGAGCGATATGAACCGATTCCACCAGGCGTTCACCAAGCTCATTCAGTAAAGCACTATCGACGGTAAACGTCAGCTCTGCCAAAAATTAACTCCTTTGAGTGCACTGGCTTGAGCCAGATTGAACGCTTCGGGCTATTCACCATGAGTGGCAGGTTCTTATGAATCATTTCTATCCAAACACAGGTAAATGCCAATTGTTGTCGAATCAGTGCGATTATGAGATCGTAATCCTAGAACTGGCGGCTGCCACAGCCCATCTTGCCCCGCTGGATGCTCAGTCAGCCTAAAATAGACCAAACTTGGCATCCGCACAACCAAAACTGCAAGCCTTTCCGTGCGTTGCCATGATTGTATCCCATCGCGCAGCGAGAGACTGTTAATGTTCCTCTCCTGAATACTGATCTCACAAAGGCACAATCAGCCTTTCCATGTCCAGAACATATCTGCATTTTTCCCATTTCCGACAATACTGGGCAAATTGATATGGGCCGGTGTCAGAAGTCCCCGAGAAAGGGCTGTCTCAGGGGCAGACAGGTGGGTGCAGGCGCTCCCGCGCCTTAAAGTATTCGCTATGGCCAAAGCACACGTTTCTTTGATTGCCGCAATTCAAATATCACCCTTTGGCGGCGGGACCAGAGAACAATCCGCCGGAACCATCTCCAGCAGATAACTGAACTCTCGGGTTCGCAAAGGCGGGACATAGGCGGGAGGGTGAGGCGCTTATTGCGACGCTTCATTTTTGCTCTCCTCCAAAGTTCTCCAGGCGAGTTCAAGAATTTTCCTGTCCGAGTTCTTTAGGTATAGGTCCCACTTGGTCAGGTCCGACAAAATACATGTCGAGATGTCCCAACGCCCCGACAAGGCGTTCCCTGGTAGGAGATACAGGATACCACAAGACAGTGGTGTCACCGTGGCCTTTTTGCTGGGTGCTCGCCACCTATAAATGCACACCCAGCTTACCGTGATATCCGGAGCGCTCCGGATTTGAATGGGAAACCCACTCAAGGTTCCGATACATTCGCCCAGGCATTATTTCTTCCTGAGTTTCTGGAGTTCCTCATCAGCTCCAGCCTCATCAGCAACTGGCAGAAGCAATCCCTCTCCTACGACATACCAACCGTCCTCAAGGTGGAGTTTTCTCAGGGGGCCGCTCGTATCGATTTCGACGCCATCGGTGAATTTGAGTATTGTCATATTTGCTTTCGCTTCCTGGTAAACCGATCAGTTTTCGGAGATAGGGATTCCTCCGCCTTTGAATTCAGGAAACAATGATAGTGTTTCTATGAAATTGGTAATGGCCAACGCCTTTTTCACATCCTCTGCGTCTTTGAGAGCAATGTACTTGAGAACATAGCAAAAGACGGTTGGGCTCCCGATTGGGTATGATTCCCCGGGCATATTTAATTTCATATGCTCGCCTGAAGCGGAAACATTGGAATTGAAAGGCTTGAGGTAGTCCAGAAGCATCATCGCAGTTACATTTCCGATGACCTGGCCTTCAGGATCAGGAAGATCCATAAGGACAGTAAGAAACATCCGCAAATCCATTATTAATCCCGCTTCCAAGGCTACTGCGAACTCTTCCGGGGTCATTTTTTGCTCGTCGGGGATTTCGTCCTGCGTCTTATTGACAAGAACTTGGAGTTTATTGGCGCGTTCAACAGCTTTGATGAGAGCTTGCTCGCCCACCACTGTCAGGCTATCCATCAGCATGCCCAGAGTATTTATGCTCTTGAGATCGAGTTTTCGGGAAGGGGTATGGACAAAGAATTCTCCCTCTTTCTCCAAATTGGCTTTGAAGTAGGCGCCGGGTGAACACTGGTCCAGCCTATCATTGAGAAACTTCTGCATCTGCTCGATGCTTTTACGAAGTTTCTCATCCTCGCTGAGCAACTTCTGCATCTTCTTTATCTTTGGCCTATTCGACATGCATTTTTATCCTTACCGTGTTAACTGCCCGGTCGGGAACACCTCATTCCCTTCTGGGGTGCCTGTCACCGAAGGTCTGCATCCAATAAATCAGAACCTGCTTCGCTTGCTGCTCGCTTAGGTCAGGGAATTGCAGCAGGACGAACGGCGCGGCACCGAACATATTCGTAACGCCCGACTCCCGAAGCTGATCCAGGTAGCGCAAATGTTCTTCCGTCAAGTATTCCGGTTTTTCTACTGCCAAATCTTTTCTCCTCACGCTGAAAAGGATGTTCTGCACGACATGGCTGGTGTATCTTGCGGTTACGCCTTGTCAAACTTCTCCAGCTATGACGATGGATGATTACGGTCTCCTGGAAAGGACTTCAGCCTGTGCTGCTACGCAATCCAGCAAGGCGTCAGAGAAAGCGTTCAGCAGTGCTATCATTTCGTCGAAAGTCTTTCCTCTACCCCAGACGATACTAAGTTCGCCGGCATCAACCCAGTCCCAGTGCTCTTTGGTACCTCCGACACAATGACCGACAAGAACTTTTTTGTTTGTCACGTCCACTTCCTTGATGATTAGTCCATCTGTCTTTTTGGTAAGCGGACTCTTGCTAACCCAGTAATGGCACATCATCCCAGGTTTAATAACGTCCATGGTCGGATTATATGTATATGTAGTTTCGTCAGAGATAGACTGACAGTTGACACCATAATGAGCTAAGTGTTGCTTCCTTGTAGGATGAAGTAAAACTTCTTTGGGGAACGTTATAATAGTTGGAATGATTTATTGTCCATTTGCACGTAGTGGAATATATTATGAACGTACCATCGTTTAAATATTTATAAGTGCCTCACATTAATTTTAAAAGCATTATTTTGGTTTGAAGATACAAAAAGCCCTGTGCGACTTGTGAGCGCTAATATTCCAATCATGTACAAGACAGAGATTAATGCGGTGCTCCATGCAGTCTCTGTGATTGTAAAAATTTTCACCGTGTTCCGGCACAAAGACTCTTTTCCAGGATATCGAGTTCATGACTGGTGAATTTCCCAGTCAAGGCGACGGTACGATTTATCACGCCTTCCTTAAGTGAATTGGAAATGCTCGCTCCAGGACCAAACTCTGTGTAGTAGCAAATGTACGCCTTCCCATTCACATCATCGCCTCTGGCAGAAATCCTAGTGACCCGTCTCCAATTCCCGAAACAGTCAGGGGCTAAGTCCCCTTCCTTGAGGGCTTCTATTTCATCGCGAGTTGGGATGTAGATCTGCGGCTCAGGCATATCAATACTCCTATGGCAGTGAAGACCGTCCTGCATCTCGGCAATGCATATCAAGCCATGAATTGAAAAGGTGGTCGCTGAGATTTTCGTGGGCGTCAGAGATTTCAGAATAGCGACGGGACAAATCTTGTTGTAATTCATCCTTGGTCATCTGATTTCCCCAGCTCACGGATGGTTTCCAAAAGGTTCCAGATTCCCTCGTTTTCATCACACATCGGTTGTTTGTGGAGCCATGCGATTTGTCTGTCGAGTTCCTCCGGGTCGTTTGTCAGTCGTTCATGGCCGTGTTCCGGGTAGAGGTAGATGATCATGGCTGTGTCTCCTTTCTTGATCTCTCCTCAACTACCATTTCGAACTCTGCTCACTCATTCTGTCCCTGCACTCCTCGGGCGCCGGAGCCCTCATGCCTCTCCCATGCAGGTCATTCCAGATCTGACAATAGAGAGAACGAGGTTGATCCTCCCAGAGCCCGGCGATTATCTGCAAGCCTTTGGCTGAAATAGCATTGCTTTCAGACTGCTCTTGGTGTGAATCAAAAAACGCGCAGCCGAACGGAGCAACCGGGTGAATGGTACACAGACTCCCATCGAAGAACCTGCACCAGCCCCTATCATTGCGCACAGGAACGAGTGTGCGGATTCTACAAAGTCTTCCATCCTTGATAACGATTGCGCCTGGTGAAGCCAGAAGATTCTTTTCGGCAAATTCGGACAACTTGGAATAGCCGAGAAACGTCGCTATCTTGTCCAGATCCTCCGGCAAGAGGTAACCTGGAATGAATCGACAATTGATTGCGCACAAGTCACAGTTACAAATCGTGCGCCAGTGTCCTGCAAAGATACGCATGTGTAATTCCTCTCAATACCCGCATTGGTGACATACGGCTTTCCCGTCAGCCGTGAAAATGACAGTGTCGCTTCGATTGGCATACACCTTCGTGACCCGCCTCCAGTTACCGAAACAATCAGGGGCTAAGTCACCTTCATTGAGGGCTTCGATTTCAGAGCGTGTAGGGATATAGATCTCAGGCATTTCAAGACTCTCAATATTCGCTCGGCAAGAGCACCGTCGTCACTTCGCGAATGTTGTCGTCGTCGCATGCGTTCGTGATTATCCAAATGCAATTGTCACCATGACCTTTGCATGGTTTAGCGGGGTCGATTGGGTAAGCGGAAAGAATACGGGTCCCCTCATGTGTGGCCCGATTGTTAAGTTCTGCATCCTCGGGGCAAACATTTCCAAAATCACCGCGAGCGTGACGAGCAAGGCATTCCAATAAGCGTTCATGCGTTACAGCTTCAAGCGCGCCGGGTGTTGCGACTAGCCGGCCAAGACTGAAAGGCTTAAAGGTGGTATTCACGCTCTTTCTCCTCCGTCATAGAATTTATTATCAATCTTGTACCTCCTCCGGACCCTCCTGAATGGATGCATTGTCCGTCGTGGTTCCCGTGTGGCGATACTCTTCAAGGCGGGTGAGATCGAACAGATCAGTCTCGATCCGGATGTTTGAGTACCCCAGATACCCAGTCCAAAACATTTCATTGGGATTGTTCATGCAGATTTCGACCATGAGAGCATCGACTGCCATGTAACGGTTAGAGTCGGGGGCAAGAGATCTCATCCCCTCGGGCAGCTCGTCTAACAAGATGGGCGATCCATTATCGAGGTCATCCCCAAATTCATATTCGAATGTGTCAACGTCGTAGAACACGGCCATGGTGTTGAAATATTTGATGTAGTTTGGTGTTGGCGCTCCGTGTTCCCGTATTTGCATGCCTTTGTCGCGGTAGGTTTTCAGAAGTTCAAGGTTATCCAGGTCAACGATTGCTATTGGAGTGAGATCGTAATACTCGTCGGAAACATGGGTTTTGAGCAAAAGATACGGCATGTGTCCCCTTTTATTCTTCATCTCTTCCGGAAAGGAGCACCAAGGCTTGCATTTCGTAGGACTCCTTGCTTTCTTTTTCCTTGTAATACAATTCGATTGCCGTCAGCTTGTCAGACGGGATCTCGCCTATCTCGGCTGGCATCTCGTGCCAGTACTCTGCGACAAACTCGTAGAGTTCATCAGTGGCCCTTCCTGTATCTTCACAAGCGAAAAAATTGCGGCCATTGGGGAACTCGATTACCAGCAGGATCACCTCGCGGCGATCCTGAGGTACAAGGCCTTGGATTTCCTTGATGGACGAATCGAGGTTCCTGACAGCCGCAGCTAAATCGCCCTGTTCCCAGTTCGATACCACTTGCTTAGCCGCAGCCAAGAGTTTCCCGCAGCCTTTATAAATCGGGACCTCCATTTCCATCACGTACGCCCCGCCTCTGGTTTCGCCTTCGTCGACCACGGAATTACCTTCAGTCTTCACCGGCTTCATTTTCTGTATCCTCAATCTTGAAGTCCCTGATATTTACGAGCTTGAAGACGTTCGTCCATTCGGCGCCACAGGCCGTGCACCAAACTTCCTGGGAGACGAACAGCCCATCTTGCTCAAAAGGGCCGCCTTCAATGGAGTAGTCATGGCAGTTACAGCAGCCGTCGCCTTGCTCCAGGTATTCTCTAAGCCGTTTCGGGGTGCTCATCGGCGCTCTCCTTATTCCCAAAGGCGGCCGGGATCATGGGATCATCTTCCGGCATGATGATGTCATCGACGCCGATAAGCCTAAAGATGTCGTTCCACTCGCTGCCGCAGTCGTAGCACTGAACCGACTGCCAAGCTTCCCGGCCTTCCGATTCAATTTTTCCGGCAGAGATATTCCCGCTGCCGCAATTTATGCAGAAACTGCCTCCTGCCTCTATGTATTCCTTCCTTTTAGCCCGACTAATCTGGCTCATTCGCTTCTTCCTCCCAGAACTCTTTGGCTTCGGCAAACTTCCGAGCAACGTAATCGGGATTGACCTCGAGGCTTTCCTCTCGATATATCGTGTCGTCTGTGTCCTCATCGACCTTCAAAATTGAGATATCGATCGGAACATCACTCACCACAGAGGCGAGAAGTCCGTGATGTATCGTGACCACGATCCTGGGCTTCTTTGGCTGGTAAGGTATTCGGGGAATTGAGTGATGGGAGCCAGCTGCGCTCCAAAGGGTGGTGCCGCTGCCGTACTGGGTTTGATATTCGCAGTGACCAACCCCGGCCTTTACCAGGTGCCTTGCGGCCATCCAGATATTTTGGATATAGGGATCTTCGTGTTCACAGTTCTCAAGGAATTTTTCCAGGGTGACCGCGCGCTTGTCCGGCGCTTCGTTAATGTCGATCATCGTTTCTCACTCCAGCGAGTTTTGGATTGGCGCCATCAAGGTCCGTGAAGCTCACTTTTTCATTGCATTCGGGGTGTGCGTATTTAAGGCCGGTCTTTGTTTGCCAGGGGCACATTCGATGCTTCCAGCCGCGAATGGCGCAGTGAATACAGGTAGATTTGCCATCATCAATCATGCGGCCTCCCTGATGATCTGGTCTATGACCGCCTTGGCTTCGGGGATGACGTAGTCCTCTGGGTACCCGAAAAATCCCCAACAGCTATCGATGACTTTACCGGCTTGTCGTTCTTCCTTGGTTATCTCGTAGCCGTAAACATTGCCTGTGAGATAATGGTCATATTCCTGGACTTCGGACTGAAGCAGCTTCGTTACTTTTTCGAGAATCTTCCTGCTCACTCGATTAACGTTGTATTCCGTCCGGACATTCTCTTTGGTGACATAGATGTAGCCGAGCATTCCCCAGTCCCAGCCTTGAGGATCACAAGCCCTGAACCTATCGCTTTCCGTGCTCATAGTGGCCCCGCTGTGAACGAACAGGTACAAAGGCAGGCAGATTGGCTTCTCTTCTTTCAAAAATTCCATGAATTCCCCTGGACTGCGGAACTCATGCCTGTCGCCAAGATTGTAGCGACGATGGAAGCAAACCATGGTGCCGAGGTGGTCGAACTCTTCGCGGGGGTTAGGTGCGTCCTCATCAGGAAAGATGTTTATGATGTGGCTTTTGTATTCTATTGATCCGAGGGATTGCATAGATCATCTCCTGCCGCGACAACTAGACTCAAACCTGACAGGCAAGCATCTCGCCAGTAATTGGCACTTTCTAGGGCGTTCCTGAGGGCTTGAAGGAGTTCTTCTTTCGAGACCGTTGCGAGATTTTCATGAAAATATGAGTAAATAGGGTCATCCATTGTTGTTCGCCTTTTCAAAAAGGGCGGCCCGTCTCAGCGCCGCCCTCAAGATCCGCTATGCCTCGCTACCACCATCCCGTTACGTTCCAGACGAAGCCGGTGCTGGTGCCTCCTTCACAAAGAACGTAAAGGGCTAGAACCGAGATGGGAGCGATTTCTCTCTCGAATGTTCAGGGATGTTATCGCCGGACTTTTCAAGCTCTTCCTTCCGCCGCGATTCCTGAAGCTCACGTTCAACGGCGAAAGCTGAAACAAGGCGCATGCTGTCCTGTAGTGCATGCCCGTTACCAAAAAATGAATCCATGAGGTGAGGATGAAAGAACATGTTTTCCCCTTTCTTACGATTTTGAAGGTTCTCACAGTTCCCTAAAAAAAAGTGGCCCCAGCATAAGAACAGCCCTGAAAAGCCTATGCTGATGGTTGCTCAGGCTGTGTCGTTTCTACTTGAGTTTCAAGTTCCTCTGGCAAGGGTTCGATCTTATCGGCGAAGATGAGTTTGCCGTCGATTGTCTTCGAGACGACGCGGTCTTTCCAATGCGAATAACGTGGATTCAGTGCGTCAGTCAGGAATGTTGAAGCTCCATTTTTGCTGATAGCCGGGAACTGCTCCATTATGAGCGCCAGTAATTCTTTCTTGTCCAGATCGCCCAGCTCAAGGTGTTCCTCCACCAGGGAGATATAGGGGCGCTTGCTCACTCGTTCTTTCTTGGCCGGCGCAGGCTGCTCTACTGCTTCAGCTTCGCTTGCAACCACCGGACTTTCAGTTTCGGTAACTACAGCTTGCTTAACTTCTGTATGAGATTCAAATATCTCAGCCTCGGAAGCTTCGACTATGGTTGCCGGGGTGGTTTCTTCTGCTGACTGATTGGGAACTTCCATCTGATTGTCTTCTGACGTTTGATTTGTTGCTTCCTGGTTTTCTGCCATCTGTGACTTCTTAGCCTTCTTTGACATGACCCTTCTCCTTATTTCACAGTAAATTTCAACACTTGTAATTATTTTTATAAGTGGCATCAATAGATATCACAAGCAAAAAATTGGTTAAGTGCATAATACAACCAAAAATAATTCAGATAGTTGTAAAGGATCTCTGAGATATTCTCGTTTTGTAGTAGTCGATGACTATCTTGTTCGTATATATAGATGAGATGGGGTCGGATACCAAAAGTCCTTTGAAGACATGGTAAGGCAGGCGGTCGTATCACTAAAGCTTACTGGGTGTAAGTGGTGGTTAGGTTAAGCTTTGAGAGTGACTTTCTGCGGTGCCGGAGGACATCGGCCAATGTTTAAGGCTGATGGAAAAGTTTTGCGGAAATCAGTTAAGATTATTCAATGAAACAAAAGTTGGCAAGTACCAACCGTCTCCGAAAGTTGCGAGTTCAACACATCCTGATCATTTTCGTTCTGCTCGCTCGCCTCATCAGGATTTTCACCTTTGGCAAGCTACTGTGAATTGACATTAAAATGGCGAAGATCAGCTGATTCTGCTTCCCTCCTTCGTGGGGCCGCTGATTTTCCATTTAGTCAACAACACTGGCAAAGCGGAATCAGGCTATGGCACTCCAGCAAAGGAGGTGGGTCCTAAAATCGCCAAGAGCAGGAATCGCTAAAATATCTCTTGCATGTTCGATTGGTAAGACGTATGGCTTTTACGAGTGTCAGGATCACCAGGTTAATGACAAGGCTGAAACAATTACTGCACTTATCAGAATGAGACGACTATGAAGTTACTGATTATCCAACCTTCCCACTATCAGAGCAGATCTGATTTAAAGCCGCTCAAAACCAGGAAGAGGGATGTTGTAGGACTATCACTTCCTTATCTGGCGGCGCTCACTCCCGGGGACTGGGATATAGAGTTGATCGATCAGCAACTGCAGGATATCGACTTCGAGGCCCGTGCGGATCTTGTTGCCATTACCACATGGACGATCAATTCACTCTCGGCCTATGAAATAGTCGACCGCTTCAAGGCCAGGGGGACGCCGGTGATAATGGGCGGCCCCCACACTTTCTTTTTTGGAGAGGAGGCAGCGGAACATTGCGACGCGGTGGGAATAGGGGAGGGAGAAGAAATCTGGCCTAAAATGCTGGATGATGCCTCAAATGGGCGCCTCCGGAAATTCTACCATGCTGAAAAATCACTCGACCTGAGCGGTCTGCCCTTCCCTCGATATGATTTGGTGGATCTTGAAAAGTATAGTCACTTCAAGACCTTCGCGGTCCAGACCTCCCGCGGGTGCCCTTTCCGTTGTGACTTTTGCTCCGAACGCTTCTACCTGGGCAAAAAATACCGATATCGCCCGTATCGGACGTAATCGAAGAAATGAAATTCAACAGGCTCAAGAATGTCCTGTTCACCGACAGCACATTCGCGGGAAAAAGATCCCATACCATGGAACTGCTCGAAGCGCTAATTCCTCTCAAGGTTCGCTGATCGGCGCTCTGGTCGTCGAACTTATGCCGTGACGGGCGCTTTTTGGATCTTGCCAAGCGCAGCGGACTTCTGCACGTCAACATCGGGATGGAGAGCATCGACAGGCTGACCTTGGCCCGAATGAACAAGAAAATAAACAAATTAAGCTTCTACAAGGAAATCATGAGCAACCTGAGGAAAAGAGGGATCAGTTATTCGTTAAATTTCGTGTTCGGCTACGATACCGAAGATGAGAGCATTTACGACCAAACCCTTGCCTTCCTGAGAGAAAACAAGGTTCCAGCCGCCTACTTCAACATACTTACGCCACATAAAGGGACGCCCCTATATGACCGTTTGCAAAATGAGGGCCGAATCATTGACCACGATAACATAGGCAGGTGGCCCGGCTTGAGGTGTTACTTCACGCCAACGCACAGCGCGCCAAAAGATTTGGAAAGAAAGATCAAGAGAATGTACCGGGAATTCTACAGTTTCAGATCGGTGATGGCCCGACTGGGACTTCCGACCCGTGAGGCCGATTTTGCCTCCTGGACTATCAACTTTTCTCAAAGAAAAATGTTCAACTCCGACGCCGAAAACTTCGATCATTGCTGAACAAGTAGAAAGCAGTGAAAGCATTTAGCTCACTAATAGCCCTGCGCTTACCGCCAACCTTTTCCAGAGCCGATCCAAGAGATTGAATCGGAAGTTAGCCTCACATCTTTGCCTTGACTTGTCCTTTTTGCCTCTGCTATCGTTCGCGGCACCGAATCCATGCTTTGGAGGGCCCAGAAGACAAATGAGAACAGCGGTTATTCTTGCTCCCGACGACAGGGGAATGCTTAGGGCTTTCGGGATTCCATCCGTGCTCAGGCTGGCAGTTGTCGCCTCCAAGGTAGGTATTGAACGCGTCTTTGTGATTGGAAAAGTGAATTCATTGATTCCCATCCTTTCACACCTTGTTCCTCTCCCGAATTTTTATGCGGTGGAGTCAGTAGACATGCTCGGGCAGGTGATTCAAGGACTGGATATAGACGACCGAAAGGGAATCCTGGTGATGAGGGCCGATTACGTGGTGGATCGCCGTTCTCTCACTCACTTCCTGGAGAAAGCGGAAGAGCCGGGGATTTCCTTTATGGAGGCAGCGGGCGCCGGCAGTGGAGATGGGCTTTACCTCACCTCGCCTTCCGATCTTGTGCCAATTCTCCAAATACTGTGGGCCGTGGGCGAATCCAATCCCGACATCATGAGCCGAGCACGGCGCATCTCGAGCCCGAATGGGCTTCCTTATATTCCCAAGAGTGGAATTGAAGGCGGCAGAGAGGCTGAGGATCGGCTAATCGCTGCACTCGCTGCCAATACGAATCCCGATGACGGTCTGATGGCCCGGCATTTTAGTCGGCGGATATCGCGTCTTATCAGCCGAAGGGTGGCTTGTACAGATCTTTCCCCCAATCAAATCACTCTGATTGGCATGTCCATAGGCCTTTTCGGTGCGTTCTGCCTCTCTCGGGCCGGTTACGGAATTCAACTCTTCGGTTCTCTTCTCTTCGTGCTCTGTATCATCATCGATGGTGTCGATGGAGAAGTAGCACGCCTGAAACTCAGAGAATCACTTTTCGGCCACTACCTTGATGTCACTACGGATAACATAGTCCATGCGGCGGTGTTTATCGGGATAGCGTTCGGTCTGTACCACAATACCGGTGATCCTGGCTACATTCGGGCGCTGTGGTTCATGCTGGGAGGTCTTCTTCTATGCATCATCTCCGTATATCAATGTATCCTGCGGCTGAGCCCCGATGAGATGGAACAGTCTCCAAGAATGATTCGAATCATGGCACTCATGAGCAATCGTGATTTTGCTTATCTGGTGGTTGCCCTTGCTCTAATCGGGCGCTTGAACTGGTTTCTACTGGGGGCTGTGATTGGCTCTTACATTTTTGCCATCGGATTATGGACTATTAGCTTCCATGAGAAGCGCGGGCGGTTGCGGGACATGCAATAACTTGTCACGGGGCGCCGTGTGGGACATTCCCCGATACCCCGGGCGTCTTTTGATTTCCATATGGCAAAGAGATCTGAGTGCTTTTGCGTTGCTCTGACAGCAAGTTCGCGTAGCCGAGAAGCCCGATTCCGGTCCAGAAGATCTGCTCGAAGCGCAATGTGAGTCCATAGGCCAGGCCCATGACAGAGCCAAGGCCCACCACCTTGAAAGCAACGATTCTGGTACCCTCCTGGACCCCTATGTTCAGTGGGATGGCAAAAGCGAGCAGATCGAACCAGCTTCCCAGGAAATAAACTTCCGTAGCAGTCTCGAGGGAAGCATGATCGGTCAGACGAAAAAGAAAATACCATGCTTGTATGATGCCACATGCCATCCCTGCGATATGCCACAAAATGGCGGAGGGCAAATCGTAGGGATGGCTTTTGTAAAACTTCCTCAGCTCTTCATCTACGGCTGTGATGTGGTGGGCCGCTTTTTGCAGCATCTTTCCACCGGCTTTACGTGCAGCCAGCCATCGCACGATCACACCCAATTTGCCGTATTTTTGAACGAGGAGAAAGCCAATCATCCCCGAAGCCAGCAGCGCACTGCTCAAAAGCAGTGCAAGCCAGACTCCGGCCGGCAAATCGGCCCCCCAGAGAGTGAAGATCGAGCCCAGAGATACGAAGAGAAGCTGCGCCAAGCTGTAGGCCAGCTTGCCGACGATCACGCCGGCAACTGCTTCTGTACCATTATGATTGACCGAAAGGAGCGTCCCCTTCGTCACCTCTCCACCCAAGGTAGCTGTGGGAGTGAGATAATTAATGGAATAGCCCGCCATGAGTATACGAAAGACTTGAAAAAGAGGAAGAGATCTGGCTTCACCGACAAGGCAGCGCCGCCAACCGAATGCGTGAAAGATATGGGCCACACCCCCGATAAAGATAAGGGGCGCCAGGCCCCAGCCTAACAGAACGAGCTCCTTCCATAATTTGAGGAACCCGATTTGCCATGTCAAGAACATGAGCAAGGCGGCTCCCAAGACAATGCTGATAATATGGAATCGCTTCATAAGCCAACTATTCAGGGTCCTGTTTAGTTTAGGTCCCCATATCCGGAGTCTAAGATTTTGCGGATCGGTTACAGCCGGTTTCATCCGTGCAGGTCCGAGTGAAATAATCGGCGATGCTCATGGCCGCAGACTGTTTGCATCGCGAGAAACTTGGCCAGTCGTTGAAGTCGATGAGAAGGGCCTGATCGTGCCCTGCAAGAATAGCATCTCCTCCATAGACTTCGAGACCAACGGCTGAAGCCGCCCTTTGCGCGACGGCCGCCAATTGCTGAACATGCGAGCCTATATCTTCATCGGATGAGCAGAGAAATGCACGGAAGAAGTACATGTCCCGGCCCACGCCGTAGAACTTGACTACCGGTCCTTCCACATTTTGCTGAACGAGTATGTGGCGAACTTCCTGTGCGCGAAAGTGTTGCACGGCGCAGGCTATCTCCTGCCGCGATCTTACCAGTCGGACGTCGTCTGCCTGAATGGCGGCATGCACATCACCGCGCTTTAGCCAGATCGCTCCGGACCCATCCAAGTTGCATAATTCTTCGGCTTCCTGGATGGGCACTATTCGGCTGAAAGGCAGAGAAAAGCCGGTCCGGAGAAGAATGGGTGTGAGCAGCCTGCGATGGCAGTTGCGAACAGATTCAACGGAGTTGATGATCCTGGAACCCTGTTTGGCCCAGTCTTCGATGATGCCAAGGGCGTGTTCGGATCGTGCCATACTTAAAACATATGAGGGCCTTGTCATGGAAGCAGCCAATCCTTCTGCATTGATGCTGCTCACATTGGGCACGAGCCTGGATAGCTCGGTCAGAGTGGCATCGAGAATAGCGGCGTCGTCGCTAACTTTGCCGGGTGAGAAGATCTGCTCCCGGTATATGCCAAGCACAGAGGTCGATTTCATATTTCGTTCATCTCTCGAACAAAAGCTTCCGCCGTTGCTATGTCCTCTGGAGAATCGACGTCGACGGTCTTGCCCGCCGGGAGTCCGTAGATCGGGTGGCCTTCGTCCACGAGGAGGCCAAGAAATTGGCGAAGTGCGCTAAATCGAAGCTGCCGTGCCATATCAATCAGGGAGAAAACATCGGGGGTAATATAATAAAAGCCGGCAGTCACATACTGGCTTCCGGCAGCTCGCTCTCCGATGACCGTTATTCTTTTCCGGTCGTCAGTGACTACCCATAGGGGCTTCTCATCATCTATGAAATGGGTGAGCGCAAAAACTCCCTTCGCTCTCGGCAATCGACTCGCATGCTGGATGAAGTTTTCCAAACTCTTCAGTGCAAATACAACATCCACCGTGAACAGAAGGAAGGGCTCATCCTTTAGAAGTGGGGCGAGAGAGAAAAGGCTCTCCATAGAACTTGGAGTTGTCTTGACGACGAGTTCTACGGGCAGGGGCCAAGGGGTGGAACGCAAATAACCGGCTACGGTGGGGTTGAGATCATTTACGATACATGCAACAGACTCTGCCTTGAGTTTTGCGGATGCATCGATGATCCTTGCAATTAGGGGACGTCCTGCCACCGGCAAAAGCGGCTTAGGAGTTGTAATCCCTCCACGAGTCAGTCGTTCTCCCTTTCCCGCCGCTATGATCCCGACCTTCATGAGAGCATAAACTCCAGTTCAGTCAGGCTTGAAATCACGGCATCAACCGGTTCAGGTTTTTCCGGCAGCCGAGGATGTGGGCCTTTCATCCAAATAGTTTTCATTGCGAGCCTGCGGGCGGGCAGCATGTCACGATCGTAGGAATCTCCGACAAATATGGCCTCAGCCGGCTCTACACCGAGTTCATCCATAGCGAGCCTGAATATTCCTGGATCAGGTTTACTGATTCCAATTCGAGTTGAATCCAAAATCACATCGAGTGATTTCGCCAGCCCGGCTTCTCGACAAACAGCGGTAACATTGCCATAGAAGTTGGATACGACGCCAAGCCTGAAAAAATGCTTCAAACGGCTCAACAACCGCTCGTTTCGCTGAAGAACGATCTCAGTTCTGGAGCAGAATCGATCCACCATGATTTGTTTCTTGAGTGTGTCCGTCAACTGTAAGGCTGAAAATTGCAGGTGAACGTGGTAGCTCATGAGAGGTCTCAACCCCAGGTCGAGCACCTGCGGATCTTTGCAGCACAGCTCGCCAGCCCGATAGAAAACCCGCTTGATTTCTTCACGCGGAAGGTCAATGTTTGCCTCTTCATAGAGTTCATAGAACCGATCCAGCCAGTGTTCACCATCGGAATCGAGCGTACCACCGAAATCGAACAAGATGGCCTTACAATTTGTAAAGGGCTTAGAATTCATAGACATAAAAGGCTCGAAATTTCCTTGTAGAAATGAGAGCTACTCTTCCCGCCTTTCTTGAAAAAGTTGATCGAAAACAAACCAGGAAACCTGGAGGTGTCAACCACTAAGTTGACCTGGCCGCCGGGTGTATTTGGCGATCCGGTCTTCGGTTCGAACTTATTTCCTTGCGCGCATGTAAGTATTCGAGGAATTCTTTTCCTTCACGCAACCGGCGAAACAACACCTTGCGATCTGTCGACATCTCGCAGACCATTCGAAAGATGGGTTTCATGCGAAAATAGAAGCGGCGGTATAGACGCTCCACTGCATCTTCGATTTGATCGCCGCTTAGGCCGGGGTAATGAAGAGTCGACATCTGAATACCGCTTTCCGCCAGCAACGGATTATCGTCGAGCCAGCCGTTCCGAACCGCCTCGTCGTAGAGTTCAGTGCCTTGAAAAGGTGCGGCAATGGAGACCTGGATGGTATAGGGGTCCAGTTCCTGTGCAAAACGTATTGTCTTTTCTATGGTCTCATGAGTCTCGATCGGCAGGCCGATGATGAATGTGCCGTGGACTTTTATGCCTAGTTGATGGCAGTTCCTCATGAACTTACGGGCCATGTCGAGTGTTGTGCCTTTTTTTATGCGATCGAGGATCTGCTGGTTGCCGGATTCAAAGCCGACCACCAGGACCCGAAGGCCGTTGGCTCGGAGGTGTTTGAGGGTCTCGTAGTCGACATTTGCGCGAGCATTGCAAGACCAGGTGAGTTTGAGCCGGGCGAGTCCCTTGCTGATTTCGATAGCCCGAGCCTTATCGACAGTGAAGGTATCGTCATCAAAAAACCATTCACGGGCTTGAGGAAACAGTTCCATGCCCTGCTGCAGTTCTCGAATGACTGTGGCCGGGCTCTTGGCGCGATACTGGTGCCCCCCGACGGTCTGAGGCCAAAGGCAAAAGGTGCATTTGGAGGGGCAGCCGCGCCCGGTGTAGAAAGACACATAGGGATGAAGCAGATAGCCGACGAAGTAATTGTTGATGTTCAGATCTCTATGATAGACAGGGAAAACGCTTGGCAAGGAATCCGGATCGAGCAGGATCTCGCGTTCCGGCGTATGGCGTATGGAGCCATCGGATGTTCGGTAAGTGAGGCCTTTAATTTGATCAAAGTTATCTCCCCGGGCCAAATCGAGACAGGTATAATCAAACTCGTTGCGGCACACGAAATCGAGCACAGGAGCCTTAAGCAGAGTCTGTTCGGGAACAACGGTGACATGGGCTCCGACAAATCCTATTTGTGCATGCGGATTATGAGATTTGAGGGTTGCAGCGCATTTGATGTCGTTTGAAAGGGACGGTGAACTGGTGTGGATAATGATCAACTCATAGCCGGTTGCGATCTGAAGCACGTCCTCCACGCTCAAATGATGAGGTGGGGCATCGATCAATTTGCTGCCGGATACTAGTGCCGCAGGCTGGGCCAGCCAGGTAGGATACCAATTGGAAGTGATTTCCCTTCTTGCCGGATAGCGTGCGCCCGCGGCGCCATCGAAACCATCGAATGAGGGTGGGTTCAGAAAAAGCGTTTTCTTCAAGATGATCAAATCTCCACTTAATCACCATATGCGCCCATGAATGTATTCCCCATATGGCCCATCCTTAGGCCATCTTTGCGCCCGACGTGATAGTTTGCAGAGGCGAGGTTCACTCAAGCCTCCTCTGTAATCTCACACGTTGATGTGCCAAAGAATCCTTTCTCAAAAAAGACGCACAGCCGCCTCAATGATTCGTTCTTTTCTCGGCCGTTTCTCTGAGATAGCGGTCAGAATTCTTTCCCCAAAACGCTAGCACAATATTGGTTTAAAATAAATGCACATTCGACTTTCCCGGAGAGACAAGTGAATCAGCCTGAAAATACCTGTAAAAGATGTCAGGAGCCGTATTAATGCCAAAGTGTTTTATCGTTTAATTCCAGCTACCATAATCCTATAGCTGAACATTTGCAGCCTCCTTCTCAACAGCCGGAGTCGGATCTTCCAAAAAAGACAAAATTGCGGGCAGGATGAACAGCGCGGCGAGAAGAACACAGATGCTTCCTGCACACGCCACAAAACCAAGGCTGAAAATCCCCCTATGGTTCGATATCATCAACGTGCCAAAGCCAATAGTGGTGGTCAAGGCTGCGAGAATGACCCCTTTGCCCGTGCTGAAGCGGAGGCGCCCATAGCCTGCATGGCCCTCTCGCCATCTGTGTAGAATAATCACCCCGTATTCCACGCCTGCCCCGACCACGAGCGGCATGAATATGCTGTTTGCAAGATTGAAATCCATGCCTGCGGCGCCCATTATGCCCGCTGTCCATATAGTGCCGGCCACCAACGGAACAAGCGATATCAGCATAAGGCGCAAACTTCGGAATGTAAACGCAAGAAGCAGCGAAATCGAGATCAGTGCGTAAATGGAAGCGGCAATGGACGCTTTTTTGAAGGCTGACGCAAATACGTGGAGATGGACAGGGTCACCCAAGACGTCAGGGTCGACTGATTGGAGGTCGTTGACAAATCGCGCCAGCGTTCCTTCCTCCCAGACCGACTCCCTGGGATAAATCCTGATAAGGTATTGATTGCCCTGTAAAAACTGGTCTCTGAGTTGAAGGGGAGTATCCTTGACGGTCATTGGCGAAGCCGAAGAGCTCTCTCTGATAAGTGCCCACTGGTCCACGATGTCTTTGTAGAAACGCTGGCGGTATTCCGAAAGCCTCTGGAGCGCCGCGGGTGAGTCATCGAGGGTTTGAGCGATCTTGTCAATGGATTCCTTGACCTTCATCATCTGTCCTACCAGAGGCTTGGAAGCTCCCCATTTCTCAGCCAGCTGGTCCTGCATCTTGAACCTGATTCTCTGAAGGACCTCGATCAAGTCGGCCTTGTAGGATGAATAGGCCTCCTGGTCGGAACCGGCGTCAAAATAGTCGTGGTTCGGCTCTGTGGCTGAACTCGCAACAGACGGGTTCATGTCGGGAGCCAGCAGAGAAATAGACCTCAAAACCGGTATTTTTTGTTCCTGGTTGCCGGGAAGGAGCGAAAAGACGTTATCCACGTCAGAAACTGTCCGCAGGGCTTTGAATTTTGCCGACTCGCTCATCACCTTTTCAGGGGAGTCCGTGAGCACTGCCGCCGAAATAATTGAGTGTTCTGAATTTTCGACCAGGACTTTTTCCCAATAGACAGATTCCGCGTCTTTGGACTGAAGGCGCATTGGATTCAGGTCGAACTGCACGCGGGAAGCGGCGAGGGAACCCGTTACACAGAAGCTAAGCGCCAGTGCGAGGACGGCTCGTACCCCTGCGGGGCCGAGCCGCAGAAGGTACCTGTTATTGCCCTGAGCGTTTGCTCGGCTCAAAGCGGGCTTTTCGGCAGCCAGAAAGTGACTCAGTGCGGGCAGTACCGTGAAGTCGGCCAATACAGCCAGAAGAATCCCCATTCCGGTTATCATGCCGAGTTCCATCAGTCCGCGAAAGCCGGTAAGAACAAAGGAAAAAAATGAAACTGCGGTTGCCAGGCCCGCCAGCATTATTCCGGGGCCGGATTTTTCCATGACCCTTTTGATAATAGCTGAGCGATTTCCGCCAACAAGGTCCTTTTCCTCTTCAAATCTGGCAAACCAGTGGATCGCGTAATCAACCCCGAGACCGCAGAGTATCGGTGCAAAAACAATCGAAAGCATATTCAAATGACCGATGACAATAGCCGTCCAGCCAATTGTCCAGCAAATGGCCACGACGAGAGAAATGAGGATTATCAGTGGATGGCGGAAGCCTCGAAAAAAGAGCACCATTATCAGCAGGACCCCTAGCAGCGATACCCAGGTCGCATTGGTCATATCCGCCATTGCCGTGAGCATTTCATCGTTGTTTAGCGCTTCTTGCCCGGTGACTCCAGCCTCAACGTCGCCGAAGGACGATGCCCTGAGTTCCTGTATATACTCTCGCAGTCTGACCTGGGATGCTTGAGTCCTGGAAACCTGTCCGCTAACGTTCAGGGGCATGACCGCTGCCAGCAGAAACTTCTTTTTGCCTTCCCAAAGGTAGCCCTCTTTTTCGAGGTCCCAGGCCCCGCTTTTGAAAAATGAGGACCAGGGGGAAGCATAAGCCGGCGTTCCGGACAGATACCGTGAAAGGCCATCCAGAACCTTTATCAGAAACTCGAGGTCCATCGGCTCGGTATCACCACCGGATTTCTCCGCGGTCACCTCATCGTCGAGAAAACCGGTAAAAAACTCGCCGACCATTCTGGACGCCATATCCTGGTTTACAAGTCTGAAAAAATTGAGCAGATCCGGGTTGGCGGCCATCTTGTGAACGAGCGGCGAATTCTGTTCGAGTTTATTCCTGATGCTGACGAGTTCGTCTTCATTGAGGTAATAGAGCAGCCATTTCTTGAACTCATCCGGGTTGATCCTGTAAAAAACGTCCTGAAAATGTTCGGGGTCAGCGTGGATTTTTGTCACTATGGCGTTCATGAACTCGATGGCGCGGTCCTGGGTGGGGCCTCGAACAACGAGAGCGAACGTGGTTGTGGCGTGAAAATCAAATTGGTCTAACATATGGGACTTGGCTATAAGGGGATGTCTGGTGGAAATGAGCGAGAGTGGATCGGTTTGCACTTCGAGACGCTCAGCCGCGATCCATATCGAAGCGACTACGCTAAGAAGCGCGGCCGCCAGAATAAAACGTGGCCTGGGAAGGACCCAGACCACGAGGTTTTGCGAAAATCTCCTCAGCAGACTCATTCTTATCCTGACCGGCAACCTGTACCCATTTTCATATGAAGATCAAATAAGCACCGGCATGGGTTGTTCAAGGCAAATCGGTTCTTTTCCCTGTCGCATAATCCAGACGCGCAAGCGACACGTGGTAATTGTACAGTGACTGGAGATAATTACCCTGGTTTTTTCCATAACGGTCTATGGCATCGAACATATCCCGGGCCGTGCCGATCCCCAGATCGAAATTGGAAAAAGCCGTAACAATCCAGCGTCGTGAACCAATGGCCGCCTGCTCATAAGCCGTGAAGGCTTTGTAGGCTTCAACAGTGTCCTGATAATATTTTACCACCTCGACAGGGATGTTTTTTTCGGCGAATTCCTGCGTATTGCGCATCTTCTGATACTCGGCCCTGGCTTTGTCGAGCTTTCCCTGTCCGATACCGAAATCGAGGTGCCATTGAGCCCCGGCAAAGACTCCGGCGTAAGCATGATTGAAATCATCGGTTATGTATGAGTTATCGAATTTTTCACGGTCGGGTGCGCCGGCAAACGATCCTGTGGCGGCGGCAAAAATGGAAGGATACAGGTCGGCTTCGGCGGCGTCAGCCAGTTTCCCCTTGGCTGCGACCCCTATTTTGACCTCTTTGATCTCGGGTCTATTTGCGATGGCACGCTGGATGTATTCACCTTCAGGTTCAAGGTCCGCCGGATTTTTAGGCAGTTCAGTGTCTTTGATCATCAATTCTTCGTGATCGGGGAATCCGACTGCTTTTTTTAGAGCGGCGTAGGCGGTGAGAAATCCTGACTCCGCCTTGGCGGCAAAAGCCTTAACCTCGGCTGCAAAAGCGTCCATCCGGTAAAGATCGCTGGGGTCTACATTTTTTGCTTTCAGTTCGATCAACCGTTTGATGCGTTTGCCGGCGTCATCTATATACGTGTCGGCATCCCTGGCCGCGTTCTTGCCCTGTAACGCTATAAGATATGCGTAGTAAAGCTCCTTGACGTTCAGAACGATCTTGTTTCGCCGCTCTTCCCTGGCTGCTGTTTGAGCTTCGACCCCCAATGCGGCGGCATCTCTGCGGTTGGTTATCTTCCCGAAGGTATAGAGGGGCTGTGTGATAGCAAAATCGAGCCTTCCGAAAACACTTATAGCCCCAAATCCTTCATCATGCGAGACGATCACGCCCGTTTTCGGACCCGTCAATACGACCGTGGGGAATTGAGCGTTTTCGGCCGGACCGACTATTCCTATAAGATCAACCTGTGGCAGCAGGCCGCCCTTCGCCTCTTTAAATTCGCTTTTGGCCGCCAGGATGTCCTGTTCGACCATTTTTAACTCAGGGCTGGTCTGCAGCGCCATTTGGATAAGTTGATCCAGACTGAAGGCCCTCGATTCGGCAGCGCGAGAGGTCCCAACGCTCAACGCGACCATAAAAAAACAAAGGAGCAACTGTAAAAAACAGGTTTGCATTACGGCTTTTTTAGTCATCGCGTGGCCCTTGTGAATTGGAATTAATTTCAGATGATGGCAAACTTTTTTACAGTACTTGTCGTCTGATTTAAACCGGAATAATGCATCAACTTCTGCGCTATGCATCCAAACTGCATGTTGAGATCGGATTTTTGCCCGAAAAACTTCCGCTTCGACCCTTAAGCCTGTAAAAACCATACGATTTTCAGATCGGACATGCAAGAGATATCTTAGTGAGATCCGTTTTTGCGAATTACAAGGACATACCACCATCCCCGTACTTAATAGCTCGCTTCCCGCCTACCCGAGTTCATGGATTCAGGCGAAAATGGTTCTATAATACCGGGCTAGAGGATGGTTGGGGAAACCGGAATTTCACAACGGTACGATGCGAAATACCTGCTCATGAATTCATTGGGAGATAAGCCCGGTCTCGTTGGTATATTTTGGTATTTGACGGATTACAGTCGTTAAGGAGATATGGAAGTCTGCTTAAATGGGAAACTTACAGGATAACTACCTCCTGCCTCCCGGAAGAAGTCACAACCTTTCTCGTCAGTTTGCATGCTGAGCAATCTCAAGCTTTTGCCGGCCCCCAGGCAGGGGTTCCTTCCTCAAAGCCATTGTGCGTCAACCGGATCAGGCCAGTACCGTCCAGCCGTACAGCAAAGAGATCGCCGTAGGGCTGAAATTGAAAAGGCAAGGAAATCTCTTCGGCCGAATAACCGGCTCGCTGGCTGGTGAAGACTACCCAATTGCCGTCGGGCGAGAAGTGCGGATGGTTGTTCCGACCTCCGCCAACGATCAACCTGCGCAGTCCGCTTCCGTCCGGCTTGACCAGCCAGAGCTCGAAATCCCCGTCCCGATCGCTCGAAAAAATGATCCACTCGCCCGTGGGGGACCAGTCGCACATGGTGTCGGTCCAGTTGCCTCTCGTCAGTCGCCTCAGACCGGTGCTGCCCCTGTTCATGATATACAGATTCTTAAACTTTTCCCTGCCCGAGCGGAAGACGAGTTGTTTTCCTTCGGGCGAAAAGGAAGGAAAACCGTTGTTTCCGGAATCCATGGTCAGCCTTTTCAGATCACCGCCGTCAGGCTGCATGCAAAACAGGTCCACTGCCGCATCCGCATCCTGGAATACTCCCCCGACGGCAAAAGCGATACCATTGCCCCGGCGCGACCAACTCGTGCTGAATACGGCCTGGTTTTCTCCGGCATAAAGTGTCTTACGCCCAGAGCCATCGAGCGTCATCAAGTCCAATTGTGCAAATTCGCCTCCCACAAAAGCCACCAGTCTGCCATCAGGCGAAAATGCGGGGAATGCGCCATTCAGGCGGAGCAGCCCAGCCCCGATTGAAGGTGGTGCCCCCCATTTCTCTACGTTCGGTGGAATGAAACCGGCCGTAATTTTATGATATGCTATTCGCGCTCCATCGGAGGAAATCGACGGATTCCAGTGATCTGTTGCATCATCTGTCACCACAACCAGCTTCCGTGTCCTCAAATCGACCAGCCCGATCTGCCGGTGTTCGCCGAGTTGAACTACCACCGCCAACCACTTGCCATCTAATGAGGCTTGGGGGGTGTAGGCATTGATATCGGGAGCCGTAATCCGTTCCCAACCGGAGCCATCCAATCCGATGCGCCAGATTCCCCACTTACCCTCTCTTTGGCTGTGAAAGAAAATGCTTCGGCCGTCAGCCTCAAAGCTCGGCCAGCCGCCATTCCTAACAATTAGCCTGCGGTCGCTCCCATCCGGTTTCATGACATGGATGTCCGTGCACCCCGCTTTGCCACTCCCTGAAGCGAATGCGATCAGGTCTCCTGTGGGCGACCATGCAGGCGAATAATCGGAGGCATCGATTGGCGACAGTCGCCGCACTCCGGAGCCGTCGGCATCCATCACATAGACGGCGTTCCAGGCCTTTCCGGGTGTATGAGCAGGTTCACTTGTGCTCCCAAAGGCGATCTCGCTGCCGTCCGGCGACCAGGCCGGGTGATCATCCAGGGCAAAATTATCGGTCAGGCGGCGCAAATCCGATCCGTCCACCCGGACCGAGTAGAGTTCCATATTGCCGTCGCGTTCCGAGACAAAGGCGATCCGATTGCCGTCAGGAGAAAGGACGGCGTTATAGTCCAGGGACGGGCTATCAGTAAGGCGGCTGGTCTGTCGGGTGTTGGCATCGGTGATGTAGATGTCCCACCCATGTGGGCCGAGCGATGAAAAAGCAATTGTTCCTGCGGGGGATTGAGCCCGCTCTGTAGCAGCCAAAAGTTGCTCCTGTGTCATGGGAATGTTGCACCCTGCGGCCGTCGCCTTAGAAGGGGTTCTCCTTTATTGGTAGGTATTCCAACTCTTGTTATCAACAAGAGAGGCTCTGAGCAATATCGTTATTTCAGTCATTTACAAGTCATTGCACTCGGATCATATCATATAGTTTTCATGCTTGTTAGCCAGGAAGGTTTTCCGGATCTAGCAGCTGGGGCTGACTGAAGTCAAAAGCTAATTTGAGAAGGACCAGCCTAATTCCCCAATCTATCCCTGGTGCGATACAAAATACCTCTGCCAGAATTCAAAAGGTGAGAAGCCCGGTCGCGTTGCTATATTTTGGTATTTGACGGATTGTACAGAACGTGTGAACAGTTCCTAATCGCTCTGCGATGACCGCAAATTTCGCCGCCTCTGACCTGCCGATGCTCTTCTCTGGCTCGGACGGTGGTTCTCCATTCGCAGGTTCGGGAAGCAGGAGAAATGCACTACAACGTCGTTCCAGATCAGTCCTGATCCTACCAGGTCTTCAGTCCCAACACGAATATCCTCCCCGGCTGCTGGTGAAGCGTGCTGAGTGAATGGGGATTTAAGTATTGTATCCCACCATTCCTTTGCTGCCGCAGTAGATGCCCCGTTCAGGTCCGGTGCATTGAGTGCCTCAAAAGCAAAACTTCGGGTCACTTTGTCGCAAACCTGAGAAAACAAAACAGGGGTCCCAAGCATCTCCAGGCCGAGAATACTCTGAGCACTGATGAAGATCGAGCCTATCTGGTTTTCAATAGGGCGGATTGCTTCCACGAATTCTTCCAGCCTATCAGCAACCCTCTCGCGACCTTCCCTGAAATCTGATGTTTCCGAATGAACTCCCAACTCGAGCAACGATGCGCTGACTTCATCCCATACTGTCCCCTGATCACTCCGGAAACTGCCGCTCTCACGTACATTGGCGGTTACTGTTGCCACTTGTGCAGCACGAGATCGAGCCCGGAACACCGATCCTGCTGAGTCGAAATCGGCCCGTTCATGCTGCCAGCGCCCGGCTTGGATGCATGAAACAGGGATTTTCACTGAAGTACTTGCCGGAATCACCATGGTGGTATTGATAATTCGATTCTGCTTGCCGCCGACCACTTCCTCCCCATCCAAAATTATTATAGGACAATCCCCCGTGTTTTCCAGCATGAGAAAAGGGACTTCTCCAACTGGACCGGTTTCTGTGAGCCTGGCCAAACCTTTTTCCAATGCGGTTTCGACTGGATCCAATTCCTGTAGTTCAGGAATCTCTTTGGTGAGAATTGGAATTGTGCCGAGTCCCTGAAAACCGCGCAAATTTCCAAGAAAAGTCGCTCGCGGGATAACGTCTTGAAGAATACTCATTTGCCCTCCTTTGAAGATTGGTTGCGATCTGCCGACATTACTTCCATTTCCTTCAAAATCAACACCATGGCCCATGTATCAAGATGACAATACTCAAGCAGTTCTTTATAAATTCTCTCCCTCTCACACGTGTCCGATTCCTGAATCATTCGCACCCAGGCGGCCGAGGCCATGTCGCCGCTGTTGATCGATAGGTTCTCGTAGGAATATCCATCTATCAAAGCGGGAAGGACATCCTTGAGCGAATATGAGCCGTTCAATTTCCAGTGATAGATGGACTTGTCACGGAATGGAACCATCAGGTCTCGGATATGTTCAACAACGGCGTTAATTTCGGCTCTTTTTTCGGGAAATTTGGCGGCCAGTTCCTCTAATCGATTGACCTCAAACGTCTTGTTCCACGTAAGAATGCAGGCGCCGGGAGGGATCGCCGCAAGGAGATCGGACAGAAACTCCTCACAGGGGTTTTTCAGGTCCCTCGCGAGATATGCGTAACGGACGGGTTCCGCTCCTTCTTTTTCAATTACGTGAAGCGAAAATTGAAAAGGCAACTGCTCATACGGCTTCATGCCGTCGAACAGCGGAATAGGGACCATGTAAGTGGTTTCAAAGTCGAGG
>JBEKPW010000071.1:0-31736 GCA_049520315.1 Syntrophobacteraceae bacterium
CATATCCACTCAGTTTCCGGGGCAGACTGCCATGTACCAATCCGAAGATTTCATTGAGGGGCCTAAGGCATTTGTTGAAAAACGGCCGCCCAATTGGAAGGGCAGATGAGTTCCTGCGCACTACGGTGTGTCAGGCATCCAGAGCGGAAAGAACTGATTTGCCCCCTGTTCCTTCCTGCACTCTGAGCAAATATAGTGAATATGGCCTTTCCGTCAGCAGACAACGGTTGCCCGGGGGATCGCCCCCGGGCAATTTCTGAAATAGATGCCGGCCTCCGTTAAAGTATTGAAGTTTCCGGCTCCAGCGCCTTGACAACTTCCGCTAACATTTTCCTCATCAGCTCAAAAATAGCGCCCTCCTGTACCTTCACACCAGAATTTTGAGATATCCATGGCTCATGCTTTCTTTCGGGCGTTAAACAATTGTGGGCCCAAGACCTATACCCTACGGGCGCATGCCCCTCTTTTTGGGCCCCAGCTGGCTTGGCAGCAAGCGATAGGCCGTTTCGATCCAATCGCAGAGCAGCGGCCGTGTGTCACGTGGATCAATGATTTCCTCGACGCCAAACATTTCGGCTGTCAGGAAAGGAGAAGTTTTTTTGTACAAGCGTTTTTCTATTTCTTCCCTCATGGCCTTCGGATCTTCCGCTGATTCGATCTGCCGCCTGTATGCCGCCTGGACGCCGCCTTCGATGGGCAGTGATCCCCATTCTCCGGATGGCCAGGCGTAGCGCAGGTTCAGATGCGAATGGTTGCCGTGGGCAGCGCCGGCCACGCCGAAGACGCGCCTGAGAATGATGGAACACCAGGGAACCGTTGCCTGGTATACGGCGCACATGTAGCGGGCACCGAAGCGGATCGTGGCTTGATTCTCGGCTTCAACGCCGATCATGAAGCCTGGAATGTCCACGAAATTCACAATCGGCAAATGGAAGGTGTCGCACATGTCGATGAAGCGGGTTAGTTTATCTGCGCCCTGGGCGGTAATGGCGCCACCGTAGTACATTGGATCATAGGCCAGAACACCGACAGGTTTTCCAGACAATCGGGCAAGACCGGTCACAACGGGAGGCCCGTGCTTCGCCCCAATCTCGAAAAAGGACTCTCTGTCCAGGGCCAGGCTTAAAATGCGGCGCACCGGGTAAGGGCGGCGCTTGTTTCGTGGAATTATACTTAGAAGCTCTTCTTCGCGCCTGCCGGCCGGATCGGTTGCCGTCATAACAGGGGGCATGTCATAGACCGAATCGGGCACATAGGAAAGAAACGCCCGAATCTGTTCAAAGGCATCTTCCTCCGAGATTGCTTCATTATCCACGGCACCGAATCCTGTAGTATGAATATGGGAGCCGCCCAGTTCCTCTTTGCCGATCTTTCGCCCCAGGGCAGGTTCGACCACTGGCGGGCCAGCCACGAAAAGCTGGGCCGTTTTTTTGGGCATGACAGAGAAATGGGATAAGACCGTACGGGCTGCGCCCAGACCGGCAACTGATCCGAGGGCCGCACCCACAACCGGGACAGTTGAAAGGAGTTCCGTCATGATCTCCATAGCCGGATTGGCCGGGACGTAGGTTCGGTCCATTTTCTCCAGGAACTTTACACTGCCGCCTCCCCCCGTTCCATCAATGAGACGGACCATGGGGAGACGCAACTCAAGGGCCATTCTCTCTGAATACTGGCCCTTGTTGCCTATTTTAGCGTCGGCTGCACCTCCACGAATGGTAAAATCGTCCGCCCCCACCACCACCTTTCGTCCGTTTATCCTTCCCATCCCCATGATGTAATTGGAAGGAAGTATGGCTACTAGACGATCTCCGTCAAAAGTCGGGATTCCCGTAATCGCTCCAGTCTCATGAAAACTTCCCTCATCCAGGAGCTTCTCTATCCGTTCCCGACAGTTCAATTTGCCGGCAGCGCGATGCTTGGCCAAATTTTCCGGCCCTCCCATCTGCGTTGCCAATTTTTCCCGGAGCCTGAGCTCCTCAATTTCCGCAAGCCAGCCTTCATGAGATTGATCTTTGAATTTGTCCATGGAATCACCCCCAACACGAGCTATCATTCATTTTCACTGCATCAGATTTCGAAAAACCGCTGTATGCCGCCTTGCTGCTATGCACTCTCGATGAAGCCGATGATGCCCTTTCATCCGCCATGACTGCACAATTACCGGTCTGGTCAGGTTCTGCATTAGGCGGTTGCACTCACCTATTCGAGACATATAATGCTGTGCTGTTCCGTCGGCCGCCCGTGAGTCGATATCTTCGGCAAAACCGCTGATATCGGCGCCAGCGCAAAAAGCCTGTCCCGCTCCAGCGACGATTATCCGGGCTGACTCAGTCTTGGTTGAAATGGAAACTGCATACAGATTTTTCTTACAACCGGGGGGCAGCACTCATTCTCCTTCGCTATCCTGCACGGCTTGCGCCGGGTCCTGTTGATAATAGAGCTTCAGTTCCTCATAGAGTTCTGCGTGTTTCCTTTTCAACTGGACGGGCTTTTCGAAGAAACACTCGGTAGCAACAGCAAAAAATTCCGCCGGGTTGGTAGCGCCGTATTGATCCAGCACTGTGGGAAGGCCCTCTTCTGCGTCCCGCTGCAACTCTGCGTAGTCTTTTCCCAATATCCGGGCCCAGGCGACATACATCGATCGGTGGGGCAGAGGCGGAGCCCCGTTTGCATGGCCATCTTCGGTGTCCAGCTGATGAGCGAATTCGTGCAGGACCACATTGTGCCCATCATGAACATCCCCGGCATTGGCTCGAACATCATCCCAGGATAAAATCAGCGCGCCGCGACTCCAGGATTCCCCGAGATGTACCTGCTTTGTTTCGCCATAGTAACCAGGGGCAAGTTCCAGGTATCCCTTCGCTATGAATGCGCTGGGGTAGACAAGAATTGAGTAGAGTCCCGGATAATAATCGGTTTCCCTATGAAGCAGCAGAATACAGGCTTGGGCAGCTATGGTGACCATGATCTCATCAGTCAGCTCCAGCCCTCCGCAACCCTCAAAATTCTTTTCGGCGAGGAAAACGAGGATATGCCCCAGGATCTCTTTTTGGTCGGCCTCGGCTAACCGGTGGTAGATTGGCACATTCTTTTCGATTATTTCGAGCCAGGCAGGGGGGAAGGGCTGGTTTCGGAGCTTTTCCCGCCGCCGCTTTTTGAAGCCAAACATGTTACCTGCAACCTCCACTGTTATGATCTCGCCATTAAAATTAGTTTACTTATAGCATAAGCACAATACCGAATATGCAACCCAGTCGGAGCCGGTTAGCCTGGAAAAAGCCAGGCGGGTTGACAGATGAGCCCTGGTGAGGCATCCCCATCTACTCCAGTCTTCTCGCCGGCCAAGCAGCCGGATCGAAGCACATCCGAAGATGGCCATCCACACTTGTCATATGGGATCAGGAGATTCCAAGAAATCGACAAGTGACTAGCGCTGGCAGCATGATCTTGACAGTATCCAGGACGGATACTACCCTGATTTTGTGGGGAAGCCGGTGACTGTCCACACTGGACCGTTCAAGACAAAACTGAAAGAACTCTCGATCTTTGCCATAATCCGATTGCTTTTCGAGTTTTCTCTATCCGCAGACTTCCTGCCGCACTGGAGATTGCAAATGAACCAGTTCAAACAATTCTTGGGCAAAGCGTGTGATGGATGCAGTTTATGTAGATACGCAAGAGATAATCCGGCAACAATGATTGGTAAGATCATGGCCTGGCACGGCAAATGGTGCCCGGCTTGGAAGGCCCAGCAGGATATTGAGCGTGAACGGCAGCAGGCGGCAAATAGGAAGAGTAACGCACGGAAGGGGTTAAGGAAGAAAAGGTGAAAATCTATGAGTTGTCGAGAATGAAGACCTTATCAGCCCGACATGTGAACCCCAAGCAGAGTTTATTCTTGTCTGTTTATGCAGTTCGCAGCCGCATTGATCTCTGCCGTCCGCATCAGTGCTCTATGCAGATTTTGCCAAAATGCTTGCCGCTCGCCAAAAAGTCGAGGGCAGGGCGCAATTCCTCGAAAGTAAACACTCGGCTGATCGCCGGGTGAACCTTGTGCCGGGCAATTGCCTCGGTCATTTGGGCAAAATCATCGCCGCTGCCGACGGTGATCCCCTGCAGCCGGACGTGCCTGGTGACGATCTGTCCCAGTTGCACGTTCAAGGTTGCGCCGGAAAGAACGCCTATCACGCTTATTGTCCCCCCCGGTCGAACGGCGCGAAGCGATTGTGCCATGGTGCCCTGACCGCCCACTTCAACCACGTGGTCAACACCTTCTCCACCCGCAATTTCACGTGCGTATTTACCCCATTCCGGGACAGTATTATAGTTGATCGTTTCGTCAGCACCCCGCGCCCGCGCCTGCGCCAGCTTCTCATCGCTCGACGAGATGATGATCACATGTGCGCCCAGCATCTTGGCGAACTGGAGCGCGAAGAGCGAAACACCACCTGTGCCCTGGACCAATACCTTGTCCCCGGGCCTGGAACGGCCTTCCGTAACCAATGCCCGCCAGGCGGTCACTGCGGCGGCTGGAAGCGAAGCCGCTTCAATGTCGTCGAGATGCGCGGGGGCAAGCGCAACTCCTTCCTCGGGGAGCACCATGAACTCGGCCATGGTACCATCGAGCTCGCAACCCAGGCTCAGTGAAAGTCTCTGCTGATTCGGCGCTCCGCTCATCCAGCTTTGAAAGAAAAGCGGGCATACCCTGTCTCCCGGCTTCAGGCGCGTTACGCCCTCTCCCAATGAGTCAACCACACCGGCGCCGTCGCCGAGCATTATCAGCGGCAGATGTTTCATTCTCGACCCGTAGCCACGGGCAGGCACGAGAAGGTCCCGGTAATTCAGGGCGGATGCTTTCAGCCTGATCCGAACCTGGTGCGCTCCGGGTTGTGGATCGGGCCGTGTGCCTACGCGCAAGTTGTCCATAGACCAGGCATCTTCGACTTGAAAGACTCTCATTTGCAACCTCGCGCTGCCCTTCCGCTTTAAAAGGGCCTAATCCGCAATCGATTATATGAACAAATCGTCCGTAGGCCAGGCAATGTCCGGACAGGTTTTTCGCAGCCTATTCCTCACAATTGCAGCTCAGCGGCTGGAGGATACCTTGCAAGGGGTAAATCGGGGGTAAATTTAATTCATTTTAGTTCATCGAGAATCGTCAAAAACCATTTGAAATGATGCAAGCGCTGCAAAAAGGACAGAACTCGCTAAAAGCCCCATGACTGCATCATGCCAATACCGCCGGCTGGGGCGACAGCCGTTCCATACATTCGCTCATCGATTGTCAGCCGCTGCCTTGCCTCCGACTCGTTGGGATCGAACTGAGGGCTTGACACCAAAGGCTGCACGACACCGCCCCCTAAGGGAAAAGCGCCTGGGGTGACGCATTTGAACTGCGCTTCAATAGAGCAGGTTAATAGTCCTACGAAGAGTGCCACAATATGTGTTAGTTTACGAATCATCATTATTTTCTCCATGGTTACCTATAATTTAATACTCGATTCGTATTAAATATAAGTTCGCATGGGGCAAAAGGGAATAGAGCCGGGGATTCTTGAGGATCATGCGGCCTCGGTATCTATTTCAGCCAAAGATGCCGGTGAAGGTCACATGAGTTTGAGAAAGGCGCCCTGGATGCCGAGCGCCGGACCTGAAAGGCGGGCGAGGTAATACGAAGTTGCGTTCAAATCGAGTGCTTCGGGAGGGCATAAAGCCCTCCCCACAAAAGAACCGCGCGACAATGTCGTAGGAGCGTGGTTTTTCTACGTCAAAAAAGTCCCCGCCCGCTCTTGAACGCAACTTGGCATAACTTATCTCTTGTTCTCAGGTGTGTCAGGACCATTCTGATGCAGGTCCTCAAAGCAAAACGAGAATGGCGCGAGAGCACGCAGGTTTTTGCATGCAGGCACTTGTGTTATTTTCTTTCCAGAGTCAGGGCAAAGCCCATCCCCCCGCCGATACACAGAGTGGCCAGACCCGTCCGGGAATTTCTGCGGATCATTTCCATCGCCAGAGCGTAAGTGATCCTTGCCCCGGTGCACCCGATGGGATGCCCAATGGAAATCCCGCCGCCATTGACATTGACCTTATTCCAGTCCATCTTCAATTCCCGCATGCAGGCCAGTGCCTGAGATGCAAAGGCCTCATTCAGCTCGACGAGGTCCACCTGGTCCATGGTCCACCCGGCCTTTTTCAGGGCCAGCCGGGTGGCGGGAATCACTCCGCAGCCCATGTAGGCCGGATCGATGGCGCCCGCTGCATACGATTTTATATAGGCCAGCGGCTTTAGTCCCAGTTCGTCGGCTTTGTCCCTGGACATTACCAGGACCGCTGCCGCCGCATCGTTTATACCGGAGGCGGTGCCCGCCGTGACCGTGCCGTCTTTTTTGAAAAACGGCTTCAATTTAGCCATTTTCTCAATGGTTGTGTCCATCGGGCGTTCGTCGACTTCGAACACGAGCGGATCGCCTTTGGGCTGTGGCACGGCAATGGAGACGATCTCATCTTTCAGTTTGCCGGAAGCAATTGCAGCTCTGGCACGCTGATGACTTTCAAACCCCAGTTTGTCCTGGTCTTCTCGGCTGACCCCGTATTTCTCGGCGATGTTTTCTGCCGTTACCCCCATATGATAGCCGTAAAAAAGCTCCCACAAACCGTCATGGACCATGAGGTCTATGGCCTCCACATTGAACATGCGGGCACCCTCACGCAGGTTCGGCATGGCATAGGGAATTTGGCTCATGTTTTCCATCCCGCCGGCCACGATGACTTCGGAATCACCGGCTGCGATAGCCTGAGCGGCCAGGGCAATCGATTTCATTCCGGAAGCACACACTTTATTGACGGTAAAAGCCGGGGTTTCCTTTGGCATACCCGCATAAATCGTGGCCTGGCGGGCCGGGTTCTGTCCCTGGCCGGCCTGGACTACGTTGCCCATTATGACCTCGTCGACCTCGATTTGGCGATGTGAATCATCCCATTGGCGGTATTTCTGCTCCAACTCGATCAGACTTGTTCCTTTCAACCTGTCAGGCGCAAAGGAAACCATATCTTGAGTCGCCATGGGTCTAAGGCCGGCACGTTTCAAACTCTCCCGAATGCAAATCGCTCCGAGTTGCGCTGCCGGGATGTCCTTAAGCGATCCCCTGAAAGTTCCGACAGCGGTTCTTGCCCCACTTACGATGACTACTTCTCTCATATCCTCTCCTTATACTGGCGGTAAGGGCCCGATAGAGTATTCCAATCGAAGACTCTGTCCAGGCAAAGCATCAGGTTCCTAAGTGTCTGTCATCAAATTATAAAGGATAAAAAAATCTTTCGTTACCAGAATACGCAGCATATTTCAATCACATCAGCGAGGGGCAAATTTCAAACCTGATCGGCACAGGGGTTTCCATGAATAGTGAATAGTGAATGGTGAATGGTGAATGTGTGCCCTCTGACTTCCGTTCTCCGTCCTCCGTACGGCCTGCCCGATCCTTCATGTTGGATTTTTGTTTGCGATGTGTCAGAATAACGGCTATCAGGGGTTCATTTAGATACGTAATATAAAAGTTAGCGTAAGGGTCAACTGCGCAAACAGGAGCATAGAATGAACATGTTCATTTCCGGGTCCCTGGCCTATGACCGCATCATGGATTTTCCAGGCCGCTTTGCCGATCACATTCTGCCCGACAAAATTCACGTTTTGAATGTCTGCTTCAACATAAACGGCCTGGTCGAAAAATTCGGAGGGACGGCTGGAAATATTGCCTATAGCCTGGCCGTTCTCGGAGAGTCCCCCTTCATCGTGGCTACCTCCGGGGAAGATTTCTCCCGGTATGAAAAATGGCTGGTTCAAAATAGTCTGCCGACATCCTACATAAAAGCGATTCCGGGCGTCCTTACCGCCGGCGCATACATTACGACCGACCTGGATGATAATCAGATAACCGCGTTCAATCCCGGAGCAATGGCCTTCGAGGCGGAGCTTCCGTCGTTCAACGGCTCCAGTATGGTTTTCATAGGGCCGGGCAACAAGAGGGACATGATGAATCTCGCGCAAAGAGCCAGGCTTGCCGATGCGCCCTTTTTCTTCGACCCGGGGCAAAGCCTGAATATCTGGAATGGCGATGAACTGCGGGAAGTTGTTTCAGGGGCGTTGTGCTTCATCTCAAATGATTATGAGCTTGCGCTGTTTCTAAGGATGACCGGGTGGGACATAGAGAATCTGTATAATTCGGTAAAAGTGGTAATCACCACAAGCGGATCGGAAGGGGCTACGATCGATATAGCAGGCAACAGGTTGCTTATCCCTGCTATCCCTGTCAGTAAGGTTCTCGATCCGACCGGAGCGGGTGATGCTTTTCGAGCAGGGGTGCTCAAGGCCAGAGCTTTGAATCTTCCGTGGAATATCGCATGCGAGATGGGGTCTACCGTAGCGTCATTTTCTATTGAACATTACGGAACACAGGAGCACAGGTTTAGTTGGGAGCAATTTTGCGAGAGGTACAGCAGCGCCTACGGCCCCCTGGCCTGCTCAGCAACTCCGCCAGGCCGACACGACAAAGACAGGGTTTAGCGCCTCCAGCCTCAGATTTTGCCCGGTGGGAACGGAGCGGTTCACCTGGAGTTGAACGATGGATACCTCGAAATTCCTGTCCTTCCAGAAGGTGCTCACCTTTTCGAGCGTTTGAAGCAGGACGATTGTCTGCACCACTCTCCCATTTGGAAGGAGCCTCTTGGCTACGGCTTCAAGGATCGCGTCGAGATCGTCCCCGCTCCCTCCGATGAAGACCCGGTCCGGGTCGGGAAAGGCGCCGATCGCCTCCGAGGCCCTTGCGCACACGGCCTCCACCTTTGATGCGCCGAACGACTCCAGGTTTCGAAGGAGTTTGAAATACGCGGATTGGTTTTTTTCGACCGCCAAAACACGTTTCAGGCGTGCTATCCTGGCAGCTTCCACGGAGACCGAGCCTGTGGCCGCGCCGATGTCCCAAAGGACCTGCCCCTGCCCGAGCTGAAGTGAAGCAAGGACGACCGCCCTCACTTCCAACTTTGTAATCATGCCGGCTTGCCGTTCAAACGCCTCCTCGCCAAACCCGAAAATGGGTCCGGAATTGTCCCTGATATCAGTTTTGACGACGGGCTCGGAAGGTTGAATAAGAATGACGTTCAAGGGCGCAAACTCCTCGCCTGCGGCATCCGAAGGCGAAAATGATCGAACTCTCTCGGACGGAGTTCCCAGGTCCTCCCCGATGGTGAGCTTGCATTCGCGTTGGCTCGATTTGACCAATTCGCGTGCGATCCATTGCGGGTTATGCTCAGGGTCTGTGATTACGGCGGCCTTGCGGCCTCGGTCAAGGATATCGACGACTCTCCCGATTTCAGCCACGCCTTTCAGGCCGTGAAAGCTCACGACGTCAATTGAATCCCAGCTTTCGCAGATCCTGGCGCACAGGGTTTGAACGCTGGTGACATTTGGGATTACCACGAGGCTCTCCCTCCCAAATCTGTCCGCCAACGTCCTCCCAATACCGAAGAACAAAGGATCGCCGGAGCAAAGGACCGCCACCCGCTTTGTTTTTGAAATCCTGCCGATTTCTTCCAGGCTCTCTGAGAGAGGGGATTTGAGCGAAAGTTTTTCCCCGGCATGGTCCGGGAAGAGTTCAAGATGCCTGCTGCCGCCGGCCAAAATTTGCGCTGCGCCGATCCACTCGAGGACCAAAGCCCCCAGGCATTGAGGGCCGGTACCCATTCCAATCGCGACAATCAGGGGCGGCTTCCAGTCACTGGGTTTCAAGACGTTGGAACTCCTCTTACATCCGCAAGAAGTCGGCCGTTGTAGTCGAAAAGAAGCAGCCTGATCTCGGCGCCCTCGCCTGCAAGCCGCGCCGACTGCAGGGCGGCCGTTTGGGCAACCGATTCCAGGATATCGTATGAACCCTTGTCTGCAATAATCTCCAGGGCATGCCGCGCAGTATTTGCCGAAGCCAACTCCCGGCAGTGAGCGGCATCATGACCCAGGCTATGAGCTATCACGGCCAGGAAGCCGAGATCGAGAGGCACTGAATGCGCGTGGGTATAGGGATGTCCCTGGGCCATCTTGATGGCTTTACCAAAAAAAACGCTGTGAATTATACGGGAAAAACCGTACTGCCGCGCCTTACTGACGGCAAAAGAAAAGAAATCGGCAATCTGGACGAAAGCCTCCGGGGGCAGTTCCGGAAGAAGGCCCATGGCGAATCGCTCGCTTTTCCCGCCGGTGCTGAGCACCATTGCGCAGCATTGGTTCGAGGCGGCGACCGAAACAGCAGCCTGGATGGTCTGCTCGTAGGCTTCATTGGAGAATGGTTTGACGAGGCCGGTGGTGCCGAGAATGGAGATTCCACCGAGAATTCCCAGGCGGGGATTGAGTGTGTGCCTGGAAAGTTCTTCGCCCCTGGGTACTTCGATTTCAACCATGACAGAGAAACTATTCGCTCGAGTGAAAGTCTCCAGCGGTCCGGTTTTAGCGTAAAGCGGCAGGCGCAGGACAGGCTTATCGGTCTGAGCGCTCCGGCTTGCCGAAATGGCGAGATCGGAGCAATTCAAAAACAGCCGTTCGAGATCGAAATTCTCCAACGCCATGAGCTCAAGAGTAATATTTTCGGAGAGCATTTGTCTGGGTACCGGATTTATGGCCGGTTCACCTGGAGCTATGGCGAGGCCGGGCTTTGTGGCAATGCCAACCCCCTTGCCTGCGGTCAGCAAAAGTTTGGGCCTGTCACGCGCTGCCTGACAGGCATGCGCCGGTCCATCGCGCAAAATACCGACTGTTGCTCTTATCTCTGCTCCATTTGTAATATCGGGGTCATCTCCACCGTCTTTTATAACCGAAGCGCATGCAGTCCCGCCCTGCATACTGCTCGATGCCACGGGAACCGCAAGATAGACGCCGGAAGGCAGCCGGACGGCTACGACATCGGCAGAGACGCCGGTGATCAGGTGGCGCAAGGCAGCTTTGGCTGCAGCTGCGGCAGCCGTTCCGGAGCTGAAACCGCAGCGGAGCCTTTTCCTTTTACTATCGGATTTAGACGGATTATCGGGCATTGATATCACCAGGCCTGATATCACCAACAGCTTGTCCGATCGAACAAAAATCAGGGCGTGTCAATCTCTTGGACTTATGTTGCTCCACAGCACTTCATCTGTTTTGTGCCGCCGCCACAGGGCATGGATCATCAGCTTGGCATCTCTTCTTCCCGGGCTTTACAAAGTTCCAGAAGCGCGTGGATTATGGCTACGGCGACCGAACTGCCGCCTTTTCTGCCCAAGACGGTTATCGAAGGCTGTTTTGCGACATTGATGAGAGCGCTCTTCGACTCTTCGGCCTGCACGAATCCAACGGGGACCCCTATCACCAGGCCCGGTCTAATCCCGTCGTCTTTAATCTGGCGGATTACTTCCAAAAGCGCGGTCGGTGCGTTTCCAACTGCGATTACGGTCCCATCCAGATCTGAAGCGCAACTCCGGAATGCTGCAAGCGTGCGCGTCACACCGGTCCTTTCGGCAAGTTCCTGGCTTTGCGCGCTCTCAGCCGGACAAACCACCTCATTGCCGTGCCATGCAAGACGCCAGGGAGAAAGTCCAGCCCGAATCATCCGAGTGTCCGCGTAGATGCAGGCACTATTTCTGAGCGCTTCGATTCCACAGGAAACAGCGTCAGGCGTGAAGCGAATCCTATGAGCATAATCGAAATCGCCCGTCGTATGGATAACTCGACGAATTATCCGCCACTGGTCCTGGGGGAAAGAGTGCTGGCCCATCTCTTCTTCGATGATGCGAAAACTCTCCCGTTCGATCTCCAGTCCGGCTTTGACCAAGCCGGGCCTGTTCCGTGCTCCATTTGGCGGAAATTGCAGTATCACTTTATTTTCACCTCGATGTTTTATCTGAAAACAAAAAAATCCTTGATCCCGTAAAGACGGAAATTCAAGGACTGCACCCAGCTCTTGTCAGGGAAATACACCGTCCCCCGAAACAAAGATTTGTTCGAGAATCCCGTGGAATCAGGCAGCTTTTCCAGTGTACGGATCTTCCTGACAGCCGTTGCCTCCCGGCCCGGTTCTTGCGGCCAGTGGGTAATCATGGCTTTCGCCCCCGTTTACAGCGGCGGGGCCGCGGCGGTTTCACACCGTCTTCCCATTTAAACCCCGGAAAAAAGGGCACCTGAAACCTTGCGATTTCAAAGAGCAACAAGATTTGCTATACGATAACAACTCGCACTTGTATGCCGGGTTTGACCGGCATCGGCCTTTATATTTATACCATATTAGCTCAGGAGGTCAATCTTTATGCGCCACGGGCCTAAATCAATTCGCCGGACAGGTCATGATCAGCGTAATAATACCGACATTTAACCGGGCAAAGCTCCTGGTGGAGGCTGTCCACTCTGTTCTCGATCAAAAGGACGTTCCCGAGGATGTCGAGATCATAGTGGTGGATGACGGCTCAACAGATGATACCGGAGAGGCGCTTGCAGCTCTGGCCGGGAAAATAGCCTACACCCGCCATGAGCATTCGGGAGTCAGCAAGGCTCGAAATCTGGGCATCTCCATGTCCAGCGGTGAATGGATCGCGTTTCTCGACTCGGACGATCTATGGCTGCCTGGTAAACTCCGCGCACAGATGAAGTTTTTTGCGGATCACCCCGAAACCTTTCTGTGCCAAACCGACGAGATCTGGGTCCGAAACGGCAGGCGCCTCAATCCCCGAAAATATCATAGGAAACCGAGCGGATACTGCTTCCCGCTACTACTGGAAAGATGCCTCGTGAGTCCTTCGGCGGTGGTAGTCCACCGCAGGGTTTTCGATTTAGTCGGACTTTTTGACGAATCTCTGCCCGCCTGTGAAGACTACGATCTCTGGCTGCGGATCGGCTGCCGTTTTCCCATCGGGCTGGTGGAAAAACCTCTTATTGTCAAGCGCGGCGGTCATCCCGACCAACTCTCGGCGAGCATTGCGAACCTGGACAAATATCGTATAGAGGCCATCCTCAAATTGATTCGCTCCGCTCCGCTCAGTCCCGAACAGCGGCTGGCGGCTGAAAAAATAGTCGAGAAAAAACGCCGGATTTATTCCGATGGATGCCGCAAACGGGGAAATATCGCTGAGGCGCAGAGAATTGATGCGCTTGTGCATGAGGAGCTGCTGCGCATTCGCTCTTGAGTGCAACGTCACCCGACATCTTTGATAAGGTCAAATCGCTTGCGTTTTGCGATTGGCTACTTCTATAATAATCCTGTAATTGCGTTGAAGGGAATAATGGCGGGACTCAAACCGTAAATAAGAAAGGAGATCTGTATGCTTTTCATGGCCATATTCAGCTACTCGCCCGAAGACAGAAACCTTGTGATCGAACGTGGAATGGGGTCGGAAAAAACAGCCGGAGTTACGATAAAGGGCGAGTGGTTCGATGTTTCCGGCCACAGAGTGTTCCGGTTGTTCGAAGCTGAAGACGATGCGCATCTGGCCTCATCCATATTTAGCTGGACCGATCTGGGCGTAGCGGAAATCATACCGGTTATGGAGACGGAGAAGGCGTTGAAGTTGCTCAAAAGAGCCGGAAAGAAGTCCTGAAAAGATTTCCTCGATCTCTGCGCCTGATCCTGTGATTGCGAAACGTTTAAGCAAATCCTCCTGACCTTGTCTGGTTTAGGTCCGGAGGATTTCTATTTTCTTGGGGAGCACTGATAGCGGGCATAAGGCGAATGTCGGAGGGCGGATGTCGGAAGGCAGACAACGGAAGAAGGAGGACGTATGCCGCAGGGCGGAGAAGTTCCGTCATTTGATGTCCGATCCCCGACTCATGGATGCTCCTGCCCGCAGGGAGGCCCTGGACCTGCTCCTTTATCCTGATGGGGTGGAACTTAACCGCTATTATCTTGGCATGGCATCTTACCTCAATAAATTTCGGACAAGAACACGGGACATTCCAGAACAGCTTCTCAAGATTCTCTGTGAATTGCTTGCCTCGGCAGGAAGGATCTTTCGTGGTCCTGGTGCGCATGGGTTTTTTATTCGCCTTTTATTCAAAATACCGCCGAATCTTCTGGCCTGGCTTTTTGAGAAGAGATTTCCCCTACGAACTTTCATCGTCTATATCGACCCTAAAAGGATATTCCCCGGCATAACGCAACCTCGTAAGATAGATTTATACACAACACGGCGATGTACCTCGCGGAGCGCGGAAGGCGCCCGTTGCCATTCTCGACGCTCCGCGAGACGGGGTGGTCGCCCGATGCCTTCTCAGGTACTCAGGAAAAGGTGGAGGATACTGAGGAGACGTCTGATCTCGGGTTTTGGTGCGGCTTGCAGTCTTCCAGACCACGGTCTTGAGATCACCCTCCAGGACCTGGGGTTCCTAAAGGCCACGAGGCGGCCCGGACGTGTGGAATCGGCATGGAGAATACATGGAAAGGCTATTGCCTCCAAAGTGGCGATTGCTCAGGGGGACGCGCCGGCCCAAACGATGAGGCAACTATATTGGGGAGGCGAGGGGAGCCGCAAGATTGCTTTCTGGGAAAGACTCATTGCGAATCAGGCGGGGGAACTTTTTGAAATCAGGCGGCTTTCGCGTGAGGTGAGCAGCCGAACAGGCCGGGTCGTCCTGAGTTGGCATAACGCCTCGCTGGGTGCGGCGGGAGGCTGGGCATTCGAAGAGCTGGCAGCTCAGTTCGACTCCCCGGGGCTCTACAGTCTTTTTGTCCAGGCAGTGCTCAAAGAGGCGGCGGAAATCCGTAAATCGTTCGACATCTCTTCTGCTATGGACCTTTGTGCCATGAGGGTCGATCGCCTCTTCGCCCCCAAAATGGTCAGTGCGGTTGAGCACTTGCTAATTTCCGAGCTTTTTGCATCCTGCCGAGGGCCGACTCCTGCTGGAGAAGGTCCCCGTGGGCCTGCAGGAATAAAAGAGCCTGAATCATATCTCTGGAACGAATCTACCAACAGAATTGCAAATGGAAACAAATACGAATGGCCTGGAGCCCTTAGCCCTCACCAGCGCATATCCACCGGCCAGGTCCTGGCGTGGATTGAAAAATCTCATAAGAGGTGGGCAGAGGGTCTCATCTTGCTTTTTGCGCTTGCAAACCAGGGTCAGCGAATGCTCGATTCCGGCGATATCCCCTCCTTGGTCCTGCCCTGGATAGACAAGTTCTTCATCTCATCTCAAAGGCGGGCGGACCTCACCTACCTGGAACGCCTGTTTCGATTGGTATCGGCGAACATTGGAAGACCCTTGATCCTGTTTTGGGATGACACTTCACACAGCAAGGCCCCAAGCTTCGGGCTGGCCCTTGAAGATCTTGCCGGGCGCGTCTTGCCTTTTAAAGCGATAGGCATATTCGATACCGGCGTTTCGTCGGACGGGTTGCATGGCGCTGAGCGTGCCGACGCCACCCGAATCATTATCGACGAGTATCCGCAGAAGGAGTTTTTTGCTCTTCGGCCTCTGAACGAAAATCACTGTCCGGAGGCATTTCGCTGGATTTTTAAAGACATCGATATGAAATTCTTCCTCAACTATGATTCATCCTGGAAGGACAACCTCGCCTTCATCTATACCGGGACGCAGGTTTTTCCTCTCCTGCCGGTCCAAACGGAAATGGAATCCATATCGCCATGGATTTTTAACGGGCGCGAGAGATTTGCTTTTGGGGCATGGTTCAGGCGAAGGCTTCGCCATATTTCACTCGGTAAGCTGGCAAGGATCTCCGATCCACTCTGCCTTGAGTATTGTTCGTGGGCCAACCTGCTCTGAGTGCGAATCTGAGTGCATTTAAAATCTCCTTGCTTTATCCTTTTATACTCTCGGCGATTCGTGTAAGGTCGGTTGGGCGGTCGTAAAGTGGAAAAGTCGGCATGGTGAACTTCAAGAAGGTTCGAGAACGCATGGTTGAAACCCAGATCGCGGCGCGCGGCGTCCACGATGAGCGGGTTCTCGAAGCGATGCGAAAGGTGCCGAGGCATTTGTTCCTGGATGAAGCGCTCCGGGACCAGGCTTACAGCGATCATCCTCTGCCGATTGCCGAAAATCAGACTATATCCCAGCCTTACATAGTGGGGCTTATGACGGAGAGCCTGGAACTCAATGGCTCAGAAAAAGTCCTGGAGATAGGAACGGGCTCAGGCTACCAGTCTGCGATACTTGCCGAACTGGCGGACCGGGTTTTTTCTATCGAACGCTATCCTGAACTTGCATATCGCGCAAATTCGATCCTCCAGAAGTTGGGATATGGGAATATAATTGTCCGGGTTGGAGATGGTTCGCTTGGCTGGCCGGACGACGCGCCTTTCGATGGTATTATCGTTACGGCCGGTACCCCTCAAATTCCGCAGCCGCTCATAGATCAGCTCAAGATGGGCGGCAGACTGGTTGTCCCTGTCGGCGACCGACTCGGCCAAGACCTCATGCTGGTCAAGCGAGTGGCGGAGGGGATAAAAAAAACAAATTTAGGCGGGGTTCGCTTCGTGAACCTGGTGGGGAAATGGGGATGGAAAGAATAGAAATCGGCAGTCCAATCATAGGCGTGGTCGGGTCCGGGACCAGCCGGCCGGATTTGACAAAGCTGGCAGAAGAGGTCGGGCGCGAAATTGCCCGCAAGGGAGCGGTCCTGGTTTGCGGAGGTCTTGGAGGCGTAATGACCGATGCGGCCCGCGGCGCCAAGGAAATGGGCGGTGTTACGCTCGGAATTCTTCCCGGGTCAAAAACGACGGATGCCAATGAATTCATTGATTTTCCAATAGCAACGAACATAGGGCACGCGCGCAACTCGATCATCGTCCACACCGCAGATGTGCTGATCGCGATCGGGGGCGGATATGGCACTCTGTCCGAAATAGCGCTTGCGCTAAAAATCGGAAAAGGAGTGGTGGCGCTTCGGCCGCCTTACCAGATTCCAGGGGTGATAGCTGCCCAGACGCCGCTGGGGGCGGTTGACGAAGCTCTAACACTCGTCGAACTCGGCCGTAAACCATCCGAATTCGATGGCGGCCGAACCTGAGGGCAGGTTTTTACTTGCACAGAGTTGAATCGTTTTCCTGCATTTTCAGTCCAAGCTCGTTTATCATGTCCGCCTCTGCGTTCTATGAAAAGCCCCATTAATGGGCCTCGGGTGTCCCCATGGACATGAAGGAATCCGGTTAACCGTCACTCATGAGGTGCTGAACTCCATGGCAAAACGCAGTAGGGAAAAGGAGCCGCCAAAACCCGGCATTAAGGGCCCAGCCTCATCAGGCGGCGTTGCTTGCGAGAGCCGCAATGTTCAAAGACTTCGGCGGGAAAACGAAGCTCTGCGAAAAGAACTCGTCGAGGTACTTGCCAACGCCTTGGAAAACGAGAAAATCTGGAGGCATTTTGCGGCTGTCGAGCGAATCCTTTTTAGGACCCGCGAGTTGGACAGGCTAATCGAGGAATTGCTCCGGGAGATAAAAGAACGGTTCCAAACGGGGCTTCTGGTTTTATTCCTTTCGCATCCCGAAGCCCTGGAGAGGTTCTTCCACAGTGACCCGGCGGCGAGCCGCGAAATAGAATCCCAAACCTGGATTTCGCCCCTCGATGGCGAAGAGGGGCACGCGCTTATCGGACCCGGGCTCAAGCCGGTACTCTTTTCGACCGATCGAAACGGCCGTCCCCCAATGTTCTCCGAGTGCGGCCCGTCACTGAACTCAGGGGCGCTTATCCCGCTAAAGATAGGTGACATCCTGTTCGGGGCCCTGCTGCTTGGCAGTCCCGACCCCGGAAGATATGATCCGCAAGACGGAACCGACCTTCTGGAACAACTCGGAATCAACATAGCCCTATCCATGGAGAACTGCCTTACCTATGAAAAGGTCCGGGACTTCACGGTAAAAGATCAACTGACCGGGCTCTTCAATTTCTTTCAGATTCATACGATCCTGGAGAAGGAGTTCAGGAAGGCGCGCCGATCAGGGAGTGCGCTCTCTGTGCTCATAGTTGACCTCAATTTTGTCCATGGCTGGGATGAGTTCGAGAGTGGCATGGAGGTCCTGAAGCATGCGGCGCGGCTCCTGGAAGCCATCCTCCCGAAGGATGGCTGCTTTATGGGCAGGTACGGAAGCGATGAGTTTCTAATCATACTTCCCGGTGTGCCCGAGGAGGAAGCGCGGGAGGTCATGCCTTATATTTCCTCGACCATGAGAAAATCCCCTTACCGGGAAGGCAATACGGCCATCCTCATAACGACAGCCATGGGGATGGGCTCCCTCAACGAACGTGCAACCGTCGCGCAGGACCTGGTCGATGCAGCCTATTCCGAGCTTTGCTCCGTGAAGCTCCGGCTCGGACCGAAAGGTGAATAACCGGTAGCGCCCGCCTTACACGGCGGCGCGTGGGAAGCTCTCACGCGAAGACGCGAAGACGCGAAGAAAAAGCAAAAGCGAAAATCTGAGCCACGGATAAACACGGATAAACACGGATAAACACGGATAAAGATGTCAGACAAGTGGCTCATCCGGCAAACGAGTACCTGTGGTCACGGTTTTCCTGCCCCGAAGGGGGATTGCCCCAAAGGGGCTTGATAAGTCAGCCCAGGGTCAGTCCCGCGTCGAGCTTGCCCTGAGCTTGTTGAACGGGCGGGACGCCACCCTGGGATCGCGACGCCAACAAAAACCAATTTCTTTACCCTGCAGGGGTTACATAAGCTCTGCCATAGTCACGACTGTTCAGACACCGTCGTTTCTCTTGCTTGAGGTATTCGTTTGCCGGATGAACCAGAAAAGTGCGGGAATCTTCGGAATTTATTTACCGGTAGCGCCGCCTTCTATGGCGGCGTTCCAAATTGATGATTTATTTTTTGGGACTTCCCCGGGACAGGTTCACCGCGAGGTCTATGGACCTGTTCTTGCTTTTAGATCCTGCTCATGATAAAAATACAATTTTATCGGGGCGTAGCGCAGCCTGGTAGCGCACCTGCCTTGGGAGCAGGGGGCCGTAGGTTCAAATCCTATCGCCCCGATTTTGGCCAAAGGCCCAAATAGAGCATGAGAGTTTAGAACAGTTGCTCACGTCCCTTTTGGGACACCCTGAAACCACGAAAAGAGCCGTAGGGTGGGCTAAGCGAAGCGCAGCCCACCAAGTAGTAGGATGGGTGGAGCGGAGCGTAACCCATCAAACTTTTCGAACCGGATGAAGTTACCTGTGCTTCCGAAACATTTCCTCGTGGGTACTATTTTCTTGTCGATCAGCTCAACCGCGCCGCGGTATCCATTTCCACTAATATCGCCGAAGGCAACGGCCGATTCACGAAGGCCGATCGCAGGAATTGTTTTACCATCGCCCGAGGATCCACGCAGGAGTGCATCCCGCTGCTTGAAGTTGCCTTTCGCCGCGGCTTCATTACCCCATTCAAACACTCGGAATTGCGGACGAGATTGGAAGAGATCGCGAAGATGCTTTCCGGCGTGATCCAAGGCCTTGATAATCGAAAAGCCTGGACCATAACGGCGGAGACGGTTTCAGCGGCGAACTCAAGTGACTTTACAGGAAGCTGTTGTTGAATGTGCATACCACGCCAACCCTGTGCCCTGTTCGAGTTGATAATGGGATTACTATGCGCTGCTGTTCCGCTACCCCGCCCAATTCTTTGGACCGGTTTAAAGCCTCATTTCGGCCGCTGACAAAATCACCCGAAGAATTTCACCGCAGTCCATCATGTCCCCGCGAGACACCCAAACCATAAGGAGAACTGTCGGGTTGGCAGGCGGAACGCAGTTACTCCTATAATCTTTGAATGAGGTATAAGAAAGACGGAACAGGGATTTTAGTTTTTAACTTAAGGAATTCCCTTTTAATGCTTCTTTTCCATCCTATATTATTATCATCTATTAAAGGAGAAAAATAAATCGTGCCCTTATAGAAAGGATGATCAAAATTATTTTCAATTAATCTGAAAAACGACTTGATATGTCCATCCGGAAGGTCAGATCCCAAGACAAAGTTTGATGTGATCTCAATCTTCTCATATCTTCTGTTGATATCCATTATCTTTGCAAAGGCCATTGTAACTGCATCCTCTGTGACACCTTTCCCAAGTTTATCAAGAGTCTCCTGATCTGAGGATTCAAGCCCTACATTGATATACGTCTTGAAGGGGAACCTATCTATTCGTTCAAATATCGCATATTCTGCTTTGATTATGGAATCCACGCTGCCAAAAATAAAGAGACTGGGTCCTTTAAGATTAGCATTGTTTAGATCGAAGGTTTCAAAGGCATGTTTTGCAGCGAATTCCATGAGGTCAGCGGAAGCATTGATGGCGTCATGCTGGCCCAAGAATACAGAGTTATAGTTTGATATATCATTACCGTAGAAATCTTTAAGATATCTGACCTGTGTCTTTATATTGTCAATTGAACGCTCTTTAAAATTAAGATTTGATTTTACCCTGCAAAAATCGCATCTGTATAGACATCCGTCTGCTATAATTATGGGAATTACATCATAATCTACATGTCTGGTATCAGGGGGAAGGACTGTTATCTTGTCTCCGATTATCTCATATATTTTGCCCGACCTCTTTCGGAGTTCATTTGGTGAGTTTAATATTACAAGATCAAGAAATTCCCTAATCCTTTTGGGAAAAGAAGCCGAATTTAAATTCATCAAATTTTTATGCAATCGGCTCCAAGCTTTAATCGCGGATATTACAGCGTTGTCATTGAAGGGATCGTTTGAATTGATATTGTTACTAGGGTATGACAGACGCGGGACATAATATTCGCCAAAACAATCATAAGGGCCATCGTAACCACCGGTTGAATAATATACCCAGTCATCGGTTATGGTTCTCTTCAGCCATTCGGAACGGTCTGGCCAGCCTTTGCCCCTGCCGTTGATGAATTTCAATTCCCCGTTCAGGTTAAACTGAAAGACATATTCAGGTGTTTTTATCTCAGCGAAGCGGCCGTATCGCAAGGGATAGCTGATCTTTGAGTAGGAACGAGCCCCTTCTTTATCAATGGTTATATGAAGGTTGTCACTGTCAGATGTTTTCATAAAGAACCCAATTTTGATGAACAGGGCTTGAAAATGCCAGGTGTAGACACTATCGCCGCCGTTCACATCCGGCGGTCCCAATCCGCACAGTCGAGCCGCATCCAGTCGGAAAAGTCGGCGGGCTTTCGTACTTCTGCTGATCGCAGAAATTCTCTTCATACTTCTTGAGAATTTCCTCCAGGGTGGTGGTGTAATCTTTCTTCACGTCGAGGTATCGTTTCTCAGCGATGAGAGATACCCGCTTTGCAAGCTCGTCCTGTGCATCCTTCTTTTTGGCAAAGGACTTCCGGACCCGCTTTCCGGTCGGGTCAAAGTAATCGATCTGCCAGCCACTACCGCGTTTTCGGATCGCCATGGCTTACCCCTCCTTTCTGTCGGCTTCCTTGAGTTCCTCTGCGAACTTCTGCGCCTTGTTGGCCCTCAGATAGTCCGCAACGTCATGGTCGGCTTCCATCTCGCGCCTGAGTAGTTCAAGGATTACGGTGTTCATTGAAACCTGCTGACCCCTGCTGATGGTCTCCAGAGCCGCTTTTTCCCTTGTCCATTTCAATAGGTTTTCAGGAATTCTTAACATCAGTCCCTTCATCATTGTCTCGCCCCTCCGGTATCGTTAGTTGATACGATATTAATAGTATCACTAATACCGGATGTCAAGCGCAAAATGAAGGGGAAGGGAAAACGACTGGATTGAGTCGGACCGATGTGGTATGTGGAGGCATCGTACCCCACTCGCAGAGAAGATCATCAATCCCAGGGAGGATTTCTTTAATGTTTAACGAGCCGACAGTTTTCATTCTTGGGGCAGGTGCGAGTTGGCATTACGGTTATCCAACCGGCGAAGAGTTAGTGAAGAGGGTTATAGAGAGGTCACGCGATCTGGGATTTTTCTGCGAAGAGTCAATCCGTGGAACTAATTCTGTTTTACCCGAATATGTAAAAAACAGAATCTCGGGGCCTTCCACTCCCGGCAGAGCATATGAAGAAATATGGGAACTTATTCGGCAGGAGTGCAAAGACTTAGAAGAAAGACTTAAACATGTCAATCCGCCTGTTATTGATTATTTCTTAGGTCAAAATCCAACGTTACAAGACATCGGAAAATTGATTATTCCTCTCGTGATTCTTGAATGTGAAGCGATGTATTTACAAATGCCCGGAAATATAAATAGGAGAAAAAGTATACAAAACTCAACTCGGTTTTCAGAAAAGGAAAGAGCTAGGGATGTGGATATAACAGCATATCATGACGACTGGTGTCGTTTTATTCTTTATCAGCTCGTTAGTAACTGTCCCACCTCTGAAGAGCTACTCTTAAATAAAGTAACATTTATAACTTTCAATTATGATATATCGCTCGAATATAAATTGTATACCGGACTGCGTTCCATTGAACAATTTCAGGAGCATGCAGGCAAATTTTTTGAGAAAACCCGTATTCTTCATATGTATGGAAAAGTTGGGAATTTTCCTGGATCAGAGTTAACACCTCTCAATTTCGAGGCCCTTCCTGCGGCTGGCAATGTGCCTGATAAATACCGCTCTAATCGTCAGCAACAATACAGCGAATTCAAAAACCTTTTGGACGCCGTCTATCGAGCCTCGTGCAATCTAAGGGTCATTTCAGATCATAAGGGGCAGGATGGTGCTGTAATTAAATTTGCCTCATACGATATTCAAAAAGTTGAAACAGTTTATATTTTAGGCTATGGCTTTGACGAAACTAACAGCGAGCTATTGGAACTGAGCACTCATTTGAAATTTAATAACGGGAAATATCGTCGTGTCTTTTTCACAAACTTCGAAGACAGAAATAGTGTAAATAAAAAGGCGTCAAAACTGTTCTCCGATGGACCTGAAATGTTTCTGGCTAACTCAATTTGGGGACCCAAAGCATTTGGATACTTTGAAAAAAGCACCCGCAATGTGTATGATGCTCTGGAGCGCGATTTCGAGTTGTAGTTGCCGCTGCAGCCCCGGCTCATCACCGGGCCGGTTGTTTTGGTTAAATGTCTGTCTCTTCTATTTTCCCGTAAGAAAGGGAGACCCTCTTCCAAGGCGTCTGGAGCCTCTTAATGATGATGTGGTGATCCAGTAGTCTTGCCAATCTATCGACCGGGCAGTCGTCTAAATCTTTTCTTTTGATCCAGAAAACCCGATTTCCATCTTCGCACTGGACGTGGAATGACGCAGTATAGTCTTCCAACTCTTCAGATCTGATAGGGCAACCAGGAAAGTGCTGAGTCAAAAGCTCTTTAAGTCTTTGAACTTTCTCTTCGTTCATTTGTTACCTCACAGTATGTGGCCCAACCGAAGCCGGGGCCGGTTGTGGGTGGCAGTAGCGCGATCAAGAAAGGTTTCCCTTGAAAGTCGATAGCTCACTTGGTGCGATGCTCTTCTCCAGTTCACTTTCACACTGGGGCGATAATATATATCCGTGCTTCCTGAACCATTTCCATAGGCGCTCTTTTGGGAAATGCCGTTCAAGAGGCGATGGGAACACTGTGCTCTTTGAAAACCGAATGATAGTGAGAGTGATTGAGGGATATAGAAGTTCGAACTGGCCGTCCAAGCTTCCTCGATCGGATCATACGTCAAATATTTCCTTCACGAGATTTCTGTAGGCTTTGGCTCCAGTTGACGACCCCGCGTATTCCGTTGCTGAAACCCCGCTGCGTGGAGCCTCGGCCACTCTGGTACAGGCAGGTATCACGGTCCATGCCTATCTTATTACCCAGGTGTTTCCCGATCTGAGGGTCTTTTTCAAGCTTGGCAAGTCGTTTGGCAACGAGGAGTTTTTGTCTCCCGTCCAATTGCCTGAAATCGCCTCTCGCCTCACTGGTGAGCTTAACTTTCCAGGTCGGCACGGCTCAGGCCTTCGTCACCGAGGACGTCGTCCAGAGAGTGAACTCCAGGAAGGCCCTTGCGCTGCTGAACGAGTTCGTAAACCTGCACGTGCTCGGCAAGCTCTTTAAGCATGTCCCACACTTCGGCCGGGATTATCACTCTCTTCCCATCGTCTATGTATTCAACTTCTATCATGATTTTTCCCTCCTCCTGAGAATGAGTAAACGCGCCCCGAGAAGCTCAACTGATTCTAACTCTTTCTCCAGATTCCTGCAAATGATTAGCCGGGGAGGCGCCCAACGGGCTTGCGGTCAACAAGCATATCGCGAGAATCTGTTGCTTGCGTGGCATGCTATACAGCAGATACATTTGCCTCTACCCGTGTTCGGACCCTGAGAGCAGAAGATTTACACGCTGAAGATCGGCCTCGGTGTCCACCCCCACTGTGTCATAGGGGGTCTCCACAACGTGAATTGCTACGCCGTTTTGCAGGAAGCGCAGTTGCTCCAGCTTCTCCGCCGATTCCAGGGATGATTCCGGCAGCGAATGAAAAAGGCTGAGCGCTGCTCGCGTATATGCATAGATGCCTATGTGCTTGTAGCGCTTGACGCCTGTGCCATCCCTGTCGAACGGAATCGGGTGACGCGAAAAATAGAGCGCTCGTCCCGAATCGTCAGTTACGACCTTCACATGATTGGGATCCAGTGCAGCGGACTCGTCAATGGCAACTTTGAGGGTCGCCACCCGGGCATCTCCTGTCAGAAACGGCGACACAATCGCCTCAAGGTGGTCCGGGCGCAGCATTGGTTCGTCCCCCTGGATGTTGATGTAAACGTCCGCGTCAACCCGTTCCATTACCTCCCGCAGCCGGTCCGTTCCCGAAGGGTGCCGGCCCGTGAGCATGACGGGGATTCCCTCCCGCCCGCAAAACTGCAGCACCTCTTCGCTGTCCGTGGCTACCAGCAGATCTGCCAGCAGCTTGGATCGACGAGCGTTCCTATAGACCCAGAAGAGCATCGGTTTGCCTGCCACATCCCGCAGTACCTTACCCGGAAGGCGAGTGGAATCATACCGCGCCGGTATTACACCCAATATTTTCAAACTCTTACCCATGTCCTTTCCTGCCCTGTTTTTTTGAGGTCCTGAAGCCTTCTTAACCAGTATCAAATTTCTGCCTGATTGGAACTCCAAACCATTGAGTAACGATCGCCCTTAGCGACCATTCCCGTGCGCCATGGTTCGCTCCCGTTGTCTAGAAATTCCTTTTGAAACTTCACTGTTTCCTTTTTTAAATGATAAGAAAAAAGGACCAGTGAATCGCGTGTAAGAGGAGTTTGCTCTATTACAAAATAATATTCTTCAGCGCCTCCCGGTATTGAAAAGGAAGAACGCTTAATTGTCCGATCGAAATTCCATCTCTTAACCATTGAAAAACGCTCTCCAGCGTTGGAAGTGGTGAGGAATGATTTTCCGGAGTCTTTGGTACCAGGCCTTAATGGGAAGCGTAAATTGATTTGGGGTTTTTACTACTAATTCCGTCATGATGTCAAATAGTCTTTCGGAGGCCCGATGAAGGCGCCGAAATGATATCTCCCCGGCAGGGAACACTCACTTCCGCTCGAAATTTGGCAGTCAACCCTTGAGGCATACGATAGAAATCCTGCTCTATTTAGTGTATGTTGACCAGCGAGCGATTTTTTTAGCCCGGCGCAGTTGAATCGCACGTGAAAGGCGGCCCAAAGATGTCTGTAGCAACGGACTCCAAATCGAGGATCTTTAAAATTGATCCTGCGCAAATCAGTGCTGAGGCGATTTGCGATGCTGCCTCCATCTTAAGGTCGGGGGGGCTGGTTTTATACCCGACCGAGACATTCTATGCGCTAGGGGCCTTACCGGGGATTGCAGAAGCAGTGGAGAGGGTTTTTGAAATAAAAGGCAGGGGTCTCGAGAAACCGCTGCCGCTTATCGCGTCGGACCTTCAGGCCGTCCTGTCCACCGCATCCGAGTGGCCCGAATCGGCCCAGGCGTTGGCGCGCATCTTCTGGCCCGGTCCATTGAGCATCGTCATTCCCGCCGTTGCGTCTCTGCCTGCCGGCCTGCACGCAAGAACCGGCAAAATCGCCGTCCGCATCTCCTCTCACCCGGTTGCCTCGCTGCTGGCTCAGGCCTCGGGCGGGCTTATCGTTTCAACCAGCGCAAACAGGGCGGGAGAGTCTCCTCCAAAAAGTCCCGGCGGTATTTCCGCTGAGTTGCTCCTGTCGGTGGACGCGTTACTGGATGCGGGGGATTTGCCTGGCGGTTTGCCTTCGGCTATAGTAGATGTTACCGTTCAGCCTGCGGCGCTGATAAGGGCAGGCAAAATTGCCTGGAAAGATATTCTACTGGCGCTTGAACGGAAATCGGGAACCTGAGAAAAACCGGTCTCCACGCTGCGTGTGGTGTGGAGATTGACATCCTGTACGTCGTTAGAGTTCGAGAAGAATCGAAAAGTGCACATACTGATTGCGTTTTTGGTAATATTTTTGATCCTGATCGGCGCTTTTGCAGCCTCTCGTCGCTGGAAGAGGCTGGAGGCCGCCAATACCCGCATTGTGCTCTCCGGCGGTGGAACGGGCGGCCATGTTAACCCGGCTCTGGCCATCGCAGAGGGCATAAAATCACGTGAGCCCGAAGCCCGCTTTCTTTACATAGGTGTAAAAAATAAAGCTGAAAGTGTAATCGTTAAAAGAGCGGGATATGAGCTTCGTTTTGTCGTCTCCGAGGGATATCCGGGCATTGGTCCTTCTTTTCGAACTTTGCGTTTTCTCTTTAAGCTCGGCTTCGGAATCACTCAATCGATCATTACTCTGATCGAGTTTGCTCCAAAGTGGATAATTGCGACGGGGGGCTACGTTAGCGCGCCCGTTATTATCGCTGCAATCGTACTGAAAAAGCTTAAAATTGCGCGGGTGCAAATTTTTCTGCACGAGCAGAACAGCATTCCCGGCCAATTGAACGCATTAATGGGAAGGTGGGCTGACAAGGTTTTGCTTACCTTTCCCCAGACCCTTTCTTTTTTCCCGAACGCAACAGTTGTGGGCTATCCTATACGGGACTCGATAGTTGCTATCCCACCGGAGCAGGCGCGAAAAAGGCTATCCTTCGAAATCCCGCAGGGCCGGGATGTGGTATTCGCTTTTGGAGGTTCCCAGGGAGCGCGCACGATCAATCGTGCAATAGTCGATGCTCTTCCTTTCCTTCTGCCGTATAGGGACAGGCTGTTCATAATACACGGCTGCGGCCTCGCCGGCTCTGTTGACTACGATGCGGGGGCGGACACCGAACAGCGGATCGAAAAAACTCTCTCCACGGAACAAAGGGCTTTGCTGGGGGAGTTATATTACCGGCAGGACTATTTTCACAATATCGCCGACATTTACTCGGTTAGTTCGCTAATCGTTTGCAGAAGCGGAGCCGGAAGCCTCAACGAGATTTCACGCATCGGGAAACCCGCTCTACTGATCCCGAAAGTCAATCTGCCTGGCGATCACCAGGTGATGAACGCCCGAGCCATGAAAAGCGTCGGAGCCGTCGAGGTACTGTTTGAAGACACCGTTATGGAGAACGGAGAACTGCTGGAGAAGCTGGATGGGCAAGTTCTGGCGCAAAAGGTTTTATCCCTGATTGAAGACCCGGCGCGACTGCTGCTGATGAGTGAAAACAGCAGGAATTTTCTGAGGCGCAAGGCCATCGAGCGGATATTGAGCGAAATTTATGGAGATATGCGCTTCGTGGATGGCAACGGCTATCAGGCAACTCCTTTCAGAGACCTGGCGCGAAACACCCAGCTCCTGCAAATGCTTTCCACGGCGTATAGCCTTTCCGGGCGCAGTTTCGACCCGGCTTCCGTGGTGAACGATCCGGACGATCTTGCCTATTACCGTCACAGGGCGGCGGGGCTGCTCAGCCGTAAAGGATGGCAGGACCGCAACCTGGGTGTCAAACTGATCGGTCTTACAAAGTACAGGGAAAAAATCCCGACCCTGCTTAAAATGCTCACCGACAGGACCCCGGTAAGCAAAATAAAAAGAATTTTCGGAGGAGATTTCAAACAAGTCGGGTTCATTCGCAGAAACATCGTCCAAGCACTTCAAATTATTGACTATTTCGACTCCGCAGTTGAACAGCATTTGCTTGCCGCCATTGAGGACCCGTATTTCGAGGTTCGTACCCAGGTTTGCCGCAGCGCCGCTCATTTCGGCCCATTTGTGGCGGGGAAACAGTTATGGATAAAGGGGGTTGTCGAGCGCCTTGAAGATGATTGTTTCGAGGTCGTGATCGAGGCAGCAAAAGCTCTGGGTGAGATAGGGACTGATTGGGAAGCTGCAAAGACGCTCTTTTCCATGAATGAATCGCACTACTGGCAGGTGCGCAACGCGGCCTTGTACGGACTTAAGCGAATGATCGAACGGGGAGTGGTCCAGGCCTCTGACGAACTGTTCTCCAAGACCTCGTCTTTCATACTGACCTCGACGGATTTCAGGCCGCATTTCGAGATAAAGGAAACATACGCGGCAATCCGGAAGTGCTCGAAAGAGTGCGAATCAGAGCACCATTTGTCTGGTCCAGCCGCTTTATCCGGCCAGGTCTCCAGGAAAATTCAATGATTTACGAAATATGCAATTTTCTTCTCCCGTTTTCCGAGAGTTTTTCATTCTGCCGGCTGGTGAACTACATTAGCTTCAGGGCTATAATGTCGGCGCTGACGGCGGTCATACTCATTTTCCTTTTCAGCAGGCATTTTATTCTCTTTATCCACAGACACTGTTTTCTGGAACAGGTCCGCGAAACCGGAGTTCATTCAGCATTCGACAAGAGCGGCACCCCGACAATGGGCGGAGTGCTCATAATCGGGGCCGTACTCGTTTCGATGGCTATCTGGGGCAACTGGCGCAGCCCCTTCATGCTCTGCTCCGTTGCCGGGATGGTCTGGTTCGGACTGCTCGGCCTTTGGGACGACGTGTCCAAAGTGCGGTTGAAAAGCGGGGACAGGGGACTTTCAGAACGCACCAAGCTCTTTCTGCAGGGGTTTTTCAGCCTTGTTTTCGCCTGGATTTGCGTTGGGCCTTACGCGCCCCTTGGAAGTGCGCTTGCCACGAAAGTCTGCGTTCCATTTTACAAATACCCGCTCGCCGACATTGGACCTTGGCTCTACGGGCTGTTCATATTCCTGTTCGTTATCTTTGTTTCCAATGCCGTGAACATAACCGACGGTCTCGATGGTCTTGCCATTACGCCCTCGATTTTCGTAGTCGCGGTGCTGGGGATCTTCGCCTACGTTGAGGGCAACCGGATTTACTCGAGTTATCTCTACTACCCGTTTTTGCGCGGGGCCGGCGAGTTGACGATCTTCGGCGCGGCATTCGTTGGCGCCGGCCTGGGGTTTCTGTGGTATAATGCTTACCCTGCGCAGATTTTTATGGGAGATACGGGTTCGCTTGCCATCGGAGGCACAATGGCTGTGATGTCGGTCCTGTTGAAACAAGAGATGCTTTTCCCTCTATTGGGCGCCTTGTTCATCGCCGAAGCTATCAGCAGCCAGGTGCAGGATAAAATAGGCGTGAAGTGGATCGGACGGCGGATTCTTTTCCGCGCCCCTCTGCACCATAACTTGCAGCACAAGGGGATCGCCGAAACCAAGGTCGTGATACGTCTTTGGATCGTTGCGGGCATTCTCGCTCTCATCTCGCTTGCCACTCTTAAACTGCGATAGTTTTTCCCAGCGTTAGCAAATTTGTTTCTCCTTGCAGCCTTTTGCCTGAAGAATCATTAGAATAACCACATACCCGGACCGGATTGTCGAGCCGCCTGATATTCAATGAGTGCCGGTTTGTGTTAAATTTGTGAATCTCAGGAGAAGGGAAAATGAGTAATGTGGCTTTTCGCTTCATGAGCGATGCTCTCAGGAACTGCTGTTCGGGGGTCAAGGCATTCCTGTTCACCCGGTTGTCTCTTGGTTCAAACAGGAAAAGCGCTGCAGCGTGCGATATCAATTGTGACCTCTCGGACAAGAACACATTTTTCGCCTGGCAGCGAAATCACATGGCAAACGAGAGAACATTTCTATCGTGGTGCCGCACGGGGATTTCACTAATAGGGTTCGGTTTCATTATCGAGCGTTTTGACGTTATAATCAGGGAAATGCGATTTATTGCCCTGCCAGGCATGAGCGAACATATGAGCCATGTGCCCAGCACGCGCTATTTGGGAATGGTTGCCCTGGGGCTGGGGGTGGTGATTATAGTCCTTGCCGGCTGGCGCTTCTACTACATCCGTAAGCATATAAACACTGGAGACCCGCGCTTTTCCGCGGTGCCGGACACCTTCCTTTTGAGTTCGGTTCTCCTCACGGTTGCGGCCGCCTTCGTCTTTTTCGCTTTCTATTTTTAGGGTCTGCATATAGAAGTCGTTATCAGCGGGTGCGACTATCAGCTCCAGGGCAGAACAACGGAGGAGGCAATGAACGTACTTATCGCCGGCGCGGGGGCGCTTGGGAGTTTGATCGGGGCGCGGCTCTCGAAGACGCGAGCATCCATTTCGCTTTTCAGCACAAACCGCGAACACATGGAGGCTATTGGGCGGGGCGGACTGGATATCGAGGAACTTGACGGAACTGTACGCAACTATCCACTTACGACCTTTTTCGAGGCTGACAAACTCCCACGCAATCCTGATCTCGTGCTTGTCCTGGTAAAGACATATGCGACGCAAACAGCCTTATCGCTCGTGCACGGGGTCTGTTCGGCCTCCACTGTTTTCCTGACCCTGCAGAACGGAATAGGAAACTGGGAGCGGATAGCCGAAATCACAGGCAAAGAGGCCGTCCTTGCGGGCAGCACCGCTCAGGGATCGACCCTTCTCGGACCGGGCTTAATACGTCACGGCGGCAACGGGCCTACCTATATCGGCGAACCTGAGGGGCCTGCATCCGAAAGGGTCAGGCGGTTAGTGGAATTATTCCGGGAAGCTGAACTGGTGGCCGAACCGAGCGACGAGGTGGCGAGGCTCATCTGGGAAAAGCTCGTCGTAAACGTCGGGATAAACGCGATCACAGGCCTGACCGGCATACGAAACGGTTTCATTGCAGAGATGTCGGAGGCGACCGACCTGTGCCGCTCCGCCGTCGAGGAGGCAATAACCGTGGCCAGGTCGAAAGGTTTTCCATTCGGAGTCGAAATGGTCCAGCGGGTGATCGCGGTCGCCAAGGCTACTGGTCGAAATCGCTCTTCCATGGGTCAGGACGTAGATAAGAAAAAGAAGACCGAGATCGATGCAATAAACGGCGCAGTGGTGCGCTTCGGGAAGGAAGCGGGAATTCCGACCCCGGTCAATGAGACACTTACATCACTGATGAAGGTGCTCGAAGCTCAATACACCAGCCAAAGGAAGCCGTAGCGGGCTCCGGGAGGCGCCACAGTCGAGACTGACAGACGCCGCGAGCCCGAAGGTGACAGGAAATGGCGGGGATCCAAGAATTTTTTCTTTTTATAAGATTATCTCTGAACTGATATATAATCCCGCCAGTCTTTGGAGGATTGGTTCGGCTTTTGACCGGACATTTCCGGTATCAACCAACCGGGCAGGCGCTATGCCGCTCGAGTAAAAGAGGAGAGAACCAAATGAGCAAAAGAGTAACCGTTCCCGAGATCATTGCGGCCAAAGGCAAGCGTAAGCTGACCGAGCTTACCGCGTACGATTACCCTACCGCGTTATGGGCGGACAAGAGCGGAGTCGATATGCTGCTTGTCGGCGACTCGCTTGCGATGGTCGTTTTGGGCCAGGAGGACACCCTTTCAGTCGGAATGACTGAAAT
>JBEKPW010000072.1:0-31372 GCA_049520315.1 Syntrophobacteraceae bacterium
AAGGAATGCGCGAGCGCATGAAAAATGAAGAAAAAGAAGAAACTGGCTGGCCTATTTTAGACTGCCGGGCTGGCCGACTTTTTCACCGCCCGTTTTGGCCTACTTCCTCACCGGCGGTAATACCGGATATGCCTCCCACTGATAGCGTAGGACCGGAAGCAATCCCGAACCAAGCAAAAATCGTGAAACCGATGATTTTTCAATGTCCCGTATGCAAAAGCGAGAATGTGCAACGCCTGCCGATAGCCTATGAGAGCGGACTGGCGACCCTGAACTCTACTTTCGATTCTACGATGAACTCGAAGTCATCTGGCGGAGGCATAGGGATCGGCATTTCCAGGGGAAACGTGACACCGATGATCGGTATCGGTCGCGGAAAGACTCATGGAACCTCGCATGGAACATCTCAAGGCATATCCCAAACAGCATTGTCAAGGCGTGTATCACCCCCAGAACCGTGCAGCATTAAGGGAGCAGGGATCATATGGGTCTTGATAATGCTTATGAGCTTTTTGGTGGACCAACCGCTTCGATCTTGGATAGTAGGCGTTAGCGGTATCATTCTTGCCGCAGGCGTGATTTGGCACGGTTGGACGGTGTACGCGCCAGCTAAGTCCCGTTGGGATTCCTCTTTCATCTGTCTCCGGTGTGGCAATGTCTTCGAACAGAAGCCTGGCAGTGCTAGTCCGGAAGCAATCTCAAACAGCGTAGGGCCTGTGAAAAGCAAGCCCAGTCAAAAAATACCGCTACCCGGTAAACTCGTGTTGGGGCTTATCGTGATGCTGGCTCTTGTCTGGATCATCCACTCCGGCAACAACAAAAACGATCACTCGACTAAGCCCGTTCCTAGGAGCGTCTCAAGCCCTGCGGAAGTGGGAGTCATTCTGCCGAAAGACCAGCCGGGCATGGTGATTTCAACTGCGCCATTGACAGTCCCAAGCAGTGGAGATGCACTGGGACAAAAGGGGGTCGATTCAACCAGATTGATACGGGTCTATTCAAATGAGAAATGCAGCTATTACATCCCGGAACACACGATTAAATCGAATCTCACTGGTGCATATTCACGAAATGGGAATTTCCATGTCCCTTTATATGAACAGTTCAACCAGGTTATAAAGCAAGATTTAATCTCTAGTCTCAAACGTGGTATAAGCAATGGATCAATAATTCAACCGGCAAATTCACAAGGCAACCCCGATCTGGTCAAATATCAGGTTTTTGACGTGACCTTAGATCAAAACACAAAAGTGGTTTCCTTGAAAGAGACCATTTTCCTTGATGAGAGTGGTACTACTATAGCAACCCACCAGGCGAACGAGGCATTTGTCCTCGATTCAAAAAAGTATCAAACTCTTAGCTCTGCTATACACGGCGTCATGGTAATATTGGATGAAGCAAAGAACGGTCAAGGCATTAATTACCAACCTTCAGGAACCGAAAACACGGCTCCTTTACGTCAGGGTGAAATCCCTCCTCAGTCGGCATCGAGCAGCAAATTACCGGTCCCGGTAAGTATCGAAGCGGAAATGTTGAAGGGTCCAAACGACATTCCTGAGAGCCAGAAAACTTTCAAGGATGTGGTTCACAAATATAAGGAAATCTACAATACCAAAGAAGAGTCATCAATGAGGACGAGACGAAAGCAGGCCCTTGGTAATTTGATAGGAACTCACATGGAGGTAAAGGACTGGATTGGCGTTGTCTCAGTTAACCAACCGGAAAATGGTGTATTATATATAAATATTGATGGTAAAGTAACGATTTGTACTGGTCCAGTTGAGGGCGGCATCCCTATCCCAAAAGGGTCCCCACTGTACAATCAAGCAGCGAATCTTAAAGAAGGTGATAGGGTCGTGTTTTCAGGGGTCTTCTTCCCCTCAGACACAGACTATGTCCGGGAAATGAGCAGAACTGAGTGGGGGTCCATGACAGATCCTGAGTTCCTGATGAGATTCACATCTATCAGACTAATACCACGCCCTCAAATCAGAATCACGGCGGAGCAGCTAATGCAACAGTACCGATTTGGAGGATATATCGACTCTGATCCTGATCCGCATTTTAAAGGCAAGGAACTGGTCGTAACCGGCACCATTTCCGTAATACAGAATCTTTCCCATCGCGATAGTTTTTTAGGCATGGACATTAGCAGCTATGTAAAAGTCTTTGGCCTCCAGACATCCTCCCCGACAGGTGGTTTTGTTGGCTTCTCGTTCGATGACCAGCATGCCAAGGGAGACTCCATAGCTCTGAACGCAATGGGGATCAAACCACCTTACTATAACGTACCAGAAACGAAACCGCGCCCCGGTGATCTCCCAGACTTGCATTCTGGGCAACGAGTAACCATGATCGGCACGGATATCGGCGAAGTGGATGGGAACATCTCCCTAAAAGGGACTGAAATAATTGTCAATGGCATTTCCGTTTACGGACCAAGAAAGGGTCAGAGCATTAATTACGGACTTTCAGGAAACGAGAACACCGCTCCCATACGTTATGAAGGCGAAATTTCTCCTCCATCAGCCTCGGCGGACAAACCGCCAATCCCGGCAAATACCCAACGAAGCGTTTCGAATCAATCGCGTGCATCTCAGCTTTATTACGAAAGCGTTAGAAATGCGATAAAACAGAAATTGCAACTCCCTGATCGGAATGTCGGTAATCTGGAGATGACGGTCTTGTTTGAAGTGGGCAGGGATGGGCAGGTCCTGAGCCTCCAGATCGAGAAGCCATCGGGAAACAGTCTCTTCGATGAAGCCGTGGTGGGCGCAATTCGAAGGGCGGAGATACCTGCGATGCCCCCTACCATGAATCGTTCGAAACAGCGCCTGAGACTGAGATTCAGACCGCAGGGCGTATCCTAGGATTGTTGGGGGTAATATATGACCAAGCAACCGCTTGGCTAGCGCGGGAAAGCGTATTTTAGGCTTTTTTCAGGGCATCAAATTACTTTCCCTAATAATACCGAAAACTTGGCGGATTTCTTAAAAAACATCGGAATTATTGCTTTAACAAAGCAGATCATGTTTTGATCTTCCGCCCATACGGCCATGGCCATCTGGAGCCTCTCACCAACGGCCAGTATGTCTACCTCAAGACCAGACCCGGACCCACCGTGTCGGAGTGAGCTTCAGTTGCTTACCCAGCGCCTCCTCCGTGGACTTGATGTATTCCTTAATCTTAGGCTGCCTTAAAAGTAGGCAGGCGGTGGATGCAGCGGTCCTCTCCGAGTACCCCGCCTTGATGGCAGCCTGGGTGCCGTTCCCACCATTAAGCACGTACTCATCGCCGCCGCAGTTCGCTTCCCGTCCGTGACCTTCCTCTCATCCCGCCTGATTTTGCAGCCATAACAGCCTATTCTGACTGAACAGAACCTGGAGATAGGAAAACAGATTATCCTCCACCGGGACCAGAAACCGCTGGTGACTCAATTGGAGTCGCCTCAGTGCATCGATTTGCTCCGAAAGCGCGACCCTCTCAATGGAAACCCCATCATAGACGCAGGGCTGCACCATTGTAGCCATGTACTCGCCCGCAAAGCCCCTGATCGCTGACTCCAGGGCGCTTCGCCTTTCAAAATGAACAGGCACACCCTCTTCGCGGTATCGCTTCATTGCCCCTATAAACCTGCTCTTCGCCCAATACCGCTGCAACTTATCGTAATCGATCTTCCTGAACGCCAGGATTTTCCCCAGGTCCAACAGCCAGATTTTGGGGAGATCGGACAGCAAGCAAATCCCGTTTGCCTTCAGGAAGGGCCTGGCCAGCATGATCTCCAAACGAAGGAAACTGTCGCCGTTACACCCACCATCCGGCTTTTTCTCATAACATCTGATGTTCTTCGAGCTGCGCCCGCCTTTACGATCAGCGGCGTAGAAGGTGCAACTGCCGTCTTTAGGGTTGATATAGCGGAAGCAGGGCTTACGGTTGTGTTTGAGAAGAACGATGCTCTCCAGGTAAGGGCGGAAGTGCCACAGCACTTCCTCATCGCAATAGAAATCGAACGGGACTTCGACCTGCGACAGCGCCGGGGGCCAAGCCTTATCGCTAAAGAAGCCATCTACGAGCCTGACAACGGGAGGATTCGGCGCATAAAGCACAATCAGGTCCCTGTCACTGACCTCAGCCTGGTATAGGATTCGGATCTCATCCAAGGCCCTCCGGTATAGCCGCTGCCGCCTCTGACCTTTCCTCTTGCGCCACCACTCTTCCGGCACGTTGTCTTCTACCACAGCAAAGCCCGAAGCTTCGAGATAGCCGAAGAGATCAGCACGGTAACGGGCCAAGAAGGAGGCGCTCACGACATCGAACCCGACCCTCGCTTCGAGATCATCGGGGATTCGTAAGCTCAAATATTTATTAGGGAAATAGGGAATATTCAAATAAACGGGTATAATTATAAGCCTCTGATGGAGGTCTTCTTCGTTCTGATTCATTTGCCAGCACTCCTCTCTTTCCGCACTCCTTGGCTAATTTGCGGTCGGTTTGGGGAAAGTGCCCGTTGCCGGGAGTGCGGCGGCTTTGGACACCTTTTCGAGTCGCGAGCTCTATCCCCAATCAGTGTTTACCGTTCGGACAGGCTTTTCTTCACGTAATAATCCGCGCCGAGTGAGCTGAATAAATTCGTGATCTCATCCCTGAGCGCGCGCAGTCAACCGGCCGGGGCGGCGGCATGTGGTTGAGCTTCCCGACTTTCCAATGGTCCACGACAGGATTCAGCGCCTTCACCAGCTCCAGCGCCTGCCTGGGGTCAATGACCGGCTCAAGCGATATCCATGTCTTGATCCCTTTGTCATGTGCGGTTTTGATGGCCTCGATCCGGTCGGCGATGGAAGCGGAATTCGGCTCCCAGTGGCTGGCATCAGCCTGGGATGTGAAAACCAGCGTCGTCCCGAACCGGGATTTCTCATATCCTGCGAGCAGATCAAAATCGCGTGCCGCTCTCATCCCGCCTTTGGTCAAGACGGTGAAGCGAAGGTCATTCGCAACTAGTATCTTGATCGCGCGCCGTGTCAATCCCACCTCTGGTTCCTCCGGGCAGTACGGGTCGGCCAGGAAGCTCAGGAGGATTTCGCGATTGTCACCTCTTAGCAAGGCCACATCTTTTTCGAGTCTCTCCAGGATTCTGTCCCTCACTCGCATGCCTGAGCGGAAGATTTCGGGTTCCACCTGCGCCGCCTTCGGGCCGTAGCAATAGCGGCATCTATGCGAGCAGCCGACGCCCAGGTTGAGAGCCAGTGGCGCGTATTCGAGCGCCGGGCCTTTGGGCTGGTAGATGACCCGGCACTTGGCTGTCAAGAGCCGTTTCCGTTCATTGTCGTCACATTGAAAAAATGCCATTTCCCCCCTCCTTGTCATGGGGCAGCCCTCGCGCTTGCACTTGTTAGCCACCCTATTTCCTCCTTCAGAAACCTAGTCAAACGGTCCTGGCGATATATAAACTTATGGCCTTGGTTCTTATCGTGATTCTAGGCCCCAAAACCCCCACTTACGGCCTGTTTTCCTGCGAAATTTTTAGCTGTCCCTACCCCTTCCCGGTGGGGGTTTTTCCCCATCCGATAGGGATAAAGCGGGCAGGCCTCGACGCCAGAGTGGGCCATCCTCTCTACACATTCTCGAACCAGGTCCGCGCTGTCGCCCTGGCACCATAAGCAATACCTTCTGATAGTTTTAACGGAAGGCCGCCCCTTACCTAGTCGATGCTTCCAGAACCAGCATTCTCCGCTCGGATAGCAGCCTCCATTCAGACTCCGATTGCCGCCGCAATCCCGGACATCGAAGGGACTGCCCACGCACTGAACGCAAAAACGGTGCACAGCCTCAAGCGGGGTCATCGCAACTGCCCCTGGTCGGAAGGGGTGTCATCCGACTCAAAATCAATCTGATCGACGGGGACCCCCAAAGCCGCCGCGACCGCTTGACGCTCCTGCTCCCTGAATCTAGCGAAACCGCGCTCAACGAGGCTGATTCTCGGGGCGCTGATGCCGCTAATTCGCCACAAATCATACTGAGTCATCCGTTTTCGGAATCGAGCTTCCCGTAAAGTCATAGGCCATACCTCCTTTCGGAATAACTATAAAATTATTTTCCAGAAAGCGAAAGGGTGAATTTGCTATTTTAGAAGTAACAATAGATACTTATTTGATTAAATAGGTAGGAATTATTAGAATCATTCAGCCTCAGCCCTATTGTAAAGGCCGCAGTCGTTCATGTCCACGGGGGCGGTTGGACCCGCCTCACGGAACCTAACTTTCATGCTCGAGAAATGTATCCGCAACATCAATTATGGAACAGGTAAATCACGGAAAGGCAACTGAAATTACACGGCTTGCCGATATGGCGCCAAGATGACTATCCGCTCAGGGCCGCCGGTCCCCTTGGGTGCTATTGAGACATGATGGACCGGCAATACTCTGCGTAGGCAGCGTCGGCGTCATCTGTGTTTTGTGCGATGATGTTTCGAAGGTGAGTAAAGGAGTCCAAATCCATTTCCTGGAATTCGATCGCAATCCCCGCTTCGGTCTGCCGGACCACCCTGCCCTTCAGCTTGATTGAAAGCAAGGAAGACGATCCGGACAGGATTATTGAGATTTCCAGAGGGCTGCCGCTGGAAAGAATCTCCCTGGTGGAAAGAAACATACCTTTCATGCTCAGGTTATCGACCATTCCATTAGTGCTGATTGGGCCGGTCTGCACTGTCGCTATGACTTGAAAAGGCACTCGTCTGTTCTTTCGCCTCTCCATTTGATCCTCCCTCAATCGAAAATTCAGTGTCGGCATTTCTTGACAACGTCATAGTATAAATCGGATCAACACCGATCGAACGAAAGAATTCTTTTCTACTTCAACTGTGAATTCTGAAAAAGCGCATGCCTTCTCCGAAAAATTCCACACAGGTTCCATCCCATATTCGGTCATGAAGGACTCAGGGTGCGGGACAGGCTATTTGAACAGGTTTGAACGTTGGTGGGTTGTCAGTCCATGGCCGGATCCTGTTCAGTGCGTTGCATTCCAACGCAAATCAATTCCCATTTAGTATTTCGTGTCAGTCGTCGAAGACGAGTAGGATAAATAATTAACTATGATAGTCTTCATCCTTTTCTCCCTCAAAGCCGAATAATAGTAACAGGTGAAGGCAATGGGGCAGCCCTCGTTTGCCTGCCATAGCCAGAACCGAATTGGCCTGAGGATTGCTGTTTGAAGTTTAAACCAGAAAAGCGCAGGAGAACTTTGCCGTGTCTGAGCTAAATCGAGAACAGCTTTTAATGGCCGTGATTGCCGGAAGAGGCCCCGCTTACCTGCGGGGGGTGAATCTGTGTTCTGTGGACCTTTCGGGTGCTGGGTGGCTTGCCGATGCCGACCTGCGTGGGGCTGACCTCTCCGACGCCAATCTGAAGCGCGCCAATCTCAGAGGGGCAAATCTGGAAATGGCAAACATGCATTCGGCAAACCTGATCGGTGCAAATTTCGAAAGCGCTAACCTGTTCAAAGTGAAAGCAAATGTGGCCAACTTGAACATGGCTAATCTTCGCGGAGCAAACCTGAAGGAGGCCAACCTGGTAGGGGCGACACTGATGCGGGCCGATCTCGAGGAGAGCGATCTGGAGGGTGCAGACCTCGAAGGCGCCAATCTGGAAGGAAGCAACCTGACAAAGGCTAGAATTACAAATGTGAATCTCAAAATGACAAATCTAGACGGTGTGGACTTAACAGAAGCCGTGCTGGAGGGCAGCAGCCGCGACCCGGAGTGGGAAGATGAAAATGGGGATTTTCACGGCACCATTACAGCAATCAGGCTGCCGGACCTGCTTCAGATGGGGTGCCTTTCGCGCTCGAATCTGAATATAGAAGTCTATTCGGCAGGCAACGAGGGCAGCATCCACATCGGCTCCGGCCGTGTTCTGCATGCCCATACGAGCGGCATCGAGGGCGAAGAGGCTTTCATGAAGATACTCGGATGGGGAAAAGGCCGTTTTATCACTCGTCCCTTCATCCCATCAGGCCCGGCCTCTATCGGCAAGCCGGTAGAGCACCTTTTGCTCCAGTGGCATCGGCTCCAGGACGAAAGAAAGTTCTCCGGCAGACACTCCGGACTGGTTCGCAGGATTAAGAAATACATGCCCTTTGAAGCGCAGGCGTCGGTGGACCTCGTCGAGTTCCTCGCAAAGGAGGGCAAAAGCATCAGTAGTTCTGAGAGAATCGAGATTACCGACGTATTTCATCCCGAAGGCGACGGGGAAATTTTGTGTTCGATATCCACAAACGGCCGAGCGCTCGTAGCGCCTCTCAAGTTTGTGAACCTGGACAGCAACCATCCGCTTCATAGCGAATTAGCCGGTATCAAGTAGCGTTATCAAATCGCCCGCATGGTTCTTGCATATTGGCTTCGAGGGCGCGGTTTCACTACCTGGAGAACGTGCACTAATGAATCTGATACTGACAAAAAAAGACATTGTAAAACTCGAGGAGATTATTTCGGACCAACTTCTTGATTCTGGCGCCGAGCACGTCCTTTTAGCCGATCTATCGGGAAATTTAATCATGGAGTGCGGTTCCTTAGAAATGGAGGACGTTTTCTCTTTGGCGGCGGTTTCGGCAGCCAATTTCGCGGCAACCGCCGAGGTAGCCAGGCTGATAGGCGAGCAGGACTTCGCTCTAATGTACCACAAGGGAGGCAGGCGCAATGTGCATTTTAGCCGCCTGGCCAAGGATTATCTCATTATAACCCTGTTCAATGATAATGTTTCACTGGGTCTGATCCGGCTCAAGCTAGGAAGCGCAATAAATGAAATGGGCGCAATATTCGGGGAGCCTGAAGGAAAAAGTCCGTGGCCTTCATAGATCTAAGCAAAAACGAAATCCAGGCCAAGATAGTCTACTACGGTCCCGGCCGAGGAGGCAAGACCACGAATCTGCTTCATGTGCATGAATCCATGTCCAGACAGGTTTGCGGTAAAATGGTGACCATCGATACAAAGGGAGACAGGACCCTGTTTTTCGACTTTCTGCCTCTAAATATCGGCAAGGTCCTTAACATGACCATTCGCATTCAGCTCTACACCGTTCCCGGTCAAGTCATGTACAACACCACGAGAAAACTTGTCCTTAGGGGAGTTGACGGAGTGGTTTTCGTGGCTGACTCTCTCAAGGTGCAAAAAAGCAAGAATATCGAAAGCCTGGAGAACCTTATTCAAAACCTGAGCGAGCAGGGACTCTCGGTTGGGCAAGTGCCTCTCGTGCTGCAATATAACAAACGTGACCTGATCGAATCTAATATCCCGCTGCTGCCTGTCGCGGAGCTTGAATGTGATTTGAACGAGGAGCTGAACGTACCGTTTTTCGAAGCCAGCGCAACCTTGGGAATAGGCGTTTACGAGACTTTGCGCGAGATAAGCAAACGGACGGTAAGAAGCGTAATCCAGAAGATCGGCGGCCGAATTTCCTGCTGAGATCGATGGAACGCTTCCCGCTGCCTTATATTCTCAAAACAACCTGGTTCAAAAGGAAAGCTCATGGTTGATAAAGAAACGCGTCACAGAGAAGCCGGGACGGGAATTGATTTCCGGGCTCTCGAACTGGAAATCGACCGGGAAATAGACGCTCAGTTCGTTCCCATGGTGCAAAGAGCGGGGGAGGCCGAAACACTTGTGGAAGCCCATGATACTCCTCAATACGAGCCGAAGGGTGAAAAGGGCAAATCTGCAGCGGAGCCGGAGGCCGGCCTCGATTTAAGCGCCCTTCAGGCTAGAATAGACAAAGAAATAGACTCCCAGTTCGTTCCATTGGCGCAAAGAGCGGGGGGAGCCAAAATAGTGGTGGAAGCCCATGATACTCCTCAATACGAGCCGAAGAGCGAAAAGGGCAAATCTGCAGCGGAGCCGGAGGCCGATCTCGATTTAAGCGCCCTGCAGGCTGGAATAGACAAAGAAATAGACTCCCAGTTCGTTCCACTGGTGCAAAGAGCGGGGGGAGCCAAAACTGTGGTGGAAGCCCATGATACTCCTCAATACGAGCCGAAGAGTGAAAAGTACAAATCTGCACCGGAGCCGGAGGCCGATCTCGACTTAAGCGACCTGCAGGCTGGAATAGACAAAGAAATAGACTGCCTTTTTGTCCCTGCGGCCAAGTCTGAGCAAAACCAAGGAATTGTTCAGACCGGCAACCCGGAGCAGCAGCAAACTATGCATCGCAGAGCCCTTGGCTCAGATGCCCAAAGCCGAACAGTTGCGCAAAATAGAGGCGGCCCATCTCCAAAATCTTTTGTGGCAGCTACATTGCGTGCGAAATATGTTGAAACGCCGCCAGACGATACGTTCGACTCTCAGAAATATCATCTCCATGAATTGTCCAGGTTAATCGAAACATTCAACGCCGCATACCTGAGCCTCGACTGGGAATTATCCCGGGAAAACATAGAAAAATTCATTGCTGCCATTAACCAGCTCGAACCCTTTGCCTCCAGATCTTCGGATGCGATGTCTGTTCTAAGGATTATGGATGTCATTCTCAAACGGCTTGTGGACAGACCCCATGCAGTAAACAGCAAACTGGTCAGATTGATCCGCGATTCTCAGGGACTGCTTGCGCATTTGCTTCTCATGGAGGGCGAGACGGGACCCCAAGAGAAGCAAAGACTCAGAGACATTATCCAACGTTTTCAGGATCTTCGCAGAAGAGCACTCGCAGTCAAAGCCGAGGCGACGAGGCCCAAGATGGAAGGCATCCTGCCGGAGGCAATGCCGCCCTCCCCCAGCGACAAGCTCCAAGAACCTTGTGAAGTGCTGCCCACCACGATTTTATCGACGACGCCCAAAAGTCCGCTTGAGGAAATCCGCAATTTAATTGACAAAATCTGCCGCTCGCTTTCGGGAAACCTTGAGATCATCGATACGGAGCTTGCCCGTCTACGACAAATCGAGAAGACGCTTCGGAGAACGCCGGCTCTGGTTCACATAGCGGGGAGACTGAACGAGATCGCAAGTGCACTTAAAGACCAGGCTGATATTTTGCGCGACACAAGAGGCGCGATGAAGGCGCAAAGACCCAAGGGTGCGGAACCTGTGGATGAAACCGCTGCGGGATGCGAAAATATCGATCCAACCCGCGAGCCCGCGCCCGTTCGCCGTGAAAATCTATACCTGATTGCATCATACGGGAAATGGTTCGCGTTGCCCGCTTGCTGCGTACTAAGGGTGGCGCGCTCACCTGAAAAAAAAGGCCTCAAGATTTTGAAGCGTGGCTACGCTACTCTTGCCGATTTCACGCCTGCTTTCCGTTGGGCCAAGAGTGGGGTTTTAGGAGAGTGGACAAAACTGCCGGCAAAAGAACTCAAATCTTACAGGTTTGAACCGTTGGAGCCCCATTCGCCGGACCTGGTGGAGACGAGCGGACCAATGGCGGTGCTGGCAAGCGATGGACAAGCCCATAGGATCATATTTGGGGAAACCGTCAACTTCATATCCGATGCTGAAATTGGCATCGGGCCACCAACTGAGGGGTCTCTCGGCCCGTTTGAAAGCAAATCGCACATTCGGATGCCCGTTTTCGATCCAAGGAGCCCGTTCCCCATGCCGGACCAGCTTTCAAGCAAAGGCTCGAAGACCGATGAGTGTTGCCGGAGATAATCAATGGCGCCTGGAGAGCTAGTTCAAAAATTCCTCAGCCGCCTGTCGGAAGCCCGTCTCTGCATTGAACACGGTCTGGCAGATGGAACTGCCGAGGTCATCAAAGGGATACTGGCTGAAATACAAGAAGACGATTTCCCTCAGGTGGCAAGAGAAGAGATACGCTCTCGCGCCGAGTCAATTCTCATCAGCCTAAATGAATATTCGAGCGTCAAGTGCGTTCCACACGAAGAAGGGGTTCAGGCAACCGATCCCTCCCAGTTCTACGACTACGGCCTGGCGCTCATGGACGGGCAGTTCTGGGAGGAAGCCATTCAAGAGCTCAGTATGGCGGCCGGCCTCGGGTTCGAGCGCCTCAACTCATGGGAGTACTGCGGGGACTGCGCCTTGAACCTGGGCAGATGGGAGGATGCATTCCGATTCTATGAGTATGTCTATTCGGATGAAAGCGTTTCTGAAGAGCTGAAAAAAGCTGTACTGATAAAGATAACAAAGTGCTCTCAAGCTCAGAAAAAAAAGCATGCCCGTACAGCGTCGATAGCAAAAGGGAATACAAAGACCGAACCGGAAGACCAGCAGGAAAAACCCGAATTTGTCAATCCATCTGTCCTAGCGCTCGGCTCATATTCGGTTGATCCCATCATCGGCCAGACGGTCACATCCTGGACAGACTGCACTGGCAAGACTCTCACCGGTTGCGCTCGTTCTTATCGAGTGACGGACCTGCTACACATTGGATCCAGCTCTCTGGTTGTGGAACTGGAAGAACAGGGCAGCGGAAAAAAATATGCGGGCCAGACCTTGGGCGGGAAACTGAGGAATGCTCTTCCAACCGAAAAGCTGGCGTTGTGGGCACAGCGGCAGATATCGATCAATTCCCGCCATCTGGTCAGGGTCTACGATCTGGCCAACGTAGACGGACACTTGTTCACGGTGCGGGAACATCTGCCGCTTTCGTTGAGCGACCTACTGGCATCGGGAGTGAACATGCCGATTTCTCTTGCCGTGAGGTTAGGCTATCAGGTACTGGAAGGCTTGGGGGACCTGCATCTTCATATGGCGGCAAACGGCAGAATAGAGAACATGTTCCATCTCGACCTGCGTCCCTCGCGCGTCCTTTTGCGCAGAGACAAACCTTATCTCAAGCTATATAACGGCGGCCTGTGGCAAGAGATAACGAAGGCCAGCCCGATCAGGACTAACTTAAGAGAGCTTCCGCTCCCCTTTCTTTCCTATAGAGCACCTGAACAGTTCAGGACCTACCTTGCGCGCAAAAGACCTCCCGCGTTTACCGATATCTATCTTTTCGGGGCGCTCTTCTATGAACTGCTGACAGGGACCCAAGCGTTCAAGGCATCTTCTTTCGGCGAATATGAAATCCAGCACTGCGAACAGTACCCTTCGCCGCCCAGGGTGTGGAGGCCCGAAATCCCCGAAACCCTGAACGAGCTTATAATGAATTGCCTGGCATGGGACCCGATGAGGCGGTTTCGAAGTACGACGCAGATATCGCTCGCTCTGGAAAAGACTTTCCCAGCCGAGGTTGCCCGCCCAAAGGACGACTTATACGAAAAATACCTCGAAAAACTGAAACTCGCGTGAAAGTCAAAACGGGGAGCGAGAGGATTTTGCTCCCTGCTCCGGGTCTCATTATCCCACAATAATTGCAGTTAGATGCCCCACAATGTCAGCATCAAGTTTCCCATCTGCTACCATCTGGTTTAAGATCCTCATACTCTGTTCGGGGGAAATAGCGTTTCGGTAAGGCCTATCACTAACGAGGGCATCATAGATGTCCACCACAGCCATAATCCTGGCAACCATTGGTATTTCTGCGCTTTTCAGACCTTCAGGATAACCTGAGCCGTCCAGTTTCTCATGGTGATAGTAGATTGCCTCAAGCGCCGCCCCCAAGCTCTTCTTTAATGGAAGACATATTCTATAGCTCTCTTCCGCATGTGCTTCCATGATCTTTCTTTCCTCGGGCGTGAGTGGTCCAGGTTTGTTCAAGATGTCATCGGGTATATGAATCTTGCCTATATCATGTAAAATACCACCGAGCCTCAGGGCTTTTTGATCGGCTTTTGACAGCCCCATCCTTGAGCCAAGATCGTGTGCAAGGTTCGCGACCCGCTGGACGTGACCCTGCGTACCTGCATCTCGTGCTTCGATAGCATTGGCCAAAGAGATGAGAACGTTTTCGATGCTGGCCAAATTGTCATTCAGGAACTTCGCATTTAACAATGATTTGGTTCGGGCCAAAAGTTCGGCACGGTTTGGCGGCTTTGTGATAAAATCATCAGCTCCCGCTTCGATCCCTCGCAGCTTTGCATCTGCAGCGTTCAAAGCCGTTAGCATGATAATCGGAATAAGTCGCGTCGAGTGATGCGCCTTCAATCTTCGGCAGACCTCAAAGCCATCCATGCCTGGCATCATGGCATCCAATAGAATTAAATCCGGGTCGGTTTTGTGGACGACGTGCAACGCCTCCTCTCCGTTAGAAGCCTTGAGCACCTCATAATTGATAGTCAGGAGCAGAGACTCCATGAGTTTCTGGTTAACCGGTTCATCATCGACAACCAGAACTCTGGGACGAGCCTCCCGGTGCATGGACTGTTGCTCCTCATAGAGACATAAACGGTTTTTGCCTCTGGCTTTCGCCCGTGCCAGAGCTTCCCGGGCCCTGGAGATAAGGCCTAACGGGGTCACCCCTTCACAGCATGAAGCCAAACCGACACTAAGGGTAACTTTGGCTCCGGTCATTTTTTCTACGGCATTGCACAGTCTTTCGCCCGCTGTTGCAGCTTCCTCCGTCTCCGCCATAACCAGTATCACAGCGAAGACATCGCCCTGATATCTCGCCGCAATATCCACGTCGCGAATCGTAGAGGCGATCGTGTGTGCAATGTTTTTCAACATGCGGTCTCCGTCAAAGGAGCCGAATTTTTTATTAAAATTCGAAAACCAGTCGACGTCTACCAAACCGAGCGTGAAAGGGCTGCCATGCCGTTCATATCTTTTGATCTCATGTTCGAGAGCAACCAGAAAATAGCCGTGATTGAAAAGACCGGTCAGGCTGTCGGTATACGGGGCGTGGACCACGTTCTCATATTCAACGACCAGGGCGCCGTCCGTCGCACTGTTCATGCTTTGGAACTCCTCACATTATGTGTTCAGGTGAGCGAAGTTTGGATAACTGATCAACGGGTCGCTTCGCCAAAAAGTCGGCCCAAATGGGCGCCCGGAAATCTTCAGAGTACTCGGATTCTGTTTCGACCGCACTTTTTGGCTTCATAGATTGCGCTGTCAACCCTGGAAAAAAGAGAGTCAGGTTCTGCATCGGTTGGCGTCACAGCGACTGCCCCAATGCTAACGGTGACAGAAAAATGCACCTGGTTGTGCCAGAAAACGGTTTTTTCAATGCACTTTCGAATTTTTTCTGCAATCTTTCTTGCATCACCGGCAACAGCCCCAGGGAGAATGGCTATTATTTCATCTCCTCCGTAGCGCGCTAAAAAGTCAGTTTTACGCAGACAGAATGATGTAGCTTTTGCAATCTCCTGCAAACACCTGTCCCCGGCCTGATGGCCATAGGTGTCATTTACGGTCTTGAAATTATCCACATCCATGAAAACGAGGCCGAAAGACTCTTGATGCCGATGGTAGCGCCTAAAACTTTCACGAATCTGCAACTCATACGCACGGCGATTGGAAATCCCCATCAATTGGTCGAGCAAAACCTCCTTTTCCAACGCACATGCATGCTCCCTCACCTGGAGAATCTCGTCACAGTTTTTTTTAAGACAATTTTGCAACTCATTTATTCTTTCCTCTGCAGCCTGAAGCTTTAATTGATCTTGATGTCTCTTTATTTCTATTGATTCAGCTATGATAGATAGCTTTGAGAGGATGAAGTGACGAACTTCGCCCAAACCTTTGTTGGTACCAAATATCTGATTCATCTCCTTTGTGTGTAAAAGAAGCCCATCGCCAAAGTCATTATTTATTGAGTTCATTTCCTTATTATATGTATGGCATGATGATAATTGCTTTTCGATTTGTGTTAAATCTTTGCTTAATTCAGTCAAAAAATAATTTGTATAGTTGATTTTCTTTTCAGCACGCTCAACAAGATCACTAAGGAGATGTAAGAGATCTACACCATGTGACATTAATATATCTAAAGAATCGCTATCATTTATCAATTTCTGTATTCTATTAAAACTTTGAGTATCATTATCTCCATCAAGTAGTATATAACATATATCTAGAAATTCTAGAAATTTACTGCGAACTTGGATAACATGTAAATAACACCTCTCCGACACACAATAATCTTCATTTATAAACTTTACAGGTATCGAATTGGGATTCGGCGAATTATTCGAATCATGGTTAGATAATATAATAGATAGTTCCTCTTTAGCAAATAGAGCCTTGCTTAGAGAAGCAACAGTAAGTGGCTGTTTGTTTATATGAAAATCCTTCAACGTTTCGATGAGTATCAGTGATAAATCATGCAAGTTATTCATATCTGCCTGCCAGGTTAGAATCGGCTACTGAGTGACGTATTCGCAAGGAAACAGAGCCCAATTTATTTCTTGGAGCATGCTGCATAGATAGAGACAACAGAATTTGTTGTATCCAATCAAATTCCGAAAGAAAAATCGGCAAAAAGCAGTCCCAACATTAAGAAAATTATCCAGCCCCCCGCCGCCAACCCCGCCTCTGGTCATGGACAGAGCAGGGAGAGCGTCGAGAATACGTCGTGGGCCGGGAGCCGTTGTCCGGTTTTGGAATGCCACCGACAAATCTCCGCAGATAATCGGCCGAGCGGATGAGAGATCGGGTATGGTTGTGGGGGAAGCACTCTAATCCTGCGAAGAGCCTTGCAGCTCCTTGGCACCCGGTCGGGCGAGAGGACCGGCGGGCTTCGAAAAATGCCCCCCTTCTCTCCCACATGGAGATAAGACGATTGCATCCCCGCATGGCAACCGTAAGTTTCGTTTTCCGCCATGGCGAGTGCATTTTTCACTTATCCCATCCGAGTAAACAGCCGACATATTCGAATAAAATCAGGATTAAAGTCTGCGCACAAAAGCCGATGGCCAGGCAGCCGGGGGCCGGTTCAGCTTTTGTTCCAGCGAACTCAGCCCCTTTGGGGGATCGCGCTCCCGGATTTACAAACTACAGGAAGGTTTGCACTCTTTACTCGGAGGGAAACAAATTGGGGCTTTTCGCAAAGGACATTATCCAAAAAATCAAAACCAGCAATTCAGACGAACGGATTGGAGCACAGGGGAAAGAGCTTTTCGAGCGCGCACTGTTTGATGCGTTTCCGGGAATCATAGTTCTGGTGGATGTTCAAGACCATACTATTGCCGACCTGAATAACACCGCTACGAAGGCGATCGGCGCTCAGAAAAGTGAAATTGTGGGCCAAAGTTATGATAACTACGTTCACCAGGCTCCAACCGGGTCTACGACAGCCGATTTTGAAAAACCGGATGACGGTGCGCAGAGTGTTCTGATTACGACTTGCGGCCAGTGTCTCCCCGTTCTCAGGTCAACGGCTCCAGTCACCCTTGGAGGACATCGATATTCTTTGGAATATTTTGTCGATATATCCGCGCAGAAGCGAATCGAACAGAAGCTTGCCGCCGCCGATAGCGAAATCCAAACCTTGAAGGAGGAATCCATGATAATTAAGGATGCCGCCAAAAACAACATCATCGCCAATATTGGCCATGAACTCCGTACTCCATTCAACTCTATCATCGGCTTCACCGAAATGATCCTCGACAGACAATTCGGCGATCTAACTCCTTTACAGGAAGAGTATCTGGGTGATGTGGCTACGAGCGCACACAATCTGCTTGAATTAATAAACGATATCCTGGATCTCACGGGTTGAAGGCGAAAAGTTGAAGCTGGAGCCCTCGGTGGTGAACCTCAACGATCTGTTCGCGCGTTGCCTGGTCCTTGTCAAACAGAAAGCCATTAAACACGGGATCAAAGTGACCACAGAGATAAACCAGGTTGATGAAACTATTGAGGCTGATGAAACCAAGCTCAAGCAGATTCTTTTTAACCTTCTCACCGGCGCGCTCAAATTCACCCCCGATGGCGGTGAGGTGGGGTTGAGAGCGGAAATGATGCAGGAAAATATTTGTATTTCCGTAGAGGATACCGGCTTGGGAATTAAGGGGGCGGATTTGGAAAGCGTCCTCAGACCTTTCGAACAGCCGGACAAGCCCTCCATCCATTCCTGCCAAAGCATTCAAGCAGGTCTTTGCCTGACGCAAAAGCTAGTGGAACTGCACGGTGGCAGGATATGGGTTGAAAGTGAAAGTGAGGGGAAAGGGGCGAGCTTCCGTTTTTTGATTCCCGGGAAACAGAATGGCAACGATTCTTGATGATTTCCAGAACGGATTGGGCTATTTTTTAAATTTCAGGTGTTAATACGATCAAACCGCAAATTTCCAAAGAGCCGGATGCCTTGCTATTGATCGGTCCATTACAAGAGGTGAGACATGCTGCAGTCCACAGCGTTCGATAAGATCAAGACACTGATCGCAGAGGACGACAAGTCTGTTTCATTGATTTACAGGATCGGTTTAAAGGAAGAAGTGTTTGACAACCGTTTCCTCGTAAATGGCAATGACGTTCTGGAAGTTTATCAGGAATGGAAGCCCGATATTCTGATTCTGGACATAATGCTTCCCGGGACAAGCGGGTATGCGATACTCAAGGTCATCAGGGAAAAGATGGAAAGTACCCACACTGCGATAATAATGGCATCGTCTCTGTCCGATAGAAGCGCTGTCCTGGATTGCCTGGAGCTTGGTGTTCAGGGATATATCGTCAAGCCATTCAATCATCAGGAAATATCCCATAAAGTCCTTAGCTATTACCAGAAGACAAATCCGGAAAAGGCCGCAGCCGCGTTGGCCCTGCTTGATGCCGTCAAGGCCGCAGCCATTCAGGCTGATACAACGGCGGATACCACCGGTAAACCCGGCCAAATCGAAACTTAGAGATTATCGCATACCGGGCTCGCCTCCGGTCCTTCGCCCGCACGGGAGAAAAAGGCCGAATCGTATCCTGCAGCACACATTCATCGATAGCCTGCCACACAGAGGTGCAAGGCGGGTTTGCAAGGCTGATTCGTTAGTTTGAAAGAGTGGGAAAACGCAGGACATGTCTTGAAGGTGCTTCCTCCCCCGGAGTCCCCCAAACCCCAGGGGAGGGCAACACTTAGGAGGTAAACGAACAATGCGAGAATTAGTACAAGTTCGACCTTCTGTCAAGCAAAAATGCACAAATCCCCTGTCAAGCGTGAAAGATTTGTCGCCCCTGCGGCTTTGAACCACTGCCACTGTTTTGGGGAAAGCACGATGAGTTTGACAGCGGGTTTTTCCAGCCGAACACCGTTAATCCATATACAGACAAGAATCTGTCAACAGAGCAGACCTGAAGGCGCCAGAAAATTTTTTGACCGGATTCCAGCATCTTTCAAATATTTCGGGTAATGGCTCAACGCGAGGAGATCCCGGGAACGCGCGCCAGGAAGGAATCTTGGCAAAAAGCGGAAATCATCAGGCCAGCGCAGAAGCCCTTGCAGCAAAATATGCGGGCGGCATTGGAACCGAGGTTGGAATGGCGTAACCTTTTCCATCCATCAGCTCATTTAAAAAACGGCTGTGGAGCGCATGTCCGGCTTTGCGGATCTCGAACCTTCCCAGCACCGGCAGGCCGGTCAGCGCCAAGTCGCCTATGAAGTCAAGAATTTTGTGGCGCACGCATTCATCCGAGTAGCGAAAGCCGTCCACGTTGAGCAGTTCACAGTCGTCGAAGACCACGGCGTTGGCGAGAGAGCCGCCCTGGATTAAGCCCATTTTCTGAAGCTTTCGAACATCTTTGAGAAACCCAAACGTTCGGGCTTTGGCTATTTCCCTGCCGAAACTTCCGTTTTTAAGCGCCCAGGAGTATTCCTGTTTTCCTACACGCGGATGAGGATAATCGATCTCGTAGCGCACCTGGAACTCGTCCGAAGGAGTTGCTATGATGAACGAATCGCCATCTGCGACGGTTAAAGGTTTGCGGATCGTGAGGTAATTCCTGACTTCGTCCTGTTCCAAGATAGAGGCTCTTCGGATCAGATTCACGTAGGGCGCCGCGCTCCCGTCGAAAATGGGCGCCTCGGGGCCGCTCAGTTCCACGAGCACATTATCCACGCCGCATCCATACAGGGCGGCCATGAGGTGTTCGACGGTGGAAACGGCTATCCCTGCGGAACCAATCGTGGTTGCCTGGAGTGTATTGACTACGTTGTTGTAATGAGCACCAATCGAGGGACTGTCGGGCATGTCCGTTCGCAGGAACCGAATACCATGGCCAGCAGCAGCGGGTTTCAACACCAGCGCCACTTTCAGTCCGCAATGCAAACCCACCCCGCTACACCATACGGACTGGGCAATCGTGTGCTGTTTTAAATATGTCACGCCCCTTTAATCCTCCCCGCCGCCTCCTGAGCATCTTTCGTGCCAAACTGTATATTGGCAGTCCGGTGCCCGGCAAACTACCTGGGGCGTACTTTTACATGGACCGGCCCAAAATAACAAGTCTTGAATACAGATTTTATGTGTGGCAAAAATAATACATGGCAGCATATGGTGTATCTTTCATGCCACACCTTAGTGCAAAAACTCAGTGGCAGCGTTAACAGGAATCTATGGTTTTTTGTAACTGCTTGATTATTTCTTTGCAATATTTAATACTTGCAATTTCGGCCCCTGCCCGGTGCATTAATCGCCATGCAGATAAAAGCTCCGGTTCTGGAACATTTTTGATGCACGAGGAGTTTGCATGCAGATAGATCAGTTCCCTTCTGAAATGCAGCCTTACGTTATTCCTGCAATCGACGGCGAATACCTTTACCGCTGCCTGGGATGCGAGAGTTGGTTCGGCATCGAGGAACTTCTCTACACCTGCCCGAAATGCGATTCGGTACTGCTTCTGGAAGACAGGCAGTGGGAGCGCCTCAAAGAGCTGCCGGGCGCCAAATGGCGCAGGGTTTTCGATTACAGGAAAATGTTGAATATTCCTGCGCTCAGCGGGATATATCGTTTCCATGAACTGATCGGATCGATAATCCCTCTGGAAGACATCGTTTTTTTGGGTGAAGGGCACACGCCTGTCGTTTCAGCTAATCAAGCGATGAGCGACTGGGCAGGAATCAGGTTTTGCTTCAAAAATGACGGCCAAAACCCGAGTGCTTCCTTCAAGGACCGCGGGATGGCCAGCGCCTTCAGCTATCTAAATTATCTCGTAAACAAGCGGGGCGTTCGCGACGTGTTGGCAATCTGCGCATCAACCGGGGATACTTCGGCATCTGCGGCCCTTTATGCATCGTATCTGTCCCGAGATGTAAAATCGGCTGTTCTTCTACCCCAGGGGAAAGTGACGCCGCAGCAACTGGGGCAGCCACTTGGAAGCGGAGCAAAAGTCATAGAGATCCCAGGCGTTTTCGACGACTGCATGAAAGTTGTCGAATACCTCTCGGAGAACTTCTCCGTCGCGCTCATGAATTCCAAAAACGCATGGCGCATCCTCGGACAGGAATCCTACAGCTACGAGATCGCCCAGGCATTCGATTACGAAGTGGGCGGGCTGGCGGTCGTGGTACCAATCGGAAACGCCGGAAACATAACGGCGGTAATGGCCGGTTTTCTCAAGATGTACGATCTGCGCATCATCGATTCTTTGCCCGCTGTAATCGGGGTTCAGTCAGAGCATGCGAACCCGGTTTACCTCTATTATCTCGAACCTGAAGAGGGCAAGAGGCAGTTCCGCCCCGTTACCGTGCGGCCAAGCACCGCCCAGGCGGCAATGATCGGCAATCCCGTTTCCATGCCGCGCGTGATAAGGCTGGTCGGGCAGTACCGTAAGATCGCCGGTGAAGGATCGGTTCGAATCATTCAGATATCCGAGCAGGAGATCATGGATTCGATGCTGTTTGCCAACCGCAACGGCCATATCGCCTGCACACAGGGCGGGGAATGCCTTGCGGGGATTCGAAAGGCGGTGGCTGAAAACAAGATCGATAAGGACCGCACGGCCATCTTGGACGCGACTGCCCATGCGCTCAAGTTTGCTGTCTTTCAGGATAAATATTTCTTCGACACCTTCGAACCTGAATTTGAGGTGTCCCCAAAACGTGATCTGCAAAACGCCCCCTTCTCTCTCAGCCTTCCCGATTCAGTTCCCAATCCGGCAAGGGGCAGGCTCGCTCCAGAGCAATTCCAGGAATTCGTAAAATATACTGCATCTGCCATAGCCGAGATCCTGGACCTAAAACAACTTAAGCGGGAAAAACTGAAAAGATGAATAAAACGATTAGCACACTTGCCTATCGAGACATTGTGCCCCGGGTTGCCGGAGACGTTTTTATAGCCCCCGGCGCCTGCGTTATAGGAGACGTTGTCATCGGGGAGCGCAGCAGTATCTGGTTCAATACCGTGGTTCGCGGCGACGTTCACTACATACGCATAGGGTCGTTTACAAACGTTCAGGACAACTGCACCCTCCATGTTGCCGGGCCCGGGTTTCCGATGCACATTGGGGACCGCGTGTTAATCGCCCACAATGCAATGCTTCACGGCTGCACGATCGAAGACGAATGCTTTATTGGAATTGGGTCGATTTTACTGGATGGCTGCAAGGTTGGGAAAGGCTCGTTTATTGCGGCGGGGTCCCTGCTTCCACCCGGCTTTGAGGTCCCGCCCGAATCCTTCGTAATGGGCGCCCCCGCCAGGATAAAAAGGAAGGCCACAGATTCGGAACGCACAATGATTCAGGAGGGTTGTTCGCGCTACGCCGAGCTTGCCGCCGAATACCTAAGGGCGGAGACCGCCAGGCAGACCGAGGCAAGGGGACTTCCGAGATAATCGCCGGTTATGCGCCAGACCCGGGCCATCAGCGACGGTCCGCGCATTCATGCCTGCCCCGGCCCCGATTCGGCGGTTCGAGTCCGTACCGGGGAGCTTTTATTATAAGGCCAGGCGATTCTCATAAAGCCGCCGCTTGAGATCTGCACAGTAAAGACTATCCTTCCAGGCCCCGTCAGTAGCCACAAGAACATCTTCAGACATCGGCATGTCGCTTTCGGTCATTTTTTTCCGACGGGTACGTTTTGACCTGGCCTTTTTCCTCAGCCGTTCCGCAATCGTCTCGAGCAGTAAAATGTCTTCGTCGTCCAAACGTTTAATCGATACCAAATGTTACTAGCACAAGGTCGCCATCCTGGACCCAAACTGTTTCAGCAGTCTCGCCCCAAGTCATGGCGACCGGGGCATGAAGCCTCGGAATTTTGCTCGAAAATGCAACGGCGTCCAGAGGGAGCGCCTTTTCCAAATTGCAAAGCAACCTGTTAGTGTGCATAATCCTTTTTACGATTGTATTAAGGTTTATTGAAGGTTTAAAGATGAATGAACTGCTGAAACAAATCCCCCTTTTCAGTTCTCTGTCACAGAGAGATATTCGGTTCCTGGCTCAAATTGCGAGGCAACTGGAGTTGCCTGCCAACACGATCCTTTTCAAGGAGGGAGCGCCGGGTAACCGACTCTATCTTATTGTGGAAGGAGAGCTTGAAATAATCAAAGCTTTTGGTTCCCCGGACGAGATCGTCTTGAGTGTTTGCCATACCGGTGAACCAATCGGTGAAATGAGTTTCCTGAATCCCGAGGGGGTACGTTCAGCAACTGTGCGGGCGAAAACCAGGGTAGGGCTGATTGAAATTGCCAGGGATGACTTCGAATTGCTCATGCTCGGTCGCCCGGGACTGGCTTTGGCCATCGCGCGCAGTCTCTCTCAGAGGCTCCTTGACTCGGAAAACAGGTTCATGCGCACCCTTGCTGAAAAAAGCCGCAAATTAGCTATCTTCTCTAAACTCATTACGGCCTCGGTTGATGAGATCCCGCTGCCTGAACCCGCCGAATCGATCAGCGAGAAGGCAGCCGGTGTTCCCCAAATCCAGATTAATGTACTGGGAAAATTTCAGCTTATCCGAGGTGAAGCCCTGGTAACAGAAAAAGAATGGAGTACAAACCTACCACAGTTGCTCCTTAAAGCTCTTATCACCCGGGGAGCCGAAAAGGTGCCAAAAGATTTGCTTATTGAAGATCTGTGGCCCGATACCCCCCCGGACGACGGTAAAAGAAATTTTAAAGTCGTGCTGCATCGACTCAGAAAAACACTCGGAAACCTGACGGGAACAAGGTCCCCCTATATATGGTTCAAAGGGAATATGACCTCTCTGAATCGTGGCCTGGTTCGGCTGGACATCGATGAATTCCTCTCCCTCTACAAACGGGCAAGGAGAGCAGAGCGGGCAGGAGACATCAGAAATTCCATTGTTTACGGCAATGCCGCAATTGAAGTGTATAAGGGGGACTATCTCGAAGATGAATTATATACCCCCTGGACGATAATGAAGAGGGAGGAGATCCGCGCCCTGTATATAGATATTTTACGGCGCACGGCCGCATATTACGAGAATCAAGGCAGTTTGCGCAGATCCATCGATCTTTATAAATTGGTCGTGAAGACCGATCCGACATTGGAGGAAGCTTACCAGAAGCTCATGCTGACTTATTCGGACCTTGGAATGAGGACCGAGGCCATCCGGGTATATAATGAATGCAGGCGGGCTCTTGACAGGGATCTCGGTGTTGAGCCGGATAAACTGACTACCTCAATATATGAACGGATCGTCGAGAGCTGAGAGGGATTCATGGACTAATTCCTCGATTCCTAAATTCTTGATTTTGAGGACTGATAAGGGGTCCGTAAAAGTTTAGAAAAAGGTTGTCCGGGTTTGAATAGAGTCTTATGACAGACTCAAGAATTCTTTTCTTATCGATTTCCAGATCCGGCAAAACGCTATCCTGTATCGAGATCATTTTGTCCGGCAGTGAAGGCTCTTCTTCGGAGATATTCCTGAATTTCGCAATCAGCCATCCCAGCTTCCGTTCCCACCGTATGGAATCGACATTGTCCTGAGGGCCGTTGTTGGGCAAGGATTTCGGTGAGGCCGGCATGATAATGCCTTGGCCATTTCAGAAAGTTCGGGGAAAGTCCAAGGCTTTCGGCGGATTCCCCACCCAACGCTACAATAACAACGCAGGCCGAACCGGCCCGGGTCCCCTTAGATGGAAAAGAATATCGACGCCGACTTCCTGTTCCAGCCATAATCCCAGCGGGGTCAGTATGACGACCAATCCCGGTATTCCCACCAGGCAAACTGCTGCTACCGCAAAACAATACCGGCGGTACATGGCAGATCCTCATACCAAGTTGCGCACCTTGAAGTCCTCTTCGACCCTTTCGTAACAGGGGTCAATGAAAGCCGTGACAAACAGGAATCTAAAAATATTCTACCTTTCCTGACCAGTCAGATCGAAGGATTTGGCCATGCAGAAGGAAAAGAAGGGCTTGCTCCTGCACGGTCTTAACCGCGAAGTTGTAACCTTTTTGAAACCTTTTCAATGATATGAACGCACTGACAACTATGAAGACTCATACCATTCTGCATAGTTGTCATTATATGTATTCGGTACGGACTCGGTCCGACACTCGTGCGCCTGCAGCAAAAACGGAGGATTTCCCATGGGTACGGCAAAGGGGGGAATATGGAGATTTATCCCACGCGGAAACTGGCTCTATGTGGCAAAGAAGGCAAGCAGATATTACATGTCGCTCGAAGTCATAGGACCCGAGGATGCCGACAGGATAATTCGAGGCGAAGATCCTCCGCCAAAAGTGGAATGACAGATGATCAGCATCAGTGCTTTTGAACCCATTAGTGAAGTGAGTTTCAGCAGCTTTTGAGCCTTTCCCGAGGCAAGCGATATTTCTCCCGGATATCGCGACATCCCTCACTTTATTATCGCCGCAGCAAACTTGGAGAGGGAACAAACATGGTTTCTCAGAGCGACGATAGATGCCAGCACATTTCACAAACCGGTCAAAGTTCGAGCGATAATCTGGAAGACGTTATTCCGGAAAGCACCATGGCAGTGCGGCAAGACAACATGAATCTTCAGATCGAAATCGATGTGAGCCGCAAAACCGGGGAGACCAACAGACAAATGGCGGCCATTGTGGAAGGCTCAGATGACGCAATAATATCCAAGACACTGGATGGCATAATCACGTGCTGGAATATGGCCGCTGAGGTCCTTTACGGCTATACCGCCGCAGAAGCAGTCGGACAGCAATCCATATCCTTACATATACCGCCCGAACACCTTGATGAAATACCAGACTTGCTTGAAAGAATTGGTCGTGGTGAAAGTATTTCCAGCCACGAAACCACATATCGCAGGAAGGACGGCAATGACATCTGTGTTTCTTTAACTATATCTCCTGTAAGAAATAACGCCGGTACGATTGTCGGCACATCGACTATTGCAAGAGACATCACAACGCAAGTGCGGGTGCGCAAAGAGCGGGAAAAGCTTATCGCCGAACTCCAGGAAGCGCTTGCCAAATTCAAGACGTGGCAAGGATTGTTCCATATTTGTGCATGGTGCAAAAAAATACGTGACGATCAAGGCTATTGGCAGCAGATCGAAGCATATATTCACGACCATTCTGAAGCCTTCTTCAGTCATGGTATATGCCCTGACTGCGTTCGGAAAGCTCAAGCACAGATGCAGAAGGATTGAATAAGACAAAGCGTGCTATTTATTGCAAGAAAATCCATGGGTCGCGAGGAGGTTTGAAAAGCCAATCTCGACGTCTCGAGGAGCGTCGAGATTGATACCTCCAGCAGGGTGATGAAAAAGGATTGGAATTCCCACATCGGGGCGAAAAACCCTGTATGCGTCACCCCGGCGAAGCCTGCCCCGGAAGTGTCTAGTCCGGGGGCCGGGGGTCCAGTTACTTTCGCTTTAAACTCAACTGGTTGGGAAAAAGCCTGGATTCCGGCTCTTTTGACGTCGAAAAACGCCGGAATGACGAAATCCTTAGCCATTTTCAAGCGCTTCTCCCACCAGAGAACCCTTTTTCATCACCCTGCCAGGGCGGAGAAAAACCCTTTCCGAATCGAAAACTGCCAGTGACTCATCCGGGGTTTTCGGACGGACACTAGTTAGATCATTCCAATTTCAAGATACCGATCCATATAACCCGGATTTGCTGTCCACTCGCTCTATATTAGGCAGGGTGACGCTTTATTTCTAAGCAGCCGGATCTGCGAACCGGCAGAAAAGGATGCAATATTTCGCCGTCATTCGGCAGAACCCGCTACAGTTTATCGATTGCTCTTTTCAGCAGTTCAATAACCCCCTTGGAAACCGGTTCGAAGCAGTTAATGTCGTTCAACTCAACGCAGGCTTCCGGTATGGGCTTTTTGCCTTCAATTATCCGAACAGCATCTGCACATGTGATCCAGCGAGAAGAAAAGAATCTTTCCCCTCTTTTTTCCACCCAAAACCATTCCCTGGTACTCCTTGCCTGCCATACCCCTCTATACTTGTTTCTCATTTTCCGTCCTTCCTACACAGTGTGGCAGTTTTTGTATCAGAAAAAGGTTTCACAAAGGTTACATCCAAGTCTTGACGGCCAGGATGTAAGCCTCGGAATTTTATGCGAAAATGCGACCATGGCGAAAGGGAGCGTATTTTTCCAATTTCCGGGTAAGCTGTTAGTGTGAAAAATCCTTTCCAGGATTGAAGCTTAAAGAGGAGAAAGAGACGATCAGGTCCGATGGACACTATCCGGCTGCGGGCCCATTGGGGCTAGGGAGCAGATCGTCGATGCGTTTGAAAAACTCGACGATAGAGAGCTTATGATGATGTCAAAGGAAACCCAACGGAGGCAATTCCTTTTGAACAAGCCATTTCCGGGATCGATAAAGGGATTTCTGATTTAAATATGAGCGGGGCACGGTTCCCAAGCCCAGCCAAGGCGGGGATTCTTTCACGCCGAAAAACTTTGATGCCGAAGAGTCCGGAAACTACACTAGCACCATCTGTCACGGGTGTTGGGATGCAGGTGCATGTCTTCGGGGATTGTGTCGGGGCCGGTGATAACACACCGTCTGATAAGCTCGAGGGCGGCTGTTAACAATGATTCCTCGGTTCCGGTCCATTTGTGGCGGGCATTTTCCAAGGTGGGCGGCTGCCCGCCGTCCATGAGCGCGCAAAGCAGTATGTAGAGCGAGGTCGCTTCAACACTAACCTTGAGATCGAATATGGCACGGTCCATGTTCATAAGCTTGTGTCCACTCCAAAAGATGTCATCCTTCTTAAATACTTTCTGGAACGTAGGCAGCGGAATCGAGCAAGACGTCGGCAAAGACGTTTACAAGTCCCCAGACAAGGTCAAGTGAGCTGAGATGGGTGATGATCGTTTCGTCGAACAGAATATGGGAGGAAGGTTCGAATTCTTCATCGCTCACCCAAAAAATCATCAGGAAGGGAATTCGGGGCAAAATCCTGAACCGGTAAGACAGACCCCCCATATCTACTTTTTCGCCGCCTATGCTTCGCGCCGCGGCATCCAGAAGGCTCGAGCGGGCATCGAATGCACCGGTGAGCGATTCCATTGGAAGCGTGTGCGACGCTGTAAAAAAAAGGCTCCCGCCGGGAAGATCTTTTTCGCTCACCCATTTATTGGCCAGAGGTTTATTGCGGGCGTACAGAAGATAATGAAGGATCACCAGGTTTAGCTTAAAATCCTTTGAGAAATCTCCCAGGCGCCCGAGTACTTCGATTTCCTCTGTTTCCGGATAACACAGAGCTGCCGTGTTCAGGAACGGAACGACATAGACGCTTTCTTGAAGGTCGTATTCTACAAGGGTTCTTCCTGTGACTTCCCGGGGGTCGGCCTGCCTCAAAGCGTCCCACAATCGGGGTTCAATCTGCCAGTCGCCGTTAAACGGCAGGTCGTCGACTTCTTCTGCTTTTTCGGTCAGACCGGATATGATTTCGCGAGCCACATCGGCCATTTCTTTTGGAACCATGATTCGCCCCCAACCTTTCTGGGGAACGAAAAGGCCCGTATAGGGCGTTTCCTCGAACGACCTCACAAGCACCGGTATTCCTTCCTGCCTCAAAGCGCCGGCAATAACATCGGCTTCGAAGCGATTTGAAAGGGTATGTACTTTTACGTATTGTGTTTCAGCCAATCGTCCTCCATACCTGCAGGAATTGCCGGTCTTTTCGGATGCGTTTTCTGTCCGGCATCTTATTCTTATTTTATTATTATACTCACAAAAACTCAAATAGCGTAATTCAGATGCGAAGAACGCCGCAGTGGAGGCGGCGCTGCGATGGTGAGATGATTCATTTTTTGGGACTTCGCCAGGACAGGTTCACCGTGAGGGCAGGTTACGGGCTATTGGCTAATCGCTCGATTTAGGTGTATATAGGTCTCGCAAAAGACACGGACAGCGGCTTTGAGGGCAACGAAACCGGCATCTCAGTTGGGAGGTTTTATGAATATTCTGGTTACCGGGGGAGCGGGATACATCGGTTCTCACACGTCGAAGCTTTTGAAAAAGACAGGGCACGTCCCGATAGTGTTCGACAATCTGTCAAACGGCTGGGCGGAATGGGTGAAGTTCGGGCCTTTCGCCTTCGGGGACATCCGCGATGAGGAGGCCCTTTTTCGCACTCTGACGGGTTTCAAGATCGAAGCGGTCATTCATTTCGCTGCGAAGGCCTACGTTGAAGAGTCCACCCGGTTACCCGAAGTCTATTTCGACAACAATGTAAACGGTACGATATCGCTTCTCAAGGCAATGAAGCGGGCCGGCACGAAGACCCTGGTATTTTCGAGCTCATGTGCAACATATGGCAACGCTGAAACACCGACCATCCGAGAAGACCATCCTCAGGCGCCAACCAACCCCTACGGTCTGTCCAAACTGATGTGCGAGCAGGTGATATCGGCGGTGGCCCCTGTGTTTGGACTGCGATACGCTATGCTGCGCTACTTTAACGTCATAGGAAACGATCCTGAGGGGGAGATTTTCGAAAGACACGAACCTGAAACCCACGTCTTGCCCAATCTGGTAAAAGCGGCCATGTCAGGCGGCTCGTTTTGTCTTTTTGGAACGAATCACGCTACGCCGGACGGAACGGCCGTGCGCGATTACGTACACGTTATGGACCTTGGACAGGCGCACATAAGGGCAATCACTGAACTCTCCGCCCGGGAGCGGCTGGTTTCCAACGTGGGGACCGGAGCGGGAACATCGGTCCGCGAACTCCTCGCAATAGTCGAAAAGGAACTGGCGCTTCGGGTCAACGTCGAAGAAAAGCCTATCAGACCCGGAGATCCGCCCTGCCTTGTAGCCGATGACCGATACCTGCGCACCTGGTTCGAGCACACCTTCAAATCAGCCGGCCAGGCCGTGCGCGATATAGCGGCTACGAGCCGTGCCCCTGGTTGAGAACCTCGATATATTTCTTTATCGTGGGCAGATTGCGGTGGAACCGATGCGATGAGAGCGCTTCAGACAACGGATTGGTATCGTAAGGGATGCGCAACATCGTGATCGTTTGCTCTTCGGAATCATAGAGGACAGAATTAGCAACGGGAATTCCGTCCCTGTAAGGCCCCCCGACACTTCCCGCCTTGATCCAGTAGCGGGAGTTCTCATTGAGATGCAGCGTCAGGTCTTCCTTTGGCCCCGGCCTGTGTACTTTAACCTCTTCGCCCTCCGGCAGTTCATAAATCGCAGGGATATGATCGTGTCCGCTGAAGATCAGCCGTTTGGGATAGTTGCGCCATGAAGGAATAGCATGCCGCAGGGCCGCAGGGTCCAGGTAACCGAAGCATTCGATAGTCGGCGCTGAACCGCTCGAGGGAAGGTCGAAAGGGGAATGATGAACGATGGTGAAATCTTCCTTCTCGATCGATAGCGGGAGGCCGAGGATATATTCGATGGCCCCTTCCTCGGCAAACAGCAGCCCGGCGTTGTAGGCCGTCGCCTGCATCCGGTCGAGCTGGCCGACAAAATCGGTAATCGCGCCCGCTATCAACAGGTCGTGATTGCCGGCCACCGTGGGCAAACCCATCGAACGCAGCCTCACAAAAGTCCGGTCCCCGAATGGAAGCCAGCCCGCCAGGTCTCCAAGGCAATAGACTTCATCGGCCTTTTGCCCCTCCAGGCATCTAAGGCAAACATCCAGCGCATTGACATTACCGTGAAGATCCCCGAAAAAATAAGTCCGCATATATGTCCCTGTCAAATTGGGGGATTAAGGAATTGAGGGATTTAGCCCCTCACTGCTCGTCGCAAAGCGATGCGGCCTCACAAAGCGCCCTCACAAGGCGCCCTCACAAGGAATCGGGCGCGAACCCGAAGCATGAACCGTGCTTCCACTGTGTACAGCGCGAACCCGAAGCGCAGTGAGGGTTCCGGACGCGAACCTGAAGCATGAACCGTGCTTCCACTGTGTACAGCGCGAACCCGAGGCGCAGTGAGGGTTCCGGGCGCGAACTGGGCACTCACAAAAGATCGTGCCCGGACTTGAAGCATCGAGCTACCGGTTGCAACGTGTGGCCCGGACCTGAACGTAGTGAGGGTCCAGCATCAGGCGTGCCTCCACTGTGTACAGCGCGAACCCGAAGCGCAGTGAGGGTTCCGTGCCCGGACTTGAAGCATTAACCAACGGCTGGAGTATTAAGCCCGGACCTGAACGAAGTGAGGGTGCGCCCTCACAAAA
>JBEKPW010000073.1:0-31105 GCA_049520315.1 Syntrophobacteraceae bacterium
GCCTACAGCAAAGGCTGGCATGCGCATGCGCTGGAAGGCAGTTCCCAGGCCCGCTACCAGGTGATCCCTGCCGATTATGCTTTTCGAGGCATACCGCTGGAGCCGGGTAAACACAGAATCCGATTGGAATACATGCCCGATGAGTTCCGTATAGGCAGAATAATCTCTTTGGTAAGCCTGGGGATATTCACGGTAGGACTTGCGGCAGTCCTGCGCCCGTTTGCTTTCACGAAACGCAACAGGTCCCTGCCCTCGGCGAGGTAGCTTCCGGTCAGAAAAACTGTGAGTTAAAAAGATTGAACCCCGAGTGACCATTTCAGTATGACGAGATCTTAATAGGTCCTTATTTAGCTGCACTCTGTTTCTGAACAAAACTCGGGACAATTAAGGAACCCGTGGCTGCCTCTTTAGGCCATACGGTTACCAGTTCGCCCTTTTGCCATTGCAGCACCACGCCTGTCGCCAAGCCTTTGCCGAATTTGATGCCATGAGCAAAGGGGCTGGTGCGGTCATAGAACTCAATGTTTCCAATGACACCGGTATAGCTGGTGGCCTCCAGAGCTTCGATCACGGCATCGGTTTCGACGGATTTGGCCTTCTCCATGGCATTTTTCAAAACATAGATTGTGTCATAAGTGGTGTAACCGGCGTAGGAGGGGCTGATGTGAAACATCTCCTCATAGGCTTTCACGAAAGGTATTGTTTTGGGAGTGATGGGGCTGGGCGAACCTTCAGCTTGCGTGATAATCCCCTCGGTGGCGCCGTTGGTTTGCGCCCAGAAATCCGATGTGCTGGCCTGAGCGTCCACCCCGGCAATCAGCACGGGAACCTGTTGTTCATGCCACTGCACCGTAGGCTTTAACCCCACATGGGCCCATCCTGTGACAAGCAGATCGGGACGATCTTTTTCGATGGTGGCAAAAATGGGGGTAAAATCGTCGGTGTCTTTGGAAAATCTCATGTGGCCTACAACCTTTAAACCCGATGACGGCAAGCATTTTAAATACTCTTCGTCCAGAGGTTCGGTCCATGCGGCATTTTCACTGGCCACGTAGGCTGTCTTATATCCCAACTTCTGCACCAGGTCGTCATGGGCGAAGCTGCAGACCATTTGGGCCATCTCGATGGCGTTGTATTTCAGTTGAAAAACATATTTGTTGGTATTGTAGTCGTCGTGCACCAATTGGGTGATCTTGGGAGAGGCCGCGCCGGTGGTAATGTAGATAGTATGCAAGCGGGCAGACCAGGGGGCCAGGGATAATGCTATTTCACTGATCCAACTGCCGACCACGGCGTTGGCATGGTCATTATAAACGGCCCTTTGGAAAGCTTGCACTGCCTCAGCAGACTTAACCTGGTCATCGTAGACGGTCAGTTTTATCGGCCGCCCATTGACGCCGCCTTTGGCGTTGATTTCCCCGCTCGCCAGTTGCGCCCCGTTCACTATGGCTTTGCCAACGATCGTGGCTGATTCGGCGATGATAACAATGTTGACCGGTTCCTCTGCCGGAGCAGGAAAAATCAAACACGTCAAGGAAGAAAAGATCCCCAGAACCAGAAAAACCCACGGCCTCTTCGCCAAAGCCCTCATGTCAGCCTCCTTCGCCAAAACCGGTTAATAGATTTTAACAACCTACCCATCAATTTCGCTAGAGTCAAATAAGTTGTGAGATCTCCATTTTGAAATTCCACCCCTTCACACTTCACTCTTCCCCGCTCCCCGCTCCCTGCTCCCCGCTCTTTCACCATTCACTATTCACCATTCACTATTCACTATTCACTGCTTCACTGCCCCCGCTCCAGGAGATCTTCCGCATGAACCGCACCTGTGGTCCCGCGAAAAAAAATTGACACGGGACCGCACATATGCCAATTACCGAACGACCGTTAATTAATGTTCCAATCCACCTCATCATCTCCACCCATCTCAGAGTCACGTTGAGTTATCGCCGGGTCTGGAAAAACATTGTTTGATGTTGCCTTGGGCAACCTGTCAGCCGCTAAACGGAAAGTAATAATCTCTATGCGGGACACCTATGACCGCATAATTCGCAAGGTGATTCAGAGGGGGCGGCAGAAAGGACTTTTCGCGCCGTATACCGCCAAGCTGGTGGGCTTTATGATTTCTTCCATGATTCCCGCTCAAGGGTTTGGTTTCACCCCGGGAAGGGCCTGGCGGTGGAGGAACTGCCTGATTTCATCTTTTTGCTTTGACGGGCATTGAGTCCGTCGACGGCTAATGAGTTTTGTTGACCTGAACGATAAGCGATAAGGACAAGCGGGCCGCAATTTGATGGCTGTTGCAACGGATCGATCGTTTACAGGAGGGGGAGATATGAGAAGCCTTGTAAAGACTGTGATCGTTTTGGGCTTGGGATTTGTGCTGGCAGGAATACCGTGCGCCAATCCCGCACCTGCGGCTTCAAAGGAAAAGCCGATCAAAATCGGGTTCATCCACACCATGAGCGGTGCAATGTCGATGTATGGCACCAGTTCGGAAGCCGGGGCCAAGATCGCCGTAGAGGAAATCAACGCGGCTGGAGGTGTGTTGGGCCGCGAGCTCAAGCTGATAACCAGGGACGACAAACTTAGCGCCGAAACAGGCCTTCGAGAGGCAAAGGACCTTGTCCTGACCGAAGAGGTTGACTTTCTCACCGGCACCATCAGCAGTGCGGTGGCGCTGGCCATCTCCAGTTATGTGGAAAAAGAAAAGAAGATCTTCATTGTCAATGTATCCCAATCCTCACAAATCACGGAAGAGAAATGGAACCCCTATGTATTTCGCATCAACACCAACGCGGTTCCCTACTGGGGGTATGCCCCGGCCATCGCTCTGGGCAAGACTTGGAAGCCCAAGAAGATTATAAGCCTCGGATTCGATTACGAGTGCGGTAAGAATTCCCTGGCAGCTTTCAAGGAAAAGTACCTGGAGTTGGTGCCCGACGCGCAGATCATTGACGAATTGTGGGCGCCTTTGGGCACAACCGATTTCACAGCCCACATCACCAAGATAGCCAACTCAGGCGCTGAAGCTCTTTTTCTGGCCTGCGTCTACGGCGGCGGGGAAATCGCGTTTACCAAACAGGCTTTCGCCTTTGGACTGTACGACAAGATGAAGATGATCCAGCCCTGCGCGGGGGATGTGGAAACCTGGAGTGACGTGAAACAGGGTGATCCGTACCCCAAGGGAGCGCTTGCCACCTGCCGTTATCCATTCTGGGCAATTGATAATCCAAAGAGCAAGGCGTTTGTAGAGGAACATAAGAAGATGGTCGGGTTTTGGCCGTCCTACGGAGCAATGAACGAATATGTGGCAATCTATGCGTTGAAGAAAGCCATCGAGAAGGTTGGCGCGGTCGATACTGAAAAGTTGATCAAGACCCTGGCAGGCATTGAACTGGACACTTTCGTCGGTCCGGTCATGCTTCGCGCATACGATCATCAGGCCATGATGCCCAACTGGTACGGCATCATAGAATTCACTCCCGATCTCCCGTTTCCCCATATCACTAATCCCCAAATAATCGGCGAAGAAGGCTACCATACCATCGAGCAGATAGAGAATTTGAGGAAATGAACAACAATGCGCTAAGAGCTGTCCGGGGCAGGCCGGGGCCTGCCCCAAGACCGGCAAGAGGAAGACGATGACCCTGGAAGCAGCTCTCGGACAAGTCCTTAGCGGCATCAGCCTGGGCATGGTCTGGTTTCTTATAGCGGCGGGGCTCTCAATCATTTTTGGGACCTTAAAGATACTAAACCTGGCCCACGGTTCGATCTATATGCTCGGGGGATTCCTCTGCTACCAGGTCACCTCGGCATTTTCCCATGTTCCGGGGGTCTTTTGGCTCGCCTTGCTGGTTGCGCCCCTTGTCACCGCCCTTGTCGGCGGATGCATTGAAATTTTGCTGCTAAGGCGCATTTATGGCCTTGACATGATCTACCAGTACCTGCTCACCTTTGGACTGATTTTGATAGTGGGCGAAGTTTGCAAGATTCTCTGGGGAGCAGGCTACAATACGGTTGCAGTACCCTGGCCGTTAAACGGTACCGTGAACCTGTTTGCACTCTCATTTCCTAAATACAATCTCTTCCTGATCGGTATGGGGGTCCTGGTCTTCGTTGGGCTTAGGGTGCTAATAGGGGCCACCAGTTTGGGGGCCGTCGTCAGGGCCGTCACTCACAACCGGGAGATCGCCGGCGCTTTAGGCATAAACGTGCCCGGGGTCTACACGGGGGTCTTCATGCTCGGGTGCTGGCTGGCCGGGCTGGCCGGGACCTTGACGCCCCCCATGTCGGTGGTGGCGCTTGGGGCCGACTTATCCGTAATTATAGACTGCTTCATCATAGTGGTAATCGGCGGTTTAGGCAGTATATCCGGCGCATTCCTGGGTTCGATCATCCTGGGCTTAACCACCGCCTTTGGGCTTTACATAATCCCCAAACTGGCGGTGGCCTTCGGCTTCATTCTCATGATTATTGTCCTGATAATACGTCCACGGGGGCTGATGGGGGTGTCCGATTGATGGCGGAGATAAGAGCCAAACCAACTTGGCTGCATGCCCCGGCGATAAGGTCCATTCTGATATCGATCGGTTTTGCCTCGCTGATTGCCTTGCCCGCACTCATCGGCAAGAGTTGGCTGAACATAACCATCGAGATACTGATAATGGCGCTGGCGGCCTGCTCCTTGAACCTGATGCTGGGCTATACAGGGCTGGTCTCATTCGGACCTGCGGGCCTGTACGCAGTGGGAGCTTATACTACCGCTATCCTGCTGGCCAGGTTTAAGATGAACATCGTGCCGGCGATGATAGCCGCCCCGATAATGGCGGCGATCGTAGGCTGGGCCGTGGGATGGGTTTGCGTGAGGCGAACGAAGGTTTATTTCGCTCTACTGACGCTGGCCTTCTCCCAGATCATCTGGACAATCATCTTCGAATGGTACGCCGTCACGGGAGGTGATAACGGGATAATATCCATTCCCACTCCGGAGTTCTTTTTCTCGATTGTCAACAGCTATTATTTCTGTTTGGCCGTGGTAGGCTGTTGCATTTTCACACTGTGGAGAATTGTCAACTCTCCGTTTGGCCGCACCCTGCAGGCAATTCGCGAGAACCCCGGCCGAGTGGAATTCATTGGAGTCAACCTGAAGAGGTACCAACTGGCCGCGTTTATCCTTTCGAGTACCTTTCTGGGCATTGCCGGAAGCCTCTACTGCGTTTTCAGCGATAGTGCGTTTCCGGATTTCGCACACTGGACAAAGTCCACCGATATGCTTGTCGTGTGCCTGCTGGGAGGCTTATACCGTTTCTCAGGGCCCTTGGTCGGAAGCGCTATTTACACGATACTTGCAAAGACCCTGTCCAAGCACACCATGCATTGGAACCTGATTCTGGGCGTGGCTATAGTGTTGTTGGTTTTATTGATGAGAAATGGAGTCATGGGGTTTCTGTCCGAGAGGCTGTCGCGAAAAAAACAGGCCCGGCCTTGTGCATAGGGTAAAGATATGCTGCTGGAAACCAGGGGACTCAGGAAATCTTTCGGCGGTTTGATGGCGGTGTTGGAGGTTGACCTTCAGGTTGACCACAAGGAGATAGTCTCGATCATAGGTCCCAACGGAGCGGGCAAGTCCACGCTCTTCAACCTCATTACCGGTCATATCCCCGTTGACAGAGGTGAAGTTCATTTCAAGGGTAAGGACATAACGCGGCTGGCGCCCTACGAGATTTCCCGCCTGGGCATAGGGCGCTCCTTTCAGAAGCTCAACATATTCCCACGGCTCAGCGCCTTCCAAAACATTCAGGTCGCCCTGTTTTCGGCCAAAGGCTTAAATCGAAGGCTCTTCTCGAGTGCTGAAAATAGCCTTTCCGAGGAGGTCGAAGAAATACTGGAAAATCTAGGCCTGGCCGACCGGTCGGGCGCCCCGGGCGGGTTACTTGCCCACGGGGACCAGAAGCGGCTCGAGTTAGGCATAGTCCTCGCCCTCAACCCTGAACTTCTGCTTTTAGACGAGCCGACTCAGGGCATGAGCGCCGGAGAGACGTCCCAGACAACTGAATTGATCTACGGCCTCGTCAAAAAAAGGAGGATGGGTCTGGCCTTTGTCGAACACGATATGAAAGTGGTGTTCGGCATCTCAGACAGAATTTACGTGATGCATCAAGGCACGATGATCTTTTGCGGTAGTCCGGAAGAAGTCAAATCCAACGAGGAAGTGCGGAACATTTATCTGGGAAAGGGAAAGCGGCGTGTTGCTTGAGGTTGACAATATCGAGACTTACTATGAATCCACCCACATACTTTTCGGAGTGACTTTGAAGGTGGATCGGGGTGAAACGGTGTGCGTTCTAGGCCGAAACGGTATGGGCAAGACCACTCTGTTGCGAAGCATCATCGGCCTCACTCCGCCGCGCCGGGGAACGATTCGTTTCCAGGGGGATAAAATCAATGGCAAACAGCCCTTCCGGATCGCCCGGCTCGGGGTGGGGTTTGTCCCGGAGGACAGGGACATCTTCCCCGACTTGACCGTGCGGGAGAACCTGGATATAGCCGCGATCCGGCGAAATGAGGCAACCGACTGGGACCTGGACAAAGTTTATGCCCTGTTCCCTGTATTGAAGGCGAGGGACAGGCAGTGGGGAGGCACCTTGTCAGGAGGTGAACAACAGATGCTTACCATCGCCCGGACACTGATGGGGAATCCCTCTTTGCTGTTGCTGGACGAACCCTCGGAGGGTCTGGCGCCGCTCGTGGTTGAGCTCATAAAAGAACAGATCGTCCGCATTCAGCAGGAAGGAGTGACCATCGTTCTCTCCGAGCAGAACTCGGCGGCGGCCCTTGAAGTATCCCAAAGGGCCTACATTTTGGAAAACGGTCAGGTGAGTTGGCAGGGCCGAACGTCGGAACTCGCTGCAAACCCGCAAATCATGGAAAAATACCTGTTTTAATGGAACGAAAGAGTCAGCCTGGGTCCGGCAAAAATAGATTACCATCAGAGTGGCAAGCTCTTGCCCAACCCTTTCTTCCCGCTGCATAAAAAGCCGCAAAATCCCTGTTTCTCACGCTGTTCAATGGGTGTTAACTTCAAGGCCCCGGAAAATTGTCATCCTGCCCTGTCGATGACCGGAACTCAACGCGCCGCTGCTCCACTGGCAACCGTAATGACCACCCCTGCATTACCTTGTAGTCCTCCGGAATCCGTAACCGTTAATTCAAAAACCAGGTCTTCGGTGTCTGCATCGGTTAAAGGCGCTGCAAATGATGGTTGGATCGCTGACGGGTCGGACAAGGTGACCGGCGAGCCTGTAATTTGTCTCCATGCGTAGGACACTATGCCATTGTCCTCATCCGTTGAGCCTGACCCATCCAGGATGACTGTGCTTCCGGGCTGCACCATCTGGTTTGGGCCGGCCTTGGCTATTGGCGGCAGGTTGCCCGTAACCACATTCACGATGCAGCTGTCACGCGAACGAAGCCCGGCCTGATCGGTTACTGTGAGCTCAAAAACGATAGCTTCACCGGCGCTTGGAGCTACAAAAGTCGGCTGCGCCGCCGAGGGATCGGACAGGCTTACCGGAACCCCGGATACCTGGCGCCACGAGTAAGAAAGAATACCTGCATCGAAGGCTGATGATCCGGAACCATCCAGAACGGCGATCTGGTATCCGGTCACTGTCCGATTCGAGCCGGCGTTGGCAGTTGGAGGCGCAACATCTTTAACGACATTTATAATGCAGTCGTCTGTGGATTGGGCTCCATAGGTTTCGGTAACACTCAGTTGAAAGCGAAGCGATTCCCCATCAACCCCTCCTTCCGGGGCAATAAGGCCGGTTTCGACTGCATTGGGGCTGGAAAGCGTGACGCGCGGCCCGTCGAGCTGCGTCCAGAGGTAAGAGGCATCTGCCTTGACAATATTCGTCGAGTTTGAACCACTCAACTCAACCCGAGCCAGCTCGCACACGTTCTGATCGGGACCGGCCGAAACTTTCATGGCGCTCCGATTGCGAGAGGCCGCGCTAACGTTAACGCAGGTGCCTTCCAGGCCGCTTAACGAATAGGAACTGAAACCTGAGCTCGACCCCCCTGTCTGGTTCGAGAGTGTATTGGACGGGCTAAAAACGGCTCTGACAGGATTTGAGTCGGCGCTGGTCCCTCCGTCGTTAACCGCGCGGACTCGATAGTAATAGGTCTTTCCTGAAGTGAGGCCGGTTACTTCCGCGCTCGCGCCCGTAACAGAAAGATTGTTGAAGCCCGTTACAAAAGACGAAAATCGAGCATCGGTCCCCACGTCGAGTTGGTAGTACATGATGGTTGCAGTACCCGGCGGCACAGCCCAGTTAGCCGTAAAACCGGCAGCGGCAATGTCTGATGCAGCCCTTGCCCGAGGAGCACCCGATATAGTGGTGAACTGGGCATCGTCCGTATAGCTGGTCCCTTCCAGGTTGGTCGCATAGCCCCGGAAGTGGTACAAAGTATTAGGTGTGAGCCCCGCCACATCCACCGTGAAGGCGCCGCTCGTCGTAGTGGTGCTCTTCCTGCTTCCCGAAATGCCGGGATCGGCGCTTGCCCCGTAAGCTATGCCGGCAGCGGTGATGGGGGACCCACCGCTGGACTCTATCGTAGCACCGAGTGCGGCCGTTGACGTGGTAACGGTGATGGAAGCCGGGTTGTCGATTACGGGTTGCGTCGCCGGAGAGCCTGTCCAGATGGAGCCTGAGGCTGCGATGATTTTCGATCCATCCGATGATGAGGCCAATGATTGCCAGTGTTGAATGAAGGCACCCGTCTGTGGTGTCCAGGTCACCCCCGAATCAGCCGAAATGTATATATAGCCACCAGCTTCAGCCGCAATGAGTCTCGTTCCGTCAGATGAGGACCCCACAGCGGACCAACTTCGCTTTCCGGCGTTCGCCCGCCGTATCCAGGTAGCTCCGGAGCTAGCAGAGGTATAAAGATACCCGGATTGTTCGAACGCAACGAGCTTCGTTCCGTCAGATGAGGATGCAACCGCTTGCCAGGACCGGCTGCCCGCGTTCCTCCGCCGTACCCAGGTAGCTCCGGAATCGGTCGAAGTATAGATGTAGCCGCCGCTGCAACTTCCATCAGAGCATCCCGTATCACCAGCAACGAGTCTTGTTCCGTCACATGAGGACGCCACGGTGGTCCAAGACCGGCTGCCGCCGTTCGTCTGCGGTGTCCATGTAGCCCCGTAATCGGACGAAGTATAAATGTAGCCGCCGGATCCGCCGCCATAGTCGACGGCAACGAGTTTGGCTCCGTCAGATGACGACGCAACCGACTGCCAAGCCCTCAAGCCGGCATTCGTCTGCAGCGTCCAGGTAGACCCGGAATCTCTGGAAGTAAAAATGTAACCGCCGCCGTCTCCTTCGGTTATCGCGGCGAGTTTTGTTCCGTCATATGAGGATACAATCTCCAACCAGCTCACGTTGCCGAGGCTGCTATTCTGTGTCCATGTAGCTCCAGAATCGGCCGAAATATAAATATAACCATCAGAATCTACCGCAACGAGTTTCGTTGCGTCAAATGACGATGCAATCGACTGCCAAGGCCGGTCGCTAGGGTTTGTCAGCTGAACCCACGTAGCCCCAGAATCAGACGAGGTATAAAGGTAGCCGCCATCGTAGTTTACATCATCAACGTCTGCCGCAAGGAGTTTCGTTCCATCAGTGGACCAGTCTACCCTCCACCATATCCGGCAGCCGGCACTCGTCTGCTGTGTCCAAGTGGCTCCTGAATCGGTCGAAGTGTAAATGTAGCCGGCAGAAGGAGGTCTATCCACTGAATCTGTCGCAATTAGTTGCGTTCCGTCAGCTGAGGATGCTATCGCGCTCCAATGTAGGGTGCCGGTGCTCGTCTGCTGTCTCCAGGTGGCTCCAGAATCGGTCGAGGTATATGTGTAGCTGTCGCTGCATTCCTCATAGGGGCATCCGGTAGTTGCAACCAACTTCGTCCCGTCAGATGAGGACGCCACATGGGTCCAATTTCCGCAGCCTGCGCTCGTCCGCTGTGTCCAGGTGGCTCCAGAATCTGTAGAAGTATAAATGTAGCCGCAGTAAGTTCCAATTTGCATGTACCCGCCAAAATCTGCCGCAACCAGTTTTGTTCCATCAGATGAGGACGCTACCACACTCGAATTGCCGTAGCCCGAGCGCTGCGTCCAGCTAGCTCCCGAATCGATCGAAGTGTAAATTGAATTGGCAATGGTAGTAAAGTAATCCCATTCGTATTCGTATGCCCAAGCTACCGCGAAAAGTTTCGTTCCGTCAGATGAGGACGACACGTTGGTCCAATTTCGGCTGCCGGCGCTCGTCCGCTGTGTCCAGGTGGCTCCGGAATCGGTCGAAGTATAAATATAGCCGCCATCCACAGCCGCAACGAATTTCGTTCCGTCGGACGAGGATGCCGCCGCGGTCCATGTTCGCTGTCCGGCGTTCGTCCGTTGTGTCCAGGTAACCCCTGAATCAGTTGAAGTATAAATGTAACCCCCGTTGGGAGAGCCAAAGCGTACTCCAGAATCTGCGGCTACAAGTCTCGTCCCATCCGACGAAGACGCAATTGCTCCCCAAGGGGTGGGACCCGGGACCTCGCGGAGTTTCCAGCTATAAATCGCATTGCTCGGTGCAGGTGTTTGTGCAGCAGATTTATTTGGAGAAGTGCTCAAAATCATGACGAGCGTCACAAATATAACGAGGATTCCAGGCTTGATGGCATATCTCGTCACCATGTTGGTTTCCCTTGTTTGAGATGCCTTGCAGTGTTTCGATATTGCCTGTATGCCCGCCATGGATAGCGACGCACAGGAGTCTAGGACGCTATATATACTATGATAGAGTTGAATTCCTCTCATCCATCAATGATGAGCTTAAAAGATGAGCATCCGATTTTTGCACACATCTTGCCATTGTCAAGGAGTACTTTGAGGGGTATTTAATGGTTATTTCTTATACCTAAAAGATCTGATATATTAATAAATATATCGATATATGAGATTCCTGATGATGATTCGTTTTTATTTTAGTCAGATCGGCTTGCTGACCGTACATTATTGCGGTGGTTGTCGAACAGACGACAATCGCAGGGGCGGGGTTTTGCTACGTCAACAAACTCCCTGCCCGCTCTTGAACTTGGTATAAGTCGTCACCCCGGCGAAGCCTATCCCGGAAACCTTTAGTCCGGGAGCCGTTGCTCACTAAGGCCGTCACCCCGGCGGGGCCTGCCCCGGAAGTGTCTAGTCCGGGGGCCGGGGTCCAGTGCCTTTGCTTTAAAAGCAAATAATTGGGAAAAGGCCCGGATTTCGGCGCCTGCCCCGCTCCCTGCTTCCCGCTCCCTCTCTTCAAGAAGCTATCTTCTGCAGGTTCAGAATTAGTTCGACCTCTCCAACCGGCCTCTTGAGGCTTTTAGCTATTTCAGAGGCATCCAGTCCCTTTCTGGCAAGCAGGAGGACCTTTTGCTGGTCGGCCCCGTGGGGGTGTGGACCGGCGCTTGAAGGGTGCTGAACTGCAAGTTTGTCGGTATTTATCCGGGAAAACCCGGTCTCCAGCCGGGTACACAGGCTCTCTGCCTGCTGAATGCGCTGGTCGAGCTTGGCTGTTATTTGCTGGAGCAAGTCCTGCCTTCTTTCAAGATTGAGTTCAAACCTCTGGGATATTTGCGCCGTTTCCCCTACTATCTTTTCAAAGGCTTTCATTATTGCTTCATCTTTCTTCGAGATTCGGAGCTTCTTCACGGTCAGGATCACCCCGAGCAGCCCAAGGATTATCACATCGACGCCGATCTGGAACATGCTGTTGAAGGAGATCTGACTTCCAGCAAGCTTTGTGAGGAATTCCATAGGGACCCTTTCAGAGGTTTTCGACCTGGGTTAAAAGGATTTTGTCCGGATAATTCTGCGGCAGTCTCATCCTAAGGCAATCGACAAGATCGTTCTCCAGGGCTGAATGCCAGGATTTTACCGAGTTTCCGGGTATGTTCTGCTTTAGAAGGAAAGAATAAACCGTATCACGGAAAGCCACGTTCTGTTCTTTGAAGTTTTGATACCGCGTCGGACTCAGGTATCCTATTTCCATTCTGATGGCCGTAATCATCTTTTGACCCTCAACCTCGTAGACGAGCAGAAAATCGAGCATCTCCCGGTAGTTGGGCATGGGGATGGGACGCATTATGCTGGTCACCGGTTCCAGTCTTTGCACACTGTTGGCAAAGAGCCCGATATGCGCTTTGAACTTGAATAAGAGAAAACCGCCGGCCGCCAAAAACAGGCACAATGCCGCAGAGCCCAGAAGGAAAACCTTTTTAAACCGCCTTGGCTTGTGGATCGGATTTGCGTCCTCAGGGGGGGTGACATCAACCCGGGCTTCAGTCGCTTCATTCTCCGGGATCGTTTCTTCCTCGGCGAGCACCGATTCTTTCAGCCCTTTCCGAACTTGATACTCGGAAACATCCTCTCTGACCGGACGGCCCTCGTCTTTTTCTTCAGCTTCAGCCCTCGCGTCTTCATCCGGTGCTTTCCGTTTGGGTCCCATCTACGGGCCTTTCTTGCGAGCCACCGTTGCCCTATTTCCTCACGGAGGCCTGCTGGAGATGAACGTGCTTGGGCTTGGGCGGTCGAAGTTCACTCTGGATAAATCCTGGCAGATCGTCGGCTCTGAGCCTTCTGGCCAGCCTTGTCTTAAGCTTCAACACAGCCTTGGTATGAATCTGCGAGATTCTCGACTCTGTATACCCCAACGCCACGCCTATTTCCTTCATGGTCAGCTCTTCATAGTAGTAGAGCGACAGGACAAGCTGTTCTTTTTCGGCAAGACTGGCAATGGCTTCGGCCAGATGAACGCGGATTTCCTGCCTGTAGGTTGCGTCGAAGAGTTCCTCTGAGCCGGAGCAGAACATGTGGGATTCCCTGTTTTCACGGACGAAGTCATGGATATTTTCGGGCAAAAAAGAGATGCCTTTTATTTCATCCAGAAGCTTATGAAATTCTCCCATGTCCATGTTCAACTCCGATGCAGTCTCCTCTTCGGTGGGATCACGCCCCAGCCTTTGTTCCAGGTTTACGCAGGCTTTCTCCAGTTGACCGCTTTTCTGCCGAAGCGACCTTGGTACCCAGTCCATAGAACGGATCTCATCGAGCATTGCCCCTTTTATGCGGATCTTTGCGTAATACTCGAATGGAATGCCCTGGCTGGAGTCGTATTTCTCGATGGCGTCGATTAACCCCAGGACCCCTGCGCTCATCAGGTCTTCTACGGCAATGTGGTCCGGCAACCGCGAAATGAGCCTGAAAGCGATATACCTGACCAGGTCGCTGTGTTCCATCACAGCCTTGTCCCTTTCACTCTGGGTTGCAAATGATTCTGCCACCTGGTTGCCGTAAGGATTTTTTCGAGCCGTATTGGCGCTCTGTTCCATATGGATATTCCCTTTTTCCTAAACGTTGAAGAGCCGTTTCCAGAAAAACTGAATCGTACCCTGGTTTACGTTGGGACGGGTCCTGCAGATAGTCTTGGCTATCTGCAGGAAAGCCTTCGACGCTGGTGCTTCGGGAAAAACCTCGAGCAAAGGTCTTTGCTGCAGCACCGATCTGGTTACCGACGTGTCGTGGGGAATCGTCCCCAGGTAATCGAGCGAGAGTCCATCCAGAAAGTGATCTGCGACCTTGCTCAGTTTCGCAAAAATCGATTTCCCCATGGACTCGTTTGTGGCCGAGTTGACAAGGATTCGAAAATGACGTTCGCCGTGCCTGGAATAGAGCACTTTTATCAGAGCGTATGCATCGGTGAGTGAAGTCGGTTCCGGTGTTACTACGATGATTCTTTCGTGGGCCGCCAGGTTGAAATAGAGTACGGTATCCGAGATTCCCGCACCGGTGTCTATGAGCAGGACGTCGATGTCGGTCTCCAGACCCTCGAGCAGTTCCAGAAAAAGCAGCTTCTGATCGTCGGTGAGCTTGGTGAGTTCCTGCACGCCCGAACTGGCAGGCATGACTTTCACACGGCCCGGACCATCCACAAGGACCTCTTCGAGCCGTTTTTGCCCGCTCAACACGTGACTCATGTTGTACTTCGGAGTGAGCCCTAGAAGGACGTCGATATTGGCCAGTCCCAGGTCGGCGTCCATTATAAGCACTCGGGGCCCCAGCCGGTCCAGGGCCACCGCAAGATTGATCACCACGTTGCTCTTCCCGACCCCGCCCTTTCCGCTGCCGACTGCCATTACCCTCACTGGCTTTTGCAGCCCTGATATGGCTGAGGAAACGGCGCTGCCTATTTTGATTTCGTTGTTTCCCTTTTTTCTGAGTCCTACCGCCTGATCCATCTTTTACCCCTTTTATGCAGTCTGATTGCCGGCCGGGAGCAAGAACGAAAGCAACCGCTTCTGAGTGGCAGCTTCGATATCTTCCGGTACCCTTTGCCCCGTACCCATGTAGGAGACCGGGTAATTGAACCTCAGCAACTGGTTGAGAATGCACCCGTGGTGAAACGTTTCGTCGAGTTTTGTGAAGATGAGACTGTTGATATTGATTTCTCGAAAATGAAGAATTGTCTGCTGCAGGTCTTCGTCCTTGGCTGTAGCGCTTAAGACCAGAAAATGGCTCAGTCTCTGTGCCTTATCAAACAGCGAGTGCAGGTGCCGCACATGCTCGAGGTTTAGATAGTTCCTGCCCGTAGTGTCGATTAGCACGGCGTCGCAACGCCTGAAATCGTCGAGCGCACCCTTGAGTTCTGTCTTGCTCTGGGCCACGCGGAAGGGGACTTCCAGGATGCTGGCGTAAGTCTGAAGCTGTTCTACTGCTCCAATGCGGTACGTATCCAGCGAAATGATTCCCAGCACGATCTGGCGCTTTATCTTGAGATAAGCCGCCAGTTTGGCCAGAGTCGTCGTTTTTCCAACTCCCGTAGGTCCCAAAAAAGTGAAAACGGCCGGACCGTTCGAACTGGAGATCCCTCTGAATGGCCTGGCGCAACTGATTTTCGAGACAAATCGCTTGCAGAAGGCGTCATAAATGTGGCGCCTGTCGCACGGCTCTCCATTAAGGTCCGATACCGCCTTGCTAAGAAGAATGAAAACCTGCTTTTCGTCCAGACCACGAACAAGAAGAGAATGATAAAGCTCGGCCACAGGCTGGTTTGCCTGGAACTGAGCCAACTGGTCCTTCGAAGAGATAAGGAGCGAGAGGAAGCTCTTTATCTCCTGAATGCCATTTAGCATTTCGGCCGACGCATCCCCGTTCACTGGATTGTCGGGGGCAGGGGCAGGGGCAGGGGCGGGCTCTTGCTCTCGAGCCGCGCTGACTTCGATCCCCGACTCCCCCTTCCTGCTGCTCAGGATAATAGCGTCCGGTCCGAGCTCCTTCTTTACCTGGAACAGGGCCTTTTCCATCGTAGGAGCCTTGAAAATCTTAACCTGCATAGTCCATCCTGATTATGCCGATCGAACGGATTTCAAGTGAATTGCTCAACTCGTTGTGACTGATCACGGTCACATCCGGCAAAAAGCGCTCGAGGAGCTTCCTCAGGTGGCGCCTTATTGCAGGCGAGCAGAGCAGCACAGGGTGATATCCCATGCTCACCGAGCGTTTGACCTCATCGCTGGTCGCCTGGAGAAACTGCTGGAGGAATCCGGGGTCGAGGCTAAGAAAACTGCCGTGCTCCGACTTCTGGATTCCGCGTGTGAGTTTTTCCTCCAGGGACTGCTGGAGCGACAGGACCGGGAATTTCTGATCGTCGGTCTCATAAGGACGTGTGATAGTGCGTGCCAAGGCCTGGCGTACATATTCCGTAAGAATATCCGGGTCTTTAGTCGCCGCCCCGTAATCGGCCAGAGTTTCACAGATCGATTGCAGATCTCGAACGGTCACTCCCTCACGAATAAGATTCTGAAGCACCTTTTGAATGACTCCGGGCGAGAGCAGGTTGGGTACAAGCTCATCGAGCAGCTTTGGCTGCTGGAGCGCGAGGTTGTCGAGCAATTGCTGCACTGTCTGGCGGGTCAGCATCTGGTCTGCGTACTTTTTGAACAGCTCGGTCAGATGAGTGGCCACGACAGTCGAGGGGTCTATCACCGTGTAACCGGCCCTCGAGGCTTCATCCCGCCGGTTTTCAGGGATCCACACGGCCGGCAGGTCGAATGCCGGGTCCCTGGTCGGGATGCCCTTTATTTCTACGCTGCTTTCGCCTGTGCTCAGGGCCAGGTAATGCCCGACCATGATTTCACCCTTTCCGACCGGGTTGCCCTTGAGAAGCAACCTGTATTCCGCCGGTTTCAACTGAAGGTTGTCCCTTACGTGCAAAGCCGGGACAAGAATCCCGTAATCTAGAGCCAGTTGCTGCCGTATTGCTTTGATCCGCGGCAGCAGGTCTCCGCTCTGGGATTCATCGACCAGCGGAATAAGCCCGTAGCCCAGTTCCAGTTCGAGAATATCAAGCAGAGGCGGAAGGTCCGAACCTTCCCGGGGTTTTGCGCCATCGACCTCGAGGATCTCTTGTTTACCCTGCTCCTCTTTGCGTTTCCGGCTCACATATGAGGCGAGAACGAACAAGGCCGTACCGACCAGAATCAGCGGAATTGCCGGAAAGCTTGGAACAATACTCAGAAAATAGAGCATCGCGCCGGTGATTTGGAGCGGCTTGGCGTGTACGCTGAACTGCTTGCCAAGGGATGCGCCCATGCCCATTTCCGAGGCGGCGCGGCTCACAAGGATGCCTGCCGAAGAAGAAATTATCAGCGCGGGGACCTGCGCAACCAGTCCATCGCCTACCGTAAGCAGGGTATAGACCTGGAAGGCCTCCGATATAGGCATTCCGTTTTGAAGAACGCCTATGGCCAGACCCCCGAAAATGTTTACCAGCGTAATAAGAATGCCCGCCATGGCGTCCCCGCGGACAAACTTGCTCGCCCCGTCCATCGTGCCGTAGAAATCGGCCTCGTGGCGGATTTGCTCCCGCCGCCTGCGCGCTTCACGGTCGTCGATCAGCCCCGTGTTCAGATCGGCGTCTATGCTCATCTGTTTTCCGGGCATCGCATCCAAAGTAAACCGGGCCGCCACCTCGGAGATGCGCTCCGTGCCCTTGGTGATCACCATGAAATTTACGATCACCAGGATTACGAACATGACAAAGCCGACTACATAATTGCCGCCCACTACAAAACTGCCGAATGCATGGATGACCAGTCCGGCAGCCTTTGTCCCTTCATGGCCGTGCAGGAGCACGAGCCGCGTGCTGGCCACTGTCAGGGCGATGCGGAAAAGCGTGGTCACCAGGAGCAAAGACGGAAATACCACGAAGTCTAAAGGTTTGTAGCTGTAGATGGCCGTTAGAAGGATCAAAAGCCCTATCGAGATGTTTATTACCAGGAGAACGTCAAGAAAACTGCTCGGCAGAGGCAAAAGCATGACGGACAGGATGGCGACCATCCCTATGCCCATCAGGGCATCTCCGTCTGAAATCCCCTTCAGACGATCGCTCAAAAGACTCTGTCCAGCTTCCGCCTTAGCCATTCTGATTCCGCCGCGTCCATTGTTTTTGCTGGTAGATGTAAGCCAGTATTTTTGCCACAGCTCTGTAGAGTTCTACAGGTATCGTCTCCTCGAGCTTAACCTGTTTATACAAAGCACGTGCCAAAGGAGGATTGCGCACTATTGAAACACCGTACTTCCTCCCGGTGGCGATGATCTTCTGGGCAAGGAAATCCACGCCTTTGCCCACCAGAATTGGCGCTTCCATTCCGCTCTCATAATGCAGCGCCACCGCAAAATGAGTCGGGTTGGTGATAATCACGCTTGCCTTCGGTATCTTCGACAGCATTCGCTGCCTGGCGAGCGACCTCTGGATGGTGCGGATTTTTGACTTTATCTGTGGGTTTCCTTCGCTTTGCCTGTGCTCTTCCTTGATCTCCTGTCGAGTCATCATAAGGTCTTTTCTGGTCTGCCATTTCTGGTACAGGAAATCGGCGAAGCTCAGACAGAGCATGATTCCGGCCACTCGAAGCAATAGCTTGAGGGCAAGCGTGCCCGTAAGGTTTAAAAAATCGGATACCTCCCGCCCGGCCAGTTCGGATAACGCAACGCGCTCGGGCCACAGTACCGAGTACACCGCATATGCGACTATCGCCAGCTTGAAAACGGATTTGATAAGTTCGGTAAAAGACCTGAGTGAAAACAACCTCTTAAGGCCGCCCATCGGATTGAGGTTCCCGAAGCTCATCCGCAAGGCCTCGAAGGACACGATAAATCCCTTCATCTGAACCATGTTGAGAATCACTGCCGTGGCTACGATCGGAAGGATAACGGGGGCAAGCATGATGAAAATCGACGCTAAAATGTTCGTGAAAAACCCGGAGGCGGCAAAGTAGCCGGGAGTCGAAAAAGACTCTTTCGACCAAGCGGACTGGAGAATCTGCCGGAAATTGTCGAAGATGAGATTCCGGGACAGATAAACTGCCACTCCACCGGTGATAAGGACGCTTACGGATGTCAGGTCGCGGCTTTTGGGGATCTGCCCCTTCCTTCGCGCCTCGCCCTGCCGTTTTGCGGTTGGCAGTTCGGTTCTTTCCTGGGATGTCTGCGACAATTCGCTGCTCTTTCAGCTATAGGTGATAAAAAACGACTGCAATTCACACATCAGGGCGAAAAATCCTATGGCCCTCACCCTGGGCAGCGGAGTCCAATAACACCGTCACCCTGGCGCAGGCCCGGGTCCAGTGCCTTTGCCTTAAAATCAAATAATTGGCCAAAAACCCGCATTCCAAAGCCAGCCCCGGACCCGATCTGGCGTCCGTAACACCATCACCCCGACAAGCCTGCCCCGGAAGTCTTTAGTCCGGGAGCCGGCGTCCGGTAACGCCGTCACCCCGGTAGAGGCAAAATGAGAATTTGGCACTCTCATTTGGGTGGTGATGTCAAAAATTGCTTGGCTGGTCAATTTTTTGTCCGGTCCTGATGGTGCGCTTGCAAACCCTGTGCGGCCGCCGATTGCAACTGTTCCCCGCCTTTGTGCACGGAAGTTCACGGCTGTTCCCACCCTCTTCCGAAGGAGAACGGGGGTTTTTCAATGGCGGTCATGGATCTCCACGGTTCCGCCGCCATTGCTTAATGCGCAAACCGTTCCAATTCACCCGAACCGGAACTGAGGACAGAGGGTGTAGAAATAAACGCGCACTGAGTGGGGCTTGACGGCTGTCCCACCGGAGAAACTTATTTGGCTCATCCGGCAAACGCGTACCTGAGGTTTGGATTTTTGCATCGTAGGGGCAGGGTTTTTCCGCGCGACAATCGGGGCGGGGGTTTTCTACGTCAAGAAAGCCCCCGCCCGGTAGCCATAGCCTTCAGCCTATCTTTTGCTTCACCCTATCTTTTCCTTCAGCCTATCTTTTCCTTCACCCTACGGCCGGTTACTTTGAGAAATTCTCCAGAAAGTAGAAAAGCCGGGTAAACGACTGGGCTCCCATCTCTCCCCAGAAGATCATGGTGAGGCCGAGGAAGAACATGCCCAAGGTGATGGTCAGAGGAAAGCTCACGGCCAGGATATTGATTTGCGGGGCAAACTTCGACATCAGTCCGAAGCCGATCTGAGTGAGGATCAGTACGGCAAGGGCCGGAGCGGCCAGCTTCACCGCCAAAATGAACAGCATACCCGAAAGCAGCAGCATTTTCGTAAACATACCCGAATCGAGTGCAAATGAGCCGACCGGGATGGTTTTGAAACTATCGACCAGGATCTTCAGGATTATGTGGTGTCCATTAATAGAAAGAAAAATCATGGTCGCGATCAGTTGCGTCAACACGGACAGGACCGTAAACTTGGCGCCGGTCTGTGGGTCTGCGGTTTGCGAAAATCCAAATCCCATTTCGAAGCCGATCAGTTCGCCCGCCAACTGGAAAGCGCTGATTATAAGAAGCATCGAAAGGGCAAACAGTATTCCATATATAAGCTCGCCTATAATGACCGAGGCCAATGAGGCCATATCTAGCTCAAGGGGCTTGATGTTTTGCCGGATAACCGGAAAGAGCATTATGGAAAAGGAGAGTACAATTAAGGCTTTTACGGCTGTCGGCACTCCGGCTGTACTGAAGATGGGCAGCATGAAAAGAATGATGCTGATGCGAAGCAGAATTGACAGCAGGATGGCAAGCTCGTTGATATTGACGTTTAAAGACAACATAGCGGGTCATCTCAGGTTCGGAATGTTGAGGATAACTTCGCGCAAAAAACCTGCGAGCTTTCCAAGCATCCAGGAACCGCAGAGCAACAGCGCTAGAAAGGTTACGAAGATTTTTGGCACAAAAGTTATCGTCATTTCCTGAATTTGAGTTACCGACTGAAATACGCTTATTATCAGCCCAACAGCCATACTGAGCCCAAGCACGGGCAGACTTACGAGAAGCATTGTCTCAATGGCCTGCCTGCCGAATGCGATGACAAACTCGTAGTTCATCTGTTTTCCTCTTTACTGGAAGCTCTTTACGAGCGATCCGATCAGCAGGTTCCAGCCGTCCACCAGGATGAAAAGCATGAGCTTGAACGGAAGCGAGATCATTACTGGCGGCAGCATCATCATACCCATCGAAAGAAGGATGCTGGCGACGACCATATCCAGTATTATGAACGGAATATAGAGCATAAACCCGATCTGGAAGGCCGTTTTCAGCTCGCTTATCACGAAAGCCGGAATTATGGTCATAATTGAAACAGCTTCGGCGTTCTGCGGTTTTTCCTTTTGCGACATCGAAACAAACAGGGCCAGGTCTGCCTGCTTGGTGTGTTTGAACATGAATTCCTTGAGGGGGGCTATGCCGCGGTTCACAAATTCTTCGCCCGAAATCTTGTGCTGTTCGTATGGCACTATTGCTTCCTCGTGAATTCTCTGCCACACCGGCTGCATTACGAAAAAAGTGAGAAAGAGCGCCAGGCCGATTATGACCTGGTTGGGAGGCGACTGTTGCGTTCCGAGCGCATACCTCAGGAAAGAGAATACGATTGCGAAACGGGTAAAACTGGTCATCAAAATGAGAACTGCGGGCGCAAGCGATACAACTGTTAAAAGGAAAATGATCTGGAGCACGCCGGATATCTGCTGGGGCCCCTTGGCGTCGTCCAGGTGAAAATTGACGGCGGGAAGATCGATTCCCTCAGCAGAACAAGGGACCGGATGAAATAGGAAGACAAGAAGAGCAATAAGGCAAATTAGCGCGAGAAAAGCCGGTCGGGCTCGGAGTCGCTGACTTTTTTTTTCGTGGCGCAGGTTCATATATTCTCGATCGCATCGTCAAAAGAGGTTTTGCCGGACGGGGCCGGCGCATTTAAGCACAGAAGGCTCATGTTCTGAGGCGAAACACCGACAAGGATTTTGCGCTCCCCACTGACTTTGACCAGGATCAGGTGATGGCGAGGCCCGAAAGACTGTTTGGACAAGACTTCCATCATAGCTTGCGAGGCTGGCCTCTTCGCCTGGTTTCCCCATCGCTTGAGCGCGTAGAGCAGGGCGAACAAAAGGCCCAGGACCAGCCCCAGAGCGCCCGCCGTCTTCAAAAACAGCAATCCTGATTCCATTGGATGCACCTTCGGTGCGCGGGATTGCCCGCGCTCCACTTTCTTAACAATGTCCCTCCGGAAACCCCGAAGGAGAACTCTACGCCCTGCGAGGTTTCTGTTCGGAAAGGAGGCATTTTTTGTCCTGGCAGGGAAATCAAGGGGTTGCGCGGAGGCGTACATGGGTACCGCCGAGCTTGCCCTGAGCCTGTTGAACGGGTGGAGCGTCGATATCCTGCCTGTGCCACCTCCGAAGGCAGTGGCCAAGTCTGCCGGCGGTCCCACCGCCCCTTTCCGGATGGAAACTGTTTACCCCAACTGTTTTACTCGCTCCATCGGGCTGACGATGTCAGTTATTCTCACCCCGAATTTCTCGTTGACAACGACGGCCTCGCCTCGTGCTATGAGCTTCTGGTTTATCAGAATCTCGAGGGGCTCGCCGGCCAGCTTGGTCAATTCGATAACAGAGCCCTGGCCGAGCTGGAGCAAATCGTTGACCAGGATCTTCGTGCGGCCCAGTTCAACCGAGATTTCAAGGGGGATGTCCAGCAGGAAATCCAGGTCCTTTATGCTCTTTTGTCCACCGCCTTTTTCCAACTTCGGGAATTGAGCTTGCTCATTTTCCATTTCTTTTACCTTCCCATTCAAAAGACAGAATCTGGCCTGCTATACGGAGTTGCCTAAATTTGGCGTTCTTGATTCAATGGTACACCCTGACCTCGTCATTCCGGCGTTTTTCGACGTCAAAAGAGACGGAATCCAGATGTCCTTTTTCATCTCGTGCGATCCTCTGGACCCCGGATTTCGCCGGGGTGACAGACTGAAATTTGTTCCGCGCACTTATACAACCAGGTACCTAGTCATTGTTGCCAGCTTCGCTTTGGACCTGGAAGGCCATATTTCCACGGCAGATTCCTGCGGTCGCCCTTAATTTCTGGACTCCTTCCACTTTCACCACAAGCGGTCTTCTGGCATCATTATCGAGCACTATGACGTCGCCGATTTCCATATTCATCAGGTCCCCGCCCTTTATTGTGGTGCTGCCCAGCTCGACGGCCAGCTCTACCGGCACGTCGTGAAGGAGTTTTCTCAGACGCAATATCCATTCCTCGTCAACTTCAAGCTGGTCGCTCTGGAAGCTCGCGTAGAGCTTCGACCTTATCGGTTCGATGGTGGAGTATGGGAGCACGAGGGCCATTCTTCCCATCATGCGGTCCATTTCGAGTTCGTAGCGAACCACTATTACAACGTCGGTTGGAGGGATAATCGTTGCAAACTGGGGATTTACCTCAGATCTGACAAAATTGAACGAAACGGCCGTAACCGGCTGCCATGCCTGCTCGAGGTCCTGAAGGACCTGTTTTACCACCTTGTCTATCACACGATATTCTATCGATGTGAAATCACGGCCCTCTATCTTGTAGCTGCCCTTGCCGGTGCCGCCGAAGAAACAGTCGACCAGGTTGAAGATGAGGCGGCTTTCGATCATGAACAGGACGTGCCCCCTGAGCGGTTCAATCTTCAGAATATGCAGGCTCGTCGGCACTGGCAGTGTCCGGATGAATTCGCCAAACTTGATCATCTCGGCCTGGCAGACGTTTATGTCGAGCATCCGGCGCAGCGAACCGGAAAGTGAAATGCGGTGGATTTTGGCAAACCGGTCGTTAATTATGTCCAGGGTAGGCATGCGCCCGCGTACGATCCGGTCCTGGTTCGCCAGGTCGAACATACGAACGTTCTCTTGGGTAGCGGCGCCGCTCTCCTTGGTGGTTTCGATATCGCCGTCGGATAGCCCCTTTAGCAGGGCATCGACCTCATCCTGGGAAAGTATCTTCTCCATAGTATTTACCGACCGCCTTCACTGGACCAGAAAATCGGTGAAATAAACATCCAGGGCCTGCCCTTTTTGAAGAATGTGGTTTAGAGTCTCCGTTATCTGTTTCTTCAAAACCAGCTTGTCTTCCGGTCTCATAACCTCATCGGACTCTTTGCTGGTAAGCAGCGTCAGAACGAGATCTCTTATTTCGAAATTGCGCGACTTACACTCTTCCATCACACCGGGTGAGCTCACCTTGAGCTTGATCGAGGCTTTTAGAAAATGTTTCCCACCCTGGTCGGCCAGATTGACCATGAAGGTGTCCATTTCATAATAAGCGGTGTTCTCTATCTGCTTTTTTTCCTGCGTCCCCTCATCGTGCGTTCTGAAAAATTTCAAGTAGGCGCCCGCTCCTCCTCCACCCAGCAGCACTAATAAAAGGGGTATGATGATTAGCAGTTTCTTTGATTTGGGTTTTTCCTGGACTTCCTTCTGTTCTTCTTCAGGAGGCATTTATCAAGGCCCTTCCTATATGCGTTAAAATTCCATTCGAACGTTAATGAGCTTCCGGGCAGACAGAACCAGCAATGAGCATGCCATAACTCAAAACGTCAGAAACGCTATGTGTTTGAGGGCAAAAGACTAAGGCCGGGAAGCCGGGTTTTTGGCGCGCGGCTGTGCACAAAGCCACAGAGCGGAATGGCCGCGCACTTTCCCGCTCGCAGGATCGGGGGTCGTGTGAAGTGATGCAGGAGGTTTGCATCGGCTTTGTTTCGGTGGGCACAATTCGGGTCAAGCTTTTGACATGGTTGATTCAAGAATTCAGTAATTAGTGTAAATGCCTCAATTAATTTAATCCGGAAAAATGTGCATCGTCTGTGAGAAAAAATTTCCCGCACGCATACCTCAGACCGGAAACGTTCAGACTGCAACCTATTTAAATTGCTGCATTTTTACAATAACCTCCTGCTGGTATCACTCTTGCTCGTTAATTGGGCGCCTAATTCGAACCATTGCTCTCTAACTGCTCTGAGAGGAGATCGTAATGTCAACAACGGCAACAACCAGCGCTCAGTCGCCTTTTGGTATCGGTTCCGGGCTCACCACCGCCCCGGGTGCGGCGTCCAGCAGCAGCTCCGCGAACTCCTTGAACGCGAACTCTTTCATGACGCTGTTCCTCGCCCAGTTGCAGAATCAGGACCCGACCAACCCGATGCAGTCTTACGAACTGGCCGCCCAGCTCGCGCAGTTTACGACCGTTCAGGAGTTGAGCCAGTCTTCGACGCTTTTGGGCAATCTCCAGCAATATACAGCGGCCATAAACAATGGGGAGGTTGCATCGCTTATCGGTCAGCAGGTTACCGCCCAAAGCAGCACGATCAACGTCAGTTCAGGCGCCCCCTCCCCGCTCAGCTACACGCTCACCGATCCCGCCACGGTAACCGTTACCATAAAGGACTCCACTGGCGCGGCGGTCAATACTTTGAACCTCGGCTCTCAGAGCGCTGGCAGTTACTCCGTGCCATGGACGGGCACCGACTCGAGCGGGAACAAGGTGGCCGACGGCGCCTACACCTGCACTGTCACGGCAACAGCCTCAGACGGAACTTCCTCAACGGTTCAGACCGGCGTCAGCGGGCAGGTTTACTCATGCAACCTTAACAATAACCCCCCGACATATACCCTGTCGGGACCCAACGGAATCCAGGTTCCGGTGGCGAACGTCTTTGCCGTAACCAGTAAGAGCAGCACGAATTGATAAAAGTGAAATCCGCTGAGCCGGATTTGTGATCCGCTCGGCATGACACCCAATCCAGCAAAGGCATTGAATACCAGAATCCGATTAATCTATCTAAAAACAGAAAAAGGAGAAGCAAATGGCAGCCGACATGATGTACACAGCACTTGCAGGACTCGATACCTTCAATACGGCCCTCTCGGTCGTTAGCGACAACATCGCCAATGCCAATACCACGGGATTTAAATCCAATACGGTAGACTTCGGCGATCTTGTGAGCGGACTGATCTCAACAACAGACGGCGCCCCTACGGCGCAGGGCGTAGGCTCGTCAGTGCTCGGCATTACGTCCGATTTCCAGACCGGTTCGGAAATACAGACCGGGAACTGGTCCGATGTGATGATCCAGGGCGATGGGTTCTTCTCCGTCGAAAATCCCACCAGCAGCGCAGTCTCTTACACCCGGGATGGATCGTTCCAGGTCAATGGGCTCGGTCTTCTCACCGATATGAATGGCAACGAAGTACTCGACTCCGCTAAAGGCACCATTACAATTGCCCCGGGCACCACCGATCTTTCCGTCGACCAGTTTGGGAATATTACCGGGATCCTTTCAGGCGCCACCACTGCGACCTACATTGACACAATCGGGGTAACGACCTTCTCGAACCCCAACGGTCTCATCCGGCAGGGAAAAAATGATTTCATGGCGGGCGGCAACGTCGGGACCACAGCCATTGCAAACCCGGTGTCAGGGCAAACCGGGGCAACGACCGACACGGCGGGCACGGTACTATCCGGAGCCTTGGAAGGTTCAAACGTGGACCTCACCGCCCAGATGGTCAACCTGATCAACTACCAGGCCGACTACCAGGCAAACTCCAAATCCATCGAAACCGGCAACACCCTGCTCCAGACAGTGGTGAACCTGATAAGATAGTGACGGGGAAATTCCTCGAGTAAAAAGGACTCAGGACACACAGAAAGGCGGCTTCGGCCGCCTTTCTCATTTTTAGGACCGCCAGAGGCCGGAATGACACCTTGTTTATCCACCCGCAAACACCGGATGAAACACTTACAGTTTCCTGTTCGGGCAAGGAGACATTTTATGTTATAGTAATAATATCAATTGCTTATGTTGAGTAGTACAGGATCTGGACGCTATCCCTGATCTGTCAATGACCGGAAGTGCCGGGATTGACACCGCCAGCCCCGGCCCCGAACCTGGACCGGGAACGCAAAGGACCCCCTCCGGACTGAAATTTGACTGCCTATAGTTTTCCATTTGGTTTCCGTCCGGAAACCTCCCGGGTCTGTATCACAGGGCCGGAAAGCGGGATTTTCGAAGTCCTTGCAAGCGTCCGGTCTTCCTCGTAAGAAACACTTGGGTCCCGTTAGTTCATGCAAAAATGCTGATTCGCGACTGGTCGTCTGTTTTCCTGATATAGGCGGGTCCCGTTGCGGCCTGTGTACTGCCGATTCTTGCCGTTTTGGGAACTGGCGGGGTTTTTCCTTTAGGATTGTTTTCTTCGGGGTAATTTCCTCCACCTGATTTCTCGCGGTTAACATCAACCATGAATTTCTCCAGCATAAGTCCTTGGTCCTGGAGGTCCTGACGAAGCTCAGGTGAATGCTTCATGAGGGCTTGCCTTGCGGGTTCGCTTTGCGTAACCGCCACAACTGAGATCTCATCTTTCTTGGCCTCAACTTTGATGCTGATCTTTCCGAGTTCATCCGGCTCCATCTCGAGGACTAGTTGCCTCGTGGCACCGCCAGTGAGCTGCTCGCGCATATTTTGGGCAAGCTCGACCGACCGGTAGGGATCTTGGTAGGCAAAGCCGTTCTGGGCAGAATTATCCATTCGGGGCAGATTTATCTCATTCAATCCCTGAAATCTCGAAGCTGAATTCTGGAAAACCGCGCTCTCGGAGGCACCATCCCTGCTCTCGAACTGCTTTTCGATTTGTTTTGAGAGCATGGCCGTGTCCACTCCGGAAAGCGCAGTGTTGCTCTCGCCGACTGTTAGCCCGACCATTTCAGTTGGAGCCGATGAACTCTCATGCACAGATGGACCTGCGTCCAATCCTTCCCGGAAAACGGATAGATCAGCACTGGGGTTGAAATCCTCCATCGTATAACCAAATCTCGAAGACCAAGGAGGTGACTCCGGCTGACTGACCATTGTCTTGCCAGCCTCTGCCGGGTTCTCCCTCACAACCACTGATGCCGCCTTTCCGTCATTCTCCACGCCCTGCGGGGTTTCTCGAAGCATTGCCTGGATTTTGTCCGGATCGGTATTAACGACTATCGCCTCCGCCTTAGCCTCAAGCAAATCGCTTAATTTGCCGGCCAGGGGTTCAGAAGCCGCAACAGCTTTTTCCCCGGGATTGCCCAAAATTTGGTTCTCTGAGGCCGTCTTTCCATCACTCTCCATGCTGCGCGGGGTTTCTCGAAGCTCTACCGGAATTTCCTTCGAATCGGGTTTTGTAGCGAGCACCTGGGCCTCATTTCCCGTAACGGGATCTTCCGATTGTACGGCGGTTGACAAATTCGCCCTGTGCTCAAGACCCTCAATGGAATCGCTCAATTTGCCGGCCAGGGGTTCAGAAGCCAGAACAGCTTTTTCACCGGTGTTGCCCAAGATTTGGTTCGCCAAGGCAGCCTTCCCGTCATTCTCCACGCCCGGAGGAGCTTCTCGAAACTCCACCGGGATTTCCTCCGAATCGGGTTTTGTGGCGAGCACCTGAGCCTCATTTCCTGTAACGGGATCTTCCAATTGCACGGCGGTGGACAAATCCGCCCTGTGCTCAAGACCATCAATCGAATCACTCAATTTGCCGGCCAGGGGTCCAGAAGCCGGAACAGCTTTTTCACCGGTGTTGCCCAAAATTTGGTTCGCTGAGGCCGCCTTTTCGTCGATCTCCTCGCTCCGCGAGGTTTCTCCAGGCTGTGCCTGGATTTTTTCATTGCCGGTTGTTACGGCCTGCGCCTTAGTGTGGATTTCTTGAGAGAGGACCGCCGCACGGTTCGGATTGCTGTCAAAAGACCTTTCACCCGAAGGGAATTCGCCCGCCACCGTTTTTATCCGAGCCGCCTCAGTCTGTTCGGCGATGTCCTGCGGAAGCCTCCATGAACTCAACCTCCCGCGAGGCCCGTCGGCCTGTTTTTCAGACGCTTTGACCTGAGGAGCCAGGTTCTGGGCCTGAGCGGCCAAGGCTTCATGAGGAGCGCCCGGCGCCTGGGTCGGAACTGCGTTCACTTCCGGCTGCTGCTGGCCCACAGACACTATCCTTGCGTCAAAATGTTTCAAAATTGGGTCAAGATCTTCGACAGGTATGCTTACTGTTTCCTGCCGGAAGGAAGGCAAAGCGGATGCTGAAAATGTTGATGTTCCCGTTCCGCTGCTTTTTATTCCGGCTTCCGTAACAAGTGTGACCCCGTCGTGCTCCTCACCGCCCGAGATGACTTTGGCTGCGCTTAGTTGCTGGTCGGACTTGAAGTTATCTGAAACAGTTTCAATAGAATTTTCGCTGACATCTCTCACCTTTGCGCTTTGCGCTTCAAACGTTTGACTGTTAGAATTTCCAGCGAAAATTTTTCTGGTTGCATCATTTTCGTGATCTGCTGAAATAAACGAAGGAAGAACGGTTTCAACAAGGCTCTCTGTTTGGCCAATTCTTGGACCTTCCGCCGTTTTCGCCGTTTCCACCGAGCCGGGTTGGGGTCCCGGTTTCGCAATCTGCGACTGTGTCGTGTCCGCCTGTTGCAAAACCTTTTCAAGGAGCCCCCGAAACTCATCGGGAGTGTACGATCCTTCGGTCTTGATCTGAACCGACGACAGAAGGTGGCCTCCGGATGCGAACTCCTTCTGGTTTGTGCCACCCCCCTTGGCAATTATCGATTCCACCAGTGCATGGGCGTGCTCCGCCGGAACTTGAGCGCGAACCTCGGAACCAATTTCAGGCTGAGTATCAAGGACAGATTTCAGGTCTTTAAAGGAAATGAGGCCTTGCTTATTCTTCATGCCCTCGCACGCCTTTCTGGTTTCAGCGGGATATTGAAGGTCGGCCAACACTGTCGCGGCGATGGCGGGGTTGGTAACGAAGAGGCATTTCTCTTTTTGGGCCTTCGATTTTATCGCGTTTATCTTCGTCTTGGAATCTGTCGCACCCCTCTGCTCCCGGATTGAAGACGCAGGGGGGCTTTTTGCTTCAGCAGCAGCGGGTATCTGGCCAGCGAAAGACTTTAGCCTGGGATGGGCCGCTTCCACCTTCTCGGGCTTTGCCGCGGCATCCCGGGCAGACGGCTCGGCGCCGCTGGCCGTCGCAGGCATGAGCTTTTTAAGTTCGCCGGCAAAATCATGCGGGGCTATAGCTTGCGCGATTTTCTCATTTTCACTTCCAAGAAAGGATGCCAGCAGTTGTGAAGCGTTTACCTGTCCTGATTGCATTCTCTCATCCGATTTAGGTTAGATAGCGCCGTTTGACCGAAAACCCGACATTTTCTTCCAATAGATTCAACAGGCTTCCGGACAAATTTGCGAGCAAACTTGATACCAAACAACTCAGCCGATAAAAGTCCGTTAACATCAATGACTTACAATGAGACATTTTCTTTAGGCAGAATAATCCGGGGTTGGAGCGGAATTTTTTTCTTGGTGAGCGCGCAAATATTTCCTATTCGGGTTGGACTAGGCCCTTACACCTTGGGAATTGAGGAACGGATCGGAGAGCATGGCAAGGGCCATTCTCCCCTCTTCTCTGAAACGGCTCCGGGCAGCGGCCCTGACACCCAGTCCGGACGACCCGAACTGAGTCGCTCGCATATCGTAGATGGAACCAATCAATTGGGCTATTTTGACTCCATCGTTTTTGGCCTGTGTACGCTTGATCGCTTTGGTAAAGATCTTTGCCGCGCCATTTGGCCCATGCTGGACGGCCGTGCTCCAGAGCACCTCCTGAAGCGCCCTGGGGGCTTTGGAGATATCCAGACCGGTTCGATCCGAAATTTCCTGAACGGCCGGCTGGTAATGGCTTTTTTCAATAAAATCGTACTGGAGTTTAGCAAACCGCACAGGGTCTTGAGTTGCTACTTTTTTCCAGACTGCGGGCATTTTTCCGGAAGTGTTGCCGGTGTTTGCCGGCCCTGCGGTTTTCAGTTTATTGGCGAGGTCAGGCGCCTGATCGGACAGGTAATCGACAAAGAGCTTCATTGTACCTGCCCTGGATGAAATCTGGTAGGTTCCGTAGGATGTCCCACCATTAGCGTCATAGCCGATCACCCCCGGACCTTTTTCGCCCGACTCGAAATGAGCGGACAGAACTCCGATTTCCTGCCCTGGACACAGCCCGGTCCCGACTCCCGGCGTCGATGCGCAAACCCCGCCAAAGCTTGAAGTCCCGCCAGGCCGGCCCTGCCCAGCGGCCCCCAGCGAGTAGAAGCTGCCGATACGGTTCTCACCGGATGAAATGGCTGCCATGGCTATTAGAGCTGAGGCCGCAAGATTATTGATGTCCTGCGAGTTCAGGCCCCGGACAGCGCCAGGGTTTTTCGAGGGTCTGTGATGATCGTTTTTGACTAGTTCAGAGGATGCAGGCTTGTTTCGCAGACTGCTGACCGGCTCGCTGCTTTCTTTGAATTTTAACCCGCTCAGAAGGGCTTGAAACACATTGGAGTTTTCAGTTTTTTTATTAGTAGTGGATTTATGGGAATGAGTGGGCTTAACGTTCGTTTCAACCTGGCCAGTTTTTCCTAAATCGACCTTGACTGCCATGACCATACGCCTCCAGATAGTTGTCCGACTGAAAACTTATGCAAAAGGCGTGCTTGAGGGCGGAGGGCGTGGGATAAAGATAGAAGGTAAGTACTGAAACCTCCTCGCTTGTCACTGCTGATATGGGTGACACGTGCAAGCATTTTTTGTTTTTTCTGCCCCTCATGTTTCAGTTTTCCAGGCTCCGGAGAGCCGCCGAGAATGGGTCCAACCGTGACCCGTCGGAGGCGGCT
>JBEKPW010000074.1:0-29963 GCA_049520315.1 Syntrophobacteraceae bacterium
TTTGCCAACGAGAAGCGCCTTGGTAGCGTGACCTGGATTGAAGAAACTGTGAGTGGTACCGTCGATTGGAAACAAAGGGAGCTGGGAAAGGTACTCCAGCAACTCAGTCCTGGTGATGTTGTAATAACCGCCGAACTCAGCCGATTTGCCAGGTCTCTCCGGCAGATCATCGAGGTAGTGGAGTATTGCAAGCTACACCGTATAACCCTGCACGCCATAAAAGGAGCATGGACAATCGACGACAGCCTTAATTCAAAGGTGTGCATGGTCATTTTGGGCTTAGTCAGCGAAATCGAGCGCGACCTTATCTCCCTCAGAACCAAGGAAGCGCTCGCAGCGAGAAGGGTTTCGGGTGTAAAATTAGGTAGACCGAAAGGTCCGGGCAAGAGTAGGCTAGATCCGTTCCGGCCGGAGATTGTCGCTCTCTTGAGAAACGGTTCGCCGAAGAGCTTTGTGGCGAAACGTTACCAGGTGAGCGAACCGACCTTGTGGAACTGGCTGGCAAAGAATAGCATAGACGCCACTCCCATCATTGCTAGGTCGGCATGAAGGCTGTTCGGAAGAAGGCTGGTTACGTTCGACGTAAACCTGGAAAAGGAAAAAGCCGATAAGATAGATGCCGTCCGGAGATAGAGGCACTTCTCCACAATGCCAGGAGGAATAATTTCATCGCTCAAACGTATGGAATATCTGAGCCTGAGCTTTACAATTAGCTGAATAAACACCACGCTGACGTTATCCCACGGGCCTCGACGTGTATTTTGACCCTAGGAAACTAATAATGGCAAAGCTCAAGAAACAACTCCAACCAAAACCTGAACTCAAGCCGATTAAGCGAGCTGCAGGTTACGTCCGGGTTTCCTCCGTCTCCCAAATCGGTGAGCAGAAAACCAGCCTCGGAAACCAAGAAAATGTAATCAAGAAATATTGTGAAGACAAAGGATGGACCCTAACCGAGATTTATGAAGACGCTGGTAAATCCGGCAAGAGTATGAAAGCTCGGACGGAAATGCAACGTCTCCTGCTCGATGCGAAGAAGAATGAATTCCAGGTCGTAGTTACGTGGGACGTCACTAGGTTCGGGCGCTCAGTTCTCGATACAAAGCGGAATTTGGACGAGCTTGAGAAGTTGAATATCCACTTAATAGCAATCAACGACGGCATCGATACCTCCCAAAAGAATAAACTCGATAATCTCAAGTTGAACTTCTTAGCCACAATCGCCGAATACGAAGCAGAAACAATACGCGAGAGAACAGAAGGCGGCTTAATTCGTCTCCTTGAAAAGCGAGAGGTTGTCCCTGGTCACACTCCATATGGTTATTACTGGGACAAGAAGCTCAAGCAAGTTCTCCCTCATCCTGAAGAATCCGGGCGTCTAACGTGGATGGTTGCAGAATATCTCAAAGGTGTGTCACTCTTCGATCTCGCCGCCAAATTGAATGAGCAGAATACACCCTGTAGCCGCCGAGGAAAATGGCACTCAGCCACGATCTCCAACTTATTTCACCAAGAAGTGTACTTTCGAGGTGTGATGTTCGTGAATTTTGGAAAAGTGAAGTATGATTTCCCCTGCAAACCTCTAATTTTGAATACTCAGTGGAAAGAGTTACAGGAAAGACTGAAGCAAGCAAACACACGAGCTGGTAGGCCTGCTCTCGCAGCACAAGATTTTCTGCTTCACAGGTTATTGCTCTGTGGCGTGTGTAATTCAAAACTGATTACACGGAACGGTTCACCAAAAAGAGTCGATGGGACCTATCTCCAGTCTTACACATGTGCCTATTATGAAAAATCAGAGGAATGGCTACAAGGGCGCGAGCGGTGTTCTTTTCACAGAGTCAACGCGGATGACCTTGAGAATCACGTAATGGAAGAACTTTGCAGAGTGATACGCGGTGAGCATTTCCACCGGTACGAAGAATCTGCCCGCATCGAAAGAGAGAGGGAATTAGCCGAAGAGTGCGAATATCTCACTCGACAACTCGCTAAGGAGGAAATTGCGCGGGAAGAATTTGTGGTTGCGCTCAGAAATGGATTATCGGGGGCGAGATTTGCGGCTCTCGACAAAGAGGCTGAGGAGAAAATTATCACACTAAACTCAGCCTTGTCAGAAGCGAAACAGAAGCTCGATGACATTCGTGGGCGGCGGACACAGGAAGAGGAATTTTTACGGTTCAGGGCTGAGCATCATGTTGAACTCCATTTTCTGACGATGAAGATTATGGCCGCACCCTTCGCCTTGAAGCAAAAACTCCTCCGAGGATTCATTGATGGCAAGATTATTGTCCCTGTGGATAACTACAGGAAAATGAAGATTTTGTGGCGGCTCAACTTGCCCTTGCTCAAAGAGGTGCTGGCAGAGATTCCACCACTTGAACCTGGTCCTGGTGGCAGAGGTCACACAGAAATGGATAAACTGATTTGGGTGAGAGGTAAGGACTGCAAAGAACAACGTAAACCAATAAATCGTTGTGAATCGATAAGGTTCGACTGTCCACCTCACGAGCGCCCGGTTCCACTTGCGCATTACAAACAGCTCCTGCGGGGGATGAGAACTCCAGGAAATGACCGCCGCCTGACCGCGAACCATCCGGGAGCTTGCCCGAATCAGTCCTTCCTGCATAATCCGAATGAGGGTTTCCAGGGCCGAGTGGCTCGAGAGGGGATGTCCGTCGAGCAGATTGACCAGATATTGATGGTAAGTCTCGCCCGGCCAGGGACCGGCACATGCCCTGGTATAGTGGAAGAGGTGACTGCTCCAGGCGATATCGTCGTACTGAAAAGAGTCGTAAAATCCCCGGGATCTGCCTTTGGGAAAGCGGGGTGAGTTTTTATTTGCCGGGCAGTGACTCCGATCAGGTTTTGCGGCAGGCAAATCCTGGATCCCCGGGAGCTTGAATCCCTGTGCGTGTTCTGAGAATTTTGTCAGAAGGACACGATTTCCTGCGTTCGAAGAGTTGGTCACCTCGGGTTCGAAAACGAACTGCCGCCGGGGTGATTTTGCCTGGATTTCCTCCAGGACCGTCAGGAGGTTTCCGTGAGAGCGGATTTCCAGCACGAGATGAAAATTTGCCAGTGCGCCAAGAATCCAGTCGCGGCAGATGGGGGCTTGCCTTTTGGAACATGTGGCGACCCCGCTGTTCTCCTCGAGCATACACGAAAGTACTGGAATTGCGCGCGCGCTTTCCCCATATATTTTTAACAGTTCCCGATCTGCCTCCAGAAGGGGAAAAGGCGCTACCATGAGTTGAGGCAATGCGGAGCGCAGGGCATTGGCGCCGGCCAGGTCGTAGGTGAGTGTTCCCATGCTGCCTGCAATGACGATTTTGCGGGGGTCCAGGCTGCGAAAGAAAAAGCGCAGCGCCTCGAGCCAGTTTGCATCAGGAGAAATGAGCCTCGGTTTTCGAGAATTGAATACGGCAAGCAGAGGCAGATCGGTTTTCAGGCCGCCTTTGCCAAAAAGGACGGCAGGGCAGAGCAAAGACCGGCACGGGAGCGCGGAGACCGGGGGACGCAGAGACAAAAGATCTCCAGTGCCTCCCTTTGCCAGAGGGGGAAAATTCTCCCACCTGAACACTTTGACTCCCGCTTCAAGAAACTCATCGGCCTGTTTCCGGCACTTTTCCCACAGGCTTGCATTCAGGGCCGGAAAGGATTCCCGCATCCAGGAGCGCAAATCACTCTCGGTTCTAACGCCGGCCCCGGCCAGCCGGTTAAACCGGCTGTGCTGTTCCGCGCCCTGGATTTTTAATCGCTTCATAAAGGCGCTCGCAGCAAGAACGCAATAAGCGGTTTGGACGTCCAGTTGGATAATGGAATTAAGAGGGATTGAGGAATTCAGGAGTTTGAGAATCGACGAATTCAGGAATTGAGGGATTTGGTTTTTCACCCTTCACTCTTGCTTCTCTGCTCAGTCTTCAATGAATTTGGTTTCTCACTGCCCTCAACGCCTGGTGTCACTCGCCATCCTTCAACGGACCGGCATCACACGGTATGATGATTTTCGTGGGCCTTCATGTAGGTACGGAGGATAGCATTAATCCTTGTCTGGTAACCTGGCTGCAGCCTGAACCATTCGAGCACCTCCGCATCAAGCCGCATGGTCACAACTGCTTTGCGGCGCGGCAATACAACCTTGGCATCCTTCCAAAATTCTTCGTTCGTAGGGTGTGCATCGGGATCGGATTCGATCTCTGCGCGCACTTCGGCATCACTCGCACCCAGCACCCGATCCCAATCCGTACCGTGTTTAGTTCTCTTCGATTTTTTTCCAGTAGTAGCGTCTTTCATGAGGCTCTGCTCTCCACGCCGAGATGATACGCCTTTCATCTTCACCTATATCGGTATAGATGACCGTAATTTCTATGCCGTTCACAAGACCGACGGCATACACTCGGACTTCGCCCTAATCGAAACGGTCATCAACCCGTTCGACAGTCGGCCCTTCAAAGATCTGCTTTGCATCCTCGAAATCAATTCCGTGCTGTCGGATGTTAAGGTGGTTCTTTTCATTATTCCAAGCATAACGCATCCGATGTATTTACACAATGTAATCTGTCTCAAACCACCCGGCTGATCTTTACCGCGCAAAGCTTTCCGCACATGCTGCAGCCCTCGCGGTCCTCTGTGACCTGGAGGCGCTTTCTTACGAGTTCCGGGTCGATGGCTTCACGGACCATTGCGTCCCAATCCAGGTCCCGCCGGGCAATCGACATGCGCCTGTCGGCCTCAATAGCCCCCGGAAGTCCTTTGGCAATATCCGCGATATGGGCGGCGATCCGAGCGGCCATAACTCCCTGGTACACGTCATCGGCGCCGGGAAGTCCCAGATGTTCGGCAGGGGTTACATAGCACAGATAATCTGCTCCGGCGGCCCCGGCTATCGCGCCTCCTATGGCGGCGGTAATGTGGTCGTAGCCTGCCGCAATGTCCGTTGGAAGCGGCCCGAGGATATAAAAGGGAGCACCGTCGCACAGTTTCTTCTGCAGCAGGACGTTGGCAGTAATCTCGTTAAGAGGGACGTGCCCCGGCCCTTCGATCATCACCTGCACGTTTCTTTTGCGCGCCCTTCTTGCCAGCTCGCCAAGGATCATCAGCTCTTCCAACTGAGGCCCGTCGGTAGCGTCCAGGATTGCGCCGGGCCGAAAGCCGTCCCCCAGGCTCAGAGTAACGTCATATTTGTAGGCTATGCTCAGGAGGTCATCATAGTGCTCGTAGAGCGGATTTTGTTTCCTGTTTTTGCGCATCCAGGCCATGTGAATGGACCCGCCCCGGCTCACACAAGGCATGATGCGCTCGTAAGTCTCGAGTTTTTTAACAGAATCCAGGGTCACCCCGCAATGCACCGTGATGTAGTCGAGGCCTTCGGCGCACTGCCGCTCGATACTTCTTAGAAGCTCGTCCGCGTCCATCGTGTCAAGCGGCTGATGCCTGTGAACCATCTCCGTGGCCACCCCATAAATCGGGACCGCTCCCACAATGACCGGCGAATTCTCCAGGAAAAAACTCCTGAAGGCCGACAGATCTTTGCCGGTGGAAAGGTCCATTATGGAATCTGTCCCGGCCCGCAGGGCCGCCTCCAGCTTTTCCTTCTCGAGGTCCATGGAACAGCACTCGCCGCTTGTTCCAAGGTTGGCGTTAACTTTAGTCTTGAGGCTTTTTCCGATTGCCCTGAGATCGGGAAATGAATGATTGATGTTCCTGGGCAGAACAGCCAGTCCTTCGGCAATCAGTTCCCGCAGTTGCTCTGCGGAGATCGGCTCGCCTGCGGCGGCCTTTCTCATTTCGTCGGTAACTATGCCTGCTCTGGCCGATTCGAGTTGCGTCGCCATCACGTCCTCCTCGTATGAGACACTATATACAACACTAAGCAGAAGAATATCATTTCGAATTGCGCACCCCTTAGCGATGTATCCCGCGTAGCGCGGAAGGCGCCCGCTCATTCTCGACGCTCTCCCTGCTCTGTCAACGACCAGAGACGGGGCTGACAGCGGGGCGCCAGCTCGGAAGGTGCAAACTCTTGGGGATGAGCTGAGATACGAAGATTTGGCCCATGAAAAGACAAAGGCCGTTCCGGAGAAAAACGGCCTTTCGAAAACTACTCTAGCCGATTCCTCCGCCAGCATTAACTGGGTCAGGTTCCAAGGGTATCATCTCAGCTCCCGGTTGGAGAGCACCCCCCGGCTGTATTCAGTTGTCCTGCACTGTCTTTTCTACATTATATCAAAAGGTTCGGATTGGCAATCATCAATATCAGCTCGTATTGCGCCAATTGCGCCCAAAGGTCAGCGAGGAAACGGCTGTCGATTACCGCTTCCCCGCAACCCGGTGAACTCAGATGCACAGAGATGTTGGGTCTGAACTGGTTGCATTGACAACACTCCACGAGAATCCCTTGATTCGGACTTGGAGGGGGGGACACTCAAGCAATAAGACGCGCCTTCCGCAATTCTTCATGTAAGGCGCGCAGGGTCTTGTTGTTCTCCCTAATTCCTCGAATGTAGCGGTCCCACTCTTCGGAGCGTTTCAGCATATCCCGATAGATCGTGCGTACCTTCTTCAGGTACTCGACCGCCTGTAGATAGTTCCCCCTGCCGCGCTCGGCTATCAGGCTCTCCGCTCTGGCGCGATACTCACTAAGATAGTGGGAAGAATGCAAAGAGAGGAGCCGGTCTTCGTACTTGACGAGCAACTCGTGTTCACCTTTCACAACTTCGAACAATTGATCAAGATCCTCTTTATACGCATGGATCTCCGCAAGGGTCTTCAAAGCCTGGCTGGGTCCCAACGACCATGTCGATTTTCGATCTTTTTGCTCCCTACGAAGTCGAGAGATCATTTCCTTTTCAAATGCGGCCCGGTCATTCTCCTTCAGCGCCTCTTTAGCCTCCCGATAGACGCCGAAATCTATCTCGTTCCGCTTCAAGCAAAGTTGAAGAAGCTTCAGAAGGCTGCCGTAGTCATCTCGCAACCGGTAGTAGTCTCTCAGGCTAAGGTAAATCGGATCGGCTCTAAGGGTGCCGTTCAAAAGGTCATTGCGTTGTGCTTTTCTCTCAAGCAGATTGGCGAGGCCCACATAATCGCCTCGTTTTTCAAAGTCCTGCTGGAGGAAGTCGTAAAGCTCCTGCTTTCGCCCCTCGCCCTTTTCGATGCCCTCTTCAACTACTCTTGTCGCCTTGTCGCGATTGCCTCTACGGAGCCAGTATTCGGCCAGACTCCAGTAATCCATGCCGTATCTGAGTTCCCTTTCCAGAACAGCAAGCTCGGCCCTCTCATCGCCGATCAATTGGTACAAGTCGGCCAGCAGACCGCGAATGTAGGAACTGCTTTGGTTGCGGGATTCGAGCTTTTCGATGACTGCCTGATAGTCCTGCTTCTCCGAACACAGATCCATGACCGTATCATAGACGATATCCACCACCCCGCAATTTCCCCAGTTATAGAAGTACATGAGCCTGTCGATGATTTCCCGCTTCCTGGCAGCCAATGCCACCTTTCCGACAAGGAAATCCTTGAGTACTTGGAGAACATCGAACAGAACCTCTTCCAGAGCATCGTCGTTCATGCCGTATTCATTGAGTTCATTGAGGATGGAGTCGGCAACGGCCCAGTTGACATCGAGGCCGATTGTCTTCTCGGCGCTCTCCACTGATTGCAGGACACGTTTCAGATCCCTGGCTATATTGTCGGTGGAATAGGACCTCGATTCGATGGAGGGAAACGCACGTGCAACCTGTTTGAGCAGTGCATCGAGCGTCTGCTTCCGATCAGGCTCGAAGCGAACCATCAACTCCCCCTGAAAATCAGGATACCTGCGAGCACATGTCATGACCATCCCCGCCAACTCTTCCGTGGACAGCTTGCGGATCCGCGCTTCGATGGCTGCATTCCGGGACTTGGCCTTTTTAGCCTCCCGTAAATGCTCCCGGCGATGATTGATGAAGCTCAAGAGCACTGCAACGATATGTTTACAGGGGTAACCATCGAAAGGGCAGTTACAGGAGGCTTGAATATCCCCATCCACCTGTTCTATCTCCACATCGTAATCCCCGGTGTTTCCGGCCACCTCGGCGCTGATTGATTCGGTATCCGGGTCATAGGTAAGCCGGGAGACGTTTTCCGACTCGTAGTAATCGTACCCTCTGGCGAAAATTTTCGTCCCTGCGAATTGTTCAATCACTTTCTGCGTAAGATCGGCAAGTTTCATGCGCTTATCGACTTTCCAAGGACTTTCAGCAATTTCTGGGCAATGTTTGGACTTACCAGCCGCATTAGACTTTCTTGCGCACTTCCGTAGCTCAGAAAATTGATGCTTCCGTACCAGACGATTTTCTGATCTATGACGGCAAATTTTTGATGGATGTTGGCCTTGAACAGAAGGCGCACCCCGGCGTCTCGCATCGAAGCGAGGGTATCCTCCAAAACCGGTCGATCCTTCTCTTTGTAAGTATCTGTCGGCCTTGTGACAACGACCACTGAAACCCTCTTCCCCAATGCCGCCATGTTTGGCAACATTCTGAATGCTCGCCTCCTCGTTATGAAGGGGCTGACAATCACCATCTCCCGCATGGCGTTCATCATGTCGTTATGGTAAACAGGGAGGAAGTTGGTATTATCGAAGATGATATCGGCCGGTTCATCCGTGACGCTTCCCGCTTTCGCCCGGTACCCGATGGCGGCATACCCTGCAAGCCTTTTGCGATACATCTTCTCCAGGGTGTTAACGTGGATATCGACGTAGTCATAGATTTGGACCTCTTTTTTCTCCTCGAATAATCGGTGCAGTCTGCCGGCGTATTGCTGAAGTGTCCCTCTCCACGATATTGGCATGGCCAGAAACAGAGTGTCCAGCCGTGGTTCGTCAAACCCTTCTCCGATGTATCTGCCCGTAGCAACCAGCGTCAGTTGGGCGAAGACCGGCGTTTCGGCAATTTTCGACAAGACATTCCTGGTCTCTTTTGCTCCTTTCCCGCCGGTGAGGGATATGACATCGGGTATTTTCTCGCGCAACTTCCCGGCGAGCAACTCTACATGGGCGGTTCTTTCGGTCAGGATGAGCGTGTTTCTGCCGTTTTCATGCGCTCTGATCACATCATCGCTGATCTGCTGATTACGCAATTCGTCCGTAGCGATCCTGGAATAGAACTCCTGGATCGACATATCCTCTTCTTCCTTGTCAAATGGAGTCCTAAAGCCGGTAAACCTGGGAATGACATAGTGATCGAATGGCCGTTTCTCAGCCTCCTTCCTGGCATCCGCCCGGTATCTTACCGGGCCGCAGTGCATGAAGATAATCGGATGACGCCCGTCACGCCGGGCGGGCGTGGCAGTCAAGCCATAGATGTATTTGGAATGGACCTTTTTTAGAATCTGCTCGAAGCTGAATGCAGGGACGTGGTGACATTCATCGATTATCACCATACCATAGTCTTTTACGCATTCCTTCACCTCGTCATCACTCGTCAAGGACTGCATGATAGCCACATCGATAATACCGTTCGGAGTCTCTCTTCCCGCGCCAATCTGTCCAATGAGGCCCTGAACAGGTTTTCGCCCCCGCTTTTGGGCTGCTACGGGAAGTTCCTCATCTATTTCCAAAAACTGGGCTAGCCTCGCCATCCACTGCGAAAGGAGTTGCTGTCGGTGAGTCAAGATGAGCGAATTTACCTTGCGCTCTGCAATCAGCTTGGCGGCGATAACCGTCTTCCCGAAGGCCGTTGCGGCTGAAAGGACCCCACAGTCATGCTTTAACATTGCCTCCGCGGCAAGTTCCTGGTCCTCCCTCAGTACCCCTGTGAAGGTGACTTCGATGTGTCTTCCCGGATAGGTCTTGTCGGACCAGGCAACATCAACGCCGGCTTCCCCCAAGAGGGTTGCGAGATCCACGTCGCACCCTCTCGGCAGACACAGATACTCAGGTGTTTCCTCGGCGCAGGAGATGATTCGCGGTTGATTATAAGTCGACTTGCGCATGGCCTGCGCACGGTAGAACTCAGGGTTTTTGAACGCGGCAAGTCTTTTCAAGACATTCAATGCCTTCTGGGAAATGCCGGACTTATCTATGTAGAGCATATTGGCTTTGACCAACTGTATTACATTCGGGAAGTCATGCCGTGAGAGCTTGCTTCGGCGCGTCTCCCACGGTTTGGCAGGCTCTTCATTGTCTTGTTTGAGATCTCCGAGTTCACCGCCATGACAGAGTTTCGAAATCAGGACACCGATTTCCCCCTCGGCAAGTCTCCTGATCTGCGCCAGGAATTCCCACTGATCTTCATAGGGATGGAAACATTCATCGATGAAAACGCTGTTGCCATTTTGACGCGCCGCCTTCTGTAGCGGCAAGGCAATCAGATTGCAAAATCCACCCTTGGGCATCGTGTCCTGGTTGGGAAACAATCGGTCGTAGGATTTGAACTTGATCTCATGTCGCTCGCTCATGGCGTAGGTAAGCAAGGCGCTCCCGAATTTTCTCGCCAGGCCGGCAACGATGGGATCAGCGAAGAAGTACCAGGCGTGAGCGCCCAGGCCGGAGCGCGAACGCTCAATGGCAACCGGCACATCGAAAGCCGCGCAGACATCTCTGAGAGTGGACACGTCCTGCTGCCAGCCATCTTTATCAAAGTCGATAGCCAGAAAGTGGCACTTTTCATCCTGGCGCATGGGATAGATGCCGGCAACGAAGTTACCTCTCAAATGCGCTTTCATGGCCCTTTCGTCCAGAGGCGCATACGATCTATGCTCGCAGGAAGCGCACTTGATACTAAACTTTCTACAAAGACCAAGTTCCCCTTCATTGAGGCAGACAGGTGTGTATCCGGACTTGACGCCATCCTTGCTCTCCCATCTTTTGGCGTACAGGTCATCGCGACCCTTGAACAAAGACATGAAAAGCCGGATTTTTGCCGCAGCCTTGGCATCGAGATGGGGAAGGGGTTCCTGGGGGGGAACATCTTGCTGAACTTCTTCTGGAGAAGGCGAGATTTCCAGTGGTTCGGCGAGCCCCAGGCGAATCTTCAGAGATAGGTTCTCTTCCTTCAGCGCCGTGTTCTCGGCAAGCAAGGCCTCATGTTTTTGGAGCAAGGTTTGGAAATCCATTTTGCACGCTCCGGATCTCCTGCTCGACTTTAATCAAGGCTCTACGGGAGTGGATGCTCATGTGGGTGGTGAGTTTCGCATTCCAAGATAATGCGCCGGATCTCTGCAGGTGTGATATCCGACTGTTCGGTCTTGGAATAGATGGTTATAAGCACGATTAGACTACTACCGGGACGGTAATAGATAATCCGGTAGCCACCACTCTTACCTTTGGCTGCATCCGAGTTCTTGACTCGGACCTTGAAAACATCGTATCGGATACCTGGAATTTGGTCTCCTGTCATTTTTCCCCGGGTTAGGTCATCAATGATCGGTTGCACATCGGATTTTATGTGCCGGTACTTTTTAGCGAGTTGCCGAAGATTACGTTTGAACTCTGAGGTGTAAACGATTTTGGACGCTTGAGGATTATTGGGCATCAATGCCATCCCACAAGTTTTCCACTGGGGATGTCATGCCGCTTTGAGCTTCACACCAGCCCTGCCGGAAGCTTTCCGCAGCCGATTTCAATGTTACACTCTCTCGGAAAGCACGCATCATTTGCAGCAGAAATGGTAAATATTCTTCCGGTAATGCATTGATTTCCGCGAGTACCTCGTCTCGGCAAATTTTGGTCGCAGCAGTCATATGAAGTCTCCTTTATGCGCAAATATAGCATGGTACAATCAATTGTGGTAGCCGGATTAGCAAATACCACGTACCATGCCGCTCCGGGGTGAGTCCGCTCGAAAGATTGGTGCACCGCTCGTCTCGAATGCCGGAAATTATTGATGAAGACCAATAAAAAAGACCCCTCGTAAAGACAGGGCCTGTAACTAACCTACCAAACTCCGCAGGCGGATAAATTCCGCAAAATCTTTTTCGGAAATCCCAAGTTTAACTGGGTCAGGTTCCAAGGGTATCATCTCAGTCAAAAATCCGAATCGAAAACTGCTACTGTCTCATAAGGTGAAATTCTCCTACGTTCATAAGGTGAAATTCTCCTACGTTCATCCGGGTTTCCGGATGGATACTGGTTAGTGACATGTGACTTGTGACTGTAACGACTGTTCATTGCAAATTCAGGCCAAATTCAATGGGAACAGTGGACGGTGGTCAGCGAAGAACCAATTTCCGGACACGGATGGAGGAGCGTAGCGGGGTGGATTGACACGGATAAGCACCCTAATCTCTACCCCTTCATTGCGAAATCCCATCAATTTGCCGGGCGCGTATCCTATTTAGAAACTGAGAAACCAGGCACCAAAACCAGTCAACTTCTCCTATACGTTGTAATCAGCCATATCTTAGCATGAAGGGGATTAGGCCTGCCAAACGGCAACCAGAAGCGGCAACGAGAAACGGCAATAGAAACGGCAAAGCGCCAGGTACCGGAAGGACCCAGCGATACCTGGCGCCAGCCATTTACAACAGCGCAAAAATCACTTGGCTGGATTTAGAAATTAATCTTATCGAACCCCTTGAGCCCCAGGATTTTCCTTGCCTCATCGGGTGTTGCCGGTTCGATGCCCAGTTCTCTGGCGATACGGATGATCTTGGCTACTTGCTCGCCGCTGTTCTTTGCCATCTGGCCCTTTTCGAGGAATAGATTGTCTTCCAGGCCGACGCGCACATTTCCGCCGATTAGCAGCGATTGTGTGCAGATGGGAAACTGGGCACGGCCGGCGACGCACACGGAAAACTCGAAGTCCTCGATCAGCTTCTTCGCATAGTCCACGAGAAAAAGAAGGTTCTCGGAACTCGGTGTGATTCCGCCAAGGACTCCCATGACGAACTGGATGTAAACGGGCTTCTTGACATAGCCCGCCTGGATCATGAACGCTATGTTGTTTATCATCCCGGCGTCATAGATCTCGAATTCGGGTTTGGTGCCGGCTTCAGCGAATTTTCCGCAATATTCCCGCATGGACTTGAAAGTATTGGAGAAAATCACGTCCTCCGACGCGGCGAGGAATTGTTTTTCCCAGTCAAATTTCCATTCTTTAAATTTTGCGATCACTGGAAAGAGCGCGAAGTTGATGGAACCTGCGTTGAATGAAGCAAGTTCCGGCTTATATTGGGCCACTGGGGCAACCCTCTGGTCAACGGTCATTCCAAAGCCGCCGCCGGTCGTAATGCAGACGACGATATTGCACCGGCTTTTAATGCTGGTGATGATTTCCTTGATGAGGTTCAGATCCGGGGACGGCATTCCCGTCTCGGGATTGCGCGCGTGGATATGACAGACGGCGGCTCCCGCTTCATAAGCACTCACCGCATCATCGGCAATCTGCTTAGGCGTTACGGGGAGATAATCGGACATCGTAGGAGTGTGAATGCTCCCGGTAATTGCGGCGGTGACGACAGCTTTTTCCTTCACGTTTTCCTCCATTATTTCTTAGGATTCAAAAAATCCGGGCCGAGGAACTCCGGATTTGGATATGTGTAAAAACCTTTCCCGGTCTTGACGCCCAGTTCGCCTTTTTTAACTTTCTCCAGCAGTGCGTCGGGCGGCTTGTCCTTGGGGTCCTTCGACTCATCGTAATAGACCATCTCGATATTACAGACGGTATCAAGTCCAACGGAATCCATCAGGGCGAAAGGTCCGAGCTTATAGCCCGTGAAGATGGTCCATGCCCGGTCTATGTCCCGGAAATCGACTATGCCGTTTGCCCACATATAGAGGGTTTGTTTCTTAATGGCTCGCCAGACGCTGTTGAAGCAGAAGCCCAGGGCCTCTTTTTTCACCAGCAGCGGGATAATGCCCAGGGACCGGATCCATGCTTCCCCTTTCTGCATGACCTCGGGAAGGGTTTTCGTTCCCGCCATGAGGTCCGTCATGATCATTCCATAGAGAGGCTGATAAAAGTGAGTGTTGATGCACCGCTCCGGCCTTCCGCTGGCGTCTTCCATCCTCGAAATGGGAAGGGAGGAGCTGTTGGTTGCAAAGATTGTTTTGGCCGGTGCGAGTTCTCCCATCTGCTTGAAGAGCTTTCTCTTCATTTCGACGTCTTCGGTTATCGCCTCAACTATGAAATCAACGTCTTCTATCGCGCGGGCAAGATCGGTCACAAACCGAATCTTCTTTCTGCACTCCTCCCACTTGTCCCACGGGATGAAAGGAGTCATACCTTTCGCCTTCAAGTCTGCGCTCAGCTTGGCGATTGTGGCGTCAAACGACCCCTCGACGGCATCGTAGACGGTGACTTCATAACCGGCGTACGCTGAAACCATAGAGATCTGTGTGCCCAGAACGCCGGTGCCGATGACTGCCATGCGTTCAAATGGTTTGCTCATAAATTCTCCTTTTCAATCCTGCTTTTCAGCATGAGTGGTCGCGTTGATTGTCACCTTTCCAATAGGAGGCTCAAAATAAGGAGTTAGATTCATATCTTTTTCAAAAATTTCAATGTAGCGCGATTCATCCATGCCTTCTGGACGTTTTAGCCGTAAATCCATATTCCAACAGGGAGGGCGACGATCAGGCCGAGGGTGTCGGCAACGACGTGCCCAAAGAAAAGGTGTTTGTAAGCATTTTTGTGAGTGAGCCCGGCGATCGCAAGGGTGGTGATGACTACCCCGTTATGAGGCATGGCATCGAAACCGCCGGAGGCCATGGCGGCAATCCTGTGGATCAGGTCCGGATTCACGCCCATGGCCAGATACTTGGGCACCAGGGTCTCCATGATAATTCCGAGACCCCCGGATGCGGACCCTGTTATGGCCGCCATAATGTTGGTGGCGATCGCCAGAGAGATGACCGGATTCCCGGGAATGGCCAGCAGCCATGATGAGATCAATTTGAATCCGGTCGTGGCGGCAACCGCCATGCCATAGCCGACGTCAGCGCATGTATTGACAACGGGAACGACCGTGTTCAGGGCGCCCTTGCTCAAGCTATCGACTATATTCGCATAATATTTCCAGAACAGGACGATGCATGTCAGCACACCGCCTGTCAAAGCGATAACGGGGTCTCTTTTGAGATAAGGGATGTCGAAATTGAGCAGTATCAGAACGACAATCGGAGGCACCAGGCTTAGAAAGACATTGGGCGTAGGACCTGTAGCGGCTGCTCCAGCTCCGAGGAGGCCGGGTGCTGGTTCCTCGTAAGTTTCTCCCCTCTCTTTGGACTTTTTCAGAATGTAACGAAAATATAAAAGGTTGAAGATAATGACAACGACCGCCCCGGTGAGGCCGACCAGCGGCGCCGAATAAGTCGTTGAGGCCATGTATTTTGTAGGTATGATGTTCTGGATCTGAGGACTCCCGGGGAGCATGGTCATGGTGATCGATGCCCCTCCGAATATAAATGCCGCCAGCCAAAGATGCCACGCGAGATTCATTTCCTTGAAAAGAGGCCGTGAGATCGGGAGAACTGCGAAAATGACGACAAACAGGCTCACACCGCCGTAAGTGAGACACAAGGCAACGACTGAAACTGCCAGCATTACCCGCATGGGGCTGTCTCTGCCGGTAACTTTCAAAATACCGTTGGCGATGGAGCGCGCCGCCTGTCCGTCTTCCATGAATTTGCCGAATAAAGATCCGGCCAGAAAGATGAGGTAAAATTTGCCGGCGTAATTGGTGAACCCTTTCATATAGGGTCCGTTCATTGTTTCCATGATGTTCATGTTGGATAGAATGGATACGATGACGACGGCGAGAGGCGCGATGACGATAATATGCCACCCTCTCAATGCCAGAACCACAATGAACGCTAACGAGAAGACGATTCCAATGACGCTCCAGTCCATTTAAGCTTTCCCTTCATTTGAGATTAATAAAAAAAGGAAAAACGATTCCCCGTCGCAATGGCGGGTTCGGCACATTAAGTACCAATAAAGAGGCCCAATGTCTACAATAAGATGGCACATTGAGCCCCAACGTTTGTAGCGAATACCTACAGAAACAGGGTATATTTTAGCACCAGACTATCGGCTGCCTGTTTTCTTTTCGCCTCCATTTTTTTGCCGACTCAATTTTTATAGAGGACACTTCTGTCGTTCTGCAATATTTCAGCAGCCCGCTTCTTATTTCCGTCGGTGAACTGTAAAGCGTTAACGATAATACCTTTCTCAAGTTTGAGTCCCATGTCCGGCCGCATTTTAAAATGATCCTTAAACCTCTGTCATTGGCTGATGAAACTCAAACGTTATTGACATGTAAAACAGGCGGCATTATGCCTGTCATTATCACAATTTGGAAGCTTTGCGTTAAATGTGGCCAGCTTGGGATAACGACAGAGAGGCCTTTGCATCGCCAGTTGGTCCAACGGACTCGTTCCTGAAGCCGGAATGGAGTCGGGCGCCGTTTTATTTTCCACCCATTGTTCAAGAGCCGTCAACCATTCGACCGTGTTGGGACCGACTCCGCCCCCGCAATGGTCCATCCCGGGGACCATAAAGAGACGGTAGAAACCGTCTACATCACCCATTCGATCGACCACCTTCGTGTAATAATCTATTGTCCCCAAAGGTGTCAGACAAGTATCAGCCCATCCCTGGTACTGGAGCAGCTTCGCTTTATGCGCCTTGAACGGTGAAAGGTTGGTGTTATAGGAATTCAAGTTCCCGATCTTCTGGTCTACCATTAGATAGTCGCTGTCAAAGTCGAACCAGCCGAGCTGCCAGTTAGGATCGGAAAAAACGAAGTACTGCAGCCACTCCTGAGCAAAACCGTATTGAGCATTGGGGTAACCAAGATAAGGGGTGTACCCTGCGTCGCCGACCCACACCGGCCATGCCCCCGCGCCCACCGTGTTCGCTTCCGCGCCGCTCCTGGCGAAGCCGAAGTATAGCTGCGCCGGCTTTTGTGTGGCTGCGTCCCAGGTTTGAGGTCCATTGTATACCCTTTGGGCCACGGCCACCTGCTCCGCCGTGAGACAATTGGTCGTACTGCTCTGCGGGCATAACAGGGTGGACGGATCGAAGTTGCATAAAGACGGATCGTTGATGAAGCCATCCGCTGCTGGGCCTGTTCCGTCGCATGCCGCTAGAACGCCGTTTTGAACCAATATCATCTCACTGTTGGGCAGCGTGGGGGTTGAGGAAGTCGCGTAAGGGGGGGTGCCGCCCGTCGCGGTAGCGACAAAATCCGGCCACTCGAGCTGCTGGATCCAGGCGAAGCCTATGATAGCGCCCACGTTGGCGGCAGGCGCCCCGGAGATAATCCCGTCAAAGTCATCGGGATACCTCTGGGAGGATTCCATGGCCTGCCGGCCGCCCGTGGAGCAGCCTGCAAAATAGGAATATTTTGGGCTGGAGCCGTAATAATGACTTATCATAGCCTTGGCCACCACGGCAGTCTGATGGACCGCCAGGTAATGGAAATCCTCTTGCGCAACCGGGTTATTGAGGGCCCAACTGGCGTCAAGCAGGTTGGCATCCTGGTGTCCGGTATCCGTTTCAGCCAGCACGTACCCCCTTTGTATTGCTGCCAGTTGCGACGTCGCGCTCGGGTCGAACAGATAATAGTAATGCTGGAAAAAGCCTGCAAACCCGCCGTTGCCCGTCTCCAGCAGCTTTTGGTTCCAGTCTGCCTTATCGGGCAGCGAGATCTCGATGCCTATTTTCTCGCCTTTCTGTGTGGAAATCCACCCGTGCACCAGGCAGTACTCGGGATTGGTTCCGGTGACGGCAGGCTCTAGCGTAGCGTCGATAAAAGTTGTGTTCACCGATTTGCCGAAGCTGTTAAAGTAGCCCACGGTGCAGGAGGGCGCAGTGGTCTTGCAGACCCCCATCGAGGGGAGGCAAATCAGGGAGACCGCTGCCAATACTGATATTGCCATAGCGTACTTTTTCATGTTTCTCTCCTCGTCACTGTTAAGCTGTTTACAATGGACAATTACCTCCTTCGCCAGCATTTGCCCACCCTGCTTTAAAACCACAAAGGCCTTAACAGTTTCACCCCATTGGAATGAATGCTCTGGAATTCTTACGCATGTTCACGCATAATCCAGGTTTACAGAGCCAATGTCGGTTGATTGCGGCTTCTGTTGGGCTCGGACTGAGAAAGGACTCAGATATCGTTGCAAGCGATGTGCAATGCTTATGCCAGAATTATTCGTCAGCTAACTGTTCGAATTTCAAATGTTGCTGTTTTTAAATAGAGTGGTGGAGCATTAATAGGATTTCAGCAAAAAATCAAAGGAGGCGGCGGGAGCAACCCTGAAATTGCGCCCAGTGTGTACTTGTTTATTCCGAATCGGATTTGATCAAATGAAGAAATTCTCATTATTTGATGAAACCATATCTTGTGAAAGCATGGGGCAATGAAAATTACTTATGCTCACGGGGAGCCGGCCTCATCGTTTTCCTTTGAGTTCCCCAAGGTTCCCGGGACCTGCATAAAGAGGCTGCCGTCTCCCTCCATTTTCACCCTGCGCAAATCCATTTAGAAGATCTATTTTGGCAGGCCATATTTTTCAAGACGATAGGCCAGGGTCGGCCTGGATAAACCAAGGAGCCTTGCTGCCCTCGCCAAGTTGCCTTTGCTTATTTCAATCGCGCGAATAATGTACCTTTTATTTATCTCGTCCAGGTTAACGCCGTGCACTGGAATATCAATTTCGGAAGGATCGGCCGTCGGCCTGTGGACCTGGGACGTTAAATGGATAATGTGATCTTCGTTGATTTCCCTGCCTTCTTCCATCAACAAGACTCTTTCAATGAAATTTCTCAGTTCTCTAACGTTACCCGGCCAATCGTATCGAAGAAGAAGCGACTGGACGTCTTTGGAGATGGATTGGAAATTCCTGCCAAACTTATTATTGAATCGGTCCATAAAAAACAAGGCCATGGGCATGATATCAGCCTTTCTCTCCCGAAGAGGCGGGATAAAAATGGAAGCTACATTGAGCCGGTAAAACAGATCATGCCTGAAGGTCCCCTCCTTCACCGCTTCCGAAATTCTTTTGTTCGCTGCCGCGATAACCTTCACGTCAACCTGTATCTTTACTGTCCCTCCGACTCTGAACAACTCCTTTTCCTCGAGAAACCTCAACAGCTTCGCCTGGGCCTGGGCCGGAATGTCGCCGATTTCATCCAGGAAGAGCGTTCCCCCGTTTGCCGCCTCTATTTTCCCTTCCTTGCCCTCATGCAGCCCTCCGGTAAACGACCCCTTCTCATAACCGAAGAGCTCAGTTTCCATCAGGTCACGGTTGATTGCACAGCAATTGATAGCCATGAAAGGCTTGCCGAATCGATCACTTCGATAATGGATGTAGCGGGCTATGATTTCCTTACCCGTTCCAGTTTCACCTTCTATGAGGACCGTTGTGTCGCGGCTCTGTGCCACTCGGTCCGCCTTCTGAAATACCTTGCGGATCTCGTCGCTGGCCGTCACCACATTTAGGAGTTCAAATTCTCTGATGCAAGCACGCCGGAGTGTTTCGACTTCCTTTTTTAGCTTCAAGTTTTCCAGTGCCCGTTCGACTATAATCTCGATCTCATCCATGTCCAAGGGCTTCACAAGATAGTCGAAGGCTCCCGTTTTCATAGAGGTGATGACTGTCTTAATATCTTCAAATGCGGTCATCATGATCACCAGAATATTTTTATCCCTCTCCCGAACCGCCTTGAGTGTTTCGAGGCCATCCATTCCAGGCAGTCGAATATCCAGGAACATGAGATCGACAGGCTTTCCCTTGATAATTGCAAGCGCTTCTTCACCACTCCCGGCAGTGGACACATCGTATTCGCCGGAAAGAATCTGTTTCAACGGCTTCTGCAACAGCTTATCGTCGTCTACAATCAGGATGCTATGTCGATACATCTTCTGCCTCAACTGAATCCACAGGAAAAGTCAGTTTAAAAACCGTACCCACGCCGATGAAACTTTCAACTTCGACAATAGCCCTGTGCTGCTCCAGGATCTTGTGAACGATTGACAGCCCCAGGCCTGTGCCTTCGGGTTTGGTTGTAAAAAAGGGATCGAAAATTTTCGGCACAACCTCCCGCCGGATGCCTATGCCATTATCTGAAATAATCAGACGGAATAGACCGTTTTTACCCGACGCGTTACCATTCATCGATCCGGTTATCTTGATTTTTCCGCCGTCGGGCATAGCCTCCATGGCATTCGAGAGCAGATTTAGGAAAACCTGTCGTATCTGATCTTCGTCAAAAGAAATAGGCGGTACAGTTGGCGCAATGTCCACCGATACACTGATTTTTTTCCGTTTGAGGTGTAATTTCATGACATCAACGGTTTCTCTAAGGACGCGTTGCACAGAGTCCTTCTTAAATCTCGGCATGGTGGGGCGAGCGAAATTCAGAACGCTCCTGATCAGCTTATCGATTCGGACAATGCCTTCCAGTGAATCGCTGATTTTTTCAAGCGATTCCGGCTCACGGTCCATTCGTTTCGATAGCATTTGAAGGTTTAGCTTGATTGCTGATAAAGGATTGCGGATTTCGTGCGCGATTCCGGCGGAAAACTCTCCGAGAGCCGACAGCCTTTCCATCCGCCGTATCACCTCTTCCGATTTCTTGGATTCAGTGATGTCGCGAAATAAAATCATCCATTCCGCGTCAGCCCCAGCGACTCGTTTCAACGGAGAGATCGCTATTTCCAAGATGGAATCTTCCCCGCTTTGCCTTACAAAGCCGGACTCGAAACGGCCATACGGAAGTCTCTTCCGCAAAGCCATATCCAGTACTTTTTCGACGTTGTCATTTTCGATTTCAGAGATCGACTTCCCCACCATGCTTTTTTTCTCAATTTCGAAAAGCTGTTCGGTCCGCCGGTTAACCGACTGAATCACCCCGGTCCCGCTGAGCGTTAAAATGCCGTCGTAGGAGCTTTCCAAAATGTTTTCAGCCCTGTCCTTTTCCATGGAAAGCTGTTCATAGAGAGCGGCGTTTTGGAAAAGTACCGCCGCGTGGCTTGCCATAATGGAAAGAATCTCGAGGTCGCTCTTGCTGAATGCGCTGATCCGGTCACTGTAGGCGCTGATGACGCCCTTCACTTTGTTGTCGGTCGCAATGGGGACGACAAGTTGGGACCTCGCATGCGGATCGCTTGATCCCGACTCCTTCCTCGCATCATGGATTATCCGGGGCAGCCCGGCTGTCGCCACATCCCCGACAATCCCTTCGCCAAGTCCAACGAGTTCATTTTCGAGAACGGGTTCACCACTTCCAGCGACCTGTTTCAGATACTTTCCATTTTCGTTGCACATGAATACCAGGCAGCTTCTGGCGTTTGTCAGCCGAAGAGCGCTAATAGCAATGTTATCGATCAACTCATTAACATCGAAGGTCAGGCTCGACTTCTTGGTCACTTCCTGGAGAAGGAGCAGTTGTTGGATTTTTTTTCGATTCTGATCCTGAAGCCGGGCATTTTCGATGATGATACTGGCCTGGTTTGCGAAGAAAGTGAACAGATCGATTTCTTGCGGGGAAAGGTGCAAGGGGCGGTCGGTAGTATCTCCCTCGAGCACGCCGATGATGTCCTGTTCAATTCTAAGCGGAGCGCCAATGGTTGAGACGCGTTTCCAGAACAGGTCCATTTTCAGATCGATTGGAGTAATCCGCGGATCGTTGAGCCGGTCCGGGATGTAGACCGTTTGCCCTGTATTTGCCACCAGCGTCTCACTGCAAGGATGCTTATCGAGATGCGGTGGTCTGTTCATGGTTTTTTCGACCTCTATGGGGACGAAGCCAATGAGGTATTTCCTTTCCAGCAAACGCGCTTCTTTGTTTATGATGAAGATCGCCACACGGGTGAAGTCGAAAATCCTTTGACTTTCTTCCACTATGGCGCTCAGCACATTGTCGATGGAAACCGGAAGCGCCAACAGTTGATTGATCTTGAGGATCGATGTCAGCAGCTTTTCCCGTGTAATGCCCCCACTTGTCTTCTTGCTCGTCTGCTTCATTTTTTATCCAACCGCATTGCTCTCGGAAACAATCGACCGGCCATCAACGCATTTCTCGACCGCTATTCATTCTATCGAGTCAACCAATCGAAGGAAAACTTGTTGTGACAATAATTCGTACCAAAATTCGTGCCACCGGGAATGCGTCCTGCCTTAGCGGCAGGACGCAATTTTTTCGCTGTGGTGCTCAGCAAAGACTTGGAGTAAATGTTTGCGCTGAGAAGTTGTACTCTGAAAGCAACTTCTCATACAGCTCACTCAGCTTCTCCCGGCCCGGATGCTCTATAAGCAGGTGATTCTCTCGATTCTCCCAATCGAGGTAATGAATAACGATAAAATGCCGCAACACGTCCTTAGAAAAAAGATAACCCAAGGGTCCCCGGAGGATAAGGTTTTGCTTCCACGGATCTTGTTTGCATTGTGTCGTGAACGTTTCGATATCGCACCGGCGGCCGAAAGGCAATTTGGAGAAACGCTTTGAATCCGAAAAGGCCGGGAGGCAAAACGCATCTTTATTCCCCTTTCAGTTTTATGTGGAAAACACCGGTAAGATTAAAGATGGCAATAAGTATCAGCCTTCGAACATTTGTCTTGGGTTTTCCACCATTATCGTATGAATTTCCTCGTCTGTTACTCCCGAATTCTTTAAAGCAGGTATGAAATTTTTGAATACATGTGTCGGATACCAATTGGCAACCATTTCTTTTGGCAGGATTACTTCACCACCAAGCCAATTTAGGACAACATCATGCGAAAGTATCAACTGGTTTGTATATCCCATTGATATGAGAGCTACTATACAGCCCTTCCTGAACTTGTCCGGCCCCGCCTTCCACAACTCTGCGTCAAGACCGAGTCGATCAAAGGCAAGGTTCACACCTTTATCCAGAATATTGGCATGGTACTTCAGGTCGGCAGACCCCCCGGCGTGGCCGATGGCAATTTGCTTTGGGTTGGCGCCCTCGGCCAGAAGGATATCCACCTGTTCGGGTCCCATTGTTCCTGCTTCCGTGTGGGTGATAATAGGAACGCCCGTTTTCTTTTGCGCTCTTGCCGCCGCCTGGAGAGCCATCTTCTCATAATCTGTAATAGCACTTAATCCAGTGGCTATCTTGATGACACCAGCCTTTATTCCGGTATCCCCGATGCCCTCCACGATTTCGTGTGTGAACAACTCGGCCAGCATCTCAACGCCATCCGTCAATAGAGATTGGAACTTGAAATACGGCCACCCTCCCTGACCTTCAGTATAAAGACCGGTTGAGCACACGATGTTGACACCGGATTTTTCGGATATCGCCCTGTAGAATTCAGGGTCACGCCCTGAATCACCCGGTGTAGCGTCAACATATGTCTTTACACCGCAGTCTTTGATGTCGTTCATCGCTTTTAGAGCTATGGCAAATGCTTTCTCCTTATCCTGCGGCTTGTTGGTATGAGCGTACCAACCGGCATATCCAAATTGTATATGTTCATGCATCAGTGTTGTTCCTATATTATCGGACGAAACGGGGCCGCATACGGTATTGATCATCTTGCTCATAGGTCATCTCCTTTCCGGCTGTATGCAGTTGCCTTAAATCTGCGCGCCCGCCAGGTATCCTGATTCAATGGCCTCCATCACCTTTCCGATTTTATTCGCATCCCCTGCGGTAATTACTTTATACGGCTTGCCGGCGAGTTCTGCTTGAAGATCGTTATTTGGCTTGGCGCCGGCCGCCACAATGACAGTGTCGGCGCTTATCGTTTCAGTTGCACAGTCTTTAACCACAACGACTCCATCCGGCAGTATGTCCTTGACCGTGGTGTTGACAAGCACTTTTATGTTAGCCTTTTCTAAATCACTCAATAAAGTCATTCTGTTTATATTGGGAACCTCGGTTGCAATCTCGGGCAGCATTTCAATCAGCGTTACCACCTTGCCGTGGTTTGCCAGGTGATTGGCAGTCTCCGCCCCGATCATACCTCCTCCAATTATGACCGACTTGGCGCCAACGGCGACTTTACCGGCAAGAACGCTCAAAGCATTAACCACATTGGCTCTGTCAACACCCGGGATTTTAGGCAAAACCGGTGTGCCGCCGGTTGCCAGAACTACGACGTCCGGTTTCTGTGAGTCAATCAAGCCGGGTGAAACTTCAGCGTTCAAAGTGACACTGACTTTAAACTTGCTTAACTGGCCGATTTGCCAGCCGACGAAGTTGCAGATCTCTCCCTTGTTGGGCGGGACGCTGGCGAGGTAAAATTGCCCTCCTAATCTGTCTGCTTTCTCGTAAAGGCTCACTTCATGGCCGGCTTTTGCTGCTGTGATGGCGGCCTCCATTCCGGCAGGACCACCCCCGATCACCACGACCTTTTTCTTTTCGACTGCAGGCTTGATAACTCTTTCCGCCTCCTTGCCAAGCGTTGGATTCAGCACGCATTTGATCGGTTGATCCGTGAATAATATACCGATGCACCCCTCGTTACAGGCTATGCACGGGCGAATTTCATCAAATTGCCCGGCCGCCGCCTTTTTGGGGAATTCCGGATCGGCCAGCGAGGCCCTGCCCATTGCCACGAGATCCGCTTTGCCTGCTGCAATAATGGAATCCGCCACAAATGGATCATTAATTCTTCCAACAGTAATGACCGGTATGCTAATGACCTTTTTTACCTCCTCCGCATATCCAGCGAGCCAGCCATGAGGTGTCGACGGACCGGGAACGACTTTATCCGCACTCGCATAAACGCCGCAGGACACGTGCAGGTAGTCTATCCCCGCCTGTTCCAGTAAAACGGCTATCGCTTTAGTATCCTCGATGGACCTTCCCCCGGGAACGAATTCATCGCAGGAGATTCTGAACCCTACGCCAAAATCATTGCCGACTTTGGCCCTGATGTTGGCCACGATCACCAACGGAAATCGCATTCTATTCAACAGATGTCCGCCATACTTATCGACCCTTTTGTTAGAGTAAGGGGACATGAATCCAGCAATGAGATACCCGTGGGCTCCATGAATTTCAACACCATCAAAGCCTGCTTTTTTCGCTCTCGAAGCACAGTCGCCGAACTTTTCCACCATTTCTTCGATCTTATCTACTGTAAGTTCATCCGGCAGTTCCTGCATTGCCGGGCACGAAATGGGAGAAGGTGCAAATGGTGTGCACCCTGTAATGAGATGACTTGTCTGTCTTCCACAATGATATATCTGGGCAAATATCTTTGTATCGTATTGGTGAATTCTTTTCGTTAATTCCGAGTGGCTCGGAATTTGACTGTCATCCCAGAGTCCAGAGACACAGGAAAATCCTTTGCCACTTGGATCAACGGCATAATCCTCAGTGATTATGAGCCCCCATCCTCCCTTTGCTTTAGCTTCATGATATGCGATGTAACGCTCGGTTGCAGTTCCGTCGTTATTGCAATAGTTTGTTACCATTGGACTTACAACCAGTCTGTTGGAAACTTCTGTCTTTCCAATCTTCATTGGGGAAAAAAGATGTTTTAACATAATTTCCTCCCATCATTTGTTCGCTGGATTTGTCAAAGCAACTGGTTCACCACAATGATTCGTTGTATCTGGTTCGTTCCTCCGTAGATTTGAGTGATCTTGGCATCTCTCATCATTCCCTCTACTGTATATTCTCTCGTGTAGCCATAAACTCCGAAAATCTGTGCGGCATCCGAGGTGACCTTCATTGCGACATCCGAAGCGATTCTATCACGAATACCAGCACATGCACAGGAACATCGTTTTCACTCTCCCCATCTTGTCGGCGATCCATCCGGAGAGGATACCGCCCACTCCCGCCCCGATAAGGGGAGGACCCAGCAGGATCCCCATGCTTGACATGGAAAACCCGAACTCTTTGGAGACGTGCGGGGCGGACATGGCCAGAAACTGCCAGTCCATGACATCGAGAATGAGCGCAAGCCGGGCAAATGCCCAGGCACCATACTGCGCAAGGGTCAACGACGTGAATTCATCATAAGGCAGCATCGCCGCAACCCTCTATATACGTCGCTTACCAGGCGGTCAGGCCGCCATCTACGCCAATGATCTGTCCGGTTATGTAATCCGATGCCGCTGAAGCCAGAAAGACCACTACGCCCATCAGGTCTTCCATTTTCCCAAAATGCTTCATGGGAATGCGGGACAGGATCGCCTCGCCATTATGCTCGAAGGTCCACTTGGTCATCTTGGTCGGGAACCAGCCGGGCGCGATAGCATTTACGCTGATGTTGTATTGGGCCCATTTCACCGCGAGGTCCCTGGTGAAAGCATCAAGGGCGCCCTTGGATGTGTTATAGGGAATCGCGTTTAGGTATTCCGGATCGGTACCCCTGGAACCCGCATACGAGGAGATGTTGATGATCTTGCCTTTATGCATCTTGATCATCTCCTTGCCCACCGCTTGCGTGCATCGGAAGGTGCCGTGAATGTTGATGTCGATTACCTTTTGCCAAGCCTCGAACTCGATTTCCTCCGGTGAGGCTCCCCATACGCGGCCGGAATTGTTGACCAGGATGTCGATCCGTTTCAACTCCTTCAGGGATTCGCTCACAACCCTGTCCACGTCTTCCTGGCGGCTTATGTCGCACTTGAAGGCCAGGGCGCGAACCCCCAGCTTTTGGATCTCGTTTGCGACTTCTTCACACACTTCTATTCTGCGGGAAAACACGACCACATTCGCTCCCGCATCTGCAAGACCGATCGCCATGGCACGGCCGATGCCGTCTCCGCCGCCCGAGATCATGGCAACCTTTCCGGTCAAATCAAATAGACTGCCTGTTTTCATTGCTCTCCCCCTGCCGGCCGTCACGGCTTGTTCCATGCGGACTCGGTTTGGTGATTAGTATTTGTAAAATCCTTGCCCGGTTTTCTTTCCCAATAGGCCCGCCAAAACTCTCTTTTTCAGCAGCGGATGGGGCTTATAGGCCGGCCCCATGTCTCGCTCCATAGTCTCCATGCCGTGCATGGCGATCTCAGCGCCGACGAGGTCCAGCAGTTTACATGGCCCCATGGGATGGCCGGCGCACAACTCCATCGCCTTGTCGATATCTTCCGGGCGGTTGCCCTCCTGGACCAGCTTGATTGTCTCATTCATCAGCACGTCGAGGAGCCTGCTGACGATAAATCCAGCGAAGTCAATCGCCTCGATAGGTTCTTTGCCCAGTTTGACGACGTAGTCTCTGGCCGCCTCGAAAGTTTCGTCCGAGGTAAGCTGGCCCCTGATGATTTCAACTCCTTTCATCAGCGGAACGGGATTCATGAAATGAATGCCTACGCATTTTTCCGCCCGGTTCGTGACGCCGGTAATTTCGGTGATGGGCAGTGCGGAGGTGTTGGAAGCGAGGATAGTATCGGGCCCGGCCATCCGGTCCAGCTTCCTGAAGATTTCGTGCTTTATCGCAAGGTTTTCGAAAACTGCCTCTATGATCAAATCCGATCCGTCAGCGGCCCGCTCGAGTTCCTTGCAAAACTCAATTTTGCAAAGAGTGTCGTCAACCTGTTCCTGTGTCATCTTGCCCTTGCTCGCGAGCTTCCCCAGGCTGAACTCGATCGACGATTTGGCCTTTTGCAGGACCTCGCTGCTGATGTCCTGGACTTTGACCCCGAAACCGGCTGCCGCACTTACCTGCGCAATCCCGCTGCCCATGATCCCCGACCCAATAATTGCGATGTTGTTTATTTTCATGTTCTATCCTTTTTGCAATCCACCCGTGAGAATCTGGAGAGCATTCCGGTCGACACGCAGGCTGCCGCTTCGCTGCCGGACAATTCTTCGTGACTGGCGCAACGCAGGCAAACCATATGTCCCTCATGCCCCCGCAATATTTGAGAATTCCTTTCAGCCGTCATCGCGGCCCCATAACCCCTCCTCAGCTCTCATTCCCGCCGTTGTTTCGAATCCGTTTTCTCACTTTCCGAGGAAAGACGGCTTTCGCTTTTCGAGAAATCAAACCTTCGCTATCCACGTTTACCGTGCTGCTTCTTTCCTTAGGGCAAAAAGGAGTGATTGTCAAAGCCACGCGGCTACGCCAATGCAATGGGAATGCCACACCATGCGTGCCATAACATCTTGATTTAATTGCAGTTATTCGACGATCACCGGGAAATGAATTGCCGGAATTTCATGAAATGATGAAAAACGAAATAATGAACACGCCGAAATGTAGAAAGATGAATACTCAGTCCGAGATGGATCGGGATTGGTTCAAAAGAGCAACTTTTCATTATTTGGTGAAATTCTCGGCAGAACAGGGCAGAGCAACTTGGAATTTGCCCCCGAACTCCTGCACTGACGATAACCGGATCGGGCAAAGGGATGCCTCCGCCACGGAGCAGAGGATCCACCAATGAGACCTGTACGGAAGACATCAACCCTTGTCTTGCCAACTTGAAGGAAGAGCGCAGCTCTGCGGCGCTTTACCGGATCATGGCGGAACATGAGAAGTAATGAATCACAATCGACCGATCTTTCGCCACTCTTACCGCCAACCGTGTTAATTAGGACCCATCGGAATAGCCTCAGCCCATGTTTTTCGAGTGAGCCGCAGACATGAGTTTCAAAGAGTTCCTTGTTTCGTTAACCCATGCTCATACCGCCGTCCACGGCGACTGCCTGACCGGTTACATGGGGGGAAGTTGCGAAGTAAACGGCCAGGTCCCCCATATCCTCCGGCGTTTGGGCCACTCCCTGAGGAATCTGGGTTTTCTGGTGACGCTTCCACGACTCGTCCATTGTCTCACCCGGTTGTTTCAATATCTCGGCAACTCCGGTAGGACCGACCCACATCTGCGTGCCAACGATTCCCGGACAGATGGCGTTTACTGTGATGCCGGTTTTCGCCAGTTCCTTGGCGAGGGCGTTGGTGAAACCTACCACCGCGAACTTGGAGGCCGTGTAGTGAGCGAGGCCGGCGAATCCTGTCTTGCCTGCGACTGACGCCACGTTTATTATGCGGCCCCATTTCTGTTTTTTCATATGCGGGATAACAGCCTTGCAGCAAAGAAAAACGCCCTTTGCATTGACATCGTTTACGAAGTCCCAATCTTCTTCAGTGAGTTTCTCGACAGGCATCATACTGATCACGCCTGCGTTGTTGACCGCTATGTCTAGACCGCCGAGCTTATCTATTGTCTCTTTGACCATATTCTGAACCTGGTCCCACTTGGACACGTCAACCTTTATGGCAATGGCCCGGCGACCCTTCGCCAGGATGCCCTCAGCAACCTTTTTAGCGTTCTCTTCGTTCCTACCGGCGACGGCAACTTCACAGCCTCCTTCAGCCAGGCGCATTGCAATGCCCTGGCCGATCCCTCGGCTTCCGCCGGTTACCAATGCGACTTTACCTTCTAGTACCATGGATCGCTCCTTTCGTTTTCCGCTACCGCGAAGCGCTGACGGGAATTGTTGAGGAAAGGCCCTGGATTACTTGTTGGGGATCTGGGGCCGGGCCAAGGTAATAACTCGATTTCTAGGTAAATGTTAAAAACACATGCCTTATTAGCGCTTAAAGGCACGTTTTTGGCCCCAAAATGATAGGTCTGGGCCTGGCCAGGGGCTCGCCTGGCGTATCCGGCATGAAGTGTCGTTTGGCTCTGGCCATGGCTAAAGCAACTCCGGCTTGCGTTAGATGATCGTTTTTGACCCTAAAAATGCTCCTCTAAGCCTGATATAAGCCATGATTTTGAATCCTAGCCATGTAAATTCAGGAAGTTATTGCCGCACGACCCCTTTTCCCAGTCGCTGGCATGGGGCAGGCCATTTATTGATAAGTTGCCGGTGCGGAAAGTAAAATCCCGAAGTAAATCGTCGCAAACTCAACATGGCCTGCCAACTTGTTAACCTCGCAGAAAATAAATGTATGATTCTGAAAGGTTACGTTTTTCCGCGCCCCATTTTTTCAAGCTTCAGGAGAGCTATACGTAACAAAGCCTATTTTTCTTAGTGATTGTAGAGTGTTATGGTGACTTAGCGCATCTATCTCCCTTTTGATATATTGACTTGTTTTT
>JBEKPW010000075.1:0-29836 GCA_049520315.1 Syntrophobacteraceae bacterium
ATCGGGCTAAGATGCAGACTCTGACCGCAATCCTGGATGATCACCGCTACAGGCACCCGGAATTAATCGACCGGATGATCGACGAAGGCCGGTTGGGAAAGAAGGTGGGCAAGGGTTTCTACGTTTATGAAGATGGGAAATGATGATTGAAAACCCATAGGGGCTGAATAATTCCGACTATTGGTGAGGGATCAGGTGATAAAACGCAACGCCGTTATGGGCATTGGATTCGTTCTTCTGATCATCGGTCTGGCCGGCCTGTCTGTTTTGAAGACAGCAGTGGTTTACCGGCCGGAGTCCAAAGGGCAGCCAGGCTTGCTCGATGTAAAACCTCAGGTTCCCTCTCAGGAGGGTTCAGGCAGGCAGGCTGACATCGAGCGAAGGCAACTTCCTGAGCCGCCGGACAGCATCAAGCATACTCCGGAACCCGTGAGTCAAACCGAGCAGGTCCCGGCGCCTCAATCCGGGGAAGGGCCCCCGACGCCGAGCGCCGCTGTTAACACCGGCGGAGCTTCCGGGGCAATAAACCCACGCTACGCGAGCAATGGAGTTGGTGAGCAGCAGCTAACGTCCGGAGACCAGGCCACTGAAAAGGCGATTTCCGTCCAGCAGGCGGGCAAAGATGAGCGCGGTTATCCGGAACAGGGTCAGACAGAGCTGCAGGGTGTAGCGAAGCCGGGCACCGAGACAACCCCGAACCCATCGCCTGCCGGGAGCAAAGCGCGGTCTCAGCGCTCACCCGAAGCGTTGCAGCCAGTGGTGATCAGGTTCCATTTCGATCCGGCCGTAACGCGCGAAATCAATGTGGCACTGGTGCATTTCGGTGATTCGATAAGCGTGAGAGTGCGGCGGTCAGGGCAAGCGGACTTGGGGCTCCATCTCGCTTTCGCTGTTCCGGATACTCTCGAAACCGATGCCTGGCGTGGGTGGAGCACCGGGTCTCGACGAGCGGTTGTTGCCCCGATACAGGACGTCGACCGGATTGCTTTGTCGGCTGACAGGGGTTTTGGAGTCGCTCTGACAAGGAAGCTCGATTCAAAGGAGGGAGCCATTTTGAAGCTTGGGGCCGATTACCCTCGCAGCCAAAATCTCGACACTATCCCTGATCTGTCCACAACCAGAGGCAGCCCCTCAAGGTCGGGCGGCTATGAAATCGAGATGAGGATTTATCCGGGCAATCGTTGGAACATCAAGCCGAGGGGGCTTGTATGATATGAGAGTTTTGAGATGACAGTTTTTAGTCTGAAAACTCAAAACTACAGGAGGGGAAAAATTGATTTTAGGGACAGGTTGGCATGCGGGCTGTAAGTCGAAAATTACGGCAGTCGCGATGGCTGTATCAGTGCTGCTGTGGGCGGCCGGCGTCATCGCTGGAGTCAACGAGGATTTGAACCAGGCGACAATGCGTGGCGACGTGGCTGCGGTCCAGCGATTGATAGGCAGGGGAGCCAGGGTCAACGCCAGAGACAAGTTCGGCTGGACTGCGCTGATGCTTGCCTGCCAGAGCGGAAAGATCGAGGTGGTGAAGGCGCTGCTTGACAGGGGAGCCGATGTCGGCTCCGCTAACGGCAGCGGCATAACTGCATTGATGATCGCTTCCCAAAACGGGTACAGCGAGATCGTCAAAGTGCTGCTCGGCAAGGGGGCCGAGGTCAATGCAGTCAACAAAGAGGACTGGACTTCGTTGTCGACCGCCTCCTGGGGCGGCTATAAAGAGGTCGTGGAGGCGCTGATCGCCGGAGGGGCGGATATTAATGCCAAGAACAGCAACGACGGCGCCACCGCGTTGATGGCTGGCTCCTTGAGGGGCCACGCCGGGGTCGTCCAGGCGCTGATCGCCAATGGGGCCGAGGTCAATGTTAAAGACAAAGAGGGATCAACCGCGTTGACGCTTGCCTCACGATATGGCCACCCCGACGTCGTGCAGGTCCTGCTCGCCGGAAAGGAGGTCGAGGTAAACGCCAGAGACGACCACGGCAATAGCGCTTTGACGCTTGCCTCACGGTATGGAAACTTGGAGATAGCGCAGGCGCTGCTTGAAAGGGGGGCTGATGTCAATTCGAGGGCCATTAACGGCACAACCCCGTTGATGTTTGCCTGCATGAAGAGCTATGTCAAAATTGTGAAAGCGCTGCTCGCCGGAGGCGCCGATGTCAATGCCGAGGCCGATGACGGCGAAACCGCCCTGATGGTGGCCTCCCAGAACAGCAGCCTGGAGGCCGTGCAGGCGCTCCTCGACAAAGGGGCCAGGGCCTCTGCGGCTAACAAGGACGGATTCACCCCACTTATGATTGCCTGCGAGGACGGCCACCGCGAGATTGCGGAGGCGCTGATCGCAGGGGGGGCCGAGATCGACGCAAAAGACAAGGAAGGCGTAACCGCGCTCATGCTGGCTTCCCAGGGTGCTCACCGGGACGTGGTCATGCTCCTGCTCGACAAGGGCGCCGAGGTCAATGCCAAAAGGAACGATGACCGGACCGCGTTGATGACCGCTTCCTGGAATGACGAACGCGAGATAGTCCAGGCCCTGCTCGACAAGGGCGTCGAGGTCAATGCCAGGGCGAACGATGGAGAAACCGCGCTGATGATTGCCTCCGGGAACGGCAACCTCGAGGTCGTGCTCACCCTGCTTGACAGGGGGGCTGAGGTTCATGCCCTGATGAATGAAGGTTTCAACGCGCTGCTGATTGCTTCCATGCAAGGCAACCGGGATGTCGCACAGGCGTTGCTCGACAGAGGCGCTGAGGTCAATTTCGCCAAGGAGGACGGCGCAACCTCGCTGATGCTGGCCGCCCAGGATGGCCACCGGGCGGTCCTGGATCTGCTGCTCGACAAGGGGGCGAAAGTCAATGTCAAGGACAATAACGGTATTACCGCCCTAATGCTCGCCTCCCGCAACGGTCGCGACGAGGTCGTTCAGGCGCTGCTCGCAAAAGGGGCATGGGTCAATGACAAGGACAAGGACGGCGCAACCGCGTTGCAGCATGCCTCGCGATATGGACACGTGAACGTCGTGCGGTTGCTGCTCGAAAAAAAGGCCGATGTCAATGCGAAAGACAAAAACGGCCAGACCGCGTTGATGCTTGCATCCCGGGAGGGCCACCGCGAAGTTAAGAAACTGCTCTTGAAAGCGGGAGCAAGATAAAAATTGCAGGAATTTTGCAAGTCGCGCTTCCCGCGCCTTTTTTTGTCGACTAAAATACCCCTGCCAACGTCTAGGTATCTGAATGAACAAAAACCAACTCTTCGATAACTTTTCTCAGAGGGGAGGACTAACGTGATAAAGCGCGGGGCTATTATCGGCATTGGAACGATTATCCTTGTCATTGGCCTTACAGGTCTGGGCCTTTTGCAGACCGGGGTGATTCACCCCACTGAAGTGAAATCGCCCGAGACGGCGCCGGCCCCTCAATCCGGGGTGAGTTCCGGTACCGAAACCGGCACAGACCAGGCTGCTCAGGAGCGCCAACCCCAGTCCGGAGACCTTGCGACCGAAAAACCGGTCCCGGTCCCGCAGGTAGGCAACAATGGCGAGCGCCGTTACCCTAAACAGGGTCAAGTTGCACAATCCCTGCCCCCTAACGATCAGACCCTGAGCGGACCCGCGCAGGGCGCTGATACGACGCGAAAGCCAAAATTCGACGAGAAGCGCAGGCAGAATCAGTTCAAATCCGAATTGAAACGCTTCACACGCAATACGCCTCCGGCTCACACCAAGCAGCCTGTTGTGATCAGGTTCAAATTCGATCCGGCCCGGTATCGTGGACTTAACGTGGCGCATGTGCATAAGGGTGACAAAATAAGGGTGAAATTGCGGCGGGTCGGACAGGTGGACCGCAGGGTTTACTTCACTTTTTCGAGGAATATCAATTCACCGCAGGGCGCCGTTTTAAAGGTGGAGACGAGGCTTTCGTTTCAGCGCCCGGTCGTTTACCGGACTGATCGGGGCTACTATGTAATCGAGGTGAAAATCTATCCGGGTAACCGGTGGAACATCAAGCCAAGGAGTTTTGTATGACACGATTCTGTATGACACTGTTGTTTTCGGCTACATCTGTGGCCGGCGCAGCCCTGGTTCTATATGCAATCCTGGCCGGGTCCCGCAGGAATGACGAGTCCATCGGCGGGGAGTGTGTGGCGGCCGGTCTTTTTGACTCTGAAGGAGACCCCGGAGGGGTCCTCGATCTTGATATGGGTCATGAAGGCCTGAAGCACAGGGAAAAAGAGCCTTTCGACCCGGATAAGCACAGGCCGGAGCCTATCGAGGCCAGGAAAAAGATTTCCTAGAACTCGAACAGAGAGATTTTGACTGGATTAACAGGATTGAAAAATCTCCAATTTATGGGTTCAAGGATTAAGGGGTTGTAAAACGAGAAGCGGGATTGAGTGGGAACTCGCGTAGCGATAGAACCAAAAGGAATTATTTTTTGATCTTTGCTCCTTGCTTCTTGCTCCACGTTTCTCAATCCTTCAATTCCTCAATTCGATACTTGCTTAAGTCGTAATTCGTAATGCAGACCCCGCTTAGAGTCAGGACTGCTCCCAGGACCAGTGAAGTGTCGATGGTCTCGTGCAGGAGCACAAAGCCCAGAAACGCCGAACTGATTGGAACGATATTGATAAAGACCCCTGCCCTGGGAGGGCCTAGAGCAAGTATGCCTTCGTAATACCAGGTGAATCCCAGAGCGGACCCAAAGAAGCCGAGGTAGAGGATTGCCAGCCAGACGGAGAAGGAAAATGCTGCGATTTCGGACAGAAGTCCTTCGGAAAGGGCGGGCACGAGGAGGCATATGGTCCCCATGACACAGGAGCAGGTCACGGCCACCAGGGGCGATAGATTTCTCATGGCCTTTTTGCCCAGCAGGGAATAGGCCACCCAGCTTGCAACACAACCCAGGATATAAAGCTCTCCGACCCCCAGCCTGCCCTGCAACAGGGCCGCAAAAGAACCTTTCGAAATGACCACCGCCGCTCCTGCAAAAGAAATGAAAATCCCTGCCCCTCTGACGAAGCCAAGCTTTTCGTCGAACAGCAGCGCAGAAAAAAGCGCGATGAAAGCGGGATTTGCTGCGATAATGAAGGAGGCGCGGCCTGCGGTAACCGTCTTGAGGCCGGAGAAAAAAAACACATTGTAGGCGAAAACACCCGTGAGGCCCAGCAGGAGCAGTAAAAAGAATTTACCCGGTGCGAACAGCGCCCTTGGGTCCGTCCTGCCCTTTGATCTCAGTACGAAAGTGAGAAGAAAAACGGATGCGACAACAAACCGCAGGAAGGCGGCCGAAAAGGGGCCGGACTCACGGGAGGCTATACGCCCGGCGACAAAGGTCCCGCCCCAGAACACAGCCGTAAGGACCAGCTTCAAATAGAGGAGCGCGCGGGACTTCGCCGACGCGCCGAGTCCACAGTTCACCGCTAAGAATTCCACCACAGAGTCACAGAGAGAGCAGAGATAGGGACAGGCACAAGACGAAAGCAGGCACTGTTTTCTCCATTTTCCCTGTTTTTCCTGTCAATCCTATCAATCCTGTCCAAGCTCTTTGTGCGTTTATCCGTGCTTTGCGGCAAAATGTTTCATGTAATCGACAAGCGCACTGACCGCCTCAAGGGTTACCGCATTGTAGATGGACGCTCTCAAGCCGCCAACCGAGCGGTGTCCTTTCAACCCGGCCAATCCGGCTTCAACCGCCCCTTCGAGAAATCCTTTCTCCAACTCGGCCTCAGGTAGCAGGAAGGTGACGTTCATGCGGGAGCGCGAATCCGGCCTGGCCGTCCCCCGGTAAAAATCCTGGCTGTCAATAAAATCGTAGAGAATCCCTGCCTTCTCGTCGTTTATCTTCTCCATGCGGTCAAGACCTCCGACGGTCTGTTCGATCCATTTGAGAACCAGTTCGCATACGTAGATACAAAAGCAGGGCGGAGTATTGTAAAGCGATTTGTTTTCAGAATAGGTCGTGTATTTGAGCATCGTCGGAAGTTCTTTGGGAACTATTTCCAGCATGTCTCGACGAATAATGACCAGGGTAACCCCCGCCGGACCGATGTTTTTCTGGGCTCCGGCGTAAATCAGCCCGAAGGGGCGGGGATCGAACCTTCGGCTGAATATGTCCGAGGACATGTCGCTGATCAGAGGAGCAGCGCCTGGGCCCAGGAAGCTCCTCCACTGGGTGCCCCGGATGGTGTTGTTCGAGGTTATGTGCAGATAGGCGGCATCCTGATTGAGAGGGACCTTTTCCGGGATGCAGGTAAACTCCATCTCCTCGGAGCTTGCTACCACACGCACCTCTTTGCCCAGTGTGCGGGCTTCCTTTATTGCCCTGGCCGACCAGGTCCCGGTATTCACGTAATCGACGGGCTTGCCGGCTACGGCAAGGTTCATCGGGACCATGGAGAATTGGAGGCTTGCACCTCCCTGAATGAAAAGGACCTCATAGTTGTCGTCGAGGCCCAGCAGGCGCCGGACCCGCTGGACGGCACTTTCCAGAACGGTTTCAAAACTCTTGGACCGATGGCTTATTTCGAGCACCGACATGCCTGAGCCTTGAAAATCGAGCATTTCCATCTTTACCTGCTCGAGCACAACGAGTGGCAGGGCAGCCGGTCCCGGATTGAAGTTGTAGACTCGTTGGGTCATGCGTCTGTCTCCTCTATCGCTGAAATAGTAAATGGGTGATTAGGACCCTGAAGCTTTTACCTATTCACCCATGCTTTTTTTTTGTCAATTCCTTTCTCGAATTATTATTTTTTAGTAGTATAAAAAATTAAGCTGAAGATCGAGATCCGGTATCGCAATTAAGATGTCACAGGATAAATTATAAGTCCAATAGGACATATGAGTACTATCGCTGCCGTGATAGCCTCCAAATGAGGATTCGAATGCAGATTGAATGGCAAATTGCTCCCCTTAATGAGTGGCGGGCAGATGCCGTGGTCTTCTTTGTTTTCGAGAAGTCCCATGGATATCTACCGGGCTTAAAGAGATTTCTGGATGATGTTGGAAAGTGGCTCGCTGTCTCGGCTGCGCTGCCCGACTTTCAAGGCAAGCCCTCTGAGGTGGCCGTCGTTTATGCGCCTGCCGGTGACGTGCGGATCCAGCGCGTCATACTTGCCGGTCTGGGCCCGGCGGAACAGTTCGAAATCGAAAAGCTGAAAACCTCCGCCGCATTCGCTCTGAGAAAGTGCCGCGAGATGGGCATCAATAGGCCGGGTATTCCAATATCGGCCTTCGAAGGGTTTCCCTGCGAGCCGCCTGCCTGCACTGTAGAGAGTCTGCTGCGGGAGGGTCTCATCGGCGCGATAGCCGGGCTTCATCGTTTCAATGAAATGAAGACCAAAAACTCGGATGCCCCGCAAAGCCCCGAGTCCATCCTGCTTCTGTGCGATGCCGATCCAGGACCGGAACTGCTTGAAACTGCCGCCCTGGCCGGCCATGAAGTCGCGGGGATCGCGCTTGCCAGAGACCTCACCATATCTCCGGCAAACCGGGCGACCCCCGGATTTATTGCCGAAACCGCATCCGCAATTGCTGCAAAATTCGGGTTCAAAATCGAAATAATCGACCTGGATTCGGCGCGATCCATGGGCATGGGGGCCTTTGCTGCAGTCGCTCAAGGCAGCACTGAACCGGCATTTGTCATCGTCATCGAGCATGTGCCGCCCGGCACCCGGAACGATCCTCCGATTGTTTTCATCGGCAAGGGCATCACCTTCGACACGGGAGGCATTTCGCTCAAATCCAGAGATAAGCTGGAAGAAATGAAGCAGGACATGGCTGGGGCCGCTTCCGTTTTGGGCGCCTTTGAGGTGATCGGCCGTACCGGTCTGGTGAGACGAGTGGCGGGCATACTTCCCTGCACGGAAAATATGCCCGGCGGCCGGGCATATAAGCCCGGAGACGTTTTTCGCTCCTATTCGGGGCAGACGGTCGAAATCATAAGCACCGACGCAGAAGGCAGGATGGTGCTCTGTGATGCGCTGGCCTACGCCGCCGGCCGCTTCAAACCCGCGCTCATGGTCGATATCGCTACACTTACCGGGGCGAGCATCATCGCTCTTGGCAGGGATGTAGCCGCAGTTTTGGGCAACCGCGAAGAACTGGTCCGATCCATTCAGCAGATCGGCGCCTCAATTGGGGAACGATTCTGGCCGCTGCCTCTGTGGGACTCTTACTTCGAGGCTTTGAAGAGCGATGTGGCCGACATGAAAAACGTTGGAGATCGAAGCGCCGGGACGATCGTCGGCGCAATGTTTCTCAAACAGTTCGTGCCGAAGGAAATCCCATGGGCGCACCTGGATATTGCCGGCACCGCATGGACCGACAAAGACACCGGCTTTTGTCCAAAGGGCGCAACCGGCTTCGGGGTGAGGACCCTTTTTGAAATCGCGCGCAGGTGGCGCCGGGAAGACTGACTCGGAAAGGTGGAGAGAAAATGCAGTCGATCTCTTCGCGTCTGCTTCAGACGGAAGAGGGAGAGATGGTTAGCATTCGACACTTCCAAGAGCTTGACGTCTACCAATTGGCGATGAGGACATCCATGATATTATTCGAATTGAGTAAAGCTTTTCCTTTGGATGAGAGGTATTCGTTGACCGACCAGGTGCGGCGCTCTTCTCGCTCGGTTTACGCCAATACTGCTGAAGCGTGGCGCAAGAGGCGATACCCTAATTCTTTTGTCAGCAAATTAAGCGATGCGGAAGCCGAAGCCGCAGAGACGCAGGTATGGATAGAGTTTTCGCGGTCAAGGGTGGCTATCTCGACCCCAATGATGCCGATAAACTCGACAATCAATACGAATACATACAAGGCAAGATAATCCAAATACTCAGTCATCCCGATCCGTGGTGTATCGGCTAAATGCCCCCGTGTCACCGCGACTTTTTTTACTAAAAGGATCTTCAGTGTCAAATAAATTTCGGTGTTCTTCATAAATTGACTTTGGGGCTCTCCGACTCCGCGTCTCCCCCTCCCCGCATCAGTCTTTTCCGCCCGGTCACTGCCCGGCTCTCCACTTCAAATTGTTGAGCTTCTGGAGGAGTTCGGCGGGAGCTTCCGAACCTCTTTGGTCGACTACGTGCGGAGTAATGGCCACCAGTAGTTCGGTCCGTTGTAGATTGTTGCTTCTGCTCTGGAAAAGAGGCGAGAGCAGGGGTATGTCCTGGAGATAGGGAATCCCGCCTTTGATGACTGTGTTCTGCGACTGGATTATTCCGCCGATTACCACAGTTGAGCCGTTCTGGGCAAGAAGACTGGTCTTTATGTTCCTTTCAGTAAACGTTGGCGCGGTATTGTTGGCGCCGACCGTAGAGTTGGCGCCAACCTCTCGAATCGTCTGCTCCAATTCGAGCCGGACCAGGCCTCCCGCGTTTATATGCGGAGTAATGTCGAGGATGACGCCGGTTTCCGCGTACTGGATTGTGCTGAAAACTGAGTTTGTCAACGTTCCCGTCTCGGCGGTGGAATACGAACCGGTCGGCACCGGCACACTGCCGCCGACTGTAATGGTTGCCTCCTTGTTGTCCGTGGCCAGCAGCGTTGGAGAGGCAAGCACAGTGACGTTGGTTTTGGAGGCCAGAGCGCTCAAAAGAAACGCGAGGTTCTGCGCGTTGGCGACCCAGGACATCGCAACCCCTGCACCTGCCAAACTCCCGATACTAATAGGAAATGCGCCCGTAGGAGTACTCGAGGTGCTGGTCCCTGACGTGGTGGTTGACTGATTGGACAATCCGCCGAAAGAAAGGCCATAACCGGTATTAGTATTGGGATGGGTCTGGAAATAATATTGCAGCCCGTAGCTGAAGTCCTTGGTCAAGTCCACCTCGGCAACCAACACCTCGATCAGTACAGCCCTCGGAATGATATCGAGGGTCTCGATCGTCTTTTTTATCTTTCCATAATCGACTGCATTTGCCCGGACGACTATCGCGTTATTGACCTCGTCGGGAATTACCATCACCTCACCGGTAAAGATACCGCCGGGCTTGGGCGCCGTACCGGCTCCCCTCGCGCCCGCGCCGGCGCCCTGGGAGGCGCCGGTGGTTGTGCCGCCTGTCCTGGAAGCCGTGCTTCCAAAGGAGCTTCCGGCAACCCCGCCGGTGCCGCCCATGGATGACCCGGTGCTCCCGGTGGAACCAGTGCCGGAGCTGCCGAAGGTGCCGCCGCCGCCGCCGAAGGGGCTGCCGCCGCTGCTTCCGACGCCAGTCGTGCCGAAGGCGCTGCGGGCTGCGGTACCCCCGGAGGGCACGAGCTTCTGTCCCATCCCACCGGTAGTCTCAATCCCGAGCACCGCGCTCACGATCTGTGCAATGTCCCGCGCCAGACCGTTCTGGACGAAGTACACATAAATCTCTTGCTCGTTCCCTATCCCGCGCACATCCAGGGCCTGTATCCATTGCCGGGCCGATTTGAGCAGTTCGGGGTTCTGGGCCATGACCAGCACGCCCCCGAAATTGTTCAGGGGCATAAGCGCCAGGCTGTTCTTGATGGCACTCTCCTTGAACCCGCCAAGCTTGCCCATGAGAGATTCCATCCCCTGAACGGCATCCTGAGGAGCTATTGAGGAAAGGGGGACTATCTCCATGCTGATTTCTTTGAGAACATTTATATCAATCGTCTTGAGAAGATTGACAAGGATGCGGGCATTATCGGTTTCTTCAACGAAGATAAGGCTGTTGGTAAGCGGCTCGGATATGACCTTCCTTCCGGGGGTCAGAAAAGGGGTGATCAGGTTGGTCGCCTGCTTGGGATCCATGAATCGAAGCCGATAGATTACTACGAGCGGCCTTGTCCCTTTTTCGTCTGCCAGCAGTTGCGCATCGGCCACGGGAAGACCGCCTCCCGTTTTCTGGGAAAGCTGAATGAAATAAAACCCTTTTCTGGGGACGACGCTGATCCCATTTGCTTCATAGGCCCTTTCCACCATCTGCAGGAGTTCGCCGTTTTCGAAATCACCGTCGATATACATGCTTATCCGGCCCTGAAGGGTCTGGTCCATCACGTAATTGAGCTTCAACTGATCGCTGAATATCTGGTTAGTGACCTCGGCGATATCGGCTTTCTCGAAATTAAGGACGATGCGCTGCTTTTCACCCTGCGCAGGTGCAGACGGCCCGGCGGGGATTTCCTGGGTTGAAGGACTTAAAAGTCCCGTCTCGACAGGAGCGATCACGGGCTTGATGGGGGATACTTTCTTTGGCGGCTTCTCTTTGCCTGAGATGGTAATTGTTTTGGAAACCTCATTCTGATCCTCCTTCGCCTGTGCTGAGTATTTATCAGCAGCGGCAGCCTGGGATGAAGTGATTGCGTCCGGCATAGAAGCAGATGAGCCTTCAGGGGGCGGCGACGTTGGCCGGGCGGCTTGTGGCTGCGGCATCCGGGCGACCGGACTCTGCGGTGCATATTGACATGAAATAGAGGTAATTACTAGTATTATCGCTAGGATATATAGGCACGTTCTCATTTAAAGGTCCCCTCCTTGCAGAGAACTGCAGATTGGCGCTCTTAAATAGCAAGCGATACTATATCACAATCGTTGAATGAGCAACAGGATAAGAAGCTATAGCGCTAAGCGCAATGAATCGGTCGAAATATGGAAGGACTCAGGAGACTCTGCTCTGACTGGTCTTTATCCTGAATCACCCATCTTGCGAATTTGTCCCGAGAGCTTTACCAGGTTTCCGGATGAAAACCAGCTAGGATTTTTCTCCTTTTTCCATGAGCGCTGCAAGAATTACGTTTACTACAAGGTCAGGGCCCTTATTTCTTTGTATTTTTTGGATATTAATTTCCTGCACCAGGATGGCGAACTCAGAATTCTTGACCTTGGAAAGAAAATAGTGCAGCCCATCGACGTTTGTCATGAGATTAAATCTTAGATGCACTTCCTGATAAAGACCGTACTCCTTGCTGGCAAGTACCTGATAGGTCTTGATGTCCAGTTTCTGCCCCCCAGCCCCGCCCTTTGATGAAAGCAGGTCCCCCAGAGAAGCGGCGAGCTGATACGGGTCGGTCCCCCGGAACAGCTTTTTTTGCATCTCCTTGAGCTCTATCTCATGCCTTGCGAGGTTGTCCTGAATGCTTTGGCTCTGTTTGAGTTTCTGATCGTATTTGGCAATGAGTTCCTGCTGCAGTTTGATTTTCGAATCAAGTTCCTCTTTCTGAGCCGCTATCGGCGCAATCAGGATAAAATAAGCCGCCGTCAGTGCCACCACCACGATGGCTGAAGCGACTATCGACCCTCGGTATTTGCTGATATCCTCGATTCTTATCTTCGGAATTCCGACTTTCATTGCGCACTCTCCTCGGGGGCCTGCTCACCGGCTGCTTCACCCCCTTCAGGCGTCTCATCGCCCCCCTGTTCGGTCGTGGAGGGCGATCCTTCAAGCAGTCCTTTTTTGGCGACGGGCGCCTCGGCAGTTGGACTCTCACCCAATGCCCCCCCGGGTATTTCCGGCGGCAGCGCCTCGAAGCTTTTTTTCAGCTTCTCCATATCCAGTTGAAGCTGGACGTTAAACCTCTCCTCGTCGGTCCCGGGGTCTCGAGTTACCGGAGAAGCGAATTTGACGTCGCTAAGCCCCTCAATTTTCGACAACTCGGCGAGATACTTGATCGCCGATTTGCTTTCGCCCCTGAGAATAAGCTGTCCCTGGCGAAGTGAGAGATAATTGAGCCAGGTATCATCAGGAGTAAGCTGGGTAAGGAAGTTCAGAAGCTCCACGAGCTGATAGTCATCGCGGTTGAACTGCGACAGTGTTTTCTGATCTTCCTGAAACTTCGCAATACGCGTCTGGAGCGCCTCGATGGGTTTCCACCGGGCCTCGAGCTGATGGACCTGAGCCTTCAGGCGATTGTTGGTCTCAACCATGCTTGCGCTCGAGTGCGATTGATACAGGCCATAGAGGACGAAAATAAAAATGAGCGCCGTCAGAGGCGCGACAATTCGAGGAATCTCCCACGGCTTTAACAGGATTTCGGAATCGAAAGTGTGAATGGCGTCCTGTTTTAGCAGACGGTTGAGCCAACTGGTGATTAAAGACTCGGGGACCTCCTGCACCTTAACCGGCAACCCCACCGTCCCCCAGATTGAGGCCGGACTTTCGGCGGAATTGCTTTCCCCGGGCGCGCAGACAAGATGGATGTGCGGCTCGCACTCCTCGTTGCCGGTGCATTTGAGCTTCTCGCCAAACAGTTTCAGCCCATGGAAAGACTTATCGACCACCGCAGAGTCCAAAAAGGCGCCCCGGTAAAAGCGATGTACTTCAAGGTTCTCTTCATCCAAACCGCGGGCAATGATCTCGCATTCTTCTCCCACTCCATCGAGCAGGGGCAGCAGCGCTGAAAACGACAGCGCGCTCGGCACCACGGCGAAGGTATGAAAAAGCGTTCCATTGAGCGCCTGGTTCAGTTTGTCGTAAATCTCCCTTTGGATGGAGAAAATGGGGACGGAAACATGCTGATTCAACGCAACCGGCAGCCCGGAAAAATACAGGGTCCTGCCTTGCTCCTGAAAGATGTTTTCCTGCCAGTCAAAGTTGACCGCATCATCGAGCTGGTCCTTTATTGACAGGGGGTAGTGTTCACTGTGGACCGAATAGTAAGCGCTCGACACAATGGCCAGCAGGGCGCTTCCTTTCCTGCCCTTCGGCTTGAGGTTCAGATATTGGAGATAATCGTAAACCGATTGACCCCGGGGGACACGGGATTGTTCGGCCACTCCGACTTCCCACGATCTCCAGTGTCTATGCGCCTGCAGAACCTCTATCATAAGAGGTTCCACATAGACAGCGTGCAGGTTGGTCGGTCTGTATTTGATTATGCTTTTTAGCATTACTGTTCCTTGTGAATCGAATTAGTTCCCGTCCGGGCCGCAGGGCCGGGCGGTGCGGATTGACACGGTCAGTGAGACAGGGGATGACACACAGCGAGGGTTTTGTCTCGGTGTCTGCGTGTGCATCCTCGAGCATAGCCTACATCACCTTCCTGCTCAAAATCGTGTAAGGTTTATCGCCGCCGCTCATGAAGCGTACCGTCAGCCAGATACCCGCGCTCGGAGGCCCGTTTCCCGATTTGCCAAACGAAAGAATGCGATAGATGCCTCCGGGTTTCCAGGAGATCAATTTGAGCACGGACTGCTGTTGCTCTTCAAGGTCCAACGGCAAGTTTATATTGCCGCCATATATAGTCAACAGGCTGAACAGGGAATTTTTGGCCGGAATTACAATATCCTGAAAAATTTCCGGAAACTCGCGCATCCTTTCATCTATTCCGCGATCGTAGCCATAAAAAAGCTGCTGGCTGAGGCCCGGGACGAGCAGCAACTGATCCAGGCCGGTGAGCGGGCCGTTGAACGGAATGTAGCTAAGGCCCGCCTTAACATAGTCATCTTTTTCCATCCCGTGGAGCCGGGGTATATCGTCGGCATCGATAAAATCCATTATCCGGTCCGCCAGTTGCTCCGAGGTGGATTCATCGGCGCCGGCCCTCTGAAGCACCTGCATGAGTTGAACCTGCTGGGCCTTATTGACATTTACCTTGATCTCTTCAGGTTCGATAATCACAATGGCGATGCCGCTCTTATACTCGACTATGTGTGGCTGCCCATCCGGCTGCCAGTTCAGACCGGTGGGCTTGCCCAACCCCGAAGGAGGCGCCTGGCCCATCCGCGCCAGGGCTTCATAGCATCCCCCGATGGCAAGATAAAGGGCCTGGGCGCCTCGTATCGAGTGAACCCGGTCCTCTCCCAGCAGGCGGGTCTGAGCGCTTATCTGCAATCCAAACCACATGATAAGGGCGCAACACCACAGAACGGCGATTAGCACGACACCCCTTACGGATGACAGAGGACGGATAACAGAGTACGGAGGCCGTATCTTCGTCTTCCGTCTTCTGTTTTCCGTCTCCCGTCTCAAGCTTCGGGCGATATTATTCATTGGTTTAAGCCAGTGTTTGGGGCATTCCCACCGACGCCCGGGACTCCGCCTCCGGCACCCGGGACTCCGCCTACGGCACCCGGGACTCCGCCTACGGCACCCGGGACTCCACCTCCGGCACCCGGCGCCGTTTGAACCTCGACCGACAACGGAGCGTTTATCATGCAGACCCGGGCATAAACGACCGAATCATTTGCTCTCCACCTCAGAAGGACTTCCACCGGTAATTGATCCGCAGAATCCCAGGATTGTGAAAACTCCTTTGATTCCTTGCCGGCATAGGCCAGGACGAATTCCGGAAACTCAACCCCATAAGAGCGAACTACGGTCTCTTTTTTGCTCGAAGACCGGCTGGCGGCAAACTTCTCGATGGAATCCGGATGATAGGGGTCAAGCAGAAGTTCGGAATAGTCGAGCACCCTCGAACCCGGATCATACGTGTAACGAACGACTACCGGAACACCCTGTGAGATCGCCTTTACGGAATGAGTGGTTACAAAAGCAATCGAGTTCGGTTGCCCGGTAAACACTGGATGCGCGCTATCCTTGAACTTGATGGGCGTTGGATCGCATTCGGCCAGTTGGCGACTGAGCAGATCGGCCAACTGGAAAGTCTGGTCCGGCTTTTGATTCTGAACGCTCTCCCATACGCGCAGGGCAAACGAAAAACAAACCGCGAGAATGCCGACCACGAGCGCGGAAATCGCCGTAGCCAGGACCAGCTCCATGAGCGTGAAACCTTTCCGGTCACCGAACGGATAAAGACTCCTCGCTCTGCGAGGTGTGAAGCCGGTTTTGTCCCAGCGTTTAAGCCTCACTGTATCTCCCTGGGCAGTGAACGTGAGCGATGAGCATAAACACTCTCCTCCCTGTTCACCATTCGTCGCACAGCGATGCGGCCTCACAAAGCGCCCTCACAAGGAATCGGGCGCGAACTTGAAGCATCAGGCGTGCTTCCACTGTGTACAGCGCGGACCCGAAACGAAGTGAGGGTTCCGGCCGCGAACTGGGCACTCACAAAAGATCGTGCCCGGACTTGAAGCATCGAGCAACCGGTTGCAACGTGTGGCCCGGACCTGAACGTAGTGAGGGTCCAGCGTCTGGCGTGCTTCCACTGTGTACAGCGCGAACCCGAAGCGCAGTGAGGGTTCCGTGCCCGGACTTGAAGCACCAAACTACCGGTTGCAACGTGTGGCCCGGACCTGAACGAAGTGAGGGTGCGCCCTCACAAAAAATCGGCCGCGAACTCGAAGCATCTCACATGCTTCCGAACGATTAGCGCGAACGCAAGCGAAGTGAGCGTTCAGCGTTTCACATGCTTACTCAGTGGTAACCGCGAACCCGGAACCTAGTGAGGGTTCACCAAGCGGACTTGTTTTTGTTTTTACTGTTCACCGTTCACTATTTATTTGGAATTATTATACTAAATTCCAGACTTGCGGATTTGTAGTTCAGCATCACACGGAATAACCGACCGGATTTGCCACCGCCTTCACTTTCTTGATCAAGTGCGACCGGAAGCAGATTAACACCCACCTCAGGAGATCCCTCAAGCTCAGCCAGGCGCACAAATCCGTCCATAGCTTTTACCGGATCGGCCAGGATAACCTGTGCAGCGGACTCCAATATGGGCTGAATAGAAGCCTTTTCCTTCAAATTGATCTTATAGCGAATCGATTCGGAAATAACCCCCATCACGGCACCGATAATCAAAGTGCCGATCGCCAGGCTGACCAGCATCTCAAGGAGCGTGAATCCGCGTTCCCGTCTCCTCGCATTAGAGACTGACCCGGAAAGGGGGATAGGGCCTTTTCCCCGCGTCCCCGTGTCCCTCCGTCCTCGTGTCCCCGCGCAGTGTATGTGCGTCTGTTTTCTCACACCCTCACTTAATCCTCTTGAGACTTAACGTTCCAAACAGTGGATGTATATAGATGTGGTAAGTGCGCTCGTGATCGAAGACTACCTCAAAATCGTTTCCGACGAGGCTGCCGTCGGGGTGAAAAACGATCAGGAAATCGCCGGTTTCCGGGTCTGTCTGCAGATTGTCCGAAAATATCTCGGCATTAATAGGTATTGACCATCTGGGTGGGTTTTCATAGCCGTAAACCCGCGCAGCCCCGTTCAGTCTGAACGTTATCGGGCGTCCGCAATTCATGGCGAACAGGCGGCTCCTGTCTATTGACCCCGTGAACTGCTGAAGAAAATCGCTGTCTTCAATCTGTTTCCAGTTGGAGCCGACCTTTGGGACAACCACGGCAATAGTCACTGCAATGATCGCCAGTACAACGATCATCTCGATCAGGGTAAAACCACCAACGGAGATCGGAGGACGCAGGACGCAGGGCAGAAATCGAAAATTGGATAATCTCCGCCATCTTTTATCCATCTTCCGCATTCCGCCTTCCGTCATCCGTTTAGAATTTGATGTCGTTGATTCCAAAAATAGCCTTAAACATGCTGATGACCATCAGGGCGATAAGTCCGCCGGTGAACAAGATCACCAGAGGCTCCATGAGGGTCATGATCCTCTGAAGCGTCCTTTGAAGTTCTTTTTCAAAGTATTCCGAAAGAGAGAGCAGACCCGTTCCCATGTTGCCCTGCTCTTCAGATATGCGCAACATCGTTCCCAATCGGGCCGGAAAAGCCGAATGGTTGCGAAAAAAATTGCTCATCGACCGCCCGCTTTTTATTTCCTGATGCAGGGGCGCAATCGACTCCCTGAGAACGGCATTCATTATCAGTTCCTGGCCGAGGCTGAGGGCCCTTAGAAGGGGAACCCCCGACTCCAGCATGGTCCCAAGTGTTCGGCAAAAGCGGGTGAGCTCGCTGTGAAGGATCAAATAACGCGAAAATGGGAACCAGAACAGGGATTTATCCAGAAATCTTCTTACCTTTGGCCGGAGAAGAAGGTATTTGCCGCCCCAGAAGCCCACTGCTATGACGATCGGGACTAACCAGCCGAACTCTTTTAGCCATATGCCGATATCGACCATAACCTGGGTGAGAAAAGGGACCTTCTGATTCAGGTCGTGAAAGATTTGGGCAAATTTGGGTATGACATAGACCAGCAGGACTACCATCGAAACCAGAGAGGTCCCAAGCAGGATAACAGGGTAGATCATCGATGAGATCATGGACTGTCGAAATGCGCGCCGCTGTTCAAGGTACTGGGCCAGGCGCTTGAGGATAGGACCGAGCGTGCCGCTTGCTTCGCCTGCCCTTATCATGTGATCGGACAGGGAGCCGAATACATCTCGAAATTGACTCAGTGCGCCGGAGAGATCGTTTCCGGCCTGAACGCTTTCCAACAAGTCCTGCACCATGCGCTGAAAGCGTTTGTGAGTCTGATTGCTGCTTATGAGGCCAAGGGCGCGGTCAAGCGGCAAGCCTGCAACAAGAAGGTCGGAGAGATCGAAAAAAAAACGGATGATATGCTCTTCGGGAACCCGCCGCTTCTTCCGGCTTCTTACGGCCTTGATCTTTACCGGAAAAAGCCTGCCCGCCTTAAGCTTCCTGGCGGCCTCCAGTTCCGAGAGCGCTTCCAACACTCCCCGGTGTATTGCCCCACTGGCATCCCTCGCCTGGTATTGGAAAAAACTCATACGAACTCCGTGATGAGTGATTGGTGATCAGCGATTAGTGATCGGAGCGGTGAGATTCACCATTCACAATTCACTGAACTGACAGGCTTGTTACCCTCAGGACCTCGGAAAGGCTCGTAATCCCTTCAACCACTTTTCGGAACCCATGGTGGACCAGCGGCCGATAGCCCAGTTCATACGCAGTACGGGCAATGCTTCCGGCGTCTTTGCCAGCCACGATGTTCGATCTTATTGCGTCGTTGATCGGCAGGATCTCGAAAATTGCCTGCCTGCCTTTATAGCCGGTGTATCCGCACCTCTCGCACCCCTTGTTCCGGTAGATGGTAAGGCTTTCGGGCAGATCGGGCAGTATTTCGCTGATTCGTTTCCTGTCCCCTTCACGGGCCTCGTCTTCGGTTTTGCAGTGAGGACACAGCAAGCGGATAAGACGTTGGGCCATGATCGACAGAAGCGAATCTGCCATCAGGAAGGACTCGATGCCGATGTCTCTAAGGCGCGTAATTGCCCCCGGGGCGTCGTTGGTGTGCAGTGTGGAGAGAACAAGATGTCCCGTCAGGGCCGATTCGATGGCTATATCGGCGGTCTCCTTGTCACGAATTTCACCTATCAGCAAAACGTCAGGGTCCTGTCGAACCAGGGAGCGCAACGCATTTGCGAAGGTCAGGCCAATCTGCGGTTTTACCTGGACCTGGTTTATTCCGTTTATCTGGTATTCCACCGGGTCTTCGACCGTGATAATCTTGCGCGTAACCGTATTGAGTTTTTTCAAAACTCCGTACAGAGTCGTCGTCTTGCCCGATCCGGTCGGTCCGGTGACCAGGATCATCCCATATGGGCGCTCGATTAGGTTCTCGATATAACCAAGGTCTTTATTATCTATCCCCAGGTTGGCCAGATCATATTCAACGCTTTCCTGCGCAAGGAGCCTCAGGACCACGCTTTCCCCATAGATGGTCGGCACGCTCGAGACTCGAATGTCAACCTCGCGATTTCCAAACCTTATTTTGATCTTGCCGTCCTGGGGCAGGCGGCGTTCGGCTATGTTAAGGTTGGCCATAAGCTTGAGCCGGCTCACGATGGCTGACTGCATGCCCTTCTGAGGCTGGTCGAGATCGAAAAGCACCCCGTCCACCCGGCATCGTACATGAAAGGAGCGCTCGAAAGGCTCGAAATGTATGTCCGAGGCCCTCATATCGAGCGCTCTGGAGATCAGCACGTTTACCAGCCTCACAATAGGCGCCTCCTGGGCCAACCCCTTGAGGTGTTCCAAATCTTCCTCGAAGCCGTCCGCACCTATGGTGATCCCGTCCCTTGACTGTTCTTCGGCCTCGCGGGCCGCCGTTCCGTAAAGCCGGTCGATAGCCGTGCGGATTTCCTCGCGCTGCCCTATGCAAAGGCTAAGTTCCATTCCGCCAAAATAGCTCGAAACAATATTTAGAATTGGCAGGTTCAAGGGATTATTCACCACCACCCGCACCCGCCCGCTCTCCACTTGAATGGGCAAAACAGCGTGCTTGCGCAGAAAAAACATTGAAACGCCTTCCAGAAGCACGGGCTTTTCCGGATAGTCTTCGCGCTCGAGCATCGGAATGCCCAGATGCTTGGCCATAACGCGAAGGATTCGGCCTTCATCGGTGATCGCAATGTTTTCGAAAGCATCCATCAACGGGAGGCATTCGACGAAAAAGGATTGCTGCAGAAGCCGTTTCTGCTCTTCAGGCAGATTGAATTCCTGCTGAAACTGATCCAGAAGACAAATTTGCTCATCCATGGGATGTCCTCATTAAACGAAACTCTAACCCGGGGGTCGAAAAAAGAAAGTGTCTATTGCAATTTTCGGTCCAGGATTTGTGATCTTCAGTCTGCCCGCTTCTTCATATCTCCAGTGCACCGAAAATAAATTCACTCCGCGCTGAGCGTGCGAATGGTAGCAATATCTCACGAAAAAGTAAACGGCCCCGGCGAAACGACTGTTGTTCCCTGCCCTGAAGGGTTTAAAATTAGTAAAAATTCAGCACAGTTCATCATGTCCCCCGTTGCATGGTGGAAATACGCCAGGATGAACCGTAGTTTAGTCCCATGTGGACGTTCTGTGGCAGGAAGATCCGCAGGTCCTGAGACCCCTGTTGATCTTGTTGAATTTTGGTCTTCTCCGCGTGCTCGCCATAATCTGTTCTCAACGCTATCCCTGATCTGTCGATAACCGGAGGCGTTTAGCCGGCAGCTCTGCGGTAAATTCCTGCCGGCATCCTGGAGTTGACTTCGTGGAGGATAACTTTTAATGTGGTTAGCTTCGATTTTGCACAAATCGGAGCGCCTCGCAATGCCTGGAGTCTTTTTTTCGAAATCCGGCATCCGGCAAAGGAGCGGTTTTTACTATGAAATGTGACCAGAAATCGTGCGCGGGCTGTCCAAGCGCTACGCAAAAGAAGTCTAAAGAGGACCTCATCGAGTGCAGGCTCTCGCGCATCAGGAACAAAGTGTTGGTAATGAGCGGCAAGGGGGGAGTGGGCAAAAGCAGCGTCGCCAGCTACCTGGCGCTGGCGCTGGCGCAAAAGGGATACCAGGTTGGACTTTTGGACATCGACCTGCACGGGCCTTCCATTGCAAAGATGTTCGGCCTGCACGGGCCTCTTAACATCACTGCCGATCGCGAAATCATCCCGCACGAATATAGACCCAATCTGAAAATCGTATCCATCGAATCAATGCTGGAGGACACCGATTCCGCAATAATCTGGCGGGGTCCTTTAAAACATGGTGTAATAAAGCAGTTTCTGGCCGATTGCAGGTGGGACGACCTCGATTTTCTGGTATTCGATTCGCCCCCGGGCACGGGAGATGAGGTCCTCAGCATTTCGAGGCTCGTTCCCGACGCCAAAGCGCTGATCGTTACCACCCCCCAGGAAGTGGCGCTTGCCGACGTGAGAAAATCCATAAACTTTTGCCGCAAGGTAGGACTGGAGATTCTGGGGCTTGTCGAGAACATGTCCGGACTTTTCTGCCCGCATTGCAGCCGGTTTATTCCCATTTTCCAGACGGGCGGCGGACGCAAGACTTCCGATGCGATGAAGGTGGATTTTCTTGGGCAATTGCCCTTCGATCCCGAAGTGGTCAATGCTGGAGACCGCGGCAATCCGGTGCTCAATGGGGACTCAGATACGCCCTTTGTGAAGGCGGTCTGGGAATTCGTTCAGACGGTCCTGAAAAACTTGGGTGAACCGGCGAAATAAAAGCGGCCCATTCACCCACTAACCTTTCACCCACTCACCCATTCGCCGATTCACCCATGTGGAGGATTACGGAATGTTTAAAATTTCGCTGGATCAGGCTGTTTTGAGCGAGCAGCAGAAAAGAACTTTGAATGAGATGTGGCTGCGTTGCATGCGCCGCATCATCGTGAGCACCACCCTTGCCGGGAGCGGCCACCCCGGCGGTTCAATGTCCTCGCTTCACCTTCTTCTGATGCTCTACAGCACCATGCCGCACGATCCCAGCGACCCTTGCTGGCAGGGGCGTGACCGGCTGATCGTGAGCATGGGTCATGTCAGTCCGGGTGTTTACAGCGTGCTGAACGAGTTCGGCTATCTGGACGAGGACAATTTCTGCATGGAGTACCGGCGCGCCGGTTCGGCTTTTACCGGGCATGTCGAATCCTGTGTTCCCGGCATCGAATGGAATACCGGGATCCTTGGACAGGGCCTTTCAGCCGGGACCGGAATGGCGCTGGGTTTGAAACTCCAGGGGAAGAAAAACAGGGTCTTCGTTCTCATGGGGGACGGCGAACAGCAGAAAGGACAGATCTCGGAGGCGCGACGATTCGCCGTAAAATATGGCCTCAACAACTTAGGAGTCCTCATAGACCGAAACTACCTCCAGATCGGTGGAAGCACCAACTCGGTAATGCCCCAGGAAATCAGGGCCGACTATGCCGCAGCTCATTGGAACGTGATCTATATCGAAGACGGCCATGATTTCGAGCAGATTTTTCAAGCGCTTCGAAACGTTTACCGCTTCGAGGCCGGGGACCCGCGCTTTCCGTCGGCGATCGTCGCCCGGACCGTAATGGGTAAGGGCGTCCCATTCATGGAAAACAAGGCAAAGTACCACGGCTCGACTCTAAGTGAATCGGAGGCTGCAAAAGCCCTCGAGGACCTCGGACTGGACAACCCCATCGCCGGGCTGAAGGAAAAGCGGCGAGCATGCGTTGTGTTTCAGAAACATTTCTCGAATCAGCCCGTTTATCCCCACATCGAGACCGGCGCCCCCAGGACTTACGGCCCCGAAATTATGACCGATAACAGGTCTGCTTATGGGTCTGCCCTCGAGGACCTGGCCAGGCTCAACAACTCCGGGACAGTCCCCGGCGTTATCGGCTTTAGCTGCGACCTGGAGGGCTCGGTGAAAATGGAGGGATTCCACAAGGTTTCAGGCAACGCCTTCTTTGAATCCGGCATCCAGGAACACCACGCCGCAACCGCTTCGGGAGCGATCAGCAGGGAGGGCTTTGCGGCCTTCTTCAGTACTTTCGGGATCTTCGGGGTCACGGAAGTTTTCAACCAGATGAGGATGAATGACATCAACACTACACACCTCAAGCTGGTATGCACACACCTTGGACTCGACGTCGGAGAGGACGGCCAGACACACCAGTGCATCGACTATATCGGATTGCTCCAGAACCTGTTCGGCTTTTCCATATTCATTCCGGCCGATCCGAACCAGACCGACAGGATCATCAGGTATGTGGCCGAGCGGCCCGGCAACTTCTTTGTCGGCATGGGCCGATCAAAACTGCCCGCAATCCTTGACGAATTGGGCCGGCCTGCGTTCGCCGGCGATTATCGGTTTTCACCCGCCAGCGCCGACTTGCTCAGGCATGGCGACCAAGCGGCAATACTCGCATATGGTCCTCCCATTCACGAAGCGGTGAAGGCAGCCGAAGAGCTGGCCAAAAGTCACGGTATCCGGGCGACCGTACTCAATTTCGCCTCAATCAAGCCGCTGGACGTCCACGCAATCCACCAGGCAGCCAAAACGGGCCTCATTGTGACTGCAGAGGACCATCATATCGATACAGGTCTTGGATCTCTGGTCGCCCTGATTCTGGCCGAAAATTCTCTTCCGTGCAGGCTGGTGAGGCTTGGGGTAACAAGATACGGCTCTTCCGGAAAACCCGAAGAACTCTACAACTCGGAGGGGATCAACCGGGAAGGCATTGTGAAAGCCGTTTTGCAAGGACGTGTCACAAAGTAATGTGATCATTGAGATGGAATATGCGGCTCTACTCATACCTTCTATCTCACTTTGAGCCTTGCACCACGATCCACCGTCCAAAAATATTTCTTGCTAATCCACGACTCTGGCGTACTATAATTTTGCTCACGTGCTTTGCCACCTTCCCTTTGTTAGCTCCCAAATCAGGGAGGCATAAAATGAAAAGAATCAAACTCCTGTTTTGTCTAAGGTCACTCACAAGGAGGTAGAGATGAAGTGCGCGGACGTTGAGTTTGAGCCCTTTTTCACCTGGATGAACAGGCCGCGAATTATGTACTCGCCCGGAGTGCGCAGGGAGTTGGCCTTCGAAATGGCACAGCTTGGCGGGAGCAAGGTCCTTATAGTCACGGACAAAGGGCTGGTCCAGGCCGGCGTGGCCGAGATGGTGGCGGAAGAGGTGCGCAAGTCAGACCTTGAGCTGGTGGGGGTCTTCGACAACATCGTTCAGGATGCCCGGCTCGATAACATCAACCAGGGGGCTGCGTTCTACAGGTCTTGTGGAGCGGACTGCCTGGTGGTTGTCGGCGGTGGGAGCGTCATGGATACGGCCAAGTCAATAAACATCATGATAGGTGAAGGAGTAGACGACTTCAGGCCGCTCGCCGAGCAGGCGGGTCTTTGGTCAGGCGCCAAACCGCTTCCACCGCACGTCGTGTTCCCCACCACGGCAGGAACAGGAAGCGAAGTCACCAACGCGATAGTCGTACTGGATGTCGAAGCCAGGGTGAAGCTTTCGATAACCCACCCCTTCAATGCGGACCTGGCCATGCTTGATCCGGAGCTAACAGTGAGCCTGCCCCCGAAAGTGACCGCATTTACCGGGATGGACGCGCTTACCCACGCTGTGGAGGGGGTGACCTCTACGGGCGCTGAACCCATTGCAGACGCGCTCGGTCTTCACGCCATCAGGCTTATCTTCCGGTACCTCCCTGAGGCTGTGATGGAGCCGCACAACGTTACCGCAAGAGGCCACATGCTTATAGCCAGCACGCTGGCGGGGATGTGTTTCAATAACGCCCAGACGGGCGGGGCCCATGCAACCGCGCATGCTCTGGGCGCCCATTACGGAATCCCTCACGGTTTGGCCAACGCCATCATGCTCCCCTTAATCATGGAGCACAATATGGAGGAATGCCCCGTACGCTTCATGATGGTGGCAGACGCCATGGGAATGGACGTGAGCGGGAAGGACCCGCTCGGAGCAGCCCGGTTGGCCGTGCAGGCAGTCAAAGACCTGAAGGCCCGGATCGGCCTGACCCAAACCCTGAAGGACTTCGGCCTTGCCGATGACAGGGAGCGGTTAATGCCCACAGTCGAGCTGGCCGCAAGTGATTCTCAAGTAAGCTATAATCCCTGTTATTTGGAAGAGGAAGACATACTCAACCTGTACATCAAGGCCCTGTGATTGGATTTGCGCTCAGGTGCACCGGGGAGCGTAATGTGAGGTGGGACAAAACAGGCACTGTCAGGCGAAAGGGAGAAGGCAATGGAATACTGGAAAGATGAGACCGAACCTATCAAGGCTTTTCTGAAGCTTTTCGAATCGACCAGGGAAGATAAGGAATTGAGCACGGGATTGAAGAAGGTCAACCAGCTTATATGGTTCGACTACACCGAGGACGGCCCCAACTGCTCTTATTACTGGGATTGCCGCGACGGCAAGCTCGAGGCGGGTGCCGGCAAGCCGGCCGAGAAGCCCGATCTGATCATGAGTCTGTCCGCTGACAACGCCCACAGGTCGTGGTCCAACAAGCTCAATCCCGTGATGGCCATCACGAGAAGGAAGATAAGGGTGAAGGGATCGGCCACCGGTCTTCTTAGATTGGCCCCCAAGCTGAAAAAGGTCGCGGTGCATTACGAGAAAGTCCTCAAAGAACTGGGCTGGGAAGACAAGATCCTGAAGTAACCGAACGCGGAGGCGCGACAAATGAACGGCAGCACAGGCAACGTCATCGACGTCGATCTTACCGAACGCTCTGTTACGGTTGCCTCTCCCCCTGAAGACTGGTATCTCCGGTACATCGGGGGGAGCGGTCTGGCAGCCAGGCTTTTCTGGGAAATGGGCCACTTCGACACAGATCCGTTCTCACCCGAGGCCGCCCTCATCTTCATGGACGGACCCTTTGCCGGCTTGAAGCTCTCCGGAACAAGCAGGATGAGCGTGGGCGGCCGCTCTCCTTTGACGGGCAACTGGGGCGATTCCTCCTGCGGAGGCTACTTTGGCCCTGAATTGAGGTACGCCGGATACGACGGGATCGTCCTGCGAGGGAGAACAGAGGCGCCCTCGCTGCTCCTGATCGAGGACGACAGGATCGAGATCGTGGACGCGGCTTCCTGTTGGGGCAAAGGCATCGAGGAGGTAAACAGCGGCCTGAAGGAAAGGTTCGGAAAAAATCACCGGACCCTGGTGATAGGTCCGGCAGGCGAAAACATGGTCCGGTATGCCCTCATTTTGAGCGAAGGCCATCATGCGTTTGGGCGGGCGGGATTCGGGGCCGTTATGGGTTCGAAGAACCTCAAGGCCATCGTCGTCAAATCATCAAAGCAACGCATGAAAGTGGCCGATCCGAAGAGATACGAGAAGCTGCGCAAAGAACTTAACACCAGGATCAAGGAAAATCTGACCAACTCGGTCCTGCGGGAAAGCGGGACCGCTGCCAACCTCGAAGGGGCCATGTTTGCCGGCGACGTCCCTATACGGAACTTCACCTCCAATTTTTCGGAAGAGATGGGCGAGGCCCTGTCGGGAGCCACCCTGACCGAGAAATTCCTCACCCGCCGGTGGACCTGCATGTACTGCACTGTCGGATGCAAGCGAATCGTCGCAGTGCCGGAAGGACCGTTCGCCATTCCCGAAGGACCTGGTCCGGAATACGAAACCATAGCGGCTTTCGGGGCGCTGCTGGGCTCACAGGATCTTGCGGCGGCATGCAAAGCCGGCAGGATCTGCAATGACCTTGGCCTGGACACCATCTCGGCGGGTGGGACCATAGCCTGGGCTATGGAAGCGTTCGAAAAAGGTCATCTCACCCTGAAGGATACCGGCGGTGTAAAGCTTCTATGGGGCGACATGGAAACGGTTATTGACAAGGTCCTGCCTGCGATTGCCAGGCGGGAAGGAATACTGGGTGAGCTGCTTAGCCTGGGGAGCGTTGCAGCGGCAGAGAGAACCGGCAAGGGTTCCATGGATTACACGTGCCACAGCAAGGGCCTCGAAGCACCCATGCACGACCCCAGGGGCGGAGGCCACGGCATGGCCCTCACCTATGCGGTCAGCCCTAGAGGAGCCTGCCACGTGGCCGATCCAATGCTCCACATGGAGATGGGGGCCTGCTATTACCCGGAAATCGGCATCGAATACGAGCCTGACCCCATGACCGATGCCCACAAGCCGGAGGCTGCGGTAAGATCCGTCGAGCTTGGAGGCATCGAAAACAGCGCCTGTTTTTGTGAGTTCGCCGACAGGGAGGTCTCCATCCCCGAATGGGTCGAGCTTTTCAACGCCGTAGCCGGATACGGCTGGGACGTCGAAGACATGATGAGAGCGGGCCGAAGGGTCTTCTATCTCAAGAGACTCATCAACTATCGGTACGGCCGCACCTCCAGGGACGACACGTTGACCCCCAGGATGCTCGAGCCCGCTCGAGACGGTGAGCCGAAGGGAATCGAGATAAATTTCTCCGGCATGAAGGAGCGCTTCTACGAACTCATGGACATGGATCCGGAGAAGGGAATACCTCGCGAAGCCACCCTTCGGGAATACGGGATGGAAGAGGAAGCCCGGAAGGTCTGGTAGAAGGGATTGGTTCAGCGGGCTTGAGGCGGCTCTGCGTTCGGTGCGAATGGAGGGGGTGACCAGCCCCCCTTTCAAACCTTCCCCATCGTAATCCCAAACAGTTGAAGTTTTCCAGGTGAACCCTGACGCCGGAAGATCATCGTGAAAATCACAGTGAAGCCCGCTGGCATAATCAAGATGTATGTCCGGGAGCAGGTGATGGACGTACCAGCGGGATGCACGTCAGCGGCTCTCATTGAACAACTCGGCATTCCGTCCCGGCTCAGGATGTTTGCACTGGTTAACGGGACGAGGCGGCCACTGGATGCTCAACTCGACGACGGCGACGAAGTCCGCCTGGTCTCGCTGCTCTTCGGCGGTTGAGAAACCCGGGGGGCGGTGGGACCGCCTACCAGATTCGCCGCTACCTTCGGTGGCGGCATGGGCAGGATCTCGACGCTATCCCTGACCTGTCTACGACCAGAGGCGGTACAATAGGTACGCCTCCGCGCAACCCCTCCCTTCGCAGGGCGAACTTGTCCTGAGTTTCCGAAGGAGGGCAAGCTCTTTCCTTGCACCTTTCGGTGCGGCGCTGGGCAATCCGGAAATGACGGGGCGCCAAACTGTACGCGCCGGGACGAAAAACGCCTCCTTTCCGAATCGGAAACTGCAAGTGTCTAATCCGAAATTTCCGGATGGACACTAATTAGCGTCCATCCGGAAACCCCGATGAAAACTCCACGCGAGGTAAGACCAAAGATCGACGCCGCCATGGCGGAAAAAGACCCTTGCCGGGCGGACACTAACTATTCCTCATGTACTGCATAGTGCCGTCGGGAATGACGGCTACACGAGCCGGTCCCGGATATTCTTCCTGAAGAATCGCGAGGACTTCTTCCCATGTTTTGACGAAGACGACATCATCATTGTGGCAGATTAAATCAATGCAATTCGGATCCGGTGAAGGATTAAAGATGATGAGTCTTTTCATCACGTGCGGTACAAATCGAGTCCCGGGCCGGGGGTTTACATATTGGGTCCCTCCGTAACCTTCCCCCCAGCTCCGGAAGACATAGTGCGTCACCTGACCTTCCGGTGCGTCCATGATAATCACACAAGATCCAACGCCCCGTTTAACTGCACTCACAGCCAGGCGCGCGCAAATGCCGGACTCGCTGGCCTTGGCGTGGCCGTTGGAGATGACGATGTCATAACCGGTCACCGAATCAATGCCATAGTGCTCCTTGCCCGCTTCCGCCCCGGCCGCATGGGTGGCCCGGAAGGAACCGGCAAAGAGATCGGCGATTTCTCCCTTGCGATTGATGAGGCAGTCGATTTTAAAACTCAGGTTAACCGCGTCACCTGCATAATCAATTTCCTGGCGCAGTATGTTATTTTCGAATTTTCCCAACCCGCAACTGGCAGGATCTCGAGCCAACTGTTTGTGATACTGGTTGATGGTCTCGATACCCGCGACCCCGGGCAGTATTATTTTGGCGCCTCCCCCAAAGCCAACATGGACATGAGGGGTTACGCAACCAATCGCAATCTTCAGATCACACCGCATGAATTCACGATTGAACCAGAGGTCTACCCCTTTGGGCGTCCGGTCGACATACGTCAGGTTATGACCCTGAAATGCATCGTGATTGAACACCCGGTAGTTCTCCACGATATCGTCCCCAAGCTTTTTGCGGGCATTAATCAGATCATACGCCCCGTGAGCGCCAAGTGCCCAGATGAACCTGATCTGCTCCTTCCCCATTCCCGCTTTATGAAGTGCGTCGAGCACAACCCGGGCCGCTTCCTTGATAGGTGTTGGACGGGTCATATCATCGAATACGATAACCGCTTGCCGTTTGCCGCAAGCCAGTTCACTCAAGGCAGGTCCGTCAATGGAATTTTCAATTTTTGCCCGGATTTGCGACGGCGTAAGGCAAGGTTTTTCCAGACCAGGAGCTGTTAGATGATCGACGTCCCAATTGTCCGGAAAGGTCAGCACCCTTTCCTCATTATCGTACCATCGCCTTGCCGGGACCGTTACCGTTTTCATGACCTTGTCTCCAGTAAATTCCGGAATCGAGAAGCTTTCTAAAAGCGCGGGGAGCTATGCCCCATAAGCGCTCAAATAAGGATTGTTTATATTCAACACTTAAGTATATTAAATTGTAATTTTCTACTTCGGGCATTTTCCATCAGATTGCGCCTTATCCTTGGCCAATTCTGAAATGCCATCGAAATAGAAAGCCTTGGAACTACA
>JBEKPW010000076.1:0-39584 GCA_049520315.1 Syntrophobacteraceae bacterium
ACGCTGAACGGCACCATTGAGTCGAAAGTTTTTTTGCACCTGATGTCGCTATTCTCCGAGATTGAGCGGGATCTCATTTCCGCCCGCACCAAGGAGGCCCTGAAAGCCAGGAAAGCACAGGGAGTGAAGCTAGGCCGTCCAAAAGGGCCTGGCAAGAGCCGGCTGGACCAGTACAGGCCGGAAATAGAGGCACTGCTGAAAAACGGTTCCACAAAGGCGTATATTGCCAGGAGATATAAGGTCAGCGAGCCGACCCTGTTCAAAACAAGATCGACGTCAAGGCACAGGAGATGCCTTAAACACTGCCGGCACAATTAGACCGCGTGCGGCAGCCTTCATCCCCCGCCTATCGGCAGAGGCCTACTCATCACGGAAGGGTTGGGAGCTGATCAAGATTCTGCTTTGCCTGATAAGATTCCGGATTATTACACGGGTGGCTATAGCTTCTGCTGAATACCGGCCATGCTTCCACGCATTCTTGTTTCCCTTGGGCGCTCCCGTGCTCTTCCCTCCGTGCAACCTACACCTCCCGTTTGGCATGGCTGGCATGAGGCAAGGCTTTCCCTGCCTCGTTTTCGCACCGCACCGCTTCGCGTCTCGGAAGTTCAAGGGTTGTACGGTTTTCTTGTTCGATGAGTCGCTTACATGGGGTTGATCCTTGCTTTTCATCTGCCACCCCCTCCCCCCTGGTTTGAGTAATTGTTCCTACAATGGCTTGGCCGCCTTGGTGGACATGGACATGCTCGACAACGACTTTTTGTTCCCCTTTTGAGCGATATTTCTTTAAAGCCTCGACCTGGGCTGTGAATGTTCGCAAGAGCTTTGTAGCCATACCGATAAACCGATCACAGTTATCAACATACTCTGCCCGTCTGCCTTCCCTCAACAGCTCTAGACCCGTCTTATGGCATACGACCATCTGCGATACAAGCATTCCTTCTACTTCATCCTTTGGAGCTATTCCTTTCATAAGAGCGGCAATAATATTGATTGCCTGTGCATCAAATTTGCCGCTGACGGAAGCCGCTTGATTAATTAAGGCAACGCCCGCATCACTGTATAACGTTCCGGTTGCATCCGTCAAAGCTGATAACCATGCGACTATTCCACCTCGAAAATCTGGGTCGCGCGTTATTCCACCTCTCGGAGTTTCAATAAACTTCACTGGTTTTTTGTAAGCATCGAGCCGCTTACCAAATACAAGAAGCTCCTCTTTCTCCTTCTCGGATAGCTGGTCAAATAATCCATCGTCCATTTTTCTCGCTTGGTCGATCTGCTTTTGTTCGCTAATCTTTGTTTGCTTTTTGGCCATCTGCTTCCCTCTTAGGCTGTCCTCGGAATCCATTTGACAGTTAAAACTTTTTCGATAGCTCTGTCGGAAGAACCTTCAGCTCTCATTTGATGAACTTATTTTTGAGTTCGTTCTTGCCTGGCGGATTGGCTTTGTTTCCATATCTACCGTTCTCGTCTGTCACGACTCAATGAAAATGCCTTTTTACGTCCTCTAGAGCCGACCGTTCAGCTTCGGCCCTTTTCAGGTTACCTTCATACTCTCTGATGGCAGCTCGTTCCTCGAATAAGTCACGCCAGTTAGAAGGCCATTCCACTGGATCTGAAAGAACATCAGGCACAGACGGAGTAATGCGGTCGGCATCAGATATCAGCCGGCTGCCCTGGGAATACTGTGCCTTATCAGTGTGTTTAAGGTAGCGAAACACTAGTTCGTTAAATTTCACGTCGGCGATCCTTTTAAAAGGCATTTCACTTTTCAGCCTCAAGTCACTCACCATTTCACCCTCAAGTTTCCCTTTGTCTGCCTGCCTTCAGCGACGAATGGTGAAATGGGTGAAATGCTCTAAGCCATCCTCTTTCTTGAATACTGAAAATGATTGATAGGAATTCATTTCTTTTCTATCTAAATAGGCAAAGTCATTTCACCCTTTTCACCCTCCCGGTGTAAGTATTCGTCATTGCTTATTAAAGTCTGGGTGAAAACACTGGTGAAAGGTGGTGATTGCGGTGAATTCATTGGAGCAATTTCCCCGGGTTTCGCCTTCAGTTCCCCCTCACTGGTTTTTGGCCGAAACGACAAATAGCGGCTTCGAGCTTTCCCGGGTCGTTCCCGGATATCATAGAATTCCCTGAGAGTGCTCATGATATTGCGCAGTCGTTGTGCAAAGGAGCGGGTCTTCTCTTTGTAGATGAACTCGATTTTTTTTGAAGCAGCTATGGCTGCAAACTCCGAACAAAGCTGCGCTGAAGTGACTTCTTTCCCGATATTTTCACCTGATTTCTCAGTAAGCCAAATCTCCAGCAGATCGAAGATAGTCTCCCCTTCCATCGTGAAAGAAGATTGTTCACCAGAGAGACGATCTAAGATCGAAGACATCGCCTCCCCCCACCCCTGAGCATGTGCCAGCCTTAGGGCGAAGTCAGCAAAGTCTGCCATACGAAACCCGGAGGTATACGATTTCCCCTTCTGCCGCTCGAGCGCTTGGACAATCTCATGGAGGTGATTCACAACCTCTGACATTACTTCATTTCGCCGTTCCTGAAGTTCGTGCAATATCATTGACTCCGCGGTAAAACCCTCAAAGCGTTTCACGTAAATGAGAAGGAGCCGATCAGCGACATCCTCTCTACGGAAATGGGGGGTCCTTGAGGTAATTCCAAGGAAGGCCACAATTGGAAAATCCGCTAGCTTGTTTGTCGTGAAATACACACGCCGTTTCACGTTTCCGCCAGTTGCAACGACTGCCAGCCGATCATCAAGCCAGGGTACTTTGGAATCTGCATTGTCCACTGCGACGAAGGGATCGTTCGTCACTGCAGCATCGAAGTCCTTTGGATCATCAGTCAGTTGCATGACATTGAAGGAGGGGCCAAAAAGGAGTTGTCCCACTTTGCGAAGAGAAAAGGTTTTCCCGCTTCCTCGTTCACCGATCATTGCAAGAATCGGCCGTGTTGGGAAAAGCTCCGGAAAGAAGAGGGAATAAAACCACACCAGGAAGAGTAGCCGTCGATCTTCTGCTGTGAGATTATCTTCGCGGAATCGCATGGGTGAAAGGATCACCTCATCAAAGGCCGAGCGATCTGAGTCCGGTGTGATAAGGGTGAAGGGCTTCCAAGCTGGGTTATGAAGGAATAATATGCCATCTGTTCCGTTATCTACCTGTTCAACCCCGCCTGCAGATATGCGAAAAATGTGGCTGGCAAAGTCAAAGAGATATAGGACGTTAGTCTTCGGGTTGTAGTATGTAAAAAGATGTATTTCTGTTTGAACTCCACGCTTTAGAGATTCGAGTCTCAGCGCATCGACCGTGTAGCGAAAGATTTTTTCAGAGGGCATTAGTCCGTATTCTGAAAGGACCAACTCTATGCCTTGGTTTTCGCGCTGTATGCCGAGGAGTTGCTTTTCTGTTTCAAAGAAGAAGTAAGCGGATTTCTCGTCATGATAGAAGCGGCCCCGATCGTTGAAATCATTAACGACGATCTCTGCAACTCGGCGATTCACGTAAAAAGGCTTCAGACCGTCTTTTCCTCCCTCTAACTTTCGCAAGGCATCGATCTCGTCCCTTATGGATTCGTAGGGGCGAGGATAGAACTGACGGTTCCGGACGAGGTCTCTAACGCCGTCGTAGGCCTCACTGACACGACTACCGAAGCTACGTATATAGCTGTCAAGATCGGAGTCGGGCTGCGGTGTAGTAAAGGCCGTCAGGCTTATATCCTTTTGCAGCATTTCAACTAGAGCGAAGCCGGCGCCACTCACGTCGTTGTCGTAGCAGACAATGGGGGACTTGGCCAGCTTTCGAATGGTCCTGCTATCTGCGTTATTGACCCCACCCACTGCCCCCGAAAACAGGTACCCCTCTTCGGGTGAGGCACCCTGTTTTTCAGCAATCCGAGCAGAAAGGGATTGGAGCTGGAGTTGGTTGAACTCTCCTTCTACGAGAACGAGAAGATCATTCAGCCCCTTCAGTTCTTGAGACTTATATGGCGTGAACAGACCATGATTAAAAAGTCCTCCTATTGTAGTCGGTTTGTAGAAGACTATCTGTTTGCTATAGGGTTTGCGAAAACGAACTGCCACAATACGATGTGATGCTTCTTTTTGCCGTTTCTGGTTGCCGGTTCTATTGCCACATCTATTGCCGCTTCTGGTTGCCGTTTTGCAAAGCAAAATCACTGTGTAGTACAATATTGCCTGACTTTTGAGAGACTAAAGTTTCATCCGTGTTTATCCGTGTTTATCCGTGTCCATCCGTGTCCGGAATTGAGGAATTCGGGAATTGAGGGATTCAGGCATTTGGTTTCTCACTATTCACTATTCACTATTCACTATTCACTGTTCACTGCGAAGCCGTTGCCGTTTGGCAGGTCCAAATCATCCCGCGGTATAATATCGTCGGATTAAAAAGGGTATCGGGTTGCGGGTTTCCACTGCGGCCTCACAAAAGATCAGCCGCGAACCGGGCACTCACAAAAGATCGCGCCCGGACTAGAAGCATCAACCAGCGGATAGAATGTTAAGCCCGGACCTGAACGAAGTGAGGGTCCAGCCTAATAGTCTATTTCTCTGTGCCCTCTGTGTCTCCGTGGTGAACGCAAATGGAAACAGTTGCCCAAAAGTTTCCCATATGTTTCCAAGGTGTTTCCATATGTTTCCATATGTTTCCATGGCACGGAAAAGGATTGAGGGCATCGGCCGGGGGCAGCTAATTGAAATGGCAAGCCGGTTTCTTCGGCTTTCACCCCCCCTTCCCCGGACCGCCGGCCCAACCTCTCGATCGCGTTTCGCGGCCCGCGTCGTCGAGTGGAAAATGTTTGTTGCGTTCAACTGCAATCTTTCGAATTCCCCGCCTGGCTTCTCGGCGGATTGTCGATAGCTCATTGTGAGGCTCAACCGGGCTATGACGGCAGTAAACCAAAAATTCCCATGATGTTTCCAGGATGTATCCATGACAAAGAAAAAGATTAATAATGACACACTCTTACAATTGATCCGGGATGGAAACAGCCCGGCCGGGGCAGGGCGCCGGCTTTGAGAATTATGGAATTTGAGTATTCCAGGAATTGAGGATGCAGGCTTTTACTAATTCGTGTCCATCCGAAAACCCCGGGACAAATTCCACGCCCCGCGAGGTTTCCGTTCGGAAAGGAGGTCTTTTTCGCTCTGGCGCGTACAGTTTGGCGCCCCGTCACTTCCGGATTGCCCAGCGCCGCACCGAAAGGTGCCAGGAAAGAGCTTGCCCTCCTTCGGAAACTCAGGACAAGTTCGCCTGCCGAAGGGAGGGCTTGCGCGGAGACGTACCTATGTACCGCCGAGCTTGCCCTGAGCCTGTTGAACGGGCGGAGCGTCGAGATTCTGCCCCTGCCGCCACCGAAGGTAGCGGCAAATCTGGCTGGCGGTCCGACCGCCCCACCGCCGAAGGCAGTGGCCAAGTTGGCTGGAGGTCCCACCGCCCCAGGACGGAAACGAATTCGGTTTCCTGACGGTTGACCGCAAAGGCGGCCTCCCCCGGCTCTTTGAAAACCTAATATGGTGATCGCGCTTTCCTTCGCGCTTCGTGGTGAAAAGTCCTCGAAAAGGAAAATGGTGGCGGCGGCGGGAGTTGAAGCCCAGACTCGGCTTAATCGATTGACTCGCCAAGTCCAGTAAAATTCAACACCTACAAGAGGGTTTCGTGTAGGCAGGCGGCGATACCTGTATTTTGGACAGCCCGCGATCAGCCCCGAATTGTTAATGCCTTAAGCTTCCCTTGTATTCGGCACCGAGAGTCCTAAGGTCGATCAACTTGCCACCGCTGTAGAGAAAGGCGTGCGATTGGCCGCCTGAAGTATCGGCATTACCAACGATCTGGCCGGACTCGTTGATGTCATAGGCGCTGCTACTTGCGCCACCGAGAGTTCCGAGGTCGATCATCTTGCCGTCGTTGTAGAGAAAGGCATGATGTTGAGCGCCCCGTGTGTCGGCTTGACCTACGATCTGGCCGGATTCGTTGATGCCATACGCGCAGCTGCTTGCGCCACCGAGAGTTCCGAGGTCGATCATCTTGCCGTCGTTGTAAAGAAAGGCATGATATTGACCGCCCGGTGTGCTCGCTTGACCTGCGATCTGGCCGGAATCGTTGATGCGATACCCTCGGCTATTTGGGCCGCCCGGGGGAATGATACCGGAGGGAGTGCTGTGGTCTATGATGGAATGGGTTTGGGCGCAAACTGAATTTATGGTGAAGAGAATCCACGAAAAAACCAATAGCGCGAATATAAAACCCGAATTATTTCTCATTACAGCTCCTTCAGATCGTTTCCTCATCGCTGTTGCGCCATTTCGCCGGATCCTTCCCGATTAAATAATCCCCAGTCCGCTACTGATGGTCCTCCGGAATGACTTGAACGTGGTTATCGATACCCACCGGGAACCGAATGGAGCACGATTCAATCTTAGCAGTTGTTCACGTCCCTTCGGGACACCCTTGAAACTATGAAAGGTGTCATTCCCTTCGCGTCTCTCCCTGGCCTGTCGATGATCAGTCTCTCCTTGACCTGTCGATGCTCAGTGGGAACTTTTCGTGACAGGCCCCGACAAGAGCGTGCTAAGACCGCTCCATCCAGGGGTTACTTTTACGGTGCAGTGAGTCTTCGCATGTCGATCATTGGCTTCGCCATTTTGAATTGTTCGTTAATAATTTTTCCTCTTCGACTTTTTTGAGCCTGAGAAGATTACAACCGGAATGGCTCACCGGACTGAATAGCAGTAAATTGCCCTCAAAGGCGCTGACAGAATTTAATTCCCAACCCTCTTTCATTCAAGCACAGGTCGAAAATAATTCCAGGGTGGAACTACCAAATCCCCGAGTTGATAGCTTCTCTGCTCAATGATGGTTCGAGTTCCAAAAACCACTTTTTCAATTGATAAGTTTTAGGGTGAAAACGTGAATCGGGCAAAGGTTGGAATCCAAGATGAAAAGCTTCAAGCGGTCGATATAGCGGACCAGGTGCAGAGGACAAACAACAAGGCTCGTGAGGCCTTGAAAAAATCCGCTCAAATCAGGGCGACTATCGCCATTGTTCCAGAATAAAAACTCGGTCACCACACTTGGGACACAGGGGAAGGTCGGCTTCATCGAGATGAGATTTACAGCGGGAGAATATTTCGAGTTTTGCTTTTGAACCAAGACGTTTTTTTATTTGCGTTTTGAAGTCAAACCCAATAAACCTTTCCGGGTCTCTCTTTTTCATTTCGAATACTCAGGCACCTCAAGAAAGCCTGCCTATGCGCCTTATGCGTTATGGGCGCGATTCCGCGCGAGGCCGCAGCAACACGGGAAGACGTTTTGCCTGGTGGTCGTTTTTCGTTTTCGTACATTACTGTCGTTCAAGAGTTTGAAATCGGAAGGAAGGATTATGAGCAAAGCGCTAAGGGAAATGCGAATAATTCCCATTTTATATTCAATGCTTATCCTGAGCATCTTTTGTCTTTGTTGGACGACTCCAACCCATGCGGGCTGGATTAGTATTGGTCCAGATGGTGGCGATATCTATGCTCTTGCCATCGACCCTTCAACTCCCCAGACCATCTATGCCGGAACTTACGACGATGGCGTATTCAAGAGCACAAACGGCGGTACGAGCTGGACTCCGATCACCTCGGGCCTGACGGGAGTTTTGATCAATTCTCTTGCCATCAACCCTAAAGCTCCCCGGACTATCTATGCCGGAACTTACGACGGCGGCGTATTCAAGAGCACAAACGGCGGTACGAGTTGGACTCCGGTCAACTCCGGCCTGACAGATACTAATAATATCTTTTGTCTTACCATCAACCCTTCAACTCCCCAGACCATCTATGCCGGAGCTGGCGGAGGCATATTGAAGAGCACCAACGGCGGCGAGAGCTGGACTCCGGTCAACTCGGGCCTGACAGCGACCGCGATCCTTTCTCTTGCCATCGCACCTTCAACTCCACAGACTATCTATGCCGGAACTTACGACGGCGGCGTATTCAAGAGCACCAACGGCGGTACGAGTTGGACTCCGGTTAACTCCGGCCTGACATCGTCTTGGATCACTTCTCTTGCCATCAACCCTAAAGCTCCCCGGACAATTTATGCCGGAACTGGCGAGGGAGGCGTATTCAAGAGCACCAACGGCGGTACGAGCTGGACTCCGATCACCTCGGGCCTGACAGAGACTTATATCTATTCTCTTGCCATCAACCCTAAAGCTCCCCAGACCATCTATGCCGGAGCTGGCGGAGGCATATTCAAGAGCACCAACGGCGGTACGAGCTGGACTCAGGTCAGCTCCGGCCTGACAAGCAATATTGTCTATTCTCTTGCCATCAACCCTTCAAATCCGCAGATCGTCTATGCCGGAAGCAGGGGCGACGGCGTATTCAAGAGCACGAACGGAGGGCTTGAAAAATGACAATCTCATCAACAACCCCAATAGTGAATTTGACTTAAGAGAGTGACATCCCAACGCCTGATCGCTTTGCATCCGGGCGTTTCGAGTTCTCTCTTACGGTAACGTAACGGTTCTGGAAAGAGGCTCTTTTAAGCCTTAGAGGCCTGTTTTTTGTCTCAAAATCGTCGCTCTAAGCAGCCAAGAGGTCCGTGATGCCGGTATTGCAATGCATCAGATCACAGAGGCCGAACAGCGTTGATCAGTTCCTCCCGGTCAGCCCTGGTTGCGCCCGGTTCGTACTTCCCGACGCGCAGCGGCATTCCGTAAGCATGCCACTATCCAACCTGGACCGCATAATTTTTAAACAGCTACATCCAGGCGCACACGCGCAGTATCCCCGATTAATAGTGAGAGTGACTGAGGGATATAGAAGTTCGAACCGGCCATCCGAGCTTCCTCGATCGGATCATACGTCAAATATTTCCTTCACGAGATCTCTGTAGGCTTTGGCTCCAGTTGACGACCCCGCGTATTCCGTTACTGAAACCCCGCTGCGTGGAGCCTCGGCCACTCTGGTACAGGCAGGTATCACGGTCCTGAAAACCTTATCACCATATCTTCTTCTCATGTCTTCAACCGACAGGCGGGACTCTTTTGTGCGAAGGTTTGACATAGTGCCGAAATAACCCAGTATCCTGATATCGGGATTCAATCTGCGTCGCACCTTTTCGACGAGTTCATTGATATCTTCCGCAACTTTCAGGTCCAAATAGGCTGTTCTAAATGGAACGAGCACGTCCCGGCTCATTCGCAGCGCATTCACCATTAGAAATGGCGAGACGGGCGGGAGATCCATAATTACGAAGTCGTATTCGCTCGCATGTCCGGCAAAGCGCTCGAAGAGGATACTCTCCTTGCCGATCTCTGCGTTGAACTCTGATTCACAGCTTGCCAGGCTTTCGTCGGAGGCGGCAACATAGAGGTTTGCGGTAGCAGTCTTGTATATAGCCTCTGAAATATTTCCATTCGGATTGCACAACACATCCGTGACAGTCCTGCTTGAAGGTTCGAGTTTGATTCCCAGATGGGATGTCGCTCCAGTATATGGATCGAGGTCCACAAGGAGCGTCTTCTTTCCGGCTTGTGCGAGGCAACAGGCGATGTTTACAGCCGACGTGGTTTTACCCACTCCACCTTTAAGAGATAATATAGCGACTATTCTCGTATCAGACATCATGGTCCTCTTCTTGATAGCCGATGGTAAGAACCACTTGCATTTGCCGGCTCGGCCGTTCTATGGCAGAGCAAGGGTTCCGGCTCGGATAGCCGGGAAAAACGGGGGGAGAGATCAACTTTTTAGCACACAGTACCGCCCGAGGAGTTCATCGATTCTCCTCTCCCTGGCCAATGTCTTCAGGAGTGGAAGAACACGTCTCTTGTCCATTTCCAGGTGGTCGGCTATCTCCACGACTGTTGCACCCCGGTTCGCAGACTCGAGAAAAGATATAATACCCTGAATTGTGGCGGCTTTAGTTTGAGCACTACCGGTTTGGCTCTCAATTTGGCGCTCGGAAATCTCCTTGGCATCACTGCCGGTGATCTGTGCGGCTTCCCGCAAGGTCTCGGTCTCGGGCACAACTGCGGCAAACCGTTCTTCTTCCCGGCCTATTTCTTGCCCGGGTTCATCCATTGGAGTTTTGACGGGCGCATCAGCCTGATTCAAAGCCTTAGCCACAGCGGGGACCTCATGTACAGATACCGGCGCTTCCCTTCCGCCGAGTCCAAAGAGCGTTCGGGTTAGTTTCAGAGCGAGTTCGCACTGATCCGAAACGAGCTTTACCCAGATGTCTATCATCATATGCCTCCTGTCAAGCCGAACGATACTTGCGTGGCGATGTCCCTTTGAATCGGCCGGCGGCGGGATATCAATGCAGGGTCTGTCCGAAAACCTTTTCCTTAACCCCTCTTCGGCAAAATACATCATCATGATGGTGGATTCAAGCGGCTTGCGTTTAGCGCTTCATACCAATTTACCTGGAAAATGCCATTTTCATGCTTCGCGGGTGAGGCGAACATCATGAAGAATTGCGTTCAAGATGGCATCCCGACCGGGAGGGCATAAAGCCCTCCCCTACGAACCCCGCCAAAGCCATTGAAGGGGCGGGGTGTTTCTACGTCAAAAAAGTCCTCGCCCGCTCTTGAACGCAAATTGGTATTAGCCATTGCAGGGCCATTTAGGAGCGGCGCTGCGGGGGCGCCCGGCGAGGAACGCTGCGCCGATCTCCACGCTATCACTGACCTGTCCATGACCAGAGGTGCCGCGCTCTGCCTCACGCGCTTGCGCGTGTGGCAGAAATCCCGGGGGCGCGGGGGATCTTTAAAGAAATGCACAACTCAAAAATAACTCCACCGCCGAACCAAAATCGGCGGGATTGGGTGCAATATTACTCTCAAAATCGCCCGCTGAATCGGCGCTCTCTCGTCTCCGTCACCACGGGGATTTCGCGCCCGGGGGGAGCGGGATCTCGGCCACGTTCAACACCATTGATACCAGCGTATAATAGCCGCTGACTCCGATCAGGTCCATCATGCCCGCTTCTCCAAGCGTTGCCACCCCGCGCTTGAACAGTGCGTCGTCGACGAAATGCTGCCTATGCAGGGTCGTGCAGAAGTCGTAGACCAGTTCCTCGTCTGGCTTCATGTTCGCTGGCCGCTTGTTTTGCGCCAGGTCGTAGGCGATTGACTCGGCGAGCCCGCCTTTGATCGCGAGCGGCATGTGCACGCTCCACTCATACTTGGATTCCCAGAAGCGCGCGTTGATAATGATCGCAAATTCATTGAGCCGCGCCGGCAGCGACGTGTTGAACCTCAGATACTCTCCGAGCTTCTGGACCCGCTCCGTCAGCTCCGGACTGCGTAGCAGCGGTCCGAATGGACCGTACACACTACCACGCGGTCCACTCACGATGGAGTCATAAACCCGCTTCTGCGCCTCTGTCATTTGCTCCGGCTTGAGGTCCGGAAAGCGAGGCTCCTTGGTTTGGGCACTGGCAATGGTTGCCATCCCAAGGACAGAAAAACCCAACAGTACGGCACTTACAATTCTTAGCATCGACATTTCCTCCTTTGGTTTGGCTTTTTGATGATACCAATTTACCTGGAAAATGCCATTTTCATGCTTCGCGGGTGAGGCGAGCATCATGAAGAATTGCGTTCAAGATGGTGCCAATTAATGACAAAGAAACTTCTCCAGCCCTCGACTCTTTCTTCGATATTCCTGCCTGTCTCTTGGAAATTGGCGGCCTGGTTTAGAATGCACCCGATGTCGTGCACAGCATTGCACAAATTCCGCCCGGATGGAAGGCCACAGTTCCACGTCAGTAGTGGACAGCACAAGCTTCAAGAACAAACGTGTCTCGGTCAGGGCTCGTGCAAAACTAATCTGAGTTACGGAGATGTTGGTTAGGCGACTGGCTTCGAGCATGGCGATGCGGATTATGCAGAGGGATGTCAAATGGGGTCCGGCCCCTTTTGACCAAAGCAAAAGAGCGTAGTTCGTCTCTATCCGGCAAGGGTCCTTTCCCGCTCTGGTGGGCGGCGGGGCCTCACGCCACGCGGAGCGTCGAGATTGCTCGGCCGCCGCATATGCAGGATCCGTGAGCACATACAAGGTGGAATTCGAGGATGTGCCGGAGCTGATAACTGCCGCGCGCCCCTGACAGGCTACTTGACCAGTTCACGTATCTCGGCTTCCGACATATCGTTTGCGCCACAGGCCAGGACCGCTTCCATGCCGTCAACCCTGCACAGTTTCACATAGGTGACCTTAGAAGACGGAGTTTTTTCTCCCGGTTTGGGCCACATATAATCCACCCATCCAGCCCCTTTGTCTTTGGCAACTTTGTCCATTGCCACATAAACGAACTTCCCGTTTGTATCCTTTAAATCGACAAGATGCTGTCCGTTCATTTTTGCCTTCACGGGGTGCAAGAGCACGAGATCTTCCATATCATGAATGGAAATGTAAGTGCCGGCAAATATAAACGGGCTGTCTTTTCCCAGGAACTTGGGGAAAGCCGCTTTCCCTTCTTTTTCCAGAAGTGCGCAGGCCTCGTCAACCTTACCGACGATCATCTGAGGTGTGGCTTTGATTGAACCCGATGCAATGCAAGCCGCTTCGGTCTCCTTGTATAACCCTTCCGGAAACTGCTGTGCCCAGGCTAGCATGGAAACCAGTGTGATAACCGCGAAAAATACCGCCACTAAAGCCTTCCTGCTTTTTCTCATTTCTTTCTCCCGTTGTTACTCTTAATGGGCCTCCAACGTGTTTTGAAAAGTTTTTAGGACCATATCATCGAGATTCCTTGCGGTCAGCTTCATACATTATTCGGACCTATTCCGGTTCTCATCTTGTAAAAGGCAATTAATCTGGCGGAAGCTCAAAAGTGATAATGATTTGCTGATCTAAAGTGGTATTAGCGTCCGGCGCCAGTTGATTGCAATTGGTACCTGCTTTCTGAATGTGCCTTTGATAATAAGGGGCAGCGACCACAGCCAGGATGCCGATAAGCGCTACGACGATCATAAGTCTGACCAGTGTAAAACCTTTGCTCTCTCTCATCTTGACAAACATGTTCTCCTCCTTGTTGGCCAGTGATTTTTACAGGTTCGCATTTCCTGTTTGGGCTTCCCACCATTCATATGAAACTATCGTCAGTCGCCTCCCGTCCCTTTAGTTTTTTTTTCTACCTGTGTTTCGAAACAGGTAAGGCAAATTTGATGCTTCGATTCCAATTCTTCGAGAATCTTTATTGAATCGATGTAATGCCTCTGAATAGCGTTTTCAAATACCTTATTCCGATAGAGAGGTACTTTAAAGCTGTGATGCCAGGCACGAATCCATTCACCGGCTTCTCAGGTTATGCTAATGGTACAGGATTGACATCCAACTCCTATTCACGGGAAAAAATCAGAAATACAGTTTTGCTTGAAGCTGAACATTTCCCCTTGTGGTAGGGTCATCCAGCTCCAGGCGAAACCCAAACTATTTTAAGCGGCTAATCGAATTTTCCGGGATTTGGCGCGGGCTTTGGGGTCGGGCTCGACCCCTTTTGCCCAGCCGATTTTGTTCATCGGGAGGTTTCTGCGCCTCTTTAGAGCACATTGACAACCATCTCTTCAGTACATAAGTTGCGGTCGAGCCCCAAGAGGTCGAAGTAGGATGCCAGGTTAAAATGCCCGACCGAAATACTCAACGGAAAAAGAAAGAGTCGAATCTTCATTGGGAAGTTGAGAAAACAGGCTGGGATGAATCAAACATGGTGAAGGCCGGCAAACTGAAAAGGTCACTTGGGGTTCAACCTTTTCTGAAGCTGCCCTCCAATTTTCGCCAGGAAATTAATTCGATCTCACAGCATAGGTTGATCGCACGATATCCATAATGCTATTAATCTTTTTCTAATATTAGGTATTTTGTTTACCCCATTCTTACCCCCGTAAATCCCCCTTGTCAATTTCGAAAGTTCATCTATCTTCCGCCCTTAAAAGCATGCTCTCCATCTTACTGGATCTGGATGCAGCGGGTGGTTCCATTTATTGCTGCCGGAAGGAAATAAAGATGATTTATGAACACGATCCCGAATCGCCATTTTCGAAAATCCTGGTCAAGAACGGTTCCTCTGTAGTAGGCACTATCCGAAGGAATTTGATAACCGGCCACTATCATTTCTACGAGAACCAGAGTAATGCATTGAATTGCCGGTTCCAGGAAAAGAGAATTGACAGCATGAAAATAAGAATCGAAGAGCTGCTCAATCTTCGAAAGGCGAGTTAAGGATTACCAGCTTCCCAACATTAAATGCCTGAATATACCTCAGGCATGTTCTACAAATATGGAGTGATGCACAATCGGGCTGAAATCGTCAGAGCAACACTTCAACGGCCTTCGACATTCTGAAAAGACACTATCTTTCGCTCAAGCTGCTATGCTCCACCTTCCCGATCAGAAGACGGCCATCCGCAGGAGGTTAGAGTGGAACATTGGGAAAAGGAACTTATATCCCAAAGCCTGGTAGGCCGAAACCCCGCCTTCCTTGAAGAAATCCGTAAAATCCCACCAATAGCAAGATGCGCTGCCAGTGTCCTGATATCAGGGGAAACCGGCACAGGGAAAGGAGTTTGCGCTCGACTGATCCATCGCCTGGGCAATAGAGCAGACAAGCCGCTGGTAGCCATCAACTGCGGGGCACTGCCGCCGGAACTGGCCGAAAATGAGCTGTTCGGGCATAAGGATGGAGCTTTTACCGGGGCCATGGCCGTCAAGAAGGGTCTGATCGGCGAGGCGGAAGGCGGATCCCTTTTTCTAGACGAAATCGACAGCTTGCCCTGTTCTGCACAGGTCAAGCTGCTTCGGTTCCTCCAGGAAAAAACGTATCGTCCATTGGGATCGACGAAGGAACGCCGGGCCGACGTGAGAATCATCGCAACCTTCGGCGCGGCGCCTGAAGAGGTCCTGGCTTCAGGTAGAATCCGCCGCGATCTCTATTACCGCATCAATGTCCTCCAACTCAGACTTCCTCCCTTGCGGAAGCGGCGCGAAGACATCCCTCTTTTGGCCGCTCACTTCCTGAGAGCGCATTTGCATGAATCCGAGAAACGCATCGAGGGTTTTTCGCAGCGAGCTCTGCAGAAGCTCCTTTTTTACGACTGGCCGGGAAATGTGAGGGAGTTGGCGCATGTGATCGAGCGTGCCGTAGCGCATTTGCAAAAAGGGACGATCGATGCCTGCGATATCGGGCTTCCGGAGCTGGCGCCTTTCGAACCTCTTAATGATGCCAAGGAGCGATTCGTTGTGGATTTTGAAAGGCGCTACATTCAGCAGATGCTCTCGCTTGCTCAGGGTAATATTTCCGAGGCAGCCAGGGCCTCCAACAAGCATCGGCGCGCATTCTGGCAGCTTATCCGCAAGCACCGCATCGATAGTCATCATTACAGGGGATTCCAGGTCCAAATTCCGCAAGGTGGCGGCTTTGGGAGGTAAAGCAGGATATACCCACTTGATCTCTGGAGGCAAGGACAGAGCGTGGCGTTAGATAAATAGAGCAAAATCAATCGATGATTTGCCACTCAAGGCTGCATGGGAAAACGTTGGGCTTATTTTCAGGATCGCAAGAAAAATTTTCTGGCTGGTTTCGATGTTTTACCCAGTTCCTCGATCCACCTCGGGAAATACCCGGCACTCATGAGCAGCCATCGTGCATTTTTGCCCTGTTCGTCCCAATGAGCCGTATCATCAGGACACTCAAACTTAAAGTCTTGACACTCGGAGCAGGAGAAGCCCTGCCATCCCTTCGAGAGACAAAGTTCAAGACATTCCGAGTAGCGGGAGCACAAAACCCGTCTTTCAACCTGACTTGGTCGATTTACCGTCTGGGCCGGCATAGGATTCAACATAAGACCCCTCCAAAATGATTTGATATTTATTAATTCGGCAGAGGTCGTCATATTTTTAAATTAAATTTCAGGTTCGGATGAATTTAGCGGGCAAATGGGGGATGAGGGATGATGCCTCACGGCTGTCATGAGGGAAGGATAGAGTAGGTTCTCATTCAGCCTTTGGGGTCACGCTGTTGCATGATTCCGAGCCGACCCTGGTCCCGACGGAATTGCTGGCCGTTACCGTAAAAGTATAGGTTACTCCGTTGGTCAGCCCTTTTATGGTTATTGGGCTTTGCGGGCCCGAGGCTGCAATGTTGCCGGGGTGCGATGTAACAGTATAGCGGATTATGGGGCTCCCGCCGTCCGATTTCGGGGGTTTGAAACTGACAGTCGCCTCGCCGTTGCCTGCGGTTGCAATTACGTTAGCTGGCGGGCCCGGCATGAGTTGGTTCATAGTGGCGGCGCCAAACGCCCAGCAAGCCGTTGCCGTAAGCAGCAGAGCGAAAATAGCGGTTATTGCTCCAATGCCGGTCATCGCATTACTTTCTGTTCGGTATCTTTCCATGCAATTTAAGAATAATCACCGTGAATAAGTGCATCAACTTGGCTTTTGATAAAGCTCATCAGAACTCATCGGTCGCCGTTTATCTCCGAGAAAGAACTCAGGCTGTACAAAAGTTTTTTTTGGCTCATCCCGCAAACGAGTACCTGTGGTCTGGATTTTTGCTCCGAAGGGGCTAAATAATATAGCCTGGGGTCAGTCCCGCGCTGAGCTTGCCCTCCTTCGGAAACTCAGGACAAGTTCGCCTGTTGAACGGGCGGGGCGCCACCCCGGGGTTGGTATGTCATGGAATTGCTAAAACCGGTTCCCTTGACGCGCAACTTGCGTTTTTTATTCGTATATGGGAAGGTTCCATGGCCTTCAAGTTGTCCTGAGAGGTTTTTATACCAATTCGCGTTCACGATGGTGCCAATGAATGACAAAGAAAGTGCGAGTTGCCCCTAACTTAGCCATTGCAGGGCCATTTAGGAACGGCGCTCTGCCTCACGCGCCAGCGCGTGTGGCAGAAATCCCGGGGGCGCGGGGGAAAGTCCCCCGCTCTTTTAGTTAGTTCAATCTTGAACGAAACTCAGTATTAGGGCAATAGACGAACCCAAAATGCCCTTTCAACATCCGTTGGCGGGCACTTTGATGTGCCTGAGCACAGATTCGTGTGCCAACTTTTCCATTGATCGGGAGGTCGAATGGACTTTCTTGCAGTTAAATTTCCAGTCTCCCAGGTTGAAACCTCGATTATCGTCCCACCGCTTGTTGCTTTTTTCATCTCTATCTTTACGTCAATGGCGGGTTTATCCGGTGCTTTTCTGCTTCTTCCTTTCCAGGTCAGCTTTCTCAATTTCACTGCTCCCTCGGTCAGCGCGACCAATTTCGTATACAACGTCGTGGCAATTCCGAGCGGTGCATACCGATATCTGCGCGAGGGCAGAATGGCATGGCCTCTTGTCCTGGCAATCGTCATCGGTACCCTCCCGGGTGTTTTCGTGGGATATTATCTGCGGGTCCTCTGGATGCCCGATCCGCCGGCTTTCAAGCTCTTCGTAGGGTGTGTGCTGCTTTATGTGGGGCTGCGCCTTCTCTATGAAATGACTCCCCGATCACAGCGTGGGAAAAATGCAATGAAGGATATGGAGGACAAGTTCGATCAGCAGGCGAAAAAGCTTAAAGAGGAGCGGAGCGGTAAAATATCAGCGGGCATTCCGGCGGATGTCGTCTTAAAGACAATTTCAGTCTCTTTGCGCAAGGTCGAATACGAATTTTGGGGGCAGCGTTTTTCATTTAACCTTATGTGGATGGGCATTTTGGCCCTCATCGTGGGGATAATCGGGGGGGCATACGGAATAGGCGGGGGCGCGATAATAGCCCCGTTCTGCGTGGCCGTGTTCGGCCTTCCAATTTATACGGTTGCAGGCGCGGCGCTCTTGAGCACATTTCTCACCTCAATCGCCGGGGTTTCCTTCTACAGTATGATACCGGCCGGCACCGGTCAGCCGATTGCACCCGACTGGCTCCTGGGAGCGCTGTTCGGTTTCGGGGGCTTCTTTGGAACGTACACGGGCGCGCGGCTTCAAAAATACGTGCCGCAGAAAATCATAAAATTCGTAATGGGTATTTTAGTTACTTACGTGGCGGCACGCTACATATTGCAATATTGGCTTTACTAACATTAGATTATCCCAATTAAGATGCAATTAGCCTCGGGTCTCCTCGTACAGAGTCAACTAAGTTCGGATGAGTGCGGACATGCAACCCGTCATTCCGGCGGGGCCTGCCCCGGAAGTGTCCAGTCCGGGGGCCGGAATCCAGAGTTTTTTATGTGGTTAAAGGCAATAAATCGCGGCTTTCGCCGTAGTGACGATCCCTTGCAACGAGTAAGAACTTTGTTGACAATGCACTCCCTTGGGGTCGCATACAGAGGGGCTTGGCTCGAACCAAAAGTTACAGAGCAGAATCGAGCCAAATTTTTTTCCTGCTCCAGCGCTTGAATTGTTGCCTCATCGTTTTGCATCCGGGCGTTTCGAGTTCTCTCTTCAACCGTGCAAAGCATCAATGAACGCCGCAATATGCTCGTTGACCGCCCGGGGCTGTTCGATCATTGCCATGTGCCCAGCATCCGGGACCAGGACCAGCTTTGCGTTCGGAATATGTCCGCTCAGGTACTCGGAATACTTAACCGGAGTCATCCGGTCGTCTTTTCCGCAAATAACCAGAGTCGGGACCCCGATGCCTCCAAGCCTATCCATAATATCGAACCTGTCGCATGCCGTAAAATCCGCCAGGAATACACTGGCGGGAACATCCATCATTTCCATTGCGGCCTTGTCCAGGACATCCTTGGGGGTATTTAGAGCGTAGCTGTACTCAAGATTTCCGGCCGGACGTTCTCCCCTTGCCAGTGTTTCCAGGATCTCCGGTTTGACCCTCAACCTCCCGCCGCTGCCCACCAGGATCATCCCGTCCAAAAGATCGGGGCTGGTCAGCGCAAAATCCAGGGCAATGGCCCCTCCCAGCGAGTGCCCACCGATTACGAGCCTCTTAAGACCTAAGGTCCTTATGAAGTCGGAAACGAATTCGCGGTACTCAGCTACGGAACCTCGGGCCTGCCCTTCGGATTGCCCATGACCCGGCAAATCCGGCGCGATAATCCTGTGCCCGCCAATCCCCGCCAGTTGAGCGGCCCATTTCTGTCCCGTTCCGCCCGATCCGTGCAAAAGGACAACGGTCCTCCCCGCCCCGCCGTTCTCCCCGGTTTGATGATAATAGATCCGCTCGTTCTGAATTGTCATAAATGGCATTGTTAACCTCCCCGTTCCTGATGAGCGCCGGGAAATAGCGCTGGCACTTTCCAGCCTCTCCTGCGCCCTGGACTATTCTTTCCAAAATTCGGTGATTCCGGTTTGCCTGTTCCCTTCCCGTTTATTTGAGGACCCCATCGCTTCCAGCATTCTCGGAGCAATATTGTAGTCTTTATGGATGATCGGCTTCATCGCCTTGCCCGTCTTGGGATTTCCTGCCTATGTGCGCCTGCTTTTCTTTCACCGCAAATCTCCCGAACCCGCTGATGAAAACATCTTCGCCGTTTTACAGGGACTGCCTGATCAGCTCAAAACGGGTGTTGACGATCCGGGCTGACTGAGTCTTTGTGAAAATGTTTTGGGCAAAGAGTGCTTCCACGATTCGGGCTTTGGTGAGAGCCATGGATTGCTCCAACACTTGAAAGCGGGCAAATGGGGGATGAGGATAGATATACCGCACCGGCTGTCAGGACGCAAGGGTAGAGTAGGCAGGGATGGCGGTCAGGGGTGCGCCCCCATAAGCACTTAAATAAAGACGAGCAGCTGCAAGGAAAAAGCCCGTCATTCCGGCGCCGGACCCGATCCGGGGTCCGCTAAGGCCGTCACTCGTGCCCGGGTGACGATGACATGCAAGCAGGCTTTTAATAAATTCAATAGCTTACCTGCTTATTTGAGCGCTTATGGGGTGCGCACCCGTCATTTTTCTTCGAGACTCCAAAGTGGCGCAAAGAGCGGCATGCAACAACAAGGTGCCGCACGATCTTCAAACCCCATAATTCCTGATGCGGGAGAACCCGGAGGTTCCGTCTGAATACCGGGCGCATGCAAAAAGCCCGGGCGCGCCTTAAGGCGCCCCGGGCCATGAAATGGATTGCACACGAAACAGGATGCTAATGATTCAGAATTATGCGGACGTTTTGGGTGGTCTTACGTGCTACTTTGACTGTACTGGCCGCATTGCTCTTCTGGCCTTTGACGACCCGCGTCACGACGACCTTTGCCTGGCCCTGGGGGATGTTGGCCACGCTGAATTTGCCGCTGCTTGTGGTGTGCAGCGTAACGGTCTTGGCAGCCCCCTTCCCCGGACGGGTAAAGGTCACGACGGAGGAGATATCGTTGGTTTCATCGTTTACTTGCTGCCCGTGCCTGTCAAAGACATCGAAATCAACCACAGTGCCGGGAGCCATGGACGTCACGACATAGGCAGTAAACGGACCCCCCGAAGTCGCCGGCACATTCGAAGTGAGCATCATTTGAACGAACTGCCCCACCATCAACTGGCCCAAAGAGATTGGCTGCCCATCCTCACCCAGCAGCGTCGCGTTGGAAATATCCACGGTGATCGCCCCTGCACTTCCAAGAACCGAGACTGTATAGGGGAGAGCTGATATGCTGATTGCATTCAGAGGAGCGGTGACCCTTACCGCAGACTCATCTCCACAGGAATATGCGCGTTCCACCTCGGTAGCCACTAGAGGGGGGCCGGTTTGATCCTGCAACGTAACTTTCACCAGTTGGCCGGGTTGCAGATCAGCACAGGTTAGGGTGCTGCCCTCAAAAACGGCCGACGAAGTACTGATGGTCTGCCCGAGCACGGAGATGTTCGGACAAGTAAAAGTTGAATCCAGCGGGGCCACCACTTTGGTTTCGAGCAGGTGTAAGTAGAGTGAGGTCGCGGTCAGTGGAAGGGTGGTCGAAGATGAGACCACGTTGGCAAACTGACCTTCAGCTAACTGAACTGGAGTTAACGCTGCCAGCGATGCCGGAGTAAGAGGCTCATCGTCACTGGCCTGCAATATGGTAGTAGAAGTTATGGTGATGGGGAGCCCCAGAATAGAGACAGAGGTGGTTGTGGGGGCAGGGGATGCCTGGATTGGGCCGCTGAGAATCACAGCCCCCTGATTTTGATCCCCGTATTCCGGCTCCGTCACCGAGGTTGCCGTTAACTGCCCTGAAGTCAGGGTATCACTGGAAAATGTTACTCTCACCGTTTGACCTGCGGTCAGAGTGTCGCAATGGAGATAGTTACCGTAACCCTCATAGCCGAATATTGCATCGGTGGTATTGATTGAAAGCCCGAGTACGTTGATGGTCGGACAAGTGGTTGACGTGATGGGAGCCTGCAGCATGAACCCGACCTGCTGCTCCCCCCCATCGCACGCTCTTGCGTTCTGTGCCGGCAGCGCCACAAAGCAAAATAGCGCCGAAACCATAATCAGCAGCGAAAATCCGACGGTCAAACGTGATAAACAAACCGGCTTCTTTTTACTCATCTTTCTCTCCTCCTTTAAAGGTAATGAAAACAACATTTGACTAAACAGCCTTCCGCACTGATAACTCCTCCCAAAAAGCAACGTCATGGATTACAAAAATGAATTTGGAAATACAAAAAACCTGCGATTTCTCTCTGCGACATTGTTTAAAAGCTATCCGACTGCAGGCGTTTCACTTCGCGGGTATATACAAAACCCTGCATTTGCAGATCGGCAAACATGGACAGATCGAGGTTGTATAGCCTTTCCAAACGCCTCCCACACTATTTCGAAGTGCAACGGTTCAACTCGAGTTTCCGGTAGAGTTCATTCTCACCGAAGGATCAGTTGCAAAGTTGAAGCCAAGGTTCCGGATTTTCATCCGCATGTGGTTTTAGACTGCACGATAGGGTGGGCGCCATGTCTGAGAATGTGAAAACACCATCAATTCGACCACTCGCGCAGGCGGGAAGCTCGACCCTTTTCCGCCCTTGTCGCCAATCGAAGGACTCGATTTTGGGACGGCCTTTTTTTTGCAGAAAAAAGGGGATGGTTAGATTAGCCTTCTCTTCACCGATTACATTCGCATCTCTTGGGGCTCTTTCAGGTAAAGGTATACAGAAAATGCGCATGAAGTTATAATAAAATCCGGGAGGTTACTCCGGAGGGGCCCGCCACGTCTCTTCCCAGGCGATCTGACCGATGTCTCAAGGAGTTTGGGTTCGTTGTTAGGCGCCTTCCCAAACACGGATTGTGGCTGCTAAGGATCTCTTTTTCTGATCCCGACTGCATCAGTGTCGTTTTCCACCACAAGCAGCGCTCATTTCGTCAACCAGGGATCAGATCGAAACGGACATGATATGGACCATGGTCAAGTAGTCAGCCGTCGGTTCAGTGGAACGATAGAATATATCCGATTGATCGATCTGATTCAGGTTTCCTGCCTTGCCAAAATGAGCCATATGATCAAGGTGGATTCCCCCAGCGCAACCGGCAGAGCCTATTTAGACTCCGGAAATGTTGTTCACGTTGAATCGGGCAATGAAATTGGGGAGAAAGGTTTTTTTGAACTGCTCCAGTGGGAGAGGGGGCATTTTGAAACGCTACCCCTTCCCGGGGATGTGACCGTTTCAATAAACAGGCCATGGGAATATCTGCTCATCCAGGCGATTCACCTTCCAGGGGAAAAAGCGAGCGGAGAAAAGGGGGGCCGCGCAGCTCCAAATATCTCGCGTGGATTTTGGGGCACCATAAATGACATCAGTTTGACCGACCTCGTTCAATTGATCTGCCTGGACAGCGTCGACCGCATTGTTGAGGTCCGCTCCGAGACACTTACGGGAACAATTCACATCCGAGGCGGACAGGTTGGCCATGCACAAACCGGGGATTTTGTGGGCCGGGAAGCTTTCTTCAAGATGCTGACGGTCCACAGCGGAAGCTTTGTGACACTTCCCTGCCCTATGGAAGGCGATGTTACTATCAACGTGCCATGGCAGCACCTGCTCATCGAAGCCATGCGCTTTCTCGATGAAGCATCCGGGGCAATTGACGAAGAACAAGCCGAAAATAGAGCCGAAACTCTGCTGCAAAAGGTGTTGAAAAAGAAAACGTCAGAAAAAATCCGGCTTGCAATGACTGCGGATAAGGAAACCCGGGGTATCTTGATCCGGGACACTAATCGCGTGATTCAAGTCGCTGTAATTTCCAATCCCAAGATAACCGATAATGAAGTGGCGGCCATAGCATGTTCCAGGCAGGTTGACGACGAGGTCCTGCGCAAGATTGCCGCCGATAAGGAATGGATGAGACTCTATCCCGTTCGTCTGGCTCTTGCGACAAATCCCAAAACCCCGATCTCCATTTCCAGAAAACTGGTCCCAACCCTCAACTACCAAGACCTGAAAAACATCTCTCGAAGCAAGTCCGTTCCGGCTTTGGTGGCTAGCGAGGCTCGCAGGCTCGTTCCAAAGTAAAACTCACCATAGAAACAACAGCCAATCCCTTTCATCCAAAGATCAAATTATTACCGCCGCCGGTGCCCCAGTGGTGTGATAGGGAGGAACCGTAAGGAACCTCCCTGGTCGATAATCCGGATATGTTTAGGTTATTTGCCGCTGTTGACGGCTTTCATCGGTTTGCCGCACGAGCAGTCACCCGGTTTCTGGCTGATCGTGCTGCAATTGCAGTCGGCCCCGCAGGCGCAGGCATACTTGCCCTTCGTTTTAAAAACCATCGTCTTGCCGTCTACCATCACGTACGCTTTACCCCTTTTTACTTTGTCGATTGTTGTTTTGACCAGGTCTTTTCCACATCCGCATTTGCCCGGTTTTTTAGACATGGTCAGACAGGGACAACCTTGGCAACCGCAGACATACACTTCGTCACCCTTCTTAAAAGTGATCTTCGTGTCGGCAGCGGCCGCGCCGATGAAAACGAACGCAAATACAACAGCACATGCCAATACAAACAGCCTCTTCATGTTTTCTCCTTCTGGTAGTGAGTTGCCCACATCCTTCCCCATGCCGCAGCCCTTGGTCGAATCGGAGTTCACAGGCTGAGGCAAGGTATACCGCACTGCATCACTGGACGCAAGGGCAGATGAGTCAGAGATGCAGTGGAAAATGAATCCGGACAAAATGTATGCATACAAAGGTCTTCTCTTGCGTTTTTGATCCGGATATGGCAAGGTCCTATGGGCCGCAGGGAAAAGCCGACGCAGCATTCACATACCACATGAATAAATGTTGCTAAAGATCGAGGATATTTTCATGTTTAAGAATTTCACATATAAAAGGCGGCTGCTAAAAGAAGCCATCAAGTTTCTATTTAGACAAGATAATAATGTGTACAAGGCACTCTTGTTGGATTACCCAATAAATCCTGTTCCAAAATATGGATACAGACACGAACCACACAAGCGTATCGCAAATATATTATACAAAAACAAACACCAATACCGTAGCCTTTTGCAAGAAGTGTTGAACTTTCAACAGGATCTGGAAGGCATTCCACCAGAGGCAGTAGACCAAACCCATCCTTTTTGGAATAATGGATTTTTCCCTGGACTTGATGCTTTAGCATTATACTGCATAATTTCCTCAATGAAACCAACTCATTATTTTGAAATCGGGTCTGGCAATTCCACAAAGTTCGCAAGGAAAGCTATTAACGATCACTATTTAAGTACTGATATTATTTGTATAGATCCAAAACCACGAGCTAATATTGAAACGATTGCAGATCGAATAATTTATAGTAGTTTAGAAAGCGTTGATCTCACTATATTTCAAGAATTGAATTCAAATGATATTTTATTTATTGATGGATCACATCGTTGCTTCATGAATTCAGATGTCACAACAGTATTCTTGGATATACTTCCAGAACTCAAAAAAGGCGTTTTGATTCATTTTCATGACATATTTCTGCCATTGGATTATGCACCCAAACTCGCCGACTTGTTTTACTCTGAACAGTATTTGCTTGCGGTTTTACTTTTATCAACACCTAAACCGGATATAGTGTTTCCAAGCTTCTTTGTCCAGAATGATCCGGAGTTGATGAATATACTCGATCCTATTGTCAAAAAGCTACCCCGTACCAGTTTTCATGGCGGGTCCTTTTGGATTCGCAAATGAGTGGTCCGAACCGGATAGCCAAAGCAAAGTAGCTCCTCAATCAGACCGACTATTTTTTCCGGCTTTTCCCCTTAAGGTCCAGTTCCTTTCGGCCGGTCAACTCCCCGCGTTTGGCAGCCCCTGTAGTCAATAGATCAGCCTGGCATGTCGTATTTGGCAATCCGGATCAGGCTGTGGCCTGCCATGAGGCACGCTCACCTCTTGGCGTTTGCGGTCTTCAATACTTAGATTATTGTTTGAACATTTAGATGGAGAAAAGAAATGACCACACCGATTTTACGAATCGTTTTGTGTTTTGTCATAATGGTCTCTGTGATCGCGTTCGGATTGGGCACTGCGGGCGCCAGGGGACCAGGATGTCAGTGTGTTGAACAACCTGACATGACTGCGTTCGGATTTCTAACCAATCCCCAGCCAACATGCGACAGGGATTTGGCTGGGAAAGCCGAAGACGCTCAAGTGCCTCTCAGCAATGAAAGGCGGTGACTTTCACCGCGCATATATGAAGCACATGGTTGGGGACTACAGGGAAAGTTAGCGGTAAACGGAAACCGGTTTCAACGAACAGCCGGATTTAGACAGCGGGAAACCCGGGGGAGTTTTGTGCTCTTCGATTGTCCCCGCCAACTCTCCCCCGGGTCCTGATCTTAACTCAGAGTTTTTTGATGCGGTCCGATCCGTGCCGACCCGGGTGCGACATATCACGACGATATTTTCCGGGTCCCCTACTTTGCGGGTCTGTACTTCTTGTCATAATCGGGGGTTTGATAGAATCCGCACTGCATGCAATTAACCAGCTTCATCGCGAAGGTCCCCTGTACTTGACCACCGCAAAGCGTGCCCGCAACCTGGGCGCAATGCTTTCCGTGATCCGGATAAGCCGGGCAAACTCCCAACTCTTTTGCTTTGGCGCCGCCCTTCTCTCTTCCGCACTTCTTAAATTCCCAACAGTTCATTGAATCCTCCATAAGATGTTTTTTGATGGTTGTTATGTAATAGTCGGACAATCGACGATAAACTTTAACGCAAAGCCAACGAATCGAAATCGGCCGGATGTCTCCTGAGGCCTTCGATGTATCGGCGGGGACATGATGAACTGTAATGAATCACGCGACGGTTTTAGAAAGAATCCGAAATGTTGCTCATGGAAAAGCCCCTTTGAACCGATAAAGATTTGAACGGAGTTTAACCAAACGATACTGCGGAGCTTACTGGAGCAATAATAAGTCGAAAATGAAGGAGATAAGAAAAATGAATGTTTTAATGAAAGCAGGATGCCGGCTCTGTCAGTTTTTGGGATCTGTGCTGTTGATCGCTCTTTTTGGAGCTAATGCGATGGCTGGCGACATTGTCGCACGGGGCTCCGACTCAACCAGTGTGGTCGTCAAAGCCCTTGCAGAAGGCTATAAAGCGAAGACCGGCACTGAAATCAAAGTCGAAGGGGGAGGATCTTCAAAAGGGGCCAAGGATTGTCTTGCTGGAGAGGTGGACCTCGCCTTCATGTCTCGGAAACCTACCGATGATGAGACCAAGGCAGGTCTGGTCGCAATCCCTTACGCCCTCGACGGTGTTGCTGTCATTGTCAACAAGGCTAACCCCATAAACGATATCACGCTGGAGCAACTAAAAGCCATTTTTACCGGAAACATGAAGCAATGGAGCGATGGCAAGCCAATCCTCGCGCTGATTCGTCCGGCGACTTCGGGTACTCGCGAAGTCTTTGAAGAGAAGGTCCTGGGCAAAGGCGTCGAATTCGACCCAAGCCTGCCGATAAAACATGACAAGGTAGGCATAGATACAGTCTCCAAGTCGCCTACCGCCATCGCCTTCACCTCCGTGGGTGAGGTAGCCGGTAATGAAACGATTAAGATCATTGCGGTAGACGGGATAAAACCCTCGCCTGCCACGTTGCGCGATAAGAGCTACTCCATCTCCCGCACGCCGCACTTTGGCACCAAGGGAGAAGCAAAACCAGAGATAAAGCCCTTTCTGGATTTCGTCGTCAGCAACGACGGCCAAAAGGTGGTTGAGAAGGTGGGCTTTGTGCCGCTGAATGAAGTAAAGGATTAAGGACCATGGCGTCTATGGGGGCACATTCGCGCACAAACCACAACCTTTCGAATACAACCTGAGGAAGAAGGGTTTGGGATGAGCATCAGGAACAAGCTGGTAAGCGGTTTTTCACTGTCGATCCTCGTCACGGCACTGGCCACGGGCGCAGGTTGGTGGTTTGCGCACAGGGCATCGACCGATACAAAGGCCCTGGTGAACGATGACATAGCGCTTCTCAAGAAAGTAAACAGGGCTGGCTCGAGTTTGCAAAAGGCCCGGTTTGAAGAAAAACAGTTTCTTCTCCATAAGGACCTTGAATCCTTCAAAAGGGCACAGGAATACATTCACGGCGCTTCAACCGAGTTACAGGGGATTTTCGACACCAGTTCCAGGGCTGGTCTCAAAGAAAAAATCCAGCCGGCGATTTCATTGCTCAACGAATATGGCTTGAATCTGGGAAAGGTGGTGGAGTTGCGGACCCAAAAAGGGTTGACGCAAAACGAGGGACTCGAAGGCCGCTTGAGGTCCTCGGTTCATTCCGTAGAAAAGGTTGTCAACGATGTCGGGTTGCCCGAGTTGTCTGTGCTGATGCTGACGTGTCGCAGCCACGAAAAGGATTACCTCCTTCAAGGGGATGAGAAATATCTGGGCCTGATCGCTGAGACTATCAAGAAGTTCGGCGAGCAAATGGATATGTTCGGCCTGGCCGGCGACAACAAGCAAACCATGGGCAAACTCCTCGCGGACTACTACGGTGACATGACTTCAATTATCAAGATCGACAATGAAATAGCTGAGGCCATTGCAAAGATGGATCAGGTGACGAAGGAGCTTGAGAAACAGGCCGCCTCGTCCATGGATTACATCGCTCTCAGCATGGACCGGAACGGAGACGCGGTGCTTTCGGTGCTTGCCCTCTCCCGTTCTTTCCTCGTTTATATCCTCCTTGGCGCGGTGGCCCTCGGTGCCGTCATTGCACTCTATATCACCCGTTCGATCAGCAGACCTCTTGGCCTGGCCATCGAGGGTCTCACCGCAGGGGCACATGAGGTATCCTCTGCCGCCAGCCAGCTTTCCTCGGCAGGTCAGTCCCTGGCCGATGGAGCATCCCAACAGGCTGCAGCCATAGAAGAGACCTCTTCGTCTTTGGAGGAGATGTCCTCCATGACCAAGCAGAATGCAGACAATGCAAACCAGGGCAACCTACTCATGACGACGACCCGGGAGACCATCTCACGTGCCAGTCAGTCGATGGAAAAGCTCGGTAAATCCATGGGTGAGATATCCAGGGCCAGCGAAGAGACCTCCAAGATCGTCAAAACGATAGATGAAATCGCTTTTCAAACTAACCTGCTTGCCCTCAACGCGGCAGTTGAAGCTGCACGTGCCGGTGAAGCCGGCGCCGGTTTTGCCGTAGTCGCCGATGAGGTGAGGAACCTGGCGATGAGGGCGGCCGAGGCTGCACAGAATACTGCCAACCTGATTGAAGGTACGGTCAAAAGAATAAAAGACGGCTCGCAGTTAGTGGAGACGACGGACAAGGAGTTTCGCGAAGCGGCGCTTAACGTGAGCAAAGCCGGTGAGCTTGTTGACGAGATTGCCGTCGCCTCTAACGAACAGGCCCAGGGTATTGAGCAGGTAAACAGTGCAGTCGGTGAAATGGACGACGTGACCCAGCGCAATGCCGCCAATGCTGAACAATCGGCCGGCGCAGCGGAAGAACTGAGTGTTCAAGCCGAACGGATGAAGAGTTACGTGGGAGATTTGGTGAAGGTTATCGAGGGCTCGGGGAAGCGAGACAGGAACAGGCGCCAACGCACCTCGAAACTCATAGGGGCTAAAGCCGTGATGGAAAATGAAGCTCCCGGGATTCCACCCCGGACCGAGGCGAAAACCGGCGGAAAAGAGCTTGCCCTAAACACAAAGGAGCCCCTTCCCCACCAGGCAATTCCCTTTGGCGGGGAAGATTTGCAGGAATTCTAACAGGGCGATGAAAAGGACTGGAATTCCCGCATTTGTCTGGACATTTTAAAGGGGGCGCCGGCTTGGCGAAGACGTATATGATGTTGTTCTCTCTGCGTCTCTCCTTGACCTGTCTACGGCCAGTCTCCGCGTGATAAGGTTTTTGCCCTTTGCCTGCGGCCCTGACGCCTCTGCGTCTCTGCGGTGGGATTTTACGCTATTCGCCGAATTCATATTTTTCCAGCTTGCGGTACAGAGTGCTTCTCGAAATGCCCAGTTTTTTGGCAATGTCCTTCTTGGTGAAGCGCGACCTGAGCAGCCTCAAGATCAGTCCGTGCTCCATCCTGTCGACCGGCTCGACATCTTCTTCCGCATTCTCCGGCGACCGTGAACCCATAATCTCACTCGGCAGAAGGTCTACCGTCAGCTTTGAGGTGTGGGCGATATTGATCATTCTTTCCAGTACATTTTGAAGCTCTCTCACGTTTCCAGGCCACTGGTAGAGCATAAAGCATTCCAGCACCCCGGAGTCAATGCTGACGATCTCTTTGCCCATCGACTTGCTGATGTTCCTTATGAAAGAGTCCACCAGAAGCGGTATGTCCTCTGCTCTTTTTCTGAGCGGGACCATGCGGATAGTGAACACATTGGAACGGTAATAGAGGTCTTCTCTGAATTTGCCCTTCCTGACCTCTTCTTTCAAATTCTTGTTGGTTGCGGCAATAATCCTTACGTTTACCGTAGTAACCTTCGTACCGCCGATCTTGATTATGGATTTATCCTCTATTACCCGCAGCAGAGCAGCCTGCACTTCCAGGGGCGTTTCCCCAATTTCATCGAGGAATATCGTGCCGCCGTCGGCCAGTTCGAACTTGCCCTGATTCCCACCTTTCCTGGAACCGGTGAACGCGCCCTCGACATAGCCGAAAAGTTCGCTTGTAATCAGGTCCCTCGGAATGGTCGCGCAGTTAATGGCCACGTAGGGTCCATCCCTTCGGCTGCTGCTGTTGTGAATGGCCTGCGCAAAAAGGTCCTTGCCCGTGCCGCTCTCGCCCAACAGAAGGACGTTAGACTTTATCTGGGAAGCTATCTGGGCGTGTCTCACTGTTTCGAGAAACTCGCCGTCGCGCCCTATGATGTCGTCGAAGTGGAACTTCGCCTTGGCCCCCATCATTCTGGCGGCAAGAGTTCTGGCCCGCTTGATCTCGTTGAGTATGATGATCTTTCCGGTTACCCTGTTCATGGAAAGGATCGGATTGCAGGTCAAGGTATAGTCCGCATGGGAGTTTTTGACGGATATCCTCACCTCTACGTCGGTCAGGGATTCATTATTGGCTATGAGTTGGATGATATTAGGATTGCGGCTCCAAAGCTCACCCAGGCTCCTGCCGAGAAACTTGTCTCCACCCGCGCCGAAAACTTTCATGGCATTGTTGTTAATAAGAGAAATATTTTCATCGTTGTCGATTGCAATGATGATTTCCGGGATGGAGGAAATGACCGTCTTTTGAAAGCTGTGCGCCACATGGATTTCCCGCAGGGCTTTTCTGTAGCGGAATTCGTTCTCTATCGCATGTGCCGACGCCACGACCATCCCAAGTGTATGAGGATTGGCGTTTTCATAAGGGCCGGTCATATCGATTGCGCCAACCATTTCGCCCTCCGCATTATGAATTGGCGCTCCCGAGCAAGTCCATCTGCGCGAATTGATGCAGAAATGTTCACTCCCGCAAATCTGGAGCGGCTTCCCCAATGCCAGGACGGTTCCTACGCCGTTTGACCCGGCAACCTCTTCGCTCCAGCATGCGCCCCGAACGAAATTGCCCTGTTTCACACTTTCCAGGATTTCGTAATCCCCGACGAGTTCGATGAGAAACCCGTTCGCATCCGACAATGCTACGATAAAGGTTGAACCCTTAACGAAGCCGAACAGATGTTCCATGAAAGGGCGGCTGATATCGATGAGTTCCTCGTTCCTTTCGAGCAGGGTCTGTAGCCGTTCTCCGTCCAGAACCAGCGGCACCCGCGTCAGATAAGGGTCTACACCCTTCGACCTGCACCTCTCCCAGGAATCGACAATGACGGGACGCACCCCGCCCGAGTCAACCTCCATTCCTCTCACAAATTTTCGCCACTCCGTGTAAATCACATCAAAACGTTTCTCAAAATCTGACATAACGCGTTCCCTGTGGCTCGAGTTGGCTCCCGCAGGATTGCATCTTCGAAAAAACAAAAGATCGGCATCGTCACGGATTGAACAGGTGTCCCACTAGTGTCCCGGCCCGGGACACATATGTCCGATTATGGGACGCAACGAATTGACCACACTTCCAAAACAAAGGCAAGGTAATTGTATAAGGTCCTGTTATAACAGCTTGATTTCCCAAAAGTTCCGGAGTGGCATACTAAATGCTGATTTATATGCAAAACCGCCAGTACGGCACAGAACAGAGTTTGGAGGCGGGAAAGCCCTTTTCGATTTCCTTATTTATTTGACTCAAACACGGGGGTGAGCATGCGCTATCCCATCTACAGACCCAGAAGGCTCAGAAGAAACGACGAAATGAGAAGGATGGTCCGTGAGACCCGCCTGTGCGCCGACAGTCTCGTTTACCCTCTCTTCGTGGTGCCCGGCAAAGATGTAAAGAAACCGATCGAATCGATGCCGGGTAATTTCCAGATGTCCATCGATCATATAATCCGGGAAGTGCGAACCACGAAAGATCTGGGCATACCGGCTGTCCTCCTCTTCGGAATTCCCGATGAAAAGGATGAATTTGCCTCAGGGGCTTTCGCCAAAGACGGAATAATTCAAAGGGCGGTCACCGGGATCAAGAACGAAGTCCCGAATATAATCGTCATAACTGACGTGTGCCTCTGCGAATACACGAGCCACGGCCACTGCGGAATGCTCAGAGGTGAGGAAGTCGATAACGATTCGACCCTCGACCTTCTCGCGCGGACCGCACTCTCACAGGCCGTCGCGGGGGCCGACATCGTCGCCCCTTCGGCCATGATGGACGGCCAGGTCGCTGCAATAAGAACGGCTCTTGACGCAAACGGCTACATGAACACACCTGTCATGGCTTATTCAGCCAAATACGCATCCTGCTTTTACGGACCGTTCAGGGAAGCCGCCGAAAGCACTCCGCAGTTCGGCGACAGAAGAGCATATCAGATGGACCCGCCCAACAGCAATGAAGCCATGAGGGAGATCGCCACGGATATAGAGGAAGGGGCTGACATCATCATGGTGAAACCGGCCCTGCCCTATCTCGACATTATCCGAAGGGCAAAAGAGCAATTCGATCTGCCGTTGGCTGCCTATAACGTCAGCGGCGAGTTCTCGATGATCAAGGCAGCCGACAGGCTTGGCTGGATAGACGGCAATCGTGCGATGCTGGAATCTGTCACCGCCATTAAACGTGCCGGCGCCGATATCGTCATTACCTACTTCGCCCGGGATATCGCACGAATGCTTCAAGCCGGATAGACAGATCCGATATCAGGCATCAATCATTAATCAACACGGCGTATTGTTTTCCCGGCAATCTGTCAGCGTGCCGGGCAAATCGGGAAGGGAGAGTCTGAACCATGAGCGCCGAGGATACGAAAAGATCTTTAGACAAAAGGATGAGCTTAAAGGAGGCTGTTTCAAGGTATGTTTTCGACGGATGCTCCATCGCGTTCAGCGGCATGGGAGGTCAGCAGGTTGTAGCCCCTACTTACGAAATCATCAGACAGGGACAAAAGGATATGACACTCATGGGGGACAGCCCTTGCGAGTGCGCGGATTACCTGGTCGGGACCGGACAGCTGAAGCGGGTGGAGGTGGCTTGGCTGGCCTTTGCAGTGGCTGGCATTAGTCCAAACTACAGACGTGCCGTGGAGAATGGAATCCCCCGTAAGATAGAAGTCCGCGAATTCTCCAACTACACCATGGGACTTCGATTCCTGGCAGGAGCCATGGGCCTTCCCTTTATGACTACAAGATCGCTTATCGGGTCATCCATAGAGCAGTACAACGACATGATCAAGGTGATTGACGATCCGTACGGGGGCAAACAGGTAGCGCTGGTGCCTGCGGCCACCCCGGACGTGGCAATCGTGCACGTAAACAGGGCGGACATGCTCGGAAACGCTCAGTACCTGGGTTTCTCCTCAAATGCCGAAAACATCGCACGGGCAGCGAAAAGGACGATCGTCACCTGCGAAGAGATCATTTCGACCGACGAGATAAAAAAGACCTCGAACTTCACGACCGTACCGCAGTACGCCGTCGATGCAGTCGTGGAAGTCCCCTACTGCAGCCATCCCTGGAACATGTGCTATGCCTACGCCTATGACCTTCCATTCCATATGGAGATGATGGCGCAGATAGATACCGAGGATGGTTTCAAAAGATGGATTGATAAGTGGGCCTTCGGCTGTAAGGACCATGAAGAATATTGCGAAAAAGTAGGATGGGGCCGGTTGAGAAAACTCACCCAAATCGAGCGAAAGTTCTGCAAGTGCAACAGCTAGCTGTTCATCCTCAAACACCCGGTGAGAATTCCATGCCCCTCGAGGCTTGCGATCCGGAGGGCACTTTCCTGACGGAAACCAGCCGGGGCCGGAATCTGTGTGTATATGTGCCGGCAACATGATCTGCGGAAGGAGTCGCATGTGAGCAACCATACGGAAGAATACGCGCAGGATTATACGCTCCAGGAACTCTTGGTGGTCGCTGCCGCTAGAGAAGTAAAAGACGGGGAAGTCGCATTCATAGGCGTGGGCATACCGTGCATGGGCGCACTTGTCGCCAAACTGACTCATGCTCCGAACGCAATCCTCGCAGTCGAATCGGGATGCATCGGGCCCACGCCCTACCGGTTGATGCTCGGAATCGGCGATAACGCCTGCGCGGAAAACGCCATATGTGTGACCTCCCTGTGGAGGGCTTTCTCCGATCAGCAACGGGGGTACTTCGACCTGGGAATGCTTGGCGGAGCACAGGTGGACAAGTACGGGAATCTCAACAGCACGACCATATTCGGAGACGGTGACTATTTCAACCCCAAAACAAGGCTGCCCGGCAGCGGAGGGGCCAACGACATAGCCATTTCAGCAAAGCGGACCCTGATTATGATGAACCAGCAGAAGCGCCGTTTTCTGGAAAATGTCGACTTCATCACATCGCCGGGCTACCTTGACGGGCCCGGGGCCAGAGAACGCAACGGATACCCGGGCAACGGCCCCGCCGTCATTATTTCCGACATGGCCATATTCCGGTTCGATGAACAGACCAAAGAGGCCTATCTCGATTCCGTCCATCCGGGAATCACCGCCGATGACGTTCGCAAACAAGTCTCATGGGACCTGAAGGTCTCCGCCAACCTCAAGTCGACGCCTCCGCCGACCAGGAAGGAGGCTGAAATAATAAGGATAGTTGACTCCCAGAAAATCTACACAGGGGGTGGACTGCGATCTCTTTCGTTCGAAAACTACATCAACATGCTGGAATCGTCTTGCGAAAGACTAAGGGCCGTATTTGGCTGATAACTTCCTGCTCGACTCACTATGAATCGGATTTGAGGAGATCGGAGGATGGCCAGGGAATGTTTTGAAAAGTTGTTTTCCATGGAGGGCAAAGTTGCCCTCGTTACCGGTGGATATAGTGGAATAGGGCTGACCGTTGCTGAGACCTACGCTGAAGCGGGGGCCAATCTGGCAATCGTTGCGAGGAACCTTCTGCGGTGCGAGACGGAGGCGCAAAGGCTTCAAAAAACGTACGGAATAAAGGCCGTTGCAAAGTCGATGGACGTGCGGGATTCCAAACACGTGGACCGCGTCGTTCAGGAAATTGCCGACGAATTCGGAAAGATAGATGTTCTCGTTAACAGTGCGGGAATCCCCGGCAGCGAGAAGCCTGTCATCCGGATGACCGACGAAGACCTCGACGAGGTCATGAGCGTCGATTTCCGAGGCACTTTTCTGGTCTGCAGGGCGGTAGCCCAGATCATGGTTAGGCAGAAAAGCGGGAAAATCATCAATGTCTCCTCTATTCTCGGAAAAATTTCGGCCCGCAACATGACCGGTTACTGCGCAAGCAAGGCCGCCGTGCTTCAATTGACCCGCGTAATGGCCCTCGAACTGATGCGGGACAACATACAGGTTAACGCCTTGTGTCCCGGCTACATCCTAACCGATTTCAACAGGAATTTCTTTGAGTCCGAAACGGGCAAGGGTTTAGTCAAAAAAATGATCCCCATGAACAGGGTTGGGCAGCTCGACGAACTGAAGTCCCTGGCGCTATATCTGGCGACCTCTCCCGCTTATATGACCGGCTCGGAGATTTATATCGATGGCGGGCACACGATTGTCTAAGGAGGATTTCTGATTGTGTGCGCAAAATTCTGCAAAATTGCGAAAGCTCAAAAGAGCGGGGGAAAGTTTTTTCACTTTGAAGATCTCCCGCACCGCCGAAGCGCCACAATATCTCGACGCTTTCCCTGATCTGTCCATGACCAGAGGCGGAAGGGGGTGCGGGGGGGCAAAGCTCCCACGTCTTTGCCATTGTCCCAGGCTGTAGAGGGGTGCTTCCCCGGGCTGGAAACGTAAGCGATCTGAAGCAGTTTGGCTACGAAAACCCGGCGCAGATGCGGAAAAGAATAGCTTTGAAATACTGCGGCGGCTGCGATCCAGGGTATGACCGGGTGAAGTATTTCCGGGAGATTCAAAATGCCGCCGGTGACCTGATCGAGTGGGTCAGCCTCGATGACCGGGACTTCGAAGCCGTTCTCGTCATCACAGGCTGCGACACCGCGTGTCCCGTGGAAAACATGGTTCTAACGGCCTGTCGAACAATCGTATCGATCCGCGACAATAAACGTGATCCTGCAGAAATTGTCCAAAGTCTTTTGAGTGAGGGAAAATCATGAAAATCAGGACAAAAGAAGATTACATCAAGAGTCTGAAAGAACAGAAACCGCTAATCTACTACAATGGGAAAAAAGTCGAAGACCGCTCCACACATACTGCTTTTATCCCGCACATAAATTCGGCGGCCAAGACGTACGAACTCGCCCTCATGCCCGAACACGAAGACCTTCTGACTGCAGTGAGCAGCATCACCGCAAAGAAGATCAACCGCTTCACGCACATTCATTCCTCAGTGGACGACCTCATAAAGAAGGTCCAGATGCTGCGCCTCATAGCCCATGAAACAGCGAGCTGTTTCCAGCGATGCGTGGGGTTCGACGCCATCAACGCCCTCTACATGACTACCTATGAAATGGACGAGAAGCTCGGCACTCAATACTTCAAGCGATTTCTCAAATATCTCGAAAGACTCCAGGACGAAAATTTCATGCTCGTCGGTGGGATGACCGACCCCAAAGGGGACCGTTCCAAGAGGCCGAGCCAGCAGGCGGACCCGGATCTTTATACTAGGATCGTCGAGAAAAGGGAGGACGGCGTTGTCATCCGGGGGGCCAAAGCGCATCAGACCGGTGCCGTGAACAGCCATGAAATCATGATCATGCCTACGCAGTCGATGGCCGAAGGCGATGAAGACTACACAGTCGTGGCAGCCATACCTCTCGATGCCCACGGCGTCACGATGATTTTCGGACGGCAGACGAACGAGGAGAGGAAGTTCGAGTGCGGAATCGATGCGGGCAACTGTGAGTTCGGCATGGTCGGAGGGGAGGCCCTCGTGGTCCTCGAAGACGTTTTCGTCCCATGGGACAGGGTCTTCATGTGCGGCGAGACGGATTTCAGCGGTCTTTTGGTCGAAAGGTTCGCGACACTTCACCGGCAGAACTACGGCGGCTGCAAGGGCGGCGTTTCAGATGTCGTCATCGGCGCCAGCGCGCTCGCAGCTCAATATCAGGGCACTTTGGGCGCATCCCATATTAAAGACAAGCTCGTTGAGATGATGCACCTTGCGGAGACCGTCTATGCGGGTTCGGTCGCCTGCTCGGCCCTGGGATCCAAAACCAGGAGCGGGGCCTACTACCCTGACCCGCTCCTCGCCAACTGCGCGAAGCATAACATCACGCGCGTCATCTACGAAATATCGAGGCTGGCGCATGACATCGGCGGAGGCATTATCGCGACGCTCCCGTTCGATAGCGATCTGCGGAGCCCGGAGATCGGGAAGTACGTGGAAAAATACATGAAAGGCGTCGATGGCGTCTCCTCGGAAACCCGGATGAAAATCCTTCGCCTGCTCGAAAACATGACCGGTGGGACGGCGCTGATCGAAAGTATGCACGGGGCAGGCTCACCTCAAAGCCAGAGGGTCATGTATCAAAGGCTCGGGAAGCTGGGCGAAAAGATGAAGCTTGCGAAAAAGATCGCCAAAATAGAAGACTAATACTAAGTTGCGTTCAAGAGCTACGGCATTGTGGCGCGGTTCTTTTGTAGGGGACGCCTTTATGCCCTCCCGAAGCACCCGATTTGAACGCAACTTCGTATAACTTTGCCGTCACTGATTATATCGCCGGCATGCTTGCGCTAATATTGCCATGAGTATCTGTTCGGCAACCCTTCCGCAACATCCCGGCACGGCTCGTGATAAACATTTCCATAAACAGCATCTATTCAAAGGAGGCGAAAAGTCAGGATAGCCGGTTCACGTGATGATCATCTGAAGGGGGTGTTGCCATAAAACATAAGATTCATAAGGGGGCACGAAGATGGCTGAGCGCATTAAAACAGTATGGGGATACCGTCACTTAATACTCGGCATTATATGGCTGCTTTACCTGATTAACTATTTTGACCGGATTAGCGTACTTACATTCCTTCCCTACATTCAAAAAGACCTCCAATTAACCGCTGTTCAAATCGGGTGGCTGGGGTCGATATTCTTTTTCGGCTACTCGCTTGCCCAGTTTTTGGCCGGATACCTTGCCGACAGAATGGGGCCGAAGAAAACGATGAACATCGCAATCTGGATCTTCACCCTGGTAACCTTTATCACCGGCTTCGTTCGAAACTATACGCAGTTCATTATTCTTCGCCTGAGTCTGGCGGTCGGCGAAGGACAGCACTTTGCGCCTGCTTTGAGAATGATTGCGAACTGGTTCCCGAGAGAGGAAAAGGGCCGGGCGAGCGGCTTCTTTTCCACGACGTGGGCGGTGGCTCCCGCGATCGTACCTATTCTGGTCACTCAGCTTGCAGCGGCTTTCTTTGGCGGAGCATGGCGCCCTGTGTTCTTCATACTCGCCGTTCCGGGTTTTATCGGCGTCTTTCTTTTGTGGAAATTCACCAATGACTCCCCCAAAGCGATGTACGAAAAAGGAAAAGTGAAAAAAGAAGAGTACGATATGATCACGGCCTCCGTAGACGTCGAAGCCAGCGAGCACGGAAAGACTTATAGCGCCAAAATCTTTTTGACCGACGTCCAGTTCTGGCTCTATGTCCTGGGACTTTTTATCATGCTGATGATTTACTGGGGAATGACCACCTGGATCAGCACGTTTCTGGTCAAGCAGCATGGATTGGATCTGAAGACCATGGGCTTTTATGCATCGCTCCCGTACATTGTCGCCTTCTTCTCGATGTATATTGGCGGAACGATGGCCGACAAGTGGTTCGGGGGAAAACCCAAGATCGTAACGATTATTTGCTTCCTGGGATGCATTCCGGCCCTCAACATGATCGGGCATGTTTCCAAGGGCAATACTTCGATGCTGCTGCTCTGCCTGGCGCTCGGCGGTTTTTTCGTCAACCTGGCGTGGGGCATGATGTATGCCTTCCCCTCATGGCGTTATCCCAAGGAACTGGTAGGCCGCGCGGTCGGAGTCTCAAACGGTATCGGACAGTTCGGGGCTTTTTTATCGCCGATGATTGCGGGTTATCTTGTCGTCACACTCCCCGACAAATCGTTTGACTTCACCAATGTTTTCCTGTTCTGGTCGTTACTGGCAGTGGTCGGAGCAATCGGCATCAGCTTTTTGAAGGAGAAGTCCATTCTCGAAACAGGCCAGGTTACGGATGCGAAACCCGCGATGGAAGGGCAATAGATCGCGGTCGAGGATGCAGGCCGGCAATAATTCTAATAACAAATTAAGCTCAAAATCCCCCCTGCCCCCCTTTAGAAAAGGGGGGGATTTTGGTTTTAAAGCTTTTCCTGTTCCTCACGTGGCGATGCGGCCTTACAAAGCGCCCTCATAAGGCGCCCTCACAAGGCGCCCTCACAAGGAATCGGGCGCGAACCTGAAGCATGAACCGTGCTTCCACTGTGTACAGCGCGAACCCGAAGCGCAGTGAGGGTTCCGGGCGCGAACTGGGCACTCACAAAAGATCGTGCCCGGACTGAAGGCACCAACTAACGGTTGGCTCATTAGCCCGGACCTGAACGAAGTGAGGGTGGGCACTCACAAAGCGCCCTCACAAGAAATCGGGCGCGAACTTGAAGTATCCGGCGTGCTTCCACTGTGTACAGCGCGAACCCGAAGCGCAGTGAGGGTTCCGTGCCCGGACT
>JBEKPW010000077.1:0-30478 GCA_049520315.1 Syntrophobacteraceae bacterium
CCTTCGAGCCGCCTCCGACGGGTCACGGTTGGACCCATTCTCGGCGGCTCTCCGGAGCCTGGAAAACTGAAACATGAGGGGCAGAAAAAACAAAAAATGCTTGCACGTGTCACCCATATCAGTAGTGCAATGCCTGAAGCGACCAAGTATTTTAGTGACGTATTGGAAGTTGCGAAAAACCTGGGCGATCCTGAACTATTGGTTTCTGCCTACTATTCCACCGGAAACGCATTATACTGTCAGGGCCATTTTGGCAAAGCTGAACCGCTGTTCCGTCAAGCGATTACGCGGTTTGAGCAATTGGGCGACTGGGCACGCTGGATTCGAGCTGTGTCCTTGCATGGCGGGATCCTGGCAACGACAGGCTCTTATGCGGAGGGATTGGCCGAATGTCAACGCGCTCTGGCCCGCGCCCATGAACTCAATGCCCTGGACGGGATCGCTTTCAGTACTCTCTGCCTGTCCTGGATATACGCTATTGCCGGTAATCTTGCCTCCAACAGAGAAACCTCTCGACGAGCGACAGAAACATTCGAACATTCAGGCGACCGCGCCTTTGTCTATCTCCTCTATCTGTTTCGCTCCTATTCCGAGGTTTGCGCCGGACAGTTCGAGGCCGCCGCCGAAAGCATTGCAAAGTCGCAGACTATTGTGCAGGATCTCGGCGGGAAACTTTTCGCTGGTGACATATTCGGCTCTTTTAGCGCAGAAGTGGCCCTTGGCAAAGGCCAGATCGAACAAGCCTTATCCATGGCTGAGCAAGCTGTCGCTATTGCCGGAAGATAGGCGGCATCTTTGGTGAAGGCATGGCGCGCCAGGTGTGGGGAAGATCGCTTGCCGCGATGAGCCCGCCAAAATGGGACGAAGCTGAAGCACAAATGGCTGAAAGCCTTCGCCTTCTTCAACTGGGTGAAGCACGCCTTTTTTCTGCCAGCATACGGATGCACTGGGGAATCATCTGCCGTGATCGAGGCAAAACGGATGCCGCCCGTGAGCATTTTGAAAAAGCCGCTGCTCAGTGGACAGCCAGCAATATTCCGTGGGAACTGGAGCGGGTGAACAAACTCATGGCGGAGTTGCCGAAGGCGTAAGCAATTGTTTGTGTAGGTCAGGCAATCAGGATGCGGTGACCCTTGCACGGTGAAAAATGCTTTCGCTGCAGGACAGCCAATCAAATTTGACGCTCACGCTTTACTTGCCAACTTGTGAACTTCCAGAAATTCCAGCTATAATTTATTATAGCTCCCTGCTCCCCGCTCCCTGCTTCCCGCTTCCTGCTGTTAATAGTTTGGCCCCAAGAAAGTCCTTGACAATCTCGCTCGGTTGTGTTTAACTTAAAACTGAGCCCCGAGAGGTCTAAGTAAGAAGCCCAGTGAACATGCTCGGCGGAAATACTCAACGGAAAAAAGAAGGGCAAGCCTTCTTTGGGGAAGTTGAGCAAAGAAACCGGGATGAACCGAACGGTAAAGTTGGGCGGCTGAAATGGTCACTTGGGGTTCAGCCTTTTTTGATCCTGGCATAATTTCCTCGATTTTGCGAGTTGACCCCAGCTTAGCCATTGCAGGGCCATTTAGGAGCGGCGCTGCGGTGGCGCCCAGCGAGGAACGCTGCGCCGATCTCCACGCTATCACTGACCTGTCCATGACCAGAGGTGCCGCGCTCTGCCTCACGCGCTTGCGCGTGTGGCAGAAATCCCGGGGGCGCGGGGGATCTTTAAAGTACTGATAGCTGCCCTTGATCTTCTTCCTTTACGGGCCACGGAAAAACCCTTGCCCCGTATGATGATGGTTTTTCGGCGACGTTTGTTCGAGAGGAGAAAAACGCACCAGTCGGTTGAAAATCCTCACTGATTGGTTATTAAATAAGAATGAATATCGAATCGATTTGGAGGAACATGAAATGAGCTTAAAATCGGCAACGTTACCCATACTGGCGGTGGTCTTTGCCTTTACCTTGGCTTTCGGCGCTCTCGCCCAGGCCCAGCAGACACGGGTTGACCGCGATTTTGGATCGCACCATAGATATGATTCCAATCAGTTCGGCGATGACCGTGCCTACACTTCGCCAAGGGGTGGTACTGACAGGGATTCCGACAGCAGGTTGGATCAGTGGCGTCCAAATTCTTACGGGCTTGGCGGCGATTATTGGTATGACACCAGGTAATCGCTCCATAAGCTTAAGTCATTGTGACCATCCGGCGTAGACCTCTTGGGGCTGAAAGCTTCGGGAGCGAGGGGCCGTTTTAGTCTGGTTTGCATTCGGAAGAGTGAAAATTTCACACTTCCAACTTCACTCTTCTAACTTCCGCTTACCCCGGCCCCTTGGCCCTCCCCACTTAACCTAACCCCTGCAGAATGCCCTGCAATCGACTTTCTCAGGCAAACCCCCAGCCAGACCGTATCTTCCCGAGAGATCCTCCGGCACAAGAGTATTGTCGGAATCAGAAATCCGATCCCATGCTGATCTGTGCTTTTGAAACAGCGGCCCGGGTTTGATCCCCGTAAAAGCAAACAATGATTTTAACGGGGGGAAAGCCTCTTTTTTCATTTCATTAATCGGAATCCGGTCCTGAGACCCGAGTGCTTTTCGACAGTTGATTCGCAAATACGCCATCGATGTGAGCCATTTCAATTCTAACGAGCCGGCGATGCCAATGGGAGGAAGAAAATCTGTTGTAAGAATTGATAGGTCTGGCTGTCCCCGTAACATCAAATGCAATACTAAAGACATACATATGTAATACGTTCAGGCAATAAAGCATAACCGTTTTCATATGCCCCTTAATATAACTTTGCTAAGCAATGTTTTAGAAATTGACAAGGGTGATTTAAAGGGCTAGAAGGGGGGCAAATAATATACCTAATATTAGAAATAAGATTAATATCATGATGCATCTGGCGCAATCAGAATATGACGTAGGGGGTTTAGATCTGTCTTCCGGGTGATAAGAGCCGTGAGAAAAGACATTATCTACAGTCTAAGGATTACCGAAAAAGTTCGCGATGCTTTGAGGAAAGCAGCCAGCCAGGAGCACCGTACGATGGCCTCGCTTCTGGACAAGATCATCTCCGATTACCTCGAAAAACGGGGGTACCTCGTCGGTGGGGCCCTCAGCCAGGAACGGCGCAAACACCATCGGGTCAACACAGCTTTGCCGGCCGCCACATTCTATGGGACCGGCGCTATGTCATCCGCTCCTCTTTCTTGCGTGGTGTTGGACCTTTCATTGGGAGGCGCTTTAGTCGCCTATCCTCGAGGCTCGGAGATCAAGGACACCTCGATTGGGGAAATGCCCAATTTCAGCCTCTGTTTCGAACTGCCCCGGATCAAAGAGGATGTTTGCTTCAGATGTGATCTTCGCCGGGTGTTTAGCATTGACAACGGTCTGAAGATCGGAGCGGCGTTTATGGATCCGAACGGATACAATTTTGACAGACTCGGAGCTTATCTGGCGCAGTGACAAGGAGCTATAGGATATAGGGCACATTGATGAGCAAAGTGACGCAGTAACCAGGGGCAAAAAATGAGAAAAAGCCAGGAGGGGCTCCTGGCTTTCACGGGTGAATGGAGGACAATCCTACAGTCGCAGAATAGCAGATTTTCCGCCTTGTCTGGCTCTATAGGCAAGCAGCGCCGTTGCAAACATTTGTTCCCATCTGGATACCGCCCGATACCTGCCCCGTGGTGTTACCCTGAAACACATTGTTGGTATATCCACCTGAAGAGGAAAGGCCATACCCGGTGTTGCCGGTCGCAGTGTTGCCTATCGACGTGCTGGCGACGATGCCATTCCCCCCGTTGTTGTTTGAAACGTTGTTGTTCGCCGTGACGGCGTTGATGCCATTCCCGATGTTGCCGGTCGCGGTGTTGCCGTTCGCCGTGTTGGCGTCAATGCCATCCCCTTCGTTGTTGAATGAAGCGTTGTTGTTCGCCGTGACGGCGCTAATGCCGCTCCCCCCGTTGTCGTTTGAAACGTTGTTGTTCGCAGTACCGGAGGAGTCGATGCCGTCACCCCCGTTGTTCGCCGAAGTGTTGTTGCTCCCATTGACGATCGTGATGCCAACCCCCCCGTTGTTGGATGAAGTGTTGTTGGTCCCGATGGTGGTGAGGATGCCATTCCCCCCGTTGCTATAGGCTTGAATGTTTTCAGCTCTCGTATTGGTTCCTGCAAGATTGACCCCGTCTAATCCCATCCCCCTCACGACGCCGTTTGTGACGGCGATGTTTGCCTCCGTGGGAGCATTCACTCCTATGCCGTTTCCAGAGGGGCTGCACGAAACCGATTTATTAGAGCCCGGCGTACAGACCGTTTGACCCGAGATGGTAAACCCGTTGAGGTCGAGGGTGACGTCATCCGAGGTAATCTCTATGCAGGTGGTATTGGCTCTGGTGACGGTGAGATTGCCTTCGAGTCTGTAGCTTCCAGGCCGGCTGATTGTCACCGGAAAACCCGGCGTGTCTCCCGGTGTTACGCCCCCGTGAACGGCCTTCGCCTGATCGATCAGCACCACTCCATCCACCGCATGGACACTCCCGCATAAAAGCATGATGGAAAGAACCACAACCGAGCTTAGCGCAAGACGACTCTTCATTGATTTCCTCCCTGACCTTTGCATAATGCCCCGTTCCCGTTATGCTTCGAATAAGCCCTTGTATCTTGAACCGGAATAACACTTCAAGTTGCGATCGGTTTGGCTTTCACTACCACACATGACTCAGGCTCGGCCTCCCCCATCCTTTGCTCACTACAAAATTTACAAAGCTGTGAACGTCTTTGCCTGCAGTAGCAGCGGTATAGAGATAGTATGGACGTCTGAGCGGATAGGTTCCATCCTCGATCGTTTCCCTCGATGGGCTAACCGGCAGCGAATGCTCGTCTTTTCTTATCTTCAGGAGCTTGATCCTGGACGCAGGGCCGGGAAATGGGTCTCGCATTCTGACGTAAGCTATTGAACCTGCTGTTTCTGCAACCTTTTTCATTATCACCGGGAAGTCCGGCAGTGTAGTTGCGCTTTTGGTAATGGGAACTCCCCCCAGGATTTCGTTCTCCACAAACAATAACGTGCCGGGATGCTTCTCGCCCGATTTGAAAACTGTAATGGCCTGATCTTTCCCGTTAATATCTCAAGTTGTGCGCCATGCATCTGAATCGCATTTTAGGATCGGATTTTTGCCCGAATAACTTCCCATGCAACGCCAAAGCAGGTAAAATGATACGATTTCCCCAACGAACATGCAAGTGATTCTTTCCGCAGCCGGAGGCGAAAAAGACATCTCTCCCATGAGCCAGCCAAAACCTTCTCTTCTTCCCTTCTGTGATAAACTATGCACTGCGGCAACGAATTTTTCGAAGAGCATAGCGTTCTCGCCTGACTTAAGGACAGATCCGGGGGGATTACCTGCACCAACGAAGAAAATGGCTTCACCATTGCAGAGGTCGAGCTCAGAAGCCTGAGAAAAGAGAGCATAATATGAGCAGTTCACGGCCCGGGAATTTTGATGTCGATAGAGAGGTTCCGCTTCTAAATTTCACAACCATCATTGTCATTTATATCGACGGATCGCGGTTATGATGTCAAAATCGGTTCCTGGATTTGCCGGTGGTCAAGTCTGCCGATTATTCCGGAACACAAATTAAAGGGGATGCTTAATGTTATATTTTGGGAATACATTTATGTCTGTTGAGGATTTGGAGGTTTTGCGGTTTCTGGTAAAATCACTCCATTCACGAAAGCAGCGCCTGTTAAGAGGAGTCGAGATCGGCCCTTGGCTTGGAAGAAGCACCTTGAATATTCTAGCTCCAGATTTTACAATCGGTTCACCAAATAGTATATCAACTATTATATGCGATCTGATGACACTGGAATTCAATAACACTCATGAATTATTGAGTGCTATTAAAGTTAGAGAACAATACATTCCTGATCTATCCAGTAAAGACATAGTCATTGCTTTACTATATAATGAGCTTTGCTACTTGGTGAAAACAAAGAAACAATACTTTGCCTCTTTCTATTGCGTTGATACATGGGGTGGCATCGACAGTGAACAAAATGTGAACTTCCGAGAAGGAGCATTAGGTACTGCTAAAAATATATTTATATCAAATATATCAAAAGCTGGCTTTATAGATATTGTCACAGCAATGCAAGGGGATAGTTCTATTTTATCAATATTACGAGATGAAATTGATTTTATCTTCATCGATGCTGATCACGAATATGATTCTATAGCAAAGGACTTATTCGCTGTACGACATCTACTAACTCCAAGCACTTTTCTATGCGGACATGATTTTGGTTCTGAGCGTTGGCCAGGCGTAAAGTTAGCTGTTGATGATTTTATTAAGTATTTCGAAGTTGCATCAAATATATGGATTGCCAAACGGGAAGGGATCGAGTTTCTTCAGTCACTGTTGCCCTACGATGCCTATGCAGAACGCATCGACGCTCAACAACATATTCTCAATAATCGATATTCAGACCCGGACTACTGTTTGAAATATGGTCTGAAACCCGTAACCAACCGTTAGTCTGCATAATCCTTTTTAAGATTGCAGAGTAAAGGAGAAAGAGATGATACGGTTATCGGCAGCTCGACGGTAAAACCCCGGCAAACTTTCAAGCAGAGTGATGAGAAACGGTTCTCTGGTGGGAGAAAAGCCTGAAAATTGCTAATGATTTTCGTTATTCCGGCGGCACCCGTCGCATGGCTTGGGGATCGGGCACTTTACAGATGGTCACGACCTGGACGAGTGTTTCGCACCCTCCTGTTCCCTGGAAAATCTAATAGCTCCTCGTTCGCTCTCTCCGCTCTTGACAACCTCCAGGCCCAAGCGGAATTCAACAGCCATAGCCTGGTCCAGTGGGAGCCCTAGGCCCCGATAGACAGCCTCGCGGTCGCTTTTAAGGCAGTAGTTCGGGTACTGGGCCATCTTCTTCGCTAACTTTTCCGCCTCTTCACGTGATTTCCCCGTTTCCACCACGTAATTTGCAAGCCCCATCGCCAAAGCTTCTTCAGCGGATACGGATCTGCCCGTGAGGATCATGTCCATGGCGCGGCTGAGGCCAACGAGACGCGGGAGTCTCTGAGTGCCGCCGTCCACCAGTGGAACACCATACCTGCGACAATACACCCCCAACACGGCATCTCTTTCCAAAACCCGCAGGTCGCACCAGCAGGCGAGTTCCAGCCCCCCAGCCACCGCGAAACCGGATATGGCGGCAATCACGGGTTTGGAAAGCCGCATGCGGGTCGGTCCCATTGGGCCATCGGCGGACATGTCAACATTCAGCCGATTCCCATGGCCTGCAGCAAAAGCTTTCAGATCGGCCCCTGCGCAAAAACAACCGCCTGCTCCCCATAAAACTGCCACGAGTGCGTCACTTGCAGTTTCAAATGACCGAAAAGCATTTGCAAGCTCATCGGCCATATTTCTGTCCACAGCGTTCTTGCGCTCGGGACGATTCAATATGACGGTCCAGACAGGTCCGTCTTTTTCAATCATGACATCCATGAGATCTCCTGGAAGTGGCCTCACGTCATGCTTTCGATCATCTCTCTTAGCATGTACTCCGAAATAACGCGCCATTCCTTGCGGATGGCCCCTGCCTCGTAATGTCTGAAAATGATAAAAGGGGCAACCGTTTCCATGTAGGTCCCATCTTCGCGCTCCAATTCAATCCGATTTTGTCCCGATTTTTGTTTGAACTCTACAAAATCGACGACATTTCCCATTCCTGCTCCTTTCGCGGTTCTACAGTCTCGTTCAAGATTTCCAACTCGAATCTGAAGTCGGAGTATCTGATCAGGTTCAGGCATCCGTAGTCCTGCGTGATATCGAAGATGGCATCCATGGATTTTCCCATGGCCTGGCAGATCAGGATGCGGTTGACACCGGCGTGACCGGCAATGAGTATGTCTCCACGGGTCGAACGGAGCGCTTCGATGAGGGCCGGAAGTACCCTCGAGGCGCAGTCAAGGAAGCTCTCCCCCCCGGGCGGACGAAACAGGACAATATTTTTGCCCCGCTCCTCATATTGGCCCGGGAATCGCTGTTGTATCTCGGCAAAAGTCGATCCCTCCCAATCTCCGAGGCCGATTTCCCGCCAGTTCCGGTTTACGAAAGGCTCGAGCCCATGGAGCCTGCAGATTATCGAGGCGGTCTCGATGGATCGGCTCAAGTCGCTGCAGTAAACTGCCGAAAGGGGTATCCCCCGCATTCTGTCCCTCAACCATTCAGCCTGCCGGACTCCCTCGGCGCTCAGCGGCAGATCCATCTGTCCGATGTAGCGCCTGGCGCTCCCCGGATGCTCGATGGCGCCATGCCTCACCAGCCAGATATTTCTTCTCAGGCTCGTGGCGGCCATACTCATACTCTTTTCATACTTTCGGATGATGCCGTCCAGGGAGACTCCCGTAAGTTTTTCCAGCCGGTCCCTGATGATCCGTGCAGCTTTGAATCGCCTTTCCACCGCCTTCAGGATGTCGGGTTTGCCGGCAAATCTGCTTCTTGCTCTCTCGAAGCGCTCTTCGAGCCCAACCAACCGGTCTTCGTCGATACACTTGTCGGCCAGAAAAACGAGGTCCGATTCGTCAAGGCCGCGCCTTTTGAGCCGGATATCCATGTGCGAAGCCACTATGCGTGCGACCAGCGGATAGCCGAGCTTCTCGATCATCCGGGCCCCGGCGCGGGCATGATCCGGCTGTGCCCTGGCCAAGTCGTGAAGGTATCCCGAGGCAACAACCAGGCCGGTATTGATGTTTAATCCGGCACGGTTCAAGTGCAGCGCCAGTGTCCTTGAAAGTTCGGCGACCAGGCGGCAGTGAGCTGTTACATTGCCGGGAACGTCGTATCGGGCCCAAATCTCCGCGCATTCCTGCTCGGTCGGGATGCCTTCCATCGATCGATAAGCCTGCAGCTTGCGGTAGTCCTCGAGGGTGTCGCAATCCATCAGGATCGATTCATCCACCACATCAACGTCTATGGCCTGCTGGTCATATCGGCTCAGGAAGCCCCTCAATCCCCCATGGTAGTCCGCTGGAAGGTCTGCGACACAGGCTGTGGGAACGAGTGGCGGATGTCCCCTTAGTCCTTGAAAACGCGGGTAGACGATCCTGGCGCCGTCTCGACGGTAGGCGCCGATGAGCGCACGTATGGTGGCAGGCTTTACCAGTGGAACGTCCGAGGGAAGCAGAAAAAAGGCTTCCGTACCGCTATCGAAACTTCTCAATCCGGCCAGAAAGGATGAGAGCATGCCCTTATCGAATTCCGCGTTGAAAATGCTCCTCACGCCCAGCTTATCAAGAACGGGAGCCATTTCGTCAGCTCTATAGCCGACGACTACCCTGATGTCTTGAATGCCTGCATCGCGAAATCGCTTTACGGCCTCTTCTATTAAGGTTGATCTTCCGAGTGGCATCAAGGGCTTAAAAGTTCCCATCCGGGACGAATAACCCGCCGCCAAAATCAGGGATGCGATTGCGCCGCTCTGCGTCATCGGTTCCTCTGGGCCCTTGCCCGGATGAGTTCCGCTACGATGCTCACCGCAATCTCTTCGGGGGTCTCCGCCCCGATATCGAGCCCGATGGGCGAACTTACCCTTTCAAATTCATCCCTCGCAAACCCCTCCCTGCGCAGGGCCTCGTAGAGGGAGTCACGCTTCGTGCGGCTTCCGATCATCCCTATGTATCCGGCTTTTGTTCCAAGGGCCTGCCTCAAGAGCGTTTTGTCGTGAGCGTGGCCTCGGGTTACAAGCACCAGGTAGCTCTCTTCATTGATTTCCAGTCCCGCCAGCGCCCGATCGAAGCTATCCAATACGACGACCTCATCGGCGTCGGGAAATCGCTCCCGGTTGGCAAATTCGGGGCGATCGTCGAGCACAACCGTTTGGAACCCCACAAGCCCGGTCAGGGACGCCAGTTCCCGTGAAATATGACCGGCTCCGAAAATATGTACGACACCCTCATTGCGCAGGGCCTCAACAAGATAACTCTTGTCTTCATGTGCGATCGGTTGCGGCCGGCCCGCTCGGGCCGCTGCGGTCAGGGCTTCAACCGTGCCGTCCACCGGTTGGCCCACATACGCTGCACCGTTGCTGACCAGCCACTGCGCGATGGGCTCCAGGCCGGCCTCTCCCGAAAGGATTTCCGTTATCAGCCAGGCAGGCTTCCTTGCCCGCAGTGTTGCGAGGATTTCCCGGTAGAGCAGAACGTTTTGCGTTTGAGAAGCATCTACGAACTGGACCAGGACTGTTACCCGTCCGCCGCAGATCATGCCTATCCAGCCTGCATCATCGGCGTTGAAAACGAATTCCTTGAGCATGGACTTGCGATCCCTTAAGGCCTCCATGGCCAGGTCACGCACCTTGGCTTCCAATATTCCTCCACCGATTGTCCCGATAATGGATGAGTCCTCGCGTACCACCATCCGCGTGCCTGCGGCGCGGGGCGCCGACCCCGACCGGCTGACGATCAAGGCCAGTGCAAAGCTCTGCCCGCCTGCCAGCAACTCGGCGATTCTTTTGAATATGCCCATAGGTCAATCCTTCACCCAATCACCCATTCACCCACTCTTCGACAATAGTCCTCTTGGCAGTACCCCTCGATGGGACGGCGCCGTTTGCCCTGATGTCGAAAGTAAAATTGAGTTTCTCTTCCTCACAGGCGGTTCGTATGGCTGGGACGGTTTGCAGGGCGCACCGCACTGCCTTGCCCGTCCTCTCCCCATGATCGTCTTTTACATAGACTTCGAGGTGCAAGAGGTCCTGTTTGCCGGCCCGGCTGAGCACGGCGCTGAAATCAAGGAGTCCTTCGACTGGAAAGAGCGCCTCATCGAGATCGGCCATGCACAGCTCCCGGCCGGTGGCCAGCCTGATCTGCCCCCCGACGCGGCCCTTGACCCGCTCCAGGCTTTTGAGCACAGTCCCGCAGGGGCATCGTTCAGGCAGAAAACGGCTGAGGTCGCCGGTTCGGTAACGGATGAGCGGCATGGCGCGCCTGTTGAGCGTGGTGAATACGATCTCTCCGAGCCGGCCTTCCTCGACGGGTTCTCCTGTTTGCGGGTCGACGATTTCAAAATAGAGGTCCAGCTCTCGCATGTGGTAGCCGAAATGCGCCCGGCATTCAACACCACCCCCAAATCCCATTTCCGTCATGCCGTAGTGATCGTAGACCTCGCATCCCCAAAGTCTGCGGAGTTCGTCCCTGATGGCATCAGGGGCGTTATCCGTGCTCAGAAGCACGCTGCGAGGCGCGGCTTTTCCATTGCCGAGCCTTGCAAGCGAGAGAACATGGGTTGGGATTCCCACAAGAGCATCAATGCGTTTGCGTTCCATGACCTCGAGGGTCTGGCCGGCATCGCGGACGGGGCCATGAGCAATTCCCACTGCTCCCGGGCGGTCCAATGCCCTGGCGAGCAGATCGCCCACGCTGCCGGGACGTTCTCCGGGCAAAAGGATGAGCACCCGCTCTCCCGGGCCGGCCAAGGTCGACATGCCAACGCGGAAGAAGTCGATAGTCGCCAACTGGTCCTCTTCAGTGAAATATATCCGCTTGGGATCTCCGGTAGTGGCCGAAGTTTGCAGCGTGACTACCCGTTCGACTTCACTTTGAGAGACGCACAGAAACCGCATGGGATTTTGCCTCAGCTCATCCGCAGTGGTGAATGGAAACCGTCCCAGGTCGCGCGGATGCACAAGCTCTTTTTCCGTCAGGCCTGCAAAGCGCTGTTTGTAGATGGGACTCCTGGTTCGGGCCCACTGGATTGTTTCGCGCAATTTTTGGACCTTATATGACTCGATCTGCTCATTGGTAATCTGTCGGGTCGTATCGGCAAGCCTGCCCGCAATCCACTTCTCCAGGGGAGTGATTTCCATGCGGCCCTATGCCCCCCGTGAACCTCTCGCGCGATGCATGAAGCTGCCGCGGCTGTCGGTCAGATTGTAGGCACAGAACGGAATGATCCTTCCATCCGGGTGCACCACGTGGATGCAGCATTGTTTGAGACGCTCCAGGTCAAGGTTCCATGCGTCTTGAAACACCATAGCAGAGATTGAAAACGAATGGGTGCGGGCCCGATCGATAAACATGTCCCACCCGCCCAGGGAAAGCGTTGCCGGCTCGGTGCAACACGCACACGTCTCAGTCGATGGATGCGCCCAGAACCGGCTGACGAAGCTGCGCGCCTGGACGTCCCCTGCCTGAACTGGCCCCGGTTTGCAGCAGGGCTGATCCGTGGCTCGCCGTGTCAAAGCCCGCAGCTCCCCATTTTCGAGCAGCACGAAATTCCCGTGGAAAGAGCAGTAGGCGTTCTCGCACCCTGGCGGTTTAAAATAGTCCGGATTGATCATTCCCTCCGTTTGGGCCTCGATTGCCCTCAGAACTTCCGGAAGCGTGATTCTCCCCTCGTAGCCGGGTGGGGCGGGATATCTTCCGAAGTAGCTAACCGGCTGAAAGTGGACACCTCTTACGCCGGGCAGGCGTTCAAGGCCAAATCTTATGATATCCCCGATCTGGTCGACATTGACTCCCGGCACTAATGTGGGCACCAGGACCACACCCAGGCCATGACCGGCGCAATTCTCGACTGCGAGCTGTTTTTCCTTTGATAGCGGACGCCCTCTGAGCCTCACATAGGTGGAGTCCCGCAATCCGTCGAACTGAAGAAACAGCGAAGCAGCCCCCGCGTCTTTGAGTTCCCTGGCGTAAGCCGGGTCCCCGGCTACCCGCAAACCGTTGGTATTCACCTGGATAAAATCAAATCCCATGGATCTTCCCATGGCGATGATCTCGGGCAGGTCATCGCGCAAGGTAGGCTCCCCTCCGGACATCTGGACGTTGTATGGACCGCCTGCCTGCAGGAGTTGTTCAAACGAGGCCGCGATTGCGTCCATGCCCGGATCATCCGCCCGGGAATTTCCTCCGTCCGCGAAGCAATAGGGGCAGCTCAGATTGCAGCGCTGCGTAACTTCGATCAGCGCCGTGCAGGTATGCTGGCGATGATCGGGGCAAAGTCCACAAGCCCGGGGGCAGGAGAGAGGTGGAGAGAGTGTGAAGGGGTGAGGGGGTGAAATAGGCTCGGTAATCGCATGGTCTCCCTCTCTCCCCGTCCCCCCCTCTCCCCATCCTTCAAAGGAGGGGCTGCCTCGCCATATCACCGCCTCAAAGGACCCATGTTCCGGGCACTCCTTGCTGAGCACGATTTCATCTCCCCGCTCGAGCCTGACGGCGCTTATTGTCCGAAGACACTCCGGGCAGACGCTCTCCGTCGAGGAAAGAAAAAGCTCGCCGCTCATAGCCGGCCGCCTGAAAGATCAAACCCGTTTTCCAAAAGCAATGCCTTCACCTTTTCGTACGTTCCGAGAACCAGGGTCGGACACCTGGTGCGCTTGGCCCCCGGGTCGTCCCCCAGGATCGTTTCACAGCGAATTCCTCCATAGACTTGGCCGTATTCCTGTGCAAACCACTCCACCAGTTCGGTGATCATGAGGTTGAGCCTCGGGTCTTCTTCCTCTTCGGGCAAGCCCCTGCCCGCGTAAAGACCGAGCAGGCATGCCCCCCCTGTCAACGCTCCACAGAGATCTCCTGAAAATCCAAGCCCTCCCGCAAGAGCCGACATTACTCGAATCAGGTCTGTGTTGGACTTCCCCTGGGCCTCCAGACCCATAAAAAGGAGTATCTGGCTGCAGTAAAACCCCTGCCGTCCCAGTTCTATCATACGCATCATTTCGTTTGTCATGGGCCTGCTCCAAAGAGTTATGAGTTACCAGTTTTAAGTTCTTAGTTAACTCAAAACCAACAACCAACAACTCAAAACTCTTTCCCGCTCCCCGCTTCCCTCTTCATCACTTGTCCTCCAGAAGCTTTTCCACCTCCGCCATCTTTACAATAGCCAGTTCTTCAGGTACGTTCACCATGCCGCATTCAGGACATCGGAGCAGGTCCACGGGAAACATGCTTCCCAGATATGCGATATTCACCTTGCCGGTTTCCAGGGGCACGGAGCACTTCGTACACCACCAGGAGGATTTCGGGGCGTCAGTTTCTTTTCCGTTCACGATTGCGGGTCCTCGACAATTTCCATGCGGTGGCTGTAAGCATTGTGGATAATGAACTCAGCGTCGGCGGCGGGCTCGTATTCCACCCAATAGGTGACGGCTGCAGGTTTGTAGTGAGTCAGAAAATGACCGGTCTGCCGGTTTACAAGCTTATTGCCGCTTTGTTCGCCGTATTCGATCACCTGGCGGATGTCTTCGTCGAGAATCTGCCTCTGTTCCAGAATGTCGCGCAACTCATCGGAAATCGTGAGTCCGATCATTTCTGCTTCTCCGGCCGCTGTTTGCCCCCAAACTCTTCTAAGGATCTCTTTTTTGAGGCGCGCGCGGTTTTCATGCCTCTGAGAATAGCCCGGACCTTTCCTTTGCGCCGCCTCATCCACCGCCATCCCGAAAATCAAATCCAGCAGGTGCAGCGTCCGCTTGCCTCTGTGAGCTAGATAGTCCCTGCACATGGCGCAGTAGGCCACATAGTCGGCCGGACTCTGTGCGATTCTCCTGGCGATGACGCTCGATGCGAGTTCAGGATTGGCAAAAAACATGAGCCCCCCGTACCCGCAACACTCGGTTCGCTCCCGGCTCAGGGGAAGTTCCTCGATACGGGCCCCCAGCCGGCGCAGGATATTGCGCACACTTTCCTGGATCTGCTTTTCATGCCGGGTGGTGCAGGCATCGTGTACGGCAACGACTTCAGGAACAGCCCCCGCTGCGGTTTCGGGCAACCCCAGCCGGTCGAACACCTCCCATAGGGAGACAATCGAGGCCTGGGTCAGGTGCGTCTTGAAAATCTCGTAGCATGTCGAGCAGGCCAGGATGAGTTGAGGACTCCCCATCTCCTGCCACCGGGTCACAAAATCCTGGAAGGTCTCGCTAAAGAGCTCGGCTCGACCGGACCAGTCGGCCGGGGCCCCGCAGCAGCGCAGCATGAGACCTACTCCACCGGAGAGCTTTTCCCTCAACACGTCGTAAACCCTCATCACGTGTTCGGGGGCTGAGGCGCTCAACTGACAACCGGGAAAGAACAGCAGCCGGCTCGTCGTGGCGCCGGGCTGATGGCGTGCAAGGGCGCATTTCTCGGAGTTGCTGAAGAGCATGTCCCGCAAGGGGAATTCATGGACCGAGGGAGGCATCTTGCCCTGTTCTACCAGGGTCTCGCGCGCTTTTTTGCAAACCAGACCCATGTGCAGGTCTTCTGGACATACTTCGCGGCACAGGCCGCACACGCTGCACGAGTTGATGAGCTTGTTGGCGTTGCGTTGCCCCATGACGATGGCAAGGTTGTTGTAAATCTGCCGGATGTATTTTTTCGGATAACTGCCGAAGCTGTCGAGATACTCGCAAACCTTGACGCATTCGAGGCACTGGCACTGTATGCACCTTGCGGCCTCCCGCCCTGCTTCTTCGGGCGAATATCCTCCGTGGCCTCCGGCCGGGGTGACCGCCGGCAAATGCTCCACCCCCTCCGTGCTTGTGTAGAGGCGGGTGAGAAATGATCCCTCGCCCGCTCGCGAAGCACTCAGAGACACCCTCTGCAGGTAACGGTCAATGGAAATCGCCGCTCGTCTGCCATCAGAGATGGACTGGATGTGAGAGAGTTTCAGCGGGTCCTGCAGCATGCCGCCCCCTGCGAAAACACCTTCCTCGCTGGTGGCGAAGGTTATGGGGGCAACGGCAACGAGTTTCCGTTCATCGGCGGCAAGGCCGAACGCATCCCCGGGTGCGCAGCCCGTGGCCAGGTAAACCGCATCGAACTGTTCCCGGACGGCCGTAAGGGAGAGGTCCTTTCCAACCCGCACCCCGAGGCGAATCTCAACCCCCACTTTTTCAAGCACCTGCAAATCGGCTTCGATCACCCCGGGAAGGATTTCCTCTGCGGACAGATTCCACAGGCTTCCCCCAAGCCGATTATTCTTTTCAAAGACTACGGCGCTGTATCCCTTCCTGGCAAGGTCGAAGGCGGCTGTAAGACCGCTGAGGCCGCCTCCCACAACAGCTATCCGTTTTTCTCTTCGTGGAAGGGACGTAATCTTGGCCCCGGAGTCGGCCGCCCAATCCAGACAAGCCCTTTCGAGCTCCCTGACGGAAATAGGTTCTCCGGCTTCTCCTCTCTTGCACACAGCCTGGCAGGGATGCTCGCATATCCGGCTCACTATTCCGGGAAAAGGGACCGTTTTTCTGACAATCTTTGCCGCAGCCGCAAAGTCGCCTCTGGCTATCTCCGCAGCCAGTGCCCGCGCGTCCAGATGGATGGGACATGCGGCGGCGCAGGCGGGGGGATTTTCCTGGATACAGTGCTCTTCCAGTTTTTGAAGTTCATCCCGTTCCATGATTCTTCCAATTAGGCTGAGAAATTTGGCTGAAGGGGTTTAAGCCGAAGGGGTTTAGGCCGAAGGGGTTTAGGCGGTCGCCGCCCCTCAGCCTTCAGCCTAACATCCTTCAGCCTGCCCTTCCCCGCCTTCAGCCTGCTCTTCCCAGCTTACGCTTTTCCGGCTTTGAGGCCGGCCAGCACCTTTTCCGGAAGCGCGGGGAGCTTGGTGATACGCACGCCGCAAGCATTATATATTGCATTGACGACAGCTGCATGAGGCGAGGTCAGAGGAAGCTCGCCTACTCCGGCGGCGCCGAAAGGCCCGTTCGGGCGAGGGGTTTCCACGTAAAAGATATTGAAATTGTCAGGAATATCATTTGCGTAGGGAATTCCGCAAGCGTGCAGGGTCGTATGCTTCTTCAGATCTTCAAAGTCTTCGGAGAGCGCAAGGCCTATGCCCTGGGCCACACCGCCGTAAATCTGGCCGTCAACGACCAGCTTGTTGTTGATCTTCCCAACATCGGCCTCCACGGTAAAGCCTTCCACCTTGACCTTGCCGGTCTTGGTATCGACGGCGACTTCGGCCATGAAAACGCCGTACATGTAAGTGGAAAAAGGCTTTCCCTGCGCGTTCGCGTCACAGGCGGAGCACATCGAAGCAGCCCACTTGCCTGAGTAGCGCACAGGTATCTTTTCCGCCATCATTTCATCATAAGTCCGAAACGTCCCGTCTGATTTCCTCATGGCCGACAGCAACAGTTCACAGCCGCTCTTGATGGCATTTCCGGTTACCACCTGCTGGCGGCTTCCGCCTGAAGGCCCGCTGTTGGGGGTGATGGCCGTGTCGTTCATTATCAGCGTGATTAGATCGGGGGAAATGCCGAGCGGCTTTAGCCCTTCGTGAACCGTGCCGAGCGCACCCATGTCCGCTCCCTGGCCGTGGTCCTCCCATGAAGTCAGGATGGTAACGCCTTCCTTGGTCAGTTCCAAAATCACTTCCGAACCGTCAGGGCCGTCAAGGCCGCAGCCGTAGATGCCGATCGATACCCCCACGCCCTTCTTCACTTCCGGTGTAGATTGGCGCTTTGCCTTCGCCTTTGCCTCCTGGTAGAGGGGGCGCAAATGGTCGATCATCTTCGTGAAACTGAAGACCTCGGGCTCCTGTCCGGTGGGAGTGGTATCGCCGGGACGGTAAACGTTCAGGGCGCGCAATTCCAGCGGGTCCATACCGGTCTTTTCGGCCAGCTCGTCCATGAGCACTTCGCTTGCGAGGAAACTCTGAGGAGAACCATAAGCTCGAAATGCCGAACCCCACGCATGATTGGTACAAGCCGTACGGCCCAGACCGCGGATGTTGGGGATGCCGTAGCCGGCGCCTATGAACTGTGCCCCGCGCAGGGTTAGAAGATCGCCGAACTCGGAGTATGGACCATGGTCCACCAGCCAATCGGATTCCATGGCAATGATTTTACCGTTCTTGTCCGCGCCGTACTTGAGCTTGATGAAAAAGGGCGAGCGCTTGCCGGTGTAAGTGATGTGCTGATAGTAGTCGTATCTGAGGAAAACCGGGCGGCCTGTCGCAATGCACGCCACGCCGAGCAGGGCTTCCATAGTCGGGCTGAACTTATAGCCGAAGGTGCCTCCGGCCGGGTTCTGAACGATGCGCAGCTTCCCGGCTTCAATACCCAGACCGGGAGCTATCATCGCGTGATGAAGATGGATGCCGATGCTCTTGGAATGTATGGTGAGCCGCCCTTCCTCGTCATAATAGGCGAAACCGACGTCGGGTTCCATGGTCAGATGGGGTTGACGCTGCAGATAGAACTCATCTTCTACCACGTGGGCAGCCGAATCCATGAGCGGTTTTGTCTCGCCGCCCTTTGCGATCTTCTGCTCGAAGTAGACGTTTGGGGTGCCGGGGTGAATCTCGATTGCATCGTCGGCCATTGCAGCCGGGGCGCTCATATAGGCGGGAAGCTCCTCCAGCGTCACCTTGACTTTATCCGCCGCAGCCCTGGCGTTTGCTTCCGTGTCGGCGCAAACGATGGCGACGGCGTCGCCGTACTGGAACACCTTGGTATCGCACAGAATAGGACGGTCCCAGCCGTCACCCTTGTTGGTGGGGAAGGTAATAAGACCGGTGATGCGATTCTTGCCCTTCACGTCCTTGTGCGTGACTACCTTGTAGACCCCTGGCATCTTCTCGGCCTCGGTGGTATCGATGGAAAGTATTGAGGCATGCGAGACTTTCGCCTGCACAAGGGCGAGGCGCAAAGTATCGGGGGGCAGCTTCAAACCCAGGTCCGCACCATAGTCCAGTGTACCGGTTGCCTTGGCGATCGCGCTGGGACGGGGATACTTGCTCCCCCAGATGCTTCCGTTATCCGGGATGCGAAACTCCAGCGCTTCTTTTCCTATCTCGCCGCGCAGCACGCGCGCCGCCTCCATGACCGCGTCCACGATAGGTTTATAGCCGTTGCAACGACAGGCGTTGGAATATTTCTTAAACCACTCCCGCACCTCTTCCCGCGATGGCTTCGCGTTTCCATCCAGCAGCGCTTTGGCGGAAACGACGAAGCCCGGCATACAGTAACCGCACTGCGGAGCGCCATACGCCACCAGGGCCGCCTGAATCGGATGAAGGTTATCCGGCGTGCCGATGCCTTCGATAGTGGTGATGTCGGCACCTTCCTCGACCTTTTTCATCTTTGTGACGCAGGAACGGATCACCTTTCCGTCCATGATGACTGAGCAGCAGCCGCACTGGGCCATGCCGCAGCCGATCTTGGTGCCCGTCAGGCCGAGTTGTGCGCGAAGAACGTCCGCAAGCGAAGCTTCCGGGTTTACGATAATCGTTTGGGGAATCCCGTTGATGTTAAGGACCTTCTTCTCCATACTTTCCTCCAGATTTGAGGTGCACGACAAGCAACCGTTCAAGCACCCTTGGCAAAGCCGCAGTCCGGGTGCCTCCACGCCTCGCAATGGACGCACGGTCCTCCGTGCGCCAATCCGGTAATATCTCTGCGCGTGATCTCTTCCCCGGCAGGCAGCCACGGAAAAATCACATCGAAGATGCTCGTCTTGTGCTACATAACGCACCCCGGCAGGCCAAGGAGGAGAATATTCACACGAAAGGCAGGCATAATGTGGCGCCGGGAAGAACCGCAGGTCCGTGAATCGCCGCCCGTGCGCCGGAGTTCCGGATGACCTTCGGGGTAACATCATCCGGGTCCACCGCGATCGGGACATTTGCGCTTACTATACTACCGAATTACTGTTATGTCCATTCTGACATAAGGCCCTGACATCTATTTAAATGCTCGTCTGACAGCTCTTCTAAAAAAGGGCTGATCCCGCTCCATTTGTTTTGCCGCGTATTGGCATAGGAAATGTGGAGGTTGCGCTCGGCCCTTGTGCAGGCGACGTAAAGCAGCCTTCGCTCTTCCTCGACATTACCGCCGTTCCTTCCACCGTCTTCATCGACAGATCGCCAATGCGGGAGGATATTGTTCTCGCATGCGGCCAGAAACACCGTATGAAACTCGAGCCCCTTTGCCGCATGTATGGTGGACAACCGTACACCTCGATCCTTTTCTTCATCGTCATTGTCTTCGGTTCGCAGGGAGCAGTCTTCCAGGAATTCTTCTATGGTTTTCCTTCCTTCAGCGATGCTTAGAAGCTCATTGACGTTTTCAAAGCGCGATATCAGACTGCTGTCATCAGCATCTCCGGCCCACGTCTCCAGATATTTTTCGTACCCGGTGATGTCGATTACTTCTTCCAGGGCTTGTTTCGGCGGCATGTTCCTGATGCGCTCGAGGATGAACAAAACCATCCCGATGCCTTCGGCTGCCTTTTTCAGGCTGAGTTTTTTCTGAATGGCCAGGGGGCTCTTTTCCATGAGGGAGCCGCCAGGCAGGTCGATCTCCCTGATCTTCTGAATTGATTTTTTGCCTATTCCCCGCTTTGGGGCGTTTAGAATGCGCTCGAAGGCAATGTCATCTTTTGGGTTTATGGCGCAGGCAAGATAGCTTGTAAGGTCCTTGATCTCCCGCCTCTCAAAAAACGAAATCCCGCCGACAAGCTTGTATGGGACCCCCAGTTCATTGAAAGCTTTTTCCATTATCCGGCTGATAAAAGTTGTCCTGTAGAGGACCGCCATCCTTTCGAACTCGAGCCCGTCGAAGCGGTAAGCTCTGCATTTTTCAGCCACCCACCTCGCTTCGAAATAGGCATTTTCAAAACCCCTGAGAGATGGAAGATCGCCCGGTTTGTTGCTGAAGCACTTCTTTTTGATTTCCTCGTGGTTGAAGCTTATGATTTCGTTGCCCAACTCTACAATGGGGGAAGTGGAGCGGTAATTGTGCTCCAGCAGGAATACCTTTGTTCCCTCATACTCATTCGGGAACTCGACGAAATAGCTCGGCTCGGCCCCTCTGAAACCGTAGATCGATTGCGAGAAATCACCCACGACAGTGATGTTTCCATCTTTAACCAGCAGCTTGATTATGGCGTTCTGGATTGAGTTGGAGTCCTGGTGCTCATCTAAAAGGATGTACTGGAAGAGGTCCTGGTACTTGGCTCGCACTCCAGGGTTCCTGGTCAGCAGATCGTGTGCATGGACCAGGATGTCGTCAAAATCCACGGCATTCGATTCTTTGAGCCTGTTGTTGTAGTGCTCGAAGATGAGGTCCAATTTTCTGAATTCCTTTATGGAGTGGATATATGCATCGGACCTCAGAGAGTTTTTGGCCCTACCTATGTGGGCCCTTAACGCCCTGGCGTACTTGCCGTCCATGCCGAACTTGTCCTCGATGATGTTTTTGATAAAGCCGATCTGGTCAGTACCGTCATAAATCGTTATCGGGTTTCTGAAGCCGATTTCCTCCGCGTGCCGTTTTAAAATCTGCAACATGGATGAATGAAACGTCCTCACCCACGGAAATTCTGTGATTCCAAGCGTCGCTGATTCTATCAGCCTGTCTTTCAGCTCGTTTGCAGCCTTGTTGGTAAAGGTGATGCAAAGGATTCGACCGGGATCGAAGCCGGCCGCGTTGACAAGGTGCTCGAACTTGGCAATGATGGTCGAGGTCTTGCCGGCCCCTGCGCCTGAGCAAATCAGGGCTGGTCCATCCAGATACTCGACTGCTGCTAATTGTGCTTCCGATAACGATGGCAATGACTTACCTCCGCAAATCCTGCGCCTGAAAGAATTGGATCGAGAATCTCGAGTGCGCTCAACTCCGTCCCGCTCTGGAGGAACTCTTTAGCCTAAATTTCTGTAATTTACCAGTCCGGTCTCCCCATGGCAGCGCCGCCTTCCATGGCAGCGTTCTCCGCCCAAACGCATTCCGAAGATTCGTTCATCGTCTCATGGCAGCGCCGTCTTCCATGGCGGCGTTCTGAGTGTGTCAATCCCTTTAAATTCCACACCTACCCTTAGCCCAAAGACATTTTCGCGTTCATCCGCATTCATCCGTGTCCATCCGTGTCCATCAGTGTGCATCCGTGTGGATCCACCCCGCTGCGCTCCCTCCAAGCGCCGCTATTCATAATTTGCACGGGAAATATCGATATGCGGTCGTCCACATCAGAAATTCGAAATGGCAGGCACGATGGCTCTTGGGAGAATGATCGGCTGATTTCATGGAGGGACGCGATTTCGTTGAGTATGTGACGGCTGCCACGGCACAAGGGGCGTGGTTTTTCCCTGCCCGAGGTTTATCTTCACCCGGAAGGGGTAGCCGTTTTTCCCCGCTCCCCGCTCCCCGCTCCCCGCTCCCTGCTCCCCGCTCCCTGCTCTTCAGTCCTCAGTCCTCGCTCATTCCCCTCTGAAATTGGGTCTCCTTTTCTCTGCGAAGGCGGTCATGGCTTCCTTGCAGTCATCCGACGGCATAAGGAGCATATTCTTGTGAATGGCCATGGAAATCCCGTCCCGGACAGAGGCAAACCGGCTATAGTTGAGGACTTCCTTTGTGTTCTGGACTGCCAGAGGAGCGGACTCCAGGATCTCTTCCGCCAACTTTTTGGCGTCGGCCATCATGGATTGCTGATCAGGGAAAACTTCAATGACCAGCCCCATTTTCGCCACTTCGGCGGCGTTGAAAAAACGGCCTGTATAGGCCATCTGCCGCGTATACATCTGACCGATGATGAAGGGGAGCCGCTGCAGGACTCCCATGTCGGCCACAAGACCGATCCTTGCCTCCCGAAGGGAAAATGATGCATCCTGTGTGCACAGGCGAAGATCGCAGGAGGTGATAATATCCAGCCCCGCTCCGATGCACATACCGTGGACGGCGGCTATCACCGGCTTTTTGCACTCTTCGATGGCATGACAGCACTCGAACATGTTTTTATCCTTGAGGGGAATTTGGAGCAGCGCGTTCGTCGTACTGGCAAATCCCCGGGACATGGCGTCTTTCAGATCCAGCCCGGCGGAGAAGATGCGGGCATTGCTCTTAAGAATAATCACCCGGGTTTCGTCATCAACAGCAAGCTCATTAAAGGTATCGGTGATTTCCGTCGCCAATTCATAGTTCAGGGCGTTTAAGCTATCCACCCTGTTGAGTCCTGCCGTTGCAATATGGTTCTCCTTTTCCACTTCAATCCATTTGTGATTCATGATGACCTCATGTTTTCGGTTGTTTTAGTCCGCAATAAATGCATCTGTGGATAATGCAGCCGTCTGACAAGCGCCTCGAACTACCGGCCTGTAGCATCGGCGGCATGCGTGTCCGCAGGTCATACGCATCGTTGCTCTTGAAAATAGAAAATGACAACGTTGGCAATCGCCAAATCATCATTATCGGGCATTACCCCCCGTAATCTGGCTTTGAGGTTCAATCCTCACGGCCTCTCATAAAAAAGCGAAGTTCTCCCGCCGTCCACAACCAGGTCGTGACAATTAACGAAGCTGCCCTCGTCGCTGGCAAGGAACAGGGCCGCATACGCGATATCTTTGCCCAGCCCTGCTCTGGGCAAAGGTGTAGCCTTGGCAAGGTTTCGTGTAAGTTTTTCCATTTTTCGCTGGGTTTCTGCAGGATCAAGGGTCTGTGCGACTTGGGACCCACCGAAAAAAATTGGTGTCGCAATAGCTCCGGGAGAGATGCAGTTGACCCGAATGCCGTAAGGCCCCAATTGAACGCCTGCTATTTTACTTAACTGAGTCACAGCCGCTTTGGCCCCGCTGTAGACATAACCGCCCTGGCCGGTTCGTATGGCCGCAACGCTGGAAGTGTTGATAATGCATCCGGATCCTTGGGCTTTCATGACTGGCGCAGCATATTTAATACCGAATATGACGCTTCCCACCAGTAACGTCATATTGGAAATAAAATGTTCCATGGTCACGGTTTCGGGTGTGCAGCGATCCGGTCCGCCGGCATTATTGAACATACAATCAAGTGCGCCGAAGCGATGGAGGGCGAAGTCGATCAGGGCTTGTATTTCCTCCTCCTTCGTGACATCGGTTCGTTTAAAAACTACGTTTTCACCCAGACGCTCTGCGATTGCTGCTCCGACGTCTTCTGAACGGCCGGCGATAACGACCCTGGCCCCTTCATTGACAAATACTTCAGCTGTTGCTTCGCCTATGCCGCTTGTTCCACCTGTAATGACCGTAACTTTGCCGTCTAATCTTCCGCTCATAACCTGAACCCCCTCAACCTGAATAGTGCGTCAACTTGGTCCCCAACTGGAGCCGAACCTCATTTCCAGCTCGGATTCCACCCTGAAAAGCTCTTGAGATGCCCAATGTCTGCAAATCATAGGATATTCCAATCAAAACCCGCAAGAAAAAATCCCGGTCAGACCAATTTGGACGATTTTAGGACACACCTCCTTCCCGGGAGTTGATGGTCTCAGTCTGTGGGTGTCTCTGAGCCATTTGGTCCTATCATGGAGACTGATCTTCAAATTGGAGGATACAGGGTTATCCATGCAGGAAGCATTTTTTTCGACGAAATTTGAGGCCAACGGTGGATGGGGGGCGAAAGTTAAGTTAAGATCCAAAAAAGATCAGTAATTATCATATGGTGACAATTATCCAGGGATAATTACGATATGATAAGGAGTATAAAATGGACAGGAAACTTCTCAGTCTACCGGTATTCACCATCGCTCTTGCTGTGGCATTCGTGTTCTGGGCGCCCGGGGGCTCAATGGCGGCAGGCAGCAGCTATCATCCGGGATACAACGAATCGGCCAATACATTCGAAGACAACGATTGGGCCGGCACCAGGGCCGAGACAACCCACGACAGGGAGACGGACAGGTCAGTGCAGCCGCCTCCGTACTTTCAATCTTATGGCCTGCAGGGCGACTGGAGGGGTCAGCATTAAGTCGGCCAAATCGAACAGCACGTTCACTAGATCTTCATCGTGAATCTCTAACTCAGCCGGATGAAATCTTTTCACAATCGGCGCCCGTCACAAAAGCTGATGATCAATTTTTCAACGAAAAAAAACCGTTCACAAGAGCAATCTTACCCCGTGTATCCGCAGCGACGGATCTAAGCACCACAATGGTGTAATACCAAAATTGCGTTCAAAGAGCGACACATAACCCCGAACTGAGCGGGGAAAGTTTTTTCACTTTAAAGATCCCCCGCACCCCGCAGGATATCGGACACGCGCGGTCAATGGGGGACGCATGTCCCCCCAGCCCCCACGCTTTTCCGGACTATTTATTTGCAGAACGTTCGGTACACGGTCCGGTTTCCTATGTTTTCGACGTGTTTTCGACTGTCGGAACTTCAAGAGAATTCACAAAATTAGGATCATGAAATATGATGCAGCAGTATCTCCTTGAACTCGATGGATGGAAAAGCTTGGATATTTTCTGCTAAGTCTATGTTATTGTTTCTATAAGGGGTAATAAGATGACAATCGAAGATCGTTTCAGAGAAAGATACAGATCGGGGGACACTCCTTGGGACATAGGCAAGCCCGATTTCAATCTTGTCGAAGTTGTGACCCAAAAACCTGTTTTGAGTTGCAAAGCCCTGGATATTGGCTGTGGAACCGGAGACAATTCCATATGGCTTGCGCAGAGCGGCTTCGAGGTTACCGGTACTGATACTTCGGACATTGCTCTGGAAAAGGCAAAGGGAAAAGCCTCTAAGGCCAACGTTGAATGCGATCTCATACTCGCTGATTTTCTTAACAACAAAATTGAAGGCGCTCCTTTCGGCTTCGCATTTGACAGAGGCTGTTTTCATTCATTCGGTTCTGAAAATGACCGAAAAAAGTTTGCCCGAAATGTCGCTGCGCATTTGAAAGAAGCGGGGCTGTGGTTGACGCTCGTTGGCAACGCTGATGAGGATCGCAAAAGTCCCGGCCCGCCACAACGGACTGCAGCTGATATAGTATTGGCGGTAGAGCCCTATTTTGAGGTTCTTTCACTTATATCCAGTCATTTCGGATCCAAGCGTCCCAATGCACCCAGAGCGTGGAGGTGCCTGATGCAGAAACGGCATGTCACATAATATCCGCCGGTCCAATTCGGCCGCTGTCTCCATGCATACATCATGGATATACCTGATTTCCAAAAGACCTGATGGTGCTGAAAGCCCGAGTGTATTAAAGACCACTCATTGCTGTCGGTGAAAGCCTTCAATCGGGTCCGGTACTTACCGCATAGATCGATGCCTGTGGCTATTTCGAGGGTTGGCACGTTAGTTGCCAGTTTTTGCCTCAAGGACTCGGCTGTTCCAGCTAAACCGGGACCGGGGGATAATATCTGTTAGACCACAACGATCGACAACAAATGGCAAGATGAAAGGAGATATCCAATGGCTCAAAGAAGCGCCTTAGTTGTCTTCGTAATGGCCTTGAGTCTGTGCCTCCTCTCGCCCGGGTTATCACCGGCCGGAGTCGGCGAAGAAGCCAAGGTCCAGGCAGCGTCAGCCATTATGAGGGAGATCATGGATATTCCCGAGTGTGCAATTCCACCCGGTCTTTTGCACAGCGCGCAGGGAATCGCGATTTTTCCCGATCTGCTCAAGGCCGGATTTATTTTTGGGGGCCGCTATGGAGTAGGGGTGCTTCTGGTGCGCAACGAGGACCGATCGTGGGGTAACCCTGTCTTTTTCCGCCTGATAGGAGGCAGTTTTGGATGGCAGATCGGTGTTCAATCCACCGATGCGATACTTGTGCTTAACACCATTCGCAGTCTGGATAAAATATGCGGCGGCAAATTCACCCTCGGGGGTGACGCTTCGATAGCAGCTGGGCCCCTCGGCAGGCAAGCAGAAGCGGCAACTGACATTTTGCTCACGGCTGAGATACTCTCCTACTCCAGAAACCGAGGCCTTTTTCTGGGACTTTCGCTCGAAGGGGCCGCAATTCAGGTCGACTACGGCGCGACTGCGTCATTCTATAACGCTCCGGGGTTGCTGCCGATGGACATTTTGAGAAAACCCAATATGATGACGGCCCCCGCTGTTGCGGTAGAACTTAAACGGGTGCTTGATTGGTACTCCACGCACTAAAAACGGCTGCTCTTACATCATTGATCCGCAGATGCCTGATCATCGACAGTTCAGGGAGATGTCGCAGATATTTCAAAGGGAGATGACTTCTTGCTCCTCCCATTCTCCCACTCACCCACTCACCGATTCACCCGCTCTTACTTCACCTTTCTCCCTTCACTCTTCACTGTATTCCTCTCCCAAGGCTATCTCCCTGACCTGTCCATGATCAGCACATCTGCGAACATCTGCGGATAAATAGTTTTGAGGAGTTCGACCCGCTTCTCGCCGCCAGCTCCCTGCTCCCCCCTTCTCGCCTCCCGCTCCTTGTCAACTACCGGGGGCACCAGAACCCGCATTTGTGACCGGCGGCAAATCCGGATTCGGTCGTTGGCGTCGGCGCAGTGAGTGACTGGAACTGATCGGCCTTCGGAACGTATTGCGGCCACGATGGCGTTTGGGACGAGTTAGGATTGCCGGAGCGGGCGAACTGGGTCCAGTAGAGGACCATGTCGTGCGACAGCCCTTCCTGGTCCGCGGTGAGCGGTGATTTATATGGGGTGTTGGGCAGGTTGAAGATGTACTGGAGTTCAGACGCATGGGCCGCGCCATACCCATCCGGCAAGGAACTGTCTGTCGGCAGGTAAAGCTCCGGCGCGTTCTCATCGTTGAACTCGTATGCGTAGGTCGGCACGTGCTTAGCGATTAGACGGATCGACGCGCGCGAGTTGCACGCGAAGATTCCGTCGGTGCCGGACGCGCCCAGTGCCATGCTTGGGGTTGAATATTTGGCCGGCGGATACTCGCGGACAATATACGGTATATCCAGGTCCGTCACCGGCATTTCGAACGAATCTGCGATGCAGGTCATATAGTTCGAGCTGGTGACCGGATAACCGGCAAGATCGAAGTAAGCCCCGACAAAGAGGTTCCACTCGTCATGATTGGAGCCTTCCATCACCGGCACCCGGTTGAACTTTCCGCTCTCGAGCGCCGCTCCGATTGTTTTAGTCAGGACATAGCCGTCCACGTTCGGTGCGGCAATCTGGATGGAGCCCGAATAGTTGAGGAGCGTGGCGACCGGAAGGGCGCGCAGGCACGCGGCCGTCTTAGCGGCCGTCTTGGCGGCGCAGCCGATGTTTTTGGCGAGCGTTTTGCCCCATGCTTCGGCCGTTGCGAGCGCGGTGGTATCCGTTGCGAGCTCGGAGGCATACAACGCATACGCCCCGCTCTCGATGATGGCGCGCTGGAACAGCCCGGCGGCGAGCGGCGAGGTCAATTGAACATGCACGCTCAGGCCGCCCGCGGATTCACCGAAGATTGTCACGTTATTCGGATTTCCGCCGAAATTCTTGATGTTGCGCTGCACCCAGGCGATCGCAGCCTGCTGGTCCATAAACCCGAAATTGCCCGATGCGCCGTGCGGCCCCCCGTAGCTCAACGCCGGATGCGCCAGGTATCCCAAAACGCCAAGGCGATAATTTAAGGTGACGACAATGACATTTTCAGCGACCAGCATGGTCGGATCGTAATCGTCGCTCTCTCCGACCACGAGTGATCCGCCATGGATCCACACCATTACGGGGAGGTCCTCCCCGCTTGGTGGAGTATACACATTCAGGTACAGGCAATCTTCCGTAGTGCTCGCCGAACCGAAAAAGCTGGCCACCTGAGGACAGTGGTTGCCGAATTGCGTCGCATCGAGCTGTCCCTGCCAGGCCGCCGCCGGTTGCGGCGGCCGCCAGCGCAGTACACCGACAGGCGGGGCCGCGTAAGGGATTCCGAGGAACTCGTTCATCGTCTCAGTCTGCAGACCTGCGACAAGGCCTTCGTCGGTGGAAACGACGACCTGGTTGGAATCGGAATCCACTTCTCCAGCGGCGGCGAAGCAAACCGGTATGGCCACTATCAGCGCCAGAGCCAGAACCACGCTCGCGCATGCAATCTGTAAAATCCTTTTCCAATTCATAGTGCCTCGCTCTCGGAAGTTTCAGCTAGGCCGACTTCATAGTGGATCAATTGTAGGGGAAGGCTTTATCCCCTCCCGGCGGGTCAGGGGGAATTTTGGCTTGAAAGCTCTTTCTGCTCCTCGCGTAGCGATGCGGCCTCACAAAAGATCGGCCGCGAACTTGAAGCGTTTAACGCGCTTCCTCGATGTTACCCGCGAACCCGAAACGAAGTGAGGGTTCACCAAGAGGAGTTATTTTTTACTGTTCCTCGCGTAACGATGCGGTTTGCAAGTTTTTTGCTCCCCGCTCCCTGCTCCTTGCTTCTCGCTCCTCCCATTCACTATTCACTATTCACTATTTATCGCAGCATCGGCGGGTCAGGGTTGCCGGGCCTCCACACCACCGCGAGCGCTTTGGCGGGCGCCCCGCCCAGACAGCGGAAACCATGGTCGACATCCGATTCGAAGTAGATGCTGTCGCCCGGATTTAGTATTTCGACCCGGTCTGCAGAGCGAAATTCGAGTGTCCCTTCGAGCAGGTAGAGAAACTCCTCGCCTTCATGACATGCCAAGACCGTCTCGCTGGTGTCCCTGACAGGGAATTCCACCATAAAGGGTTCCATATGTTTTTGGACTTTTCGGATTTCCAACGATTCGTAGATGTAGTCGACTTCCCCTTCTATGTGGTGGGGACGCCGCATGATGCGCACCCGTTCGCCGCGGCGGGTCACGGCGATCTTGTCGCTGCCGGTTTTGTCCTGGAAAAACCAGGCCACGCTGACGTTCAGTACGCCCGCGAGCTTGATCAGGGTGGCTATGGGCGGTATAAACTCATGGGCTTCGATCCGGCCCAGCATCTGTCTTTCGATCCCCGTCTTCGCGGCAAGTTCCTCGACTGTGTAGTGGTTTTTCTCCCGAAGCTCCCGCACTTGGGTGCCGATCATGAACGCCGCAACAGCGCTCGCCTGTTCCTCGTTCTCCAGCGGTTCCTTCACAGTTTATCCCTCTCTCTCCGTCTGGCTTGGTTTCCTCTCGCTTTTTTACAACTGCAGCCGAACCGCATTCCCGTGTCCCATTCCATCTGAAAAAGCTCTTGGAATGTCGAATGTGTGTAAATCATACTATATTACAATCAAAACATGAAAAAAAATGCCTATCAGACCAAGTTGCGTTCAAAGAGCGACAAATAACCCCGAACTGAGCGGAGAAAGTTTTTTCACTTTAAAGATCCCCCGCACCCTGCAGGATATCTGCCACGCGAGGTCGCGCGAGGCAGAGCGCTCGCCGCTGTCGGCGGCCAGCCACCGCACATGCGCGGGGCCCGCCTCGCGGAGCGCCGCATAGATCTCGACGCTATCCCCGATCTGTCCATGACCAGAGGCGGAAGGGGGTGTGGGGGGCAAAGCCCACGCCCGTGACTTGACGCTTTCTTGAACGCAATTCGATCTTACGCGCTTCACGCCCCTTAATGGATCTTTTACAAATCCATGCTGGATGAAGGCGCTTATCGAATACTATGACCCGGGTTTTTACTTTCCTCCAACTCGATCTTTCTCTTCCTTTAAAATATGGTTAGAGATTATGAGTTTCTGAATCTCCGTGGTTCCCTCGTAAATCCTGAGCGGGCGAATCTCCCTATAGAGACGTTCCACTACGGAGCCTTTGATCAAGCCTATGCCCCCATGAATCTGCACTGC
>JBEKPW010000078.1:0-28598 GCA_049520315.1 Syntrophobacteraceae bacterium
TGAACCCCCTCCGTTCTATTTTGCCTTCACAAATCGGCAATGGCGCAGGGGTTTGCGTTGATCATGACATGGCCGATTGTATCACCGCCGTTTTTGGCAGGTTTGCTGGCCGCCCGCAATACGTGCAAGAGAAATCATGATCTCTTTGGTTGATGACAGATACTGTAGCAAAAACTCCTTGTGAAAGGCTTCGTACATTTGGCGTGTGATCGGAGACGCTTCTTCAAACAGACACTTAGAGTCGATCTCCATCAAGGCTACAATTCTGTATACATTGTTGACGGCCATGTAGATCTGCATGAAAGTGGCAGAAATAGCCAGGGTTAATCTTTCCGCATCATGAGCCTCGGCAAGTTTCATTTCGGTAGCGACTCTCTTGATGTGCCCATCGCCCTCGACGGCAATCAATTTCAAAAGATACCTTCCTCCATCTTTGACGGCCTGAACCCGCAGTTCCTTCAAGACGTTGCGCTCTTCGCGCGAGCGCCATAGGCGAGGTTTCTGCCTGAGCATGGCACTCACACTGGCCCAGAAGCTCGGATCTTTCTGGAGACCATCCTTTATAGTCCGAACCTCATGGTCAGAGGCGCCGGTAATATCAATCTTCAGATTCTCGCCGACATCAATTGTGTGTTCCGGTTTCTGTAATCTGTGTATTTGGGTCATCTTTTTCTCCTCCCAAAATTGCGTCAATTGCGCGCATTAAGACCCCATGATGGTTCAAATAAGCCACCATTATGGGCTCAAATATCGTTCGAAATCCTTTCTCATCAATCGAGATATTTCGATTTCCGTATTTTTTAAAAAAGCAGGAAGCAAAGTCTTGGATGATAAATAAGCCGTGATCCGTAACGGACTTAAAATTAAAAATGGCATCGCTTCGGTATTCAGCGAACATCGCGTTCAGCGACACTCTGATTACGGTCAAATGTCGAACCACTTCCGGATCGTGGGATTTACTGATATAGTCAGCCACAAAACTGTCGATAGCGCTAAAAATATCGGCCATACCATCAATCGACGGCATGCTCGACGCGGCGTCGGCATCATAGAAATCAGGCCGCACTTTGGAAACCATCTTGACTGACAGCGACATAACTTTTCACCTCCTGATCACTTAACTCTATATGGCCAGCCTTTGAAGCCGAACCAAACAGGGGGCACAATTTTAGCGATCATTTGCGGATACACTCCGCTAAGTTCTCCAAGGCTTCCGCCACCTTTTCCCTCGCCGCAGCTGTTTTTTTCTTGACTGTTTCTCCGGCGTTTTGGGCATCGGAAAGCACGCGAGCCAAAGGGAGGAGTCCCTCGAGTGCTCTCGTTCGCTCATAAGCGGCGAACGCTACAACCAGGGCGGTCAATGAAACGAGTAGTAACAGAAGTTTCATGGTGTTCCTCCGGCCTTCTCACGATATCGTGTGAAGGAAGGTCCGAAAAAGTGATCTGCCTCTTTGCTTCTGATCTTCTCCTCAGGGTGAAAGCGCATTGTGAAAATCAGTGGAAGCCATTCCACTATCACATGGGAAGAAGTTAAAATTGGCCGATCGCATAGTCAAGTTACTTTTTCCTTTGTAGTCGGAAAATCTTTCTTTATTATATCCGCCTTACTTTTCCCTCTAGCTTTCACCCGAAATCTCTACTATATTTGGCCTTGGGCCTGCCGATACCTATTTTTCCCGTCATGCTCGCACCTCAAAAATCCAATCGGGGGGTTGGAATGGGAAAGCACCTTCAAGCGCTCTTGAGTTTTAAAGAGGATACCGAAGTCAGTCGGAATGAACTAGCACAGTTGACAGGCATGGCAAACAGCTACCTCATTGCCCTGGCCAAGGGCGAAATTAAGAAAGTTGGCAGAGACAAACTGATATCCATCTCAGTAGCTTTGAATTTATCCTCGGATGAGACTAATCTCTTGATGAGGGAATTTAGCTATGCTGATATCAACGATCAGGATTCCGAGCTATTCATTCAAGCCGCCTTGAGAAGGAAAATCGTTGGTATGCAAAGTGTTTATAAGGGCTTGAACCTTTATTTGTTTTTCATATCCTTAGAAATGATACCCGGTGATGCGGTTATGGTCCTTTCCCGCCCATCGGGACTGTTCGCCCCTACTGAGTCGCGGTTTAATCACGATGAGAACAGCCCAAATTACATTTATCAGTGTTTATATAAAGCCTGCTTTGAAAAGCGTAAATGGATATTGGATCAAAATATAAAAGACCATACAGTCACTACACTGATTTGTCGTCAATGTTTGAGCGATTACATCGATAAAGCATTATTTAAGAACGAGACATCCTACATAAGTGATCATTTTACTAATATATTTAACTATATGAACGCTCATGATAATTATCGCATATTGCTTACTGATCGGTGTCAGAGTTTGATGTTTGAACTCAAATATTCTGGCACCACTAACGATAACAACAAACTTGTTTTTGGTAATACTGGCGTACATGACTTAGCTGTAGATACCAGCCTCGTTGCCTTCGCTACGGATTTAAGGAGGCTATTTACTCGCTTTCATAAACAAAAGGAATTGATGGAGGCAAACCTCATAACTCATAATGGGGGAGAGACTATCGAACATATAAAGGCGTTGTATAAGGCTAAAACAAAGGAGGATCTATAAAAAGCAGAAGTAATAACGTGGCTGCTAAGGAAGATGCAGATCGACTCTGGGAGCTTTGAGGCTGATTGATTATCTATGCCCATACTGATTTTTAAGGGGGTTTTTTTTGCCCTTATTCGTCTGTCTAATTCTAAAGAGAGCACGCGAGGCCGGTTGGGAAGACACGGCCGGCTTGTTTTGTTTTGCAAATAACAAAACAAATCCCTTCCAAATTGGAAGTGGCTGCGAGGTGTAACAGCCGTCCCAATCCGTGCCTTCCGTGTAGCTCCATTTTTCTCTAACCAGTAATAACAAGAATTGTGATTCTTCCATGCCCAGATTAGGGCTACGATTCAGGCGGGGAGAGTGAACTATAGGGTGTCGCACATTATCTTTTTAACGACACGGTGCAAGAAAAACCCATTATTCAAGCGGTTTGGCCGATAGGAAGACATTCTTCGTCATTTTCAATCCACTCCCAGGCGCACGAGCGGCGGTCTATCAATGTTGTTTTTCCAAAACGTCTTGAGCTCCTCCTGTCGCGCCTCAGCTCCCAGTGCGGGTTTCCAGAAGTGGCAAGGGATCGCATCTGTGTCGAAGGGGAGCTGCGTCCCCTCTTCCGCCGTCACTATGACCCGAGTCGCTCTTCCAAATGCATACCCCAGCTCAATGAAACAGTTCAGGCGGCTCCCAGTCAAGTCGACGATGGCAACGCGGGCGAAGTGGAGGCTGTCAAAAATGCCAACATTGATGAAACCGTGCTCGGTCTTGTCGGTGCCCATCTCAATCCGCTGCAGGCCTGCGTCCGCCACAACCGGATCAACCACCTCTCGGAAAAACTTTTCTACCTGGGGAAAGCTTCCGTGCTTCTTATTGAGCAGCCGCACGTAAAAGGCAGTCGGCGGGGCAAGCATGCCAAGCAACCCGATGATACGCCGGGCCACGTCTGTATCAGGCTCCGCTCCCTTCCTCGTCGATAGTCCAGCAAGTTCAGCGTTAGCCCGGTGCTCAAATCCTCGCTGCATCCGCACGAAGCGGCTTGATTCCGCACGGCTTTCTCGTGCCAGGCGTTCTGAGCCGCCCGTGCCGTCGCTGCGACTGGCTCCCAGAGGCAGATCAAGCGAAAGAACGGTCCTCCGCTCACGCAGGTAGAGGTCGGCAAGGTGTTCTACGCCAGTTCCCCCGCCCAGCGTGAGCAGTACTTCCCCAAATGCGGCCTGCCGCTGACGAATGAGCGCCGCCGCACGGGAACCAGGCATGATGGATTCGAGTTGCACGGAACCGCTGCCCAGCAACTCATTCCATAGTGCTCTACGTCCCTTCGGAATCTCGGCCTCGGCTTTTTCGGACGTTACCACAACGACCGGAAGGCCGGCAGCTCGAGGCCAGCGGGCGGCTCCATCGCAAAGCACCGCTGCCGCAGCCTCTAGTGCTGTCCAGTCAAAGACCAGGCTCGGCAAGCTCTCGTCGCTGTCGTTGGCCCGTGGTTCGCGCCCCACGGCGAGAACAAGCCCACCCCCTCCTACCAAGACACCACGCACGACTTGAGCGACCAAGCGGTGCCCATAGCGGATGACCTCGGCATTGGTCGCCTTGTTTGCACTTCCGGCGATCTGAACACGAATACCTGCCAGCTGCGCGGGGTCCGTAGCCATTAGGCACTCTCCACGGATGGCGATGGCTGCAACGATTGTGCGGCGTTCAAGATCTCGGCTGCCGTCAGTTTCCTGTCCGGGAAGGCCAAGCCCAGTGCCTCAGGCAGGAGGCGCGGGCGAAGATCAGAGAACGTGAAGCCGATGCGTTTTGGCTGCTTCTGGGGGCCGGTAATATCAACCAAGTGTCGGATGGACTCATCCGACAAGTCGAGCCCCTCATAGTCCATCCGAATCAACTGCTCGCGCTCTGCGGCGTCCGGACGGTCGAAGCGCTCTATACGTGCCGCCCGACGAACCACCGCGGGATCAAGGGCGTGTCCTCGATTGGTACAGAGGATGACAAGCACTCTGCCGCCCAGCCTTCGCAGATCGTCCACCTTCTGAATGATCGTGTTTACTGCCACCTTGTCCTCGTGGTGGCTCTGTGCGCCATCGCGCGCTGCAGAGAGGGAGTCCGCCTCGTCTATGATTAGGAAGGCTGATTTCGCCTTGCCTGCCTCCTTCGTGATGATAGCGAACGCCTCATTGATGAGGGAACTCATTTGCCCGACCTTGCCGCTTCCACGCACCCTCGTACTCAGCTTGAATAGCATCGCCGCTCGTCCCGTCTCGCGTGCCAGGCGGTCGCATGCTGCTTCAGCTGTCACAGTCTTCCCTGTCCCGACGTCACCGGTGAAGATAAGGAGTGGATAGCGATCGGACATAATCTCGCAGAGAGGGAGTGCGCGGCCATAGAACCGCTCGCTCCAGGCCCGGACCTCGTCCGGCGCAGAGAGTAAGCGGAGGTCGCGCCGAATACGGTCATAGCGAGCATCGAACCCAACGAGCCGCTTCCCCGAGGACAGAACAAGCTCATCGGGTAACAAGCGCTCAACTTCAAACAGTTCTGACCCTACAGGATTCACTCTTATTTTTCCTGTTAGATGAATACGCTCTTCTGAAGGCCGAACCCGTTGCTCACGTAATTCCGGTCACTGTAGCGAGTGAGCATCGGAAAGGATGTATCGAGATCAAGGGTACCCCACTGCAACCCGAGACGCTGCTTGAATTTCGCCTTGTGAATTTCGGAAAGATTCCACCACGCTTGACTGTACGTTACGTGGACACAAAGGTTGCCTCCGGGAGTCCGTGGCCAGAGGTAATTGCCGGGACGAGATGCGGTCAAGGAAGCGCCGTCCGATGACACCTCATACTTTGCCGCACGAATCGTCTTACCGCTGGTGTCTTTGAGGTACAGGTTCACCTCAGCTAGGTACCCCTCCTGAGCTATGAGTTTCACGTCGGCGGCCACGGCCTTCGTGTTCTCGCGGGTTCTTAGGCCAGTAGATTGGCCCATCCCATCGAGGTCAGCCGCGAAGCAGTCAAGCACCTTTCCTACGTCTGCGATAGTGAACGTGCGCGTGGCGGACTCGCTGTAGGTCACTGACATTTCCTCTTACTCCTCGATCACGAACGAGCGTCCAAGAACGCCCTTCCACAACTCTAATGTTTCGCCCATGTAGCTGTTGTTTCGTGCAGCGGTGATCGTCTCCCAGGCATCCGTCGCCTTGGCGACGATCTCCTCGCAGTCGGCATCAGTTAGCCGGCGTGCGACGTTGTTGGCCGCGTTTACGGGGTCAAGAATCACGACGCGATCCTTCGGGAGAGTCGAGACCTTCCCGCACCCGGCAAAAACAATGGGAGCTGTGAGCTGAGTTTGCGCGATGTACAATAAAAACCGGAGGATTCCGTCTTCTAGAGACGCTGGCGCGCCCTCAGTGTCCTGCAGGTGCGACACAATGAGCTCGATCGTGAAAGAGCGGAGACTTTCATCGAGCTCTTGATGATTGCGCCAGTGTTTAAGAATGCGAACCAACGCCGTGAAGCGCGCATATGTCTCCTTGCGGGCACGGATGAACTCAAGTTGTTTGATGATGCTCGTCTTGACAGGATCTTCTCCCCGGGACGAGGGCTGCCAGCCGTAGTCCCCAGGTCCATCGACAGGAATGATGGGGACCAAGTCCACCTCCATCCCGGATACTCGGAACACGATGCCAAGCGTCCGAGGCTGGATCGTGAAGTCTCTGTCCGTTTTCTGCGGATAGGCTGCACTGAGCAACCGCCGAATCCGGGCATGAAGGGACGCGAGGTCGAATTTGCTGACGCCTTGCGTGTTCAGAAACACCGCAATGTCAGCGTCTACACCGAAGTCACCGCGAGGACGAAGGACGGTGCCTTTCCTGAGGGACCCGGTCTTCAGGAACTTCTTGATGTTAATTACGGGGTCGGCCGCAGCCTTGTTGGAGAAAACCTCGATCAAGTTGTCTACTTGGCCGAGAAACTCGGCTCGCTTCCCTTTTGGCAGTTTGAGACAGTTGTCGACAAAATAACCGAGCTGTGCGTCGGTGAGTTCCATGTATCGGCCTACCTCCTTTTCCCGGCGTGATGGTGGCCAATAGTGGGCATTCTGTGCCAAAGTCCGCCCTCCAGACTGCGCACTCCTACCGATCTCCGCTTGAGAATATGATTAAAGATTCATTATTTTCTACAGATTACAACTATTTTGTATCTAATAGTCAATGAGGAATCTTCCCGAGTTAAATATCGCTTCTAGTGGTCTGGTTTTCTCGGATGAAAGTTACGTACTAATCAGACGCGGACTCCGCCACCTTCAACAGCTTGCTGTCATCTGAGAGAGCCCGTTCAAAAGTACACCACAAAATTGAACAAAGCATACGGGGTCCTTGACTGGAATGGACACACCGATTTTTCTGTTTTGCAAATAACAAAACAGCCCCCTCCAAACTGGAAGTGGCTGCGAGGTGTAACGGCCGTCCCAATCCACGCCTTCCGTGCACCTCGAAGAGCGTGTCTCGACTTAGCTACAATTTCAATCCCTTGGGCCTTGCCGAACCCTCGAAGACAAAATTTTGATGTGTAGAAATAAAGCCGAGGGAGGAAGAGCTGTTTACTACATTATGCCACAGATTCATAGACTTACAAGTTGCCTACTCTAGCAGGCTATGCCGTTCTTTACTTTTGGCCGTAACCCAGATGTCTCTCAATATCGACTCCGGGGCCGAAACTTCATAATCCTTTTCGCAGGCAAACCAAAACATACCGCTCCCCCCGGTGCCGGGACTGGCCTCAAGAGCAATCCGTTTGAGGTTGTCGCGCCGCTCGTAGGAGCGGGTCACGGTGAGGACCCGGAAGTGATCCACACCGTGCTTTTTCCTACTTCCCCCTTGCTTCCACCAAATCCAGTAGGCTTTAAGCTTTTTCAAAAAGCGCTCATTGGTCATGGTGGAACGATCTGCTTCCAAATACAAAAAGTGCTTGGACTTGGCTGTCTCCACGGCCAAGAAGGCGTCTGGAATAATGCGCGCCTGCTCCTTTCCCCGGTCCCCTACCCCAACCGTCACCTTGTCAGATAGTTCGGGATCGATATTTTGACCGATACCGCGGCTTTCCCTCCAAAAGGCAAGTCCTACTCGCTCTTGATCTCCGACTGCCAACGTCAAAGCGGTGCGAAATTTGCCAATCATGAGGGTGTGCTTGATGTGGCGCTCCGTGACCGTTCGATTCTTGGAGGTCCAATTCAACTTGGTAATGGGCAGACCCATTTCGGCAATAAGGAACTCGGCCGCTTTTTGGGTGATGGTATAGACCATTTTGTCGCTTCCCGCGCGGGTACGGATTCTCCGGTCGCACAGGCGCTCCAGGTAGCCGTGGTGGAAGAGTTTCTGCAGCCGCGCTAAAATCTTTCGCTCACTGCCGGCAATGATTCGAGTAACCTGGTCGGACGCCATGAAACGGTAGTCATAGACCAGGGCGAGTATTTCCAAATCCCGCCGTTGGAGTTGGAGGGGGTAACTTTCAGGATGGCGGATGAATTTACTAAAACTCCGCCTCGTAGTTTTTGTTTTTTGTGGTTTCATGTTGGTTTTAAGAGGTTAGATTACTATTTTCTCTTGAGCTGTTATGTTTTTGGAGGCAATTTTTTGCGAGGACGCTGCGGTTAGTCGGTGATTCCCCTATCCCCTATTTCTCTATCCAGTTTAGGGTGAGGATCGGTCGTTTCTCTATTTCTTAAAAAAAGGTCCGACCATGAAGAGTTCTACAAGCGCCAATTTTGCGCTATAAGCCTCGCATAGTATGCCCAATAGTAAGAAGGTTTCTTTCCGGCCAGGAGCGCCGCTCCGCTCAATTTTGAGCGTGTGAGAAAGATCCGCGAAGCTGTCTCTCGGTTGATTTCTTGGTGGTTCTGGGGTTTGCGGTTTTTGCGGTTCGTCTTCGGCCTCGTTGCAACCAGTTTTAAAAAACCAGTTCCGCCCGCCGTCGTCGCCCGATTTTGTCCAATCGTCTGGCAGAGAACCTCCAGGCGATTGGTCTACAAAATCGAGGCTTGCGACTCCGCCCCCTTCCGGTTGAGTCCCCGGTGAGGGGGCAAAACCCGCAGACGGCTGCTGGCAAGCAGGTGGCCAGCCGTTAGGGGGAGGGGGCGGAGTCGGGAGCGTAGCGACGACGGCGGGCAGGTAGTTATGAGCCATTGGGCGGGTTATCAAGGTTCAGATCTTAAATAGTATGGATCACTGAACGGTCGCTTTTGTTTTCTGCCCGTTCCGGTCGGCGTTCGCAGACCTTCCGGTTAAATTATTCCTTTAAAGATCGAGGTTGAGTTTCACGGCTTTTCCTCTGATTAGTTTGGTGAAGAGTGCCCCTTTGGTTTTCTTAATCGCGCTCAGATCCACCACTTCCTTGACCTCGGCGATAGTCTGGTAAATGGTTTCTTTGGGCATCACCTGGGCCACTTTTTTATAAAAATTGGTTGAGTCTCTATCGCCGCACACCGCCAAAATGTCCTCCACCAGGCACTCCTGGAGATTGGCCGGATTTTGTTCTCCGGCCTGGTTTCCGCTTTTCCTCCCCACTCCCCTGCTCCAAAGTGGCGGCAATTTGCCGCGGCGGAAAAAAACGATATTTTCGCTCTGGCGGGTGGCGCCTTTTTCAAAATCGAACCGCCCCAGAAGTTTAAAATCTTTGTTGATGAGCCCCTGGGCGGCGCTTTTCAGTTGCTGCTTGATCTTTTTCTGGAGCGTGCTGGTGAGCGGTAATTGCTCCGCCAGTTTCAAGATGTCCCGTTTATGAACCTCCTGGTTTCGAAGCATTTTGGAAAGATAAAGGGCCAAGCGCTGCTCGGTCGGTTTCAGGGAATGGAAAAACCCGCTGTCAAATTCGGTTATGAGGAGACTGTTGGTGATGACCGATCCGAACAGTTCATCAGAGGCTTCGATGTAGCTGAAATTCAGGGTGGCCTGACCGAACGGTTTTTCCTTGAAAAAGCGGACTTTTTCGAAAAGATGGAAATAGGCGTCGACGTAGGCGCGCTTTTCATTGTCCCAGAAGGCATTCTTGGCTTCAATCACCAGACCGGTCAGACACCGGAGATCCTTTTTGATGATGTCGTAGGAGGTGTTGGTTGGGATGATTCTTTTCCGCTTGGAAAAGGAGTATAGACTGCCGAAGGTAATCGTCTTGTCCCGGAAGCCCTGCTCTTTCCAAATTTGAAAGAGTTCGTAGAGGCTGGAGAAGGTGCTGGCGGTTCCGAATCCCCACTTGGCATCCGGATAGACTCGCCAGGTCCTCTCCACCTGCTCGTTGTTTTTGCCCATGATCGTGTCCCGATATTCAATAAAGGGTTTATCAATCTTGGTTTTGGAAAGGAGGGTGACCGGGAATTCAGAAAGGGAAAGTTCATATTTCCCTTTGGCTGGTTTTTGTTCTCTTCTAAATTCCTTCATTTTGATTTTTGAATGATTTTTAAACCGTTCTCCTTTTAAACGTTATTTTAAATACTTTTTAAACGTTATTTCCCCTTTCAAAATGTGGCTAAAATAAAGCTCAATCCGGCTCTTCCAGTACTCGTAACCTTAATAGCTGGTACTCGGAAACTTAACAATCAGTACTCGTAACCTTAATGGTTGGTACTCGGAAACTTAATAGTTCGTTTTGAATATTTCCAAATATTTAATCTTCCTCGGTACCTGAAACCTTAGTACGGAAATACATTTTCTAGTGAAGGAGAAAACGGAAAAACACGCTAACTGAATATTTTGTCGATCAATATCTTTAGCTTTTTAAGTTCATCAATCAGTTGAATTTTCTGACTTTCTTCTGCTGTTCCGAGATTGAATTTGTTTAAATGTTTGTTGAGGTTATGAATCTTTTCCAGGGCAATGGTGGCCGGGGTGCGGATTTTCGATTTGACAGTTGGGCGGGTGATTTGGCGCACTTCGGTACTTTTCAGGTCACCCCTTTTTACTCGGTCAAAGAGTACCATCATGGCTTCCGGCGTTTTCTGCTTGGCCACCTCCACTAAGAGCCGGCGGGGGTAGTGGTCGGCGTGCCGACATTCCTCCTTAATCGCTTCGGGCAAGCGAGTAAGACTCAGCGATTCCGTAATGGTCGAGCGAGCCTTGCCGATCACTACTCGGAGTTGATCATGGGTGTACCCGTGCTGCTCCATCATGCGGGCCAAGGCTTCGGCTTCTTCAATGGGTCTCAGATTTTCCCGCTGTAGGTTCTCAATGAGGGCAATTTCCATGGCATCGCCCTTGGTTAAAATGGCGGGAATGCGCTCTAATCCGGCCATTTTGGCCGCTCGGTAGCGACGTTCTCCGGCGACCAGATAAATGCGGTTCTCAACATCCTTGCGAATAATGATCGGCTGGAGAACTCCTTTTTGCTTTATGGATTCCGAGAGTTCCCCTAAAGAATCCGGATCGAAGAATTTTCGGGGCTGATTAGGGTCCGGCAGAATTTGGCTTAAGTCAACCTGGTAGAAGCTGCCGTCCTGATAACCACTGAGATCAGCCGGATGGTCCTCGACCTTTTCGCGGGGAGCGGCCAGTTTGCTCGACTTCCCCGCTAGTTTTTCTCTGATTGATTGCATAAATTTAAAAATTCATTAGTTAACTCCTCATAGTCTTGGGCTCCGGCGCTCTCCGGCTTGAAAGAAAAAATCGATTCCTGAGCCATGTGCGCCTGGTTGATGGCCTCGTTTTTTCGGATGACAGTCCTAAAAAGCATGTCTTTAAAGGGTTTGAGCTGATTTAACACCCACTCGTTGCTCACCTTGTTGCGCCCGTCATATTTGGTCAGGAGGATGCGGATGGAGGTTTCCTTGTCCCAGCTCTCGATGTTTTTGACGTTGTCAATCGTTTCCATCAGGTCCGAAAAACCGTCCAGGGCGTACCGCCCGATCTCGCAGGGAACAATGATAAAATTGCAGGCAAAGAGCGCGTTGATGGTCAGGGTCCCCAAGGTTGGCCGGCAATCGATGATCACAAAATCGTATTCAATCCCCCGGATGGCCTTGTGGAGAAAAGTTTCGCGAAAGAGTTCCGGAGTGAGCTGTTGCTCGGCTTTGTCCAGGCGGATATGGGAAGGAACGAGGAAGAGATTGTCCGTAGCAGCCGGGATCGTAACCTCCGAAATGCTCATTTTCCCCAGCAAGACGTCATTAATGGCGACACGGTAACTCCCTGGGTCGATACCTAGGCCAATCGTGGAGTGAGCCTGGGGGTCGAAATCAATGAGGAGTACTTTCTTCCCCTGTCTGGCCAGGCCAGAGGCTAGATTGATCGAGGTGGTCGTTTTCGCCACCCCGCCTTTCTGGTTGATAATAGCGATGATGTTGTTCATGGTTGATATATAAAAAAGTTAGGCGCGTAGGGTATTTTCCCCCTGCGTTTCATTTTCGCCTTTCCGGCGTTCACGATCGGCGAGATAGCTCTTGAAAGCCTCTCGAAAGATCCCACTTCGCGTGCGATCATCTTCTTTCGCCAGTTCATCGACTTTGCGGAAAAGATCAGGGGAAATGGAAATGGTGATCAGTTTGGTGTTTCTCACGATGGTAAGAATTATTGATTAAGTAATACTCTGTATGTATTATACCAAACCACGGATAATTGTCAAATGCTTGACAATTATAAGATGTATGGCAATATTAGAATATACCAATCAATGTCCATAAGGACCTGATTCAAAACGTTAATCACTATAACTACCAATCAAATGAATTTACATTTCGAAACCTGTCTTGAGAAAAACCGAATATTCATTGTCCAAGGCATTGACAAATCGGCCGCTGACGAATTGGAGGCTGCCCAGAGTGATCTTGCTTCCGCTCGACGCGATTTGAGGGCGGGGGATTACAAATGGATCGGTACCAAGGCCTACTTCGCCATCCTCCATGCGGGGCGCAGCCTGCTGTATTCCGAAGGGTACAAAGCAAAGGATTGGCATTCTCTTTTTGTGGCTTTGGTAAACCTCTTTGGAGAAAGGTTGTCCCACGCTTCTTTGAACTGTTTACTCGACGCCTGGCGCTTAAAAGTAGCGGCTGAAGAGGATTTGGAATACTCGAAAGAGTCGGCTGAAATAATCCTCGCCCGTACCGAGCAACTTATAAAGGAAACCCAAATCATTCTGGATGCATAGAGGTCCTCAATCGCTACTCTTCCGATTCATTTCAATTTTTTAAAAACTGAGAGCGGGGGAATGGATAGCTCCCGTTCCATCCCGGCCTATGAGTGGGGAAATAAACTTCTTTGGCAAAACCAATTTCAGAAACAAAGAAAGCATCTTTGGCATAAGGCCCGATGATCGTCGGCGTCACATGTATGTAGTTGGAAAAACGGGGATGGGTAAAACCAATCTCATCAAAAATATGGCCATTCAGGATATTCGCGCCGGTAGGGGAGTGGGCATTATAGATCCTCACGGAGAGTTGGCCGAAGAGTGTTTAAAGGCGGTACCTTCAAGGAGAATCGGTGACGTCATTTACTTTAATCCATGTGACCGGGAATTTCCCGTAGGCTTTAACCTTCTGGACTGTAAAGACCCCAAAATGAAGCACCTGGTGGCCTCCGGGGTGGTGGGAGTGTTCCAGAAGATTTGGGCCTCTTCCTGGGGAGTGCGACTGGAAAACACCTTGCGCCACGCGGTCCTTTCTCTCCTCGAATATCCGGACGCTACGCTCCTGGGCGTCTTGCGAGTCTTGGTCGATGAGAAATATCGGGAAAAGATCATTGACAATGAAAAGGACCCCATAGTGCGTATGTTTTGGGTGAAACAGTTCCGGGAGTATGCCCCACGGTTTCGCGTGGAAGTCGTAGAGTCCGTCCAGAATAAAGTCAGCCAGTTTCTGGCCAATTCTCTTATGCGTAACATCTTGGCGCAGCCGAGATCGGCCTTTGATATCCGGGAAGTCATGGACAGCCAAAAGATCCTTATTGTAAACCTGGCCAAGGGGAAGATAGGGGACGACAACTCGGCGCTTTTGGGAGCCATGCTGATCAGCAAAATGCAAATGGCCGCCTTGGGTCGGGCTGATATTCCCGAAAATCGGCGCAAGGATTTCTATCTCTACGTGGACGAATTCCAGAATTTTGCCACGCAGTCTTTTGCCACCATCCTCTCGGAAGCCCGCAAGTACCGTCTCAACTTGATCCTGGCCCATCAATATATCTCGCAACTCGATGAAGAGGTACAAAATGCAGTCTTCGGCAATGTGGGCACCCTGGCGACTTTCCGGGTTGGACCAATGGACACTGAAGTCTTAAGGAAAATGTTCGCCCCCACTTTCGCCGATACCGATCTCATGAACCTGGACAAATACCACCTCTACGTGAAACTGATGATCGATGGGGTGGCAAGTGATCCCTTTTCGGCGATCAGCTTAGAACCTTTTAGCCTCGAAGATACCCGAAAGAACGTGGAGAAAATCATCCGCTCTTCTCGCGAGCGGTACGGCACCGCGCGAAAAGCCGTGGAAAAGAAAATATCCCGCTTGAGTGGGATGGGGTAAATTAGCAGACGCATCTTTTCACCGATTCCAGATTTTCCCCGAATTTGGATCGAATTTCTCATACCATTTCGCATAGATTTCATTCGGCCCCTTTCTCATCTACATCTTCGAATTCTACTGAGAAATTCTTCCACGCCTTTGCATGTTCGCTCGTGAAAAATAAGAGGACTTTGAAAGGGGAAACGTCAATTTCTACCTCTGCTATTTAACCTTCGATTGGCTTGAACATGGAGCATCAGTTCTCGATTCCGACAACATTGGCAAACGGCTACGCAAGCAGCTCATGGAATTCCGGCATTCCGTGGTTTCAGTACCCATAGGCACGGTGAACTTGCTGAAGTTAGTGATAATTATATCTATATAGCACTATAACGCACGAGCCGTTGTCGTAGTTAGAAAAGACCGCTATTTTTGTACCCGAATATTCCGTAGCGCATCTGCGAATTCCTCTGCAGAATGAAAGCGCAAGCGCGCCGCTGACAAAGCCCTTATAAGCACGGTATCAAGACTAGCATACTGGACGTCAAGATTCGCGAGAGCGTGGTAATCGTGCGGATCTGGAAGGCGTCTCGCCACGAGTTCGTAGGTGATTACCCCACAGGAGAAAATATCATGTAGCGGGGATCGCTCCCTCGGGTTTGCAAACACCTCCGATGGAATATAGCCGAGCGTGCCTACTAAGCTCGACGTCGTCAGAGAAGTCGTGGACATCTCTTCGAACAAATACGCATGTCCGAAATCGACCACGATCGGCTGTCGGTCTGATTCGCGCACCAAGATGTTACCTGGTTTCAGATCCCGGTGAAGCACGTTGTTATTGTGCGCATACTCAATCGCCTCAAGTACCTGCAACATTAGACCGACAACTTCCTCGACTTTCCTCCCATCGCAAGCCTCTCGGAGGGTAACTCCAGCAATTAGCGGCATCACAAGGTAAGGTCGTCCCTCGCTGTCGAATCCAGCATCGACATATGAGACGATCGCACGGTGCTGGAGTCTTTGAAGCGTTTCAACCTCCCGGCAGAACCGTGCTTTTGCCGTCTCACGATTCTGAACGAAAGGACTCGGATCAAGTATCTTGATCGCAAAATTGAAGGTTCCAACGGAAGTGGTTCTCTTCGCATGATAAACACGGCCAAAGCCGCCATGTCCAAGTTCGCTAACGAGCAAATAGCGTTCCAGACTGGTGCGAGGAGAGGCGGAATTATAAGCCTGTTCAGCTACTTTCAGGAGGATGGCATCACCTTGTGCACGAAGTAACTTGGGTGGATCGATCACGTAGGGGATTCCGTACTTTGTTAAGATGGAATTCAAATACTCAACGCCTGGTGCCGGAACGCCAGTTTGCTCCATCTTTGAGATAGATGTCCAATAAGCGTCGATAAAGGTTGGGGAACGCTCCGCGCACTCGTGCATTAAAGACGAAAGGTCCGATTCTGCCCATTCATAGCTTGAACTCGACGAATAGGACCTACCGTGAAAACTGGCAAAAGTTGACTTAAATAGCTCAAGGACAGACTTCGGTGAGTCTGCGCTCGATGCAATCTGAACCGTCAATGCGAAGAATTCATCCACTGCGTCGGCAGGCACGGCATCCGCACTCTCAGTGGTGCCAAACTTCCATTCACCAGGATACTTCAATCCCAATTTGACCTCCTGGGCCTCCGAGTGTCCTCTCACCCAAACAACTCAGGTCCCAATTTCATGAATGAATAGCCTGTCCAAACCTACAGCGGATTTTGCCGTTTCTACCAGATGAGCATGATGGGTGAAAAAGATGACCTGGGTCCGTTCCGAAAGCATGGCCATTATTTCCAGGGTAGCAGCCGCGCGCTCATCATCGAAACGGACGAGAATGTCATCCACTATGAAGGGAAGTGGTTCGTTCGAATCGAGGTAATGCTCCAAGCTTGCCAGCCTTAGCGAAAGGTAAAGCTGGTCGGCGGTACCATCGCTTAGTCCGTCTACCTTTACCACCTCTCCGCCCGCCCGAAGCCCCGCGACAACTGAATTCTCCTTTTCGTCTGTATCAACCCTCAGAGCCTCAAAGGACCCCAAGGTCATGGAACTAAAATATTCGCTTGCACGCTTCAGTACCGGTCCCTGGCTTTTTCCCCGGTATTTCTCCATTGCGTCGGAAAGAACCATGGAAGCGATCTTCAACCGAGAAAACGATCTCACTAGACCACCTAGTTCCCCAAGACATAACTGGATATCCTGGGCAACCTCGGCCGCCTCCGCTCTGCCGTCCATCTTCTTTAACTCGTTTCTTTCTTCTCCGATTGTCTGATCCAGCTCAGACTTTATGACGGTAAGAGCCGCGATCTCCTCTTCCAGCAGGTCGACACGCGGCTTTATGGAATCCGGATTCTCCGGTTCGGCCGCCAGTATGAAGTCCTCGACACCCATGCCTGCAGCAAGGTCGAGAAGCCGCTGTTCCACCTCCTCGAGTTGTCCTTTCAGCTCTCTTTTGTTATCTGACCGCTTCTCGGCCTCCTGGAGATCTTCAAAACGGTTGCATCTGGCTTCTCTGCACATGACCTCAAGAATCACGATTAGCCGCGCAATTTCCCGGGTCGCGTCCTCTTTCTTCTTGCGTTCATCACGTAGTCGCTTTTCCAGATTTTCTTTGAGGGCCTTCGCCGTTTTCGCCTCCTCAAGTTTTCTGCTGAGCATGAGGACGGCTTCTTCCGTCATGAGTTGGGAGAGGTCGGGGGCGAGCGCCTTCACGATCTCCCGAACCCTTTTTTCAAATCCTGCCGCATCCACATCGATCTGTTCGATCCTAGTCCGGTACTCTTTGGCAAATCCCAACTTTGCAAAAAGACTCTGGAGTTGGGTGAGAATCGCATTAGCCTGGTCCGGGATCGATTCCCTGCCAAGCCCGAGGGGCTGGATGGCCTTTTCCCACTTGTCCTGCCACTCGTTTAGATCCGTTTTGGCCTTCTCTTCCTGGACCTCAGCAGCTTTAAGCTCCTGGCGTTTCTTTGCAAGATCCCGCTTGAGTTGGTCTCTCTCGGTCCTGGTTTTCTCGAACTCACCGATAACCTGCTCTCCGCGCGTAATAAGCCTTGAAAGGGATTCCCCTTCATTACAACTGCGGCCCGCCTCGGCCAAGTGGGCCAAAAGCTCCTCTCCGAGTGTCTTGATTACCATCGCTTTTGAACTGGCTTTAAGCTCCAGATCACGAATCTTTGCGCCAGTCTCCGAAAGCTTCCTATGCCGCTCTGTCCATCTGCGCATTTGCCCTGGCGAATCGGGCTTAATTCCTGAAACCGTCCACAATCGGGTCCACTCTTCATTGGCTGTAGCAACTCCCTCCACAGCGCTTTCCCAGTTCGCCTGAACCCGCTTGATCTTCGCTTCCCGAATCTCCCGGTCGGACATAAGCCTAGCGTTGAGCTCAACTCTACCGATTTCACGCCGGAGCCGGTCGGCCGTTTCATCGGCTGTCTGGATGCTCCGTTCGAAAGCAGCGGAGAGATCCTCTGCACCTGACACCTCCCCCACAAATTCCTTTTCTCTAGTCTGGCTTCGTTCTCCCCCCTCGATTAATCGACGGATAATCTTCCATCCTTCATCCCGCCTCTGCCTGGCAATCATCAGGTCATTTTCGGTTGGAACGTCCTGTATCATCCGGAGCTTCTCTATTTCGCGCCCAATTTCAAGGAGTTCATCCCGCAACCGATCTACTTCGGATTCTTGTTTCTTAACCTCGGCTTCCGCATCCCGTATTCTTGAATCGAAATCGTTGATGGTTTCAAGATCGGGCACTGGGAGATTCTTGAGTTCCTCAATAGTCCCGATCCACCGGCCAAGGGTTTTTATCCCGGCGGAGGCATCTTTTGTGAGCTTCAGGATTTCCTCCCGGGTTGAAGCGAGTTCCGCTTCGATTTTTCCCTGGCGCTTCGCGTCTTCAATGGCTAGCTTCAACCCAGACAGTTCAGGCGGCTCCTTGCTTTCTAGAAATTGTCCATCCAACTCACGTATGGAAAGGTTGAGTTCTTCTGTTTTTTCTAAGGCATTTTCCAGTTTGGTTATGTATTTCTCCCGAGTTTCCCCCAACTTCCGGATTAGAGCCTGCGTAGCGGTCTCCAGTCGCAGCTTTTCGACCTCTTCAAGGGAAAAGCCCTGCCGTAGGTCGGCTAGAGTTTGCCTCGCCTCTTGTAGGAGCAGATCCTTTTGCAGAACCAGGCCAGGCCTGTCGGCGGCAGCCTTCCTGATGCTCCCAAGCTCAAGGTGAAGCAACTCTATTTCTCCTGTCTGCTCGATTAGAAGACCGGGTACGCTCATGCCTTCCAGATCATTTTCTGTTTTCGATAAACTCTCGCTGGCTTGACTTGGTCCAATACCAATACCTGGATACCAAAAAAAACGATGAAATATTCATCTACGTGCCGACTTTGAGGAGGATCCTGAGGGGAGAAGCCGGACAAAGATCTACCCCATCACAGGGGTCTATCCAGTCGCTCGACGACTTTTATATGTTCGACGGCAAGATTACCGACTTCAAATATGAATTCGTTGGAAAACAGAAGGTATTGGGGGTTGCGGATTCTAAATTCAGTATAGCGGACGCAAAGAAACTGTTTGCTGCAGGAGACGAGACGCCCTATCCGCATGACTATTGGGAAGTAAGAGATGTATACGTCTTTGATATCATTGCGAAAGACCCCACATACCCTCAAGGCAGGAAGCGGATTTACATGGATCCGGAGAACTACAGTAATTACTACGCAGATGTCTGGGACCGTGCAGGGAAGTTGTGGAAGGCCTGGTTCGCCAATTATTGCAAAGCCCTTAATACCAAAGGGGAACCAATTGCGGGGACTATCGCTGAGAATTTTGGAGCGGATGTCCAATTTGGATTTGCAACCGGTTCGCCCGCTGACAATAAAATCAACGGGTTTCCCTTTACTGGCGCTGATTTCCAGCCAAGCACTCTGTTGAAGATGGTTAAATAACTCGGATCTCCGGTGTGGGTCGTTTTTGGAGTAAGCCCCTGCGGGGCTGATTGGGAAGCGTTCGCAACTCGAAGCGGCTGTAAAGGCCCTGATGGAAAGAGCGGCTTGAAACACATAGCCGATTTAGAGAGTCGATCAAGGTCAACAAAGCTTTCGCTGCCCAGTACATCGGCTGCGAGCGAGAGCTGGGACTAAACCGTGAGATCACCAACGTGGACGGCTCCGGCATCGGCCTTGGGCACCCGGTGGGATCGACCTGCTGCCGTATATTATGGTGAGCTTGATCCATGCAATGAAAAGCGCGCTAAAACCCTGGGGCTTGCCACCCTATGCGGCTGGGGTCGAATGTCCATGGCCTGTGCTGTGGAAATGCTCAAGCTAGCCGGGAGACGCATATATTTGAGTTTGAATTATACGAAAGATAAGGAAGCGGCGGTGATTTTTTTCTTGACAACCTGTTTTGGCGTGATATGAACATATTCGTAAAGTGAATGAATTCAGATTGTGAATCATCATTGCCGATGCCTTCTATGAGGAACTTTTCATATCAGGGGGAAAAATGGGAGTAGCAGAGAGGAAAGAGCGGGAGAGAAGAAAACGCCGCGATGACATCCTGGAGGTTGCGGAAAGATTATTTAGGTCAAATGGGTACGATGGAGTATCCATGTCTCAAATTGGAGAAGCCGCCGAACTGGGTGCTGCTACCTTATATCTCTACTTCCCTAATAAAGAGGCGCTCCATGCTGCCGTGAGTCTCAGAATTTTGGGGCGCATGTTCGCAAGCGTTGAGCCTCCCCACAATGCAGTAGAACACTCCCCCTATGAGAAGATTCAGAAATTAAAAGATACGCTATATAGTTATTATGAGAATAATAAGTCCATCCTCTTAAATCTTTTTCATTTTCAGACAAGCTCGCTTTTCAGACATATCTCTCCGGAAATTAAAGAAGATCTGGAAGTGCTCACCAGGCCACAATTCGAATCAATAAGAGATATTTTCCAGGAAGGTATTGATAAAGGTTATTTAAAGGATCGCAACCCTGTCGCACTTACGGATATTGTTTGGGGTATGTTTTCGGGTCTGATCATTTTTGAAGAAAGCAAAAAGGTCCTTAATCCTAAAAAGGATTTCATGAAAGCGACCTTTGATCTGGCCTTTGAAACATTTTTCGGAGGACTGAAAAATGAATAGCAGAGCCCTGGACTATAAAAACTTACTGGTTGAGGAAGATGGGGCCGTACTGACCCTCACCCTTAACCGCCCTGAGTCGCTCAATGTCCTCAGCAGCCGCCTCATGTCGGACCTTGAAGACTGTATAAACCTAATCGGCCTGGTCGATGAAATCCGATGTGTCATTCTAACAGGGGCCGGCCGGGGCTTCTGCGCCGGGGTCGACCTCAAAGAAAGGGTCGAAACCGGTGGCATGCAGCCTCTTTTTCGGCACCGGTATACGGTTTTTAACATGCTCGAGGACCTGGGCAAACCGGTTATCGCCGCAATCAACGGACCCTGCAACGGAGGGGGTTTGGAACTAGCCCTGTGCTGCGATTTTCGGATCGCTTCGGAAGAAGCCAATCTAGGTTTGGGTGAAGTTAAACTGGGCGTCATGCCCCTGGCTGGGGGTACCGTTCGTTTGCCCAGGCTGATCGGACCAAGCAGGGCCAAAGAGTTCATGTATTTTGGCAATCGGGTCAATGGAAAGCAGGCCTATCAAATCGGCCTAGTGAACAAGGTGGTTCCAGCCGCGGAACTCATGGCCGAAGCAAGGAAATGGGCACTTGAATTGTCCGAGCGGGCTCCCTTATCCCTGAAGATGATCAAGACCAGTGTCAACCAGGGCCAGGACATGTCCCTGATGGATGCCCTTTGCTACGAGGCTCGTTGCGGGAGTGAGCTTATTCTATCCTCGGATTTCAAGGAAGGCATCCTCGCCTTCACTGAAAAACGACGCCCAGTTTTTATGGGATAAGCGAGACCGGACGGAAACCATCCCTGATTTATCGAAAACAGGACGATCATACCGTCCTGAACCACTGTTAAAAAGGGAAGCAATGCTGGCCTTAGAAGGGGTAAGAATCCTATCTTCTGCTCTTCAGTATCCAGGACCATATTGCACTATGTTGTTGGCCGACCTGGGAGCGGAGGTCATAAAGCTGGAGCGGCACGGCCGAAGGCGCGAGATAGTCGACGCTCTTCAGAAGATTTTTAATTCTAAGGATAGAGATACCTGGGTCGAACTCCTTAAACAGGCGGATGTACCGGTCGCACCGGTTCAGACTTTGGCCGAGGTGATTGTTGATCCGCACGTTGCCAAACGGGAATTGATTGTGGAAATGGAAGCGCCTTCCGGTGAGTGTCTAAAACAGATTGTTTTTCCCGTCGGACTTTCCCAGACCCCGGGCACCGTTCGGACACGTCCACCGGAATTGGGTCAGCATAATCGCGACATACTGAAAAGCCTGGGTTATTCGGAAAATGAGATCGCCGATTTCAAGAAGGACGGTATCTTATGATTGCGAACGAGTTTTCCTTAGAGGGTCGCGTGGCCATCGTAACCGGGGCGGGAAGAGGAATTGGCAAGGCGATCGCCCTGGCCATGGCCGAGGCTGGGGCTGATATCACCGCGGTTGCTCGAACCCAAAGCCAGATCGAGCAGACGGCTGAGGAGATCCGCCGTCTGGGCAGAAGGTGTCTACCCCTTCCCACAGACGTCACTAAAACTAGAGAAGTGGAGGAAATGGTTGCCAAGACCTTTTCCGAATGGGGCCGGATAGACATCATGGTCAACGACGCCGGCACAGGGATACGGAAACCGATAGTCCCCCTGCCCGGTTTCGACCCGTTAGGGAACCAAAAAAAAGAACCCTCTCTTGACGAACGCACCAGCGATGAGGAGTGGGACCGGGTTATTCAAACCAATCTAACCAGCATGTTTCTCTGTTGTCGGGCGGTTGGCCCCCATTTCGTTAAGGCAGGTAAGGGAAAAGTCATAAACACCAGTTCCTTTGCAGGTGGAAAGGGATTTCCCTACCAGGTATGTTATTGCACAAGCAAGGCCGCTGTAAATATGTTTACCCGGTCTCTGGCCGTGGAATGGGCCAGATACAACGTAAATGTGAATGCGATTGCACCGGGCTATGCCATTACTGCCCTTACCGAACCCATTTTTGATGAGGACGATGCCACAAAGAAACGCATATTAAGTTCCATCCCTTTAAAACGTTTTTGTGAAGCAAGGGATGTTGCATTGCTGGCCGTATATTTAGCCTACGATGCCTCTAATTATATTACAGGACAGATTATCTATATCGACGGAGGCCTTTCAGCCTAACTCTCTCATCGATTTAATGCGAGAGCTATTAACGGTCCCAAGAAGAATGAGGATTAGAAAATGGGAATGCCAGAAAAAGAGTTTGCTGAATTTAGGGAAAAGGGCTTCAAATTTCTATGGGATGAGGTAGCCCCACTGGAAGAAGAGATAGAGAAAACACACCGATTGCCAAAAGAAAAACTTTGGCCCAAGTTTGCCGAGCTGGGCTTTTTCGGACTCAATATTCCCAAAGAGTACGGCGGCATGGGGCTGTCGGAATTGCAGTACCTTGAGTTCGAGAAAGAATGGTCGAAAGTGCATGGTGGGCTAAGGGTCACACTGCATGTTCATTGCAGCGCCAATGATTGCTTTTTACCTGCCAGTGAAGAACAGAAGAGGACCTACCTGCCCAAACTGGCCACCGGGGAAATGTCCTGTGGCTTCGCTCTCACAGAGCCTGATGGGGGGACGGGGCGTGATTCAAAGTGCATAGCGAGGAGGGACGGCTCCAATTTTATTCTGAACGGTCATAAGCATTTGATTACCAATTCGGATTTTGCGGACGTCTTTAACGTGGTGTGCTGGACCGAACAAGAGTCGGGGAAGCTCGAAATAAGCAATTTATTGGTTGAGAGAGGAAGAAAAGGATTCACCATCAGTGAAATGAAACCTTGTATGGGATGCACCGGATCGGCACATGGGCGACTGAATTTTAAGGACTGTATTGTTCCCGTGACAAATATTCTCGGTGAGGAAGGCAAAGGACTGGGTCCGGCCTTGCACCTGTTAAACATCAGCCGGGTCCGAATCGCGGCCTCTGCAATGGGCACCATGGAGAGATGTTTGGACCTTGCTATAGAGTTTGCCAAGAAAAGGGTGACCTTTGGAAAGGCCATTGCGGAAAGGCAGGCGATCCAGAGATACATTTCCGAAATGGCCATGGATATATATGCCCTGCAATGCGCTATAAATGATGTGGCAGTCAAAATCGATGAAGGTAAGGACATTTTATTGGAGGGCAATCTGTGTAAGCTCCTGGCCATGGAAGGAGGCCGGCGGGTAACGGACAATGCCTTACTCATATTTGGCGGTATCGGCTATACCCGGGAGTATCCTATCGAGCGTTTATATCGAGATATACGGCTGAACTGGTTAGAAGAAGCCACGCCAACCATTCAATATCTCGTGTCCGCCCGTCAGGTATTGGATGGAAAACGGACCTATCAACGGTTCCATGATGAAGTAGTAGAAAGCTCCCTTGAAAAACAGATAAGACTTTAATTGAAGTTTCAATATAGGTGATGAGCAAATGGATTTCCAGCATGTTTTATCACCGACTAAAATTGGTTCGATGGAAATAAAGAATCGATTCGTTGTGGCGCCTATGGGCATGATTTACGCCAATCCTGACGGCAGTGTTTCAAAAAGGTTAAGGAATTATACGTCATTGGAGATGGTCTAAAAGCCCGTACAGCACTTGAGGCAACCTGTGAGGGCGCAGAGATCGCCAGGCGACTATGAGTGGGAGGGGATGGTGAATATCGCCTGCCGGGCAAACTGTCGAGGGGATCACTTGGCATAGGAGGGAAATAGGATCAATGATTATGTCACTTATAACATTGAAAGGTCGGCGCTTTGCTCTAAACCATTCGCGGGTAATGATTTTTTTGCCCGGAGAAAAAGTGACGAACGTATGAGTATGAAAACCGTCTGTGTGCTCGGAAGTCCGAGAGCAGAGGGAAACAGAGCCTTTGTTGCAAAGCACTTCTGCAATGCTGCTGAAAAACTTGGGGCCGAAGTGAGGACCCTCGCTCTGAATAATCTTCAATACCGAGGTTGCCAGGGATGCTGGGCCTGTAAGACAAAGGCTGACGCATGTATTCTTAAAGACGATCTGAGCGAAGTTCTGGAAGCCGTTCGAGAGGCCGATGTCCTCGTCATGGCCTCTCCGGTCTATGCCGGTGAAGTATCAAGTCAGTTGAATGGGTTCATCGACCGTACCTTTTGCTATGTTGTCCCCGATTATCTTATCAATCAGAAGAAAACCCGTCTGGCGCCGGGCCAGGCAGTTGTCCTTGTTCTGACCCAAGCGCACCCGGACGAAGAAGTGTTTGCAGACATATTCCCGAGGTATGAATTCTTCTTTAAGAACTACATTGGTTTTGATGAGAGCTATCTTACTTCGGGCCTGCGGAGTGCGTAACGCGGGTGAAGTTAAAGGCCGGCCTGATGTGCTGACCTTGGCGGAGAAAACTGCATTAAGAGCAGGCATATATTTGGGAGGTATTGAGTTTGTTTACAAAAGCTGAGGTGAAATGGTCATGGATGTACAAGAAAGAGTAGTTGTGATTTCAGGGGCTGCTTCGGGTCTTGGGGAGGCTTGTGCCCGCCTATTTGTCCAAAATCGGGCTATGGTGTCACTTTTGGATATAGAAGAAGAAAGAGGTGAGAAATTGGCCTCCGAACTTGGGCCGTCGGCTATTTTTTGTAAAACCGACGTAACCGATGAGCAATCCGTTCAGATCGCTATCGAAAAGACCGTAGATACCTTCGGAGCCATTCACGTGGCTATCAGCTGCGCCGGTGTAAGCTATGGGGCCAAGGTACTCGGCAAGAACGGCAAGATATCAATGGGAGGTTTTAAAAAGGTAATCCAAATAAATCTTATGGGGACAATGCATGTGATTCGTTCAGCGGCCGAGCAGATGTTAAAGAACGCTCCCAATGAAGATGGAGAGAAAGGGGTAGTGCTCAACACTTCCTCAGGGGCTGCTTGGGAAGGACAGGTTGGGCAATCCGCCTACAGCGCCTCGAAGGCGGCCCTTGTTGGGATGACCCTGCCGATAGCCCGTGAATTCGCCGATTACGGCATTCGGGTCGTTACCATCGCCCCGGGTCTATTTGAGACCCCGATGGTAGCCGGTATTTCAGAGACCGTCAAGGAATCCCTGATCGGCCAACTTCTTTTTCCTAAGAGAATGGCCAGACCGATCGAATTTGCCATTCTGGCGCAACATATCGTCGAGAACCCCATGCTGAACGGAAGGACCATCCGACTGGATGGAGGGTGCACCATGCAAGCCAGATAACCTGTTCGATTGGGATTGATGAGGGATGGTGGAATCAATGTCAAGCCTCATGGACAATGAAGAGGGGGGCCCGGGACCAGGAAAGGCCCAATCAAAGAATGGGATTTGTACTTCAGACACAGAGCGGAAAAAAATTCTACCAATTTGGAGGCGGAGATGAAGGAAGTGGAAAGCAAAATGGATAGACCTAAATCTAAGCACAAGGGAAAAATGGTTAACAACGAATCGGACGGTAATACCTTTGTCCGAGATGTCCCCAAGTATGAAGTCTATGCCTTGAAGTACGGCGAATTTCACTTTTATCCCATGTATCTCTGGCACTGGATGGGCAAACCCGCATTATCACCCAGCCAGCCGCTAACCCCAGAGTCATGTTATTTTTGGCTGATCAAGGGGCCGGACATCAACATTCTTTTTGATACGGGATGCACGCCGGAGATGGCCAAAGCGCATCAAATCGTGAACTATGAGGACCATAAGACCGTACTGGGCAAGATTGGTCTGAAGCCGGAAGACATTGGAGCTGTCATCATTTCCCACGCTCATTTCGATCATGTTAGTGGTATTCAAGTATTTCAAGAGAAAAATATTCCTTTTTACATTCAAGAGACCTGCTTCAGATGGACGGTGGAAGAATATCCAAAGTATCCGCTGCTCAAGAAACTTGGCATTCCGGATTTTGAGGACGTTCAATGGTTATCCAGGATGTTGTTTGCCGACCGGCTCAAACTGTTGGCGGGTGAACGAGCAGGTAAGGCAATAGAAATCTTTCCGGGCGTTTCGGTCCGTCGCGTAGATGGGCACATGATGGGGCTCCAAATTGCCATAGTGCAAACGGCCAGGGGACCGGTGGTTCTTGCGAGCGATGCCGCCTACCTTTATTCCAATCTGGAGATGGACTGGCCGGTGGGGCTTCATATGAGCACCCTGACCGACGCGATGGATGCGATCGCGGTATGTAAGGAAAGCGGAAAAATTGTTGTTCCTGGGCACGATTCAGAAGTTGAGAAGAAATTTCCTGAAGTCAAACCCGGGGTGTATAAAATCGCCTGATTCTATGCCTGGTCATTGTTAGATCTAAAATTGAGTCGATTATGATTAACCTGATATGTAAGGCATTAACAATCTGTTACTCTGTCCTGTTAGGGGGATGGCCGGGGTGGCGTCTGACCCCTTGGCAGCTGCGGTCAGTCAGATTCCTTCAACCAGAAAATAAGGGTTTTTTACTCTCGTGTGGCGGCTAATCTGTAACAATTTATACACCCCCAATTATATCATACTATGAACAATGGATGGAAATAAAGCTATGAAAGAAAGAGTACCTTTTCAGAAAGGCTTGTTCAAAGAGGACCAAGGCGGCAGGCTTTTGGGAAATAAATGCAGCTTGTGTGGACGGGTGTATTTCCCCAAAGCTCGGCTTTGCAGAGAGTGCGGTCACGATGAATTATCCGAGATCGAACTGAGTCGTCAGGGGACACTATATACCTATACCATCGGACGCATGCCTGCCTCCCACTTCAAACCTCCCTGCTTCGTGGGCTACGTCGACTTACCCGAAGGCGTCCGTGTATTTGCCCCTTTGGAGATAAAGGACGGCAATCCATTGCAAGTGGGGCAATCAATGGAGCTTGTGATCAGTGAGCTTTGGGAAAGAGAAGATAAGGAAATCATCGGATACAAGTTCAAACCGGTTTAACCTCAAGCAAAGGAATGAGGGGATAGGTTATGAGAGAAGTTGCTGTTTTGGGTATCGGACAAAGCATGTTCGGAAAATTTCCTGAAAGGGGCGCCGCGTCGTTGGGAGCCGAAGCTGCATCCGCGGCGCTCAAGGACGCCGGCGTCAAACCCCGTGACATTCAAGTTGCTTATACGTCTCGCTGGATCAATGTGGGCACGACCTGTCAGAAGATATTGAAAGAAGTGGGAGTGACCTTTATTGAGATGATCAACGTCGAGAATGCCTGCGCCGGGGGGGCTACTGCGGTGAGAGGCTTATGGAAGGACATCGCCTTCGGACTATATGATCTGGGCATCGCCATAGGTGTGGAATCTATAAACAGCACCTCGATGGCCGGACAAGTTATAGCTCCCGATGAAGATCTGGAGGGGGAGCTCGGGCTGACGTATCCGGGCATGTTTGCGTTGATAGCCAGAAGGCAGATGGCGGAATGCGGGGCCACGAGAGAAGATTTCGCACGCATCTCCGTGAAGAACCATCACCACGGGTGCCTTAACCCAATGGCTCAATATCAAAGGGAATTTACTGTTGAAGAAGTGTTGAATTCCCGCATGATCTCCGATCCTATCACCCTGCTGCAGTGCTGTCCACAGACGGACGGCGCAGCGGCCGTGGTGCTCTGTTCCATGGATGTCGCCCGTAAGCATACGACTAATCCGGTCAAGATAATCGGCTCAGCATTGAAGTCCGGCGACTATGCATACAAACAGAAGGAGATCTGGATCTCTCCCTTAGGCGCGGAGACGGTCAAAATGGCTTATGAGATGGCTGGTGTAGGCCCTAAGGATATTGACCTGGTTGAGTTACATGACGCCTTCGCACCCGAGGAAATTTTGCGTTATGAGGACTTGGGACTTTGCCAGCACGGTGAGGGTGTAGAGTTGCTTCGTTCCGGCGCCACGGAACTGGGTGGCCGGATTCCGGTCAATCCCAGCGGCGGCTTGCTCTCCCTGGGGCACCCACTGAGCGCTTCTGGAGTTCGAGTGGTGGCCGAAATCGCTTTGCATCTTCGGGGTCATGCCGGAAAACGACAGGTGGAAGGCGCCAGAGTAGGATTGGCCCACATGCTGGGCGGGTCGGTGGCCGGCTTGGAAGCTGGCGCGTGCGGCATCCATATCCTGGCGCGATAATTTTCCCGACCAAACTGGCTTTCCCGCATGATCGGACATTTTCACCGGGCAATGAATTTAGGGCCGGTGCCTGCCTGCCTGCCTGACTGGGCACTCAGATGCCGGACCGGAAGAAACCTTAAAAGAAAGGAGTCATCATGCACGTGTTTGATTTCTTGGATCAGGGGGCTGATCGGTTTCCGAATCGGGACCTCGTAAGCGATGGAGTTAACGGGATTTCCTACCGCGAGGCCCAGCGGTTGACCCACAA
>JBEKPW010000079.1:0-28479 GCA_049520315.1 Syntrophobacteraceae bacterium
TCGAGCTGGAACCAAACATCGACGGCATGAGTTACCTCCCCGTAAACTGTGAATGCTGTGCTAAACCACGGGAAATTATAAGTGACGCCCCCGAATATTTCGTCCTGGTCGAAATTGCTTATTGGCTGTTGAAGGCCGTAGTATATGTTTCCGATCAGTACCGAAAAATCTTTGCACAGTTCCTTCGTGTAGGAAACTGTGAAGTCGGTCTCGCTCCACTTCGCGTTGCCCACTCTTTGTCCCAGCGCCGTGGGGTTCGGTACTTGTCCCTCCAGGGTCATAAAGGGATTGTTGCTGTGGCGGGAGGTGTCGAAATTACCCCAGACGCTTGCTGAAAAACCGGCATAGGTGGCAGTAAACGCAGGTTGGAAGACGGCGCTGTCTTTGCTTTGCGCAGCGCCACGAAATATGTACTGGCTCAGGATGTCAGTTGAAAAACTTAAAGATGGCTTCTGCTCCTCGGGTGCTTTTTGCCCCGCCGGGGCAGTAGGTTCGTCGGCCCACGCAGCCATGAAAGGAAAGGAGATAGCCAGGAACGAAATCACACATACCAGTGCTTTCTTTCTGATTGCCGATGGGTTCATTTCATTTGCCCCTTTTTCGATGGTGAGATTACTTTTACTGATCCGTTTATACCTCTTCATAACTTAGTGCGGCCTGTTGCCTGTTCGAGTCGGCTTGCCTTGGTTCGGCTTTGGCGTCGACTACCACAACAGTCAGGCCATGAGCCTTCAAAATTAGCTGCTCAACGACAGTTTTCCGCCCGAGCAGTCGTTTCAACAACGGAAGTGGCCCCGGACGGCCGATGACGATGTGGCCAACCCGGTACTCCCTGGCGAAGTGAAGAATGGTGTCCACGATATCTTCGCCCTTATAGGTGAAAACGATAGCGCCAAGCGTGTTGGCCAGGGTCAATGTCTCCGAGAGGTACCGCTGGGTGCTGGCGTCTATGGCAGTGGGAGATTCCACGGGTCTCTGGACGTAAACGGCGTACCAGTTGCGGTTCAGGCGTCCGGCAAGCCTTGATCCATAGCGCAAAAGACCGGCGCTGTTGGGGCCGCGTGAACTCAAACAAACCATTACCTGATCGGGAGCAGTACCATGCTCTTCTTCAGGAGCGCTTCTGCGTTTAAGGTCAATCTGGGATGCAAGCTCCCTGAAGGCCAGTTCGCGCAGCTCATTGAGGTTTGTGCGCTTGAAGAAATTGTCGAGAGCGGTTGGAACTCTTTCCAGCGGGTAGATTCTACCTTCCCGCAGACGCTGCTGAAGATCTTCAGGCGCCAGATCGACGTTCACAATCTCATCCGCTTCCGCAAGGATGGAGTCAGGCAGCCGCTCGTGCACTTTAACGCCGACCAAATCTTCCACCGTGTCGTAGAGACTCTCAAGGTGCTGAATATTGAGCGTAGTGATCACATGAATGCCTGCTGCCAGGAGGTCTTGCACATCCTGATACCGTTTTGCATTTTCGCTTCCCGGAACGTTGGTATGCGCCAGCTCATCCACGAGGACCACTTCCGGGTGCCGCGCAAGCACCGCATCCAGATCCATTTCTTCAAGGACGATGCCTCGGTACTGAACCTGCTTTCTCGGGATGACCTCCAGGCCTTCGATCAGCTTGGCCGTTTCCGCCCGCCCGTGGGTTTCCACCAGACCGGCAACGATATCGACCCCTGCCTGCTTCAGACGTTGCCCTTCGAGAAGCATTTGCCACGTTTTCCCAACCCCGGGTCCATAACCGAGGTAAACCTTCAGCTTACCGCGTTGTGAACGGCGTATCAGTTGAAGAAAGCTCAGAGCCCTGTCTTCGTCGGACATTGGCCTCCCCTACATCTTTCCAGAGCGGCATCTGAACCGGTCCGGACTCTTTTCCGACCGGCAGAGTTGCGTTGCAACGGGATACCGCTTTCGGCCGGATATTCCATCCCCAAGTCAAAGAACCTTTAAATCAAACATCGTTTATCCCCAGTATCCCGAAGCAAACCGTTATTAAGGCGCTCTATCCGATTTAGGCAAAGGTTCCTCCAACATGTGTTCAACTTTCATTAGCTTCTGCCGCAGTTCTCATTCGTTTTCCGGCCTTTGCCCGGAACCTTTCGGCAGCGATTTCATCTTTTAGCCGTGCCATCCGCATTGCAAATTCAGTCGCCTCTATCTCGAAACCATCCAGGGTCAAAGATACAGACTCCAGAAGAGCGAAAAGCTGTGCATTTTGTTTTGCCAATTCATCTCTGTCTCTTTTGATCTCGGCATATTCGGATTCGAGTCTTGTGCGCAAGGCGATTACCCCCCGCTCAAAGTCTTCCCCCAACAGGTGTTGTAAAGCTGAAGGGGTGTCGGCGATATGGGTCTTAACCACCCGAGCATGGCTGTGCCGGCCTTTTAATGCCGAGTGTCCTTGAACTTGAACTTCAGCCATCTCCTGAGTATCCATCCCGGAGCAGACCGCTCGCAGGGCGAGCGGTCTCCCCGCTTCTTTCACACGATGTGCGGTTCGAGTCACTATATGCTCAGTCGGGATTTGGTTCATCTTCATCTCTCCTGCAAGTCATTTGCTCCTCGTCAACTGGTTTCGAACAACCCGAACCAGGTTGAACCAACACCAGCATGCCCAGCCGACCGCTGTTATGGCGTTCCGTATCGCTTATCGAGTTCCAGGTTCACTTCAAGGACGTTTACGAACTTCTCACCCGCAAGTCCTCCCCAAGGCGCCGATGCATTTTCCTTCAGAATCTGCTCGATCTCCTTTTGAATTTGGGCCGGGTCGCGTTTCAAGTCTTCCGCCCTTTTAGACACCACCCGCTCCAGTTGAAACTGAGCATTTTCCATGCTGATATGCGGGTCCAGCCCTGAAGCCGAAGCGGTGACATAGTCGCCCGGCACGTCCTGGAGTTCGTTGTCGGGTTGGTCTTCACGCCACATCAAAAAGAAGGTCGATTGAATGTCACTGCCCGAATCGACAACGTCGAAGGTCGTTACCGATTTGCCGCCTTCTGTTTTAGTTGTTGCGGACAGGAATTTGCCGGGATTTTTCTCCGCAAAATCCTTGAAGAACACTACAGCCAGGTCCGGGGCCTTCGGCTCGGGAGTGGAGGGATTGTCCTTGATAAATTGGGCCACAATCTTGGGATTGGCCTTTGCCCACGTGTCCACATAGTCGCTATGGGCGGTGTCCGTTTTTACCCAGGCCTGGGCGAGGGAATTGTGCAGGTCCGCCCATTGGGCCACAATCCCCGGTTTACCCTGATATTTGTCGGCACTGAACCAACTCTCGACGTCCGGAGCAACGAGTTGCCCGGCCTTCGGCCCGCTCTTATACTTCGCGATAGGTCCGAGCGAGCGCCCCACCCTGTCCCGCAGTCCATAGTTCGATGCCGCAAGGCTCGATGAAGCCGAGGCGGATGCATCGTAAGACGCCGCAGACGGCCGGGGCTGAAAATATTCATCCTTTGTAAAAGGCTGTGCGATCAGCTTCGATCCAACGTACTTGCCGTCCGGTCCCTTAATCATGCTGCCGTTTGACTGGAAAGGGAATAAAGTTTGTCCGATCACCCACAGCACCAGTGGATAAATAATGCAGGTGATGACCACTCCCAGTACTAAAAGTAGAAAGCTCTTAGAAAGATATTTCATCATGTCCGTGTCTCCGAAAGTTCACGTTTTTAGCTGACCAGGTGCAGGGCCGTCATCACCACGTCGATCAGTTTGATTCCAATGAAAGGTAAAATCACGCCGCCAAGACCCCATATCAGCATGTTTCTGAGCAGCAGGGCATCAGCGCCGAGCGGCCGGTAACGAACCCCTTTGAGTGCAACCGGGATCAGCGCGGGAATAATCAAAGCATTGAAGATAACGGCCGAGAGGATGGCCGAGGTCGGCGAGTGAAGGTGCATAACGTCAATCACTTTCAACCACGGCAGGGTGCCGGCAAACAGCGCAGGAATGATGGCGAAGTATTTCGCGACGTCGTTTGCAACGGAAAAGGTTGTGAGTGCGCCTCGAGTCACAAGGAGCTGTTTCCCGACTTCCACCACTTCGATCAGCTTTGTCGGGTCGCTGTCCAGATCAACCATATTGGCGGCTTCCTTGGCCGCCTGGGTCCCGGCGTTCATAGCCAGCGCGACGTCTGCCTGCGCAAGGGCGGGGGCGTCATTTGTGCCGTCACCCATCATTGCAACCAGTTTTCCCCCCACCTGCTCTCTTTTGATATACGCAAGCTTTGTTTCCGGCGTCGCCTCGGCCAGAAAGTCATCGACTCCGGCCCTTTTTGCTATCGTTGCAGCCGTAAGCGGATTGTCTCCGGTGATCATGACAGTCCGAAGCCCCATTTTTCGCAATCGTTCGAAGCGTTCCGACATGTTCGGCTTAAGAATATCTTCAAGAACGACCAGGCCTACAATATTGGGGCCATCGGCAACGGCCAGGGGTGTAGCGCCCTGGGACGCCACGCTGTTGACCAGCGCGCTGAGTTCCGGGGGCACGCTGCCGCCATCACCGCCGATAAATTTAATAATGGCGTCCGGTGCGCCTTTCCTTATTTGTTTTCCGTCGGGCAGGTCGATTCCACTCATGCGCGTCTGCGCCGTAAATGCAATGAACTTGGCTTCCGGCGGTACATCTATCGGAGCCGGGCTATTTTTCTCGAACAACTGCACTATGCTCTTTCCCTCAGGGGTGGCATCTGCGGCAGAAGCCAGTGCGGCAAGCCGCCCCACATCGGAGGCCGAGTACTTTCCAACCGGCAGGAATGTGGTCGCGTTCCTGTTGCCTATGGTGATGGTCCCGGTCTTATCGAGCAGCACGACATCGATATCTCCGGCCAATTCCACTGCCTTCCCGCTCTTGGCGATGATATTTGCCTGAAGAGCGCGGTCCATGCCCGCTATGCCGATCGCTGCGAGCAGTGCGCCGATAGTGGTCGGAATGAGGCACACAAGAAGGGCGATAAGGGTCGGGACGTCGGTCCCAAGACTTTTCAGAGGCTCCTGAATGCCAAGGTAGCTCTGCATGTATAGCTCGGCATTGCGGGCCATGGGCAAAAGAGGGATCACCACGATGAGAAAGACCAGTGTAAAGGCTGAGAGGACGAGGGTAAGGGCGATCTCGTTTGGAGAGCGCTGGCGGATGGCGCCCTCGACCAGGGCGATCATGCGATCCAGAAAGGATTCGCCGGCGCTGCTCGTTATCTCGATCACGATACGGTCCGAGAGAACGACTGTACCTCCGGTAACTCCAGACCGGTCACCGCCCGCCTCGCGAATAACAGGCGCAGATTCGCCGGTTATCGCCGATTCGTCAACCGAGGCTATTCCCTCGATGATTTCTCCGTCCCCTGGAATTGCCTGTCCCGCTTTTATTACGACCCGGTCCCCTTGTTTTAGATTAGCCGAGGAGACTTCTTCTATGACGCCTTTTGCGTTCAGCCGGTAGGCAACAGTGTCATGGCGGGCTTTCTTGAGCGATTCGGCTTGCGCCTTGCCGCGGGCCTCGGCAAGGGAGGTGGCGAAATTGGCGAAAAGCACCGTCAAAAAAAGCCATACGTCAAGGGCTATAAAGTAACTGATGGACACCTGGCTCGTCCTGGCGCCCAATGCAGCTTCGACAATATACAGAAGGGTAAGAACAGCCCCGACCAGAACCACGAACATGACGGGATTATTCCACTGGAGGTCGGGCCGAAGCATGACAAACGCCTGCTTCAAGGCGACCATTGCGGTCTCCTTTTCCAGCAGTTTCCGCGCTTTAACCCGGCGAATCGACTGAAACTGGTCCGGACCAGGGAGGGCTTCCCCTCCCGGTCCTTTAATATCGGTAACTTCCTTGCTCATATCCGGAACTCCTTTGAGTGAGTCTTTTTCACGCCGTATCTTAATATCGGTTTTCATGAGCGTTCCTGACCGTTATCCCCCAAAAGGAATCGGGCCAAACTGCTCCGCTACAGGTCCCAGCACGACAGCGGGCAAAAAGAGCAAACCCGCAATGATAACCACGGTCCCCAGCAGGAGAAAACCGAACGTTATGGTGTCATCCCGAAGCGTGCCGAGACCAAACGGGCTCGATTTTTTTGCGCCCAGGGACGCCGCCATGGCAACGGGCGCGATAATCGGGAGATAGCGGCCGAAAAGCATGCACAGGCCGGCTGCGATGTCGAACGCAGCGGCGCTCGGCCCTGGGTTCGCTGCATTCCAGAACCCGTAGGTAACCCCCAGGCCGTCGAAGGCCGACCCATTGTTGGCGACAGCCGAAGAGAACTGGTAAAGGATTTGCGAGAAGCCGTGCGCGCCGGGGTTGCTTATCGCCTGCATCCCCAGGGTTGTCCCGGCAAAAAGCCCCGTGGGCCACAGAATAAAGACGGGATGAACCAGTATGGCGATCATTGCGAACGTCACCTCGCGAGCGCCGATTTTTTTCCCAAGATATTCCGGAGTTCTTCCAACCATCATGCCTGCGATGAATATCCCGACGATGATGAAAGTCAACATGTTGATCATGCCCACGCCTTTGCCGCCGTATACGCAGTTCAGCCACATTCCGGCTAAAGGCGAAGCTGCCGATACAGGGTTCAGGCTGTCCTCCTCCGCATTTACGGCGCCGCATGTCACGTCGGTGGTCAGGGCATCGAAAGCTGCGCCCGCAGATGTCCCAAAACGCATCTCCTTGCCTTCGAGATTGCCCAGATGCTGCTCGACGGGCAACCTCGGAACTGCCGGCAGACTTATTGCCAGCTTTCCACCCGGAGATGCCGCATTGGGGACTTCGAACTTCTGTGCCACAGATTGTCCGGTTAGTCCGGGATTAGGTTTGAGTGTATCGAAATAGATCGACCAGACGACCGTGCCGGCCATCATGACCATCATGACAGAAAAAACCACAAGGGAGTGCCGGAACTTGTTCAGCATTCGGCCATACATCAACACCAGGGCAAACGGGAACATCATCATCGCATAGGTGTTGAAGAAATTCGACAAGCCGGTGGAATTTTCGAACGGGTGCGCGGAGTTCATACCGAAGAACCCGCCCCCGTTGGTGCCCAACATTTTCATAGATTCCCAGGCGGCGACCGGCCCAACGATAATCGTCTGCGGTTTCGCCTCGCCCGTGTCGGTCGTGCCCATCGCCCCTGCTTCAAGTGTCGAAACATCGTGCGAGGTTTCGAAGGTCATCGGGCTGCCCTGGGTTATGAAAATGAGGCCGAATATGAGCGCGGCAGGCACGAACATGTAGACCACAACCCGCCACATATCGACGAAGAAGTTGCCGACCTTTGATTGGCCCCGCAGGGCGCGGATGATGGCAACCAGCCCGCACAGGCCTACAGCCGCCGAGAAAAAAAGATTGAAAATCCCGAAAAAAATCTGGGTGAAGTTCGACAGGTGCTGCTCGCCGGAATAATGCTGGAGGTTGGTGTTCGTAATAAATGATGCGACGGTGTTAAAAATGGTGCTCGGCGCCAGCATCGTAAGCCCTCTTGGGTTTAGCGGGGTATAGGGCTGGACCGCCAGAACCAGGAAGGTGTACACGAACATCAGGGTATTGAACAGGAGCAGCGCGAATAGATACTGTTTCCAGTTTTGTTCACCGCTGTCCAGGCGCTCTTCGAACCAGCGGAAAACCGCCCAGGGGCGGTATTTTCCTTCCATGATCCACGCCATGTAACGGCTCAACGGGAAAGCAATGATGGTGGCCGTTACAAGGAGTGCTAAGGGAAGTAACCATATTTGAATAAACGTCATTTGTTTTTCCTTTCAGGATCGGTAAATCGCCGTGGCTTGCCTAAAACCATTCCGGCCGTATCATGGCAACGGTGAGATAAACAAAAAGAAAAACTGCGACAGCCGCTGTAATGTAGATCATCGTTTGAACTCCTTTACCTCATATTTTCTCGCAACCTTTTACGAACAAAAAGCAGACCACCATGCACACGATGCCCAGGAAAAACATCCCAGGCAGCCAAATTGCTAAATCCATCTTTTATTTCTCCTTTCGAGAAAAGTTCTTAAATCGTATCCTGGTGTCTTTCTCCTCGATATTCTTCGACGTTTAATGCAGCGCCTGAACGTCACACTGCCTTCACCTCGTTTGCAAACCGTTCTGCGGCATTCAACCTGAAAGTAAATCTGGTGCCCCTGCCGGGTTGGCTGCTAACTTCCACCTTGCTGCCGTGGGCCTCTATGATCTCCTTCACTATGGCCAGTCCCAGTCCCGTGTTGCTCGGCTGCCCGCCGCGGCCGGGCACCCTGAAAAATTTTTCAAAAATATGCGGCAGCGACTCCTCGGGTATTCCCGAACCGGTATCCTCAACGGCAAAAAGCACCGTGCCCTTCTCCAAGCGCGCCGACACTTTCACTTCTCCCCCCGGAGGGGTAAATTTCAGCCCATTGCTAAGGAGGTTTGTAAAGACGATTTCCAGTCTCATCCTGTCAGCAAGGACCCATGGGATATCTCCGGGCAGGTCGAGTACAAGGGAAACTCCTCGATCCACGTACGAAGGCCGCATCTCCTCCACAACGTTGAGAAGGACCTGTTCGGGGCTCACTGGAACAAGCTCCACAGTGGACCCTCCCGACTCCAATTGACCGATGTCCAGCAGGTTCTCGATAATGCGGTTGAGCCGGTCGCTGTCATCTCGAGCGGCAATGACGAGTTCGGTCTGTTTGGGGTTAAGCGGGCCGAGTTTTTCATTCAAAAGCGCATGGGCCGCAAGTCTGATGGAAGTCAGAGGGGTCTTCAGTTCGTGTGAAACAGTCGAAATAAGACCGCTCTTTACTTCATCAAGCTTGCGCAGCCTGGTCACATCCGAGAGAATAAGCGTCACGCCGATGAGCCGTCTTTCCTCGTCCAGAATTGGGACTGCCTCCGGCAAAAAGAAATGTTCTTCTCCATCCATGAAAACCTGGATAGCCCAATCATAGGTTTTCAGCCGGATAGGCCGCATCTCCAGCCTTGCACGTTCGAAGAGTTGGCCTAACTTGTCATTTTCTACCGACTGTATGGTTGTCTCCGCCCGAAGGCCAAACAGGCGCTGGGCCGTATCGTTTGAAAGCTCGATAATGCCCTCCGCATTGCAGATAATGACGGCGTCGGAAAGAGAGTTAAGCGCAGACAGGGTCGCCTTCTGGGTGCGAATCAGCCTCGCGCGGTTCGTTCGTCTGAATTCACGCAGGCTTTTTGTCATATCGTTGAAAGCAGAAGCCAGTTGGCCGATTTCATCTCCCGACCTGGCCTGTACGACAAGATCGAGGTTTCCCCGCTGAATCTCTTTCACAGAACGGGTGAGGTAGGATATCGGCCTTAGCATGGACGGTCCTATAACGATAACGAAGACCAGCGCCAGCACTATTCCCGCCAGCACCAGCGCGATTACGTTGCGATTTGTTGCTTCTGCCTGGCGCCGCACCTGGCCGTCGGTAGAGATCATATTGTTCAAGTTGATGTCGATTATTTGCTGTGCGGCATCGAGAACCGCGTCTGACTGCGGCAACAATCTGGTCCTGTAAAAATCCCGGCGCGCAGAGCCGCCCTCCTGCATTTGCAAAAAAGTTTCCAGTTCGCTCAGATAAGTTTTCCACGATTCCGCCAGCTTATTCATTAGTTCCTGTTCGCCGGGCAGAGTGACATTGCCCTGCTGGTGTTTCAGGCTTTGCGAAAACCTCCGAACGGCAGAGTCAATAATCGTTTTGTCGGCGCTTTCTTCGTAAAGAAGCGGCTCGGCGCCACGCTCAATTTGCAGGATTGCCTGTTTCATGGCCAAGCCGGCGGCCACGCTGTCGAAGTTCTCCCTGAAAATCCGCTCAAGCGTCTTGCTGGACTCCGTAATCGTTCTGATGCTTATAAGGCCTACCACCAGAAGAATCAGCAGAGGTCCACAGGAAGCCAGGAACAGCTTTGTTTTCAAGCTCATGCACGCTACCCTTCGTTAACCCGGTATGGCAAATCACGTGCCAAATGAGAATGTAAAACCAAGTTACGTAAATTCAATGGATTAGCTAAAAAATGGCAGGGGTGGACAGCCCGGAAGATTTCAAATTGAAGGATTAGTTCATTTCATGCATTGCAAAATGAAATAGAGGGGGAGCGGGAAGCACGCCAAAAGCATTTCCCCGCTTCTCGCTTCCTGCTTCTCGCTCCCCGCTTCCCTCTTCATAGAGCATATTTCTTTCGCTTTCGCCAAAGAGTCACGGAATCCATTCCCAGAATCCGGCATGCTTCTTCAATGGATGCACTCAAAGCGAGTACGCGCCGGATGTGCGTTCTTTCAAGCTCTTCCATTGTCACCAGGTCGCCGGCGCCCGGCACGCGCTCCAAAGGCTTGAGCTTGAGCGGAAAGTGGTGGATTCCGACTCTATCGTCAGTACACAACAGGACCGCACGTTCGATCGCATTTCGGAGTTCCCTCACATTGCCGGGCCATTCGTAATTTTTGAGGGCTTCAGACGCTTCCTCGGCAAATCCCAGTATCCGACGGTGGTTCTGCCTGGCAAAAAACGCCAGAAGTCCCTCGGCCAGCGGCACAATGTCCTCCCGGCGGTCTCTAAGCGGAGGAATCACAATCTCGACGACATCAAGCCTGTAGAAAAGGTCCTCACGGAACCGCCCGGTCTTTACAGCCGATTCAAGATCGATATTGGTCGCCGCCAAGACTCTAATGTTGGCCTTTCTCGTTTCCAAATCCCCCAGACGCTCGTAGGCTTTTTCCTGGAGTACCCGCAACAACTTGGCCTGGATGGACAGCGGCAAATCACCGATTTCATCCAAAAAAAGCGTTCCCCCGTCGCAGGCTGCGATGCGTCCGCTATAATCGCGCAAAGCACCGGTAAAAGACCCTTTCGCATGCCCGAAAAGCTCGCTTTCAAGCAGTTCGGCGGATAGAGAAGGACACGATATAGTCCCGAAAGGTTTTGACGAGCGGCCGCTCCATGAGTGTATTGCATGAGCCAGAATGGTCTTGCCGGTCCCGCTCTCGCCACGAATCAGGATGGTGGCTTCACTGTCGGCCACTTGCCTGGCCATGGCCAAAGCCCGCTGCATCGCAGGGCTGCGGCTCTCGATGACGGCCTCGGGAACGGATTCTCTCAACCTTTCCTGAAGGGACGCCACCTTTTGCTCCAGGGTTCTGACCTCAGAAACCTTGCTGACAAGAACCGATACCTGGTCATGGGTGAAAGGCTTGGGCAGGTAATCAAAGGCGCCGCGCCGCATTGCTTCAACAGCGGTATCAATCGAAGCATAAGCCGTAATGACGATGCACTTAATCCACGGGCAGATCGCCAGCAGATCGCCGATCAAGTCTATTCCCGACTCCGAACCCAGGCGGAGGTCCACCAGGGCAAGGTCGAAATAGCGCTCGTTGACCACAGCCAGCGCATCTTTGGGGTTGCTTGCAGAGGCAACATGATGGCCCTCGGCCTCCAGGGAGATACGAAGGGTCTTCCGAATGTTGGGTTCGTCATCGACAACTAGAATGGAAAGGGCCAATGCACTGTTCACGTTTGCTCTCTCGTTAGTTAGTATTGCAACCAAATGGCTTTGACTGCGCGGCGCCCTTCAACGCGGCCCATGTCCGACCAGACGCTCGACAGTCCGTGCAACTTGCCCGATGGTAAAAGGCCTCCGCAGGACGGCCGCCCACTTGTGTTCATCGGCTAATTTCCTGCTTTCATAAACGCCGGTAAGCAGGACGACCGGCGCTCCGATACGAGCAAGTTCGTCCAGTTCCTGGCTTTGATATACAAGGTTTTTGATTTCGAGAACGATTGCGTCGGGCTTTTCGACAATTTCCCGGTAGAGCATGACAACGGCGCGGAAGATGCTCACAAAGCCTTCCACTTCGCAGCCCCGCTCGATCAGAACTGCCCGTAAGTTTACCCTCTCCCAGTGATTGCTGTCGATAATCCAGATCAGAGGCTGTTTGGGGCTTGCCATAAGGCGCCAAAAAAGGGCGGTGATCAGCCGCCCTTTGGGTCTCGTTCCAGGGACACTAAGCATCCCCCCGGGTGAGTTCAATTCCGCCCTGAAGTTTGAACGTGTACGCACACTCGCGCCCATGCGCTCTTCGACACTTGCCGAGCGCCGGCGTCATTTCATAGTTCAGGCCAAAGGCGTCCATCCATCCCGTTACGCGCGCGAAGACGCCGCACTCGTAGGCCTCGCCGATTCCGACCCGCGTCACGTTCTCGTGCGCAAAGCACCGCTTGACGCGAACCTGCCACGCGCCGTCACCGACGGCGAGCAGATCGTAGTCGATGAGGTCGGGCCCCACAAGCCCTATGATGACCTCCTGAACGGTGACGTAATCGTCCAGAGTCGAAACGGGCGCGAGCCCCAGGGCCCGCGTGATGCGCGTTGCTTCGACCTTGCCTATTTCATGGGCCGCAAGCTGATTGAGCTTGTTGGCGGCATGGAGCCCGAACTCGTGGGCAACTGTCATATACCAGCGGGCATCGTGGGACATCCAGCATTTGACAAGCAACGATTCCCGCTCCTCAGCGGAGAGCGAAGCGAGAATCTGGCTCGCCTTCTGCCTCAAGTGCGGCCGCCAATCATTATGTTCAGCCATGGGACTGCTCATCGCCCCATCCCCTTGCTCCTCCTTTAGAAAATGGAATCCAGCTTTCGCCGGGGTAGGCTTTAAGCTGATTCCCCAAGGAGCCTGCGGCGTTTTCCTGACGTACGAAAAACAGCTTCTTCAATGCCCGCCATGAGGGCAAGTAGCGCCACCTTCATCCTCTTCGGACTTTTTGCCCCCGTCTTCCAATTCTTTGGAGAACTTGCGCACGATTTCAGAAATCTCCTTCAGCCGGTCGTCAACTTTCCTGTAGACGGTGCCCTCCGGATAACTTCCATCCTCCTGAAGATTGCCCGCATCAATTCCCGTAAGGATTTTAAGGCCTTCCTCGACCGTGGCGACGGGCCAGATGTGGAACTTGCCTTCGGCGACTGCGTCTACTACTTCCTGGTCAAGCATCAGGTTGCGGATGTTTTTATGCGGAATCATGACGCCCTGTTCGCCTGTGAGTCCTTTGGCTTTGCAAATGTCGAAAAAGCCCTTAATCTTATAGTTCACGCCCCCGATCGGCTGTACCTCACCCCTCTGGCTGACTGATCCCGTTACAGCGATACCCTGTTTCAAGGGCACTCCACTGATTGCGCTGGCAAGGACATAGAATTCCGTGCTCGATGCGCTGTCTCCATCAATCATTCCGTAGCTTTGCTCAAAGCACACCGAGGCGGAGAAAGCTATGGGCTTGTTGTGGGCAAACCGGCCCCTGAAGAGGCTGCTTAAAATCATCAGCCCCTTTGTATGCGTGGGACCGCTCATTTTCGATTCACGGTCGATAGACACCATCCCCTCGCGTCCAACCGAAACGGTTGCCGTGATCCGGTTCGGCCTGCCAAAAACGTGATCACCGGTCATCAGCACGGCAAGGCCGTTAACCTGCCCGGCCTTTTCACCTTCGGTTTCGACCCATATAATATCTTTTTCTATTATCTCCTTGACACGCTCTTCGATAAGGTTGGAGCGATAGATACGCTTTTTTGTCGCCTCATCGACGTGCTTTCTCTGAATAATTTCGCTGCCATCGAGACCGGCAAAATAATTGGATTCCCGAAGCAGGTCGGCGATGGTCCCAAGTTCAAGGGTGAGCTTATCCCTGTCCTCGGTAAGCTCCACACTGTACTCGAGCACACGGGCGACTCCCGATTTGTCCAGGTGCCTTATATGGTGGTCGTTGCAGTAGCGGGCGATCATCCTCGAGCATTCGAGGACCTTGGCCGGTTTTCTGTCCATCTGGTCGCTCATGTGGGCCTTGACCTTGAAGAGCTTCTGGAAGCGATCGTCAAGGCTGTAGAGCAACTGGTAGATATAGGGGTCCCCGGTAAGGACGATCTTTAGATTAAGCGGAATTGGCTCGGGCCGGATCGTGCGTGTGCTGAAAATTCCATAGAGCTCGCCCAGATCTTCGATCCTGATTTCTTTGTCACGCAACGCCCTTTTTAAAGCTTCATAAGAGATATACCATTTAAGCAGGTCGAGCGCCTTCATCACCAGATAGCCGCCGTTGGCCTTGTGGAGCGATCCGGGTTTTATCATTGTATGGTCGGTAAACAACGCCCCAAACCAGGCCTGTCTCTCTATGGAGCCGAAGAGGTTGGGATAGGCCGGATTTGATTCGATGACAACCGGAGCGCCCTTGGTTTCCGAGTTATCGATGAGCACGTTAACATCGTACTTGCGCAGATTCGCCTCCTTGGGAGGTACGGCAAACGGTGCTACGGGCTGTCCCGGCATCTGCTGCTGGGCTTCTGGCTTCTTCTTGAAATCGTCTATGTTTTCGAGAATGTCCTCTTGGACCTCCTTGAGGTAGTCGAGCACCTGCTGGTCGTCCTTGTATTTTTCCTCGTAAGAATCCATTAACTGCCCAACCACGAACAGAGCAATCTCGTTGTCAAGCTTTGTGTGCTTTTCCTTGAATTCGTTTTCAGCCTCGCGAATTTTCTTGATGGTGTCCTTCATTCTCTCATGCAGCTCATCGCTCTTGCTGCGCAGGAATTGGCGTTCTTCCTCGCTCAGGTGGCGCAGATCCTCCTGAGTCATCGGCTCGCCTTCTTTGTTGGCGGGAATGATGACCATACCTACCTGCGAGAATTGAAGAATGAATCCCTGCTCGCGAGCCTCCTGGGAGAGTTCGTCGATATACTCCCTCCTTCGCTTCTCGAAGTCCTGGTGCACTTCGCCTTCTTTGGCGCGGTAGTCGTCGCTGTCGAAAACCTCGGGGATTTTCGCCTGCAGCGTTGCTATGAAATCATTCATATCTTTCTTGAGCAATTTCCCTGTGCCGGCGGAGATTTTGAGGCCCTTGGGCTTGTCCTGCTCCTTGAAATTGAAAACATAGCACCAGTCGGGCGGCGTGGGTTCCTGCCTGGCCTGATCTTCGATGAAGGTCCTGGCTGTGTAGGTCATGCCGGCTTTCGACGGCCCTGCGATAAAGATGTTATACCCCGGCTCCTTCATCCCCATCCCGAATTGGATGGCGTCGATCGCGCGTTCCTGTCCCACAACCCTGTCTGCCACGTCCTCCAGAGAAGCGGTAGTATCAAACGCAAGCAGGTCGTCCTCGAAATGTGCTCGCAATTCATTTGCAGGAAGTCCCTGGGCTATCTCAGACATAAGTTTGGCTCCTTCGTATCGTCGTCAGGTCCATCGATTCGGCAGGGATATCTCTCTTCGGCCGGACAGCATTTGCGATCCCATCCGACACTCGATTCCCAACCGCCGATTTTCAATTTCCAAGAGCAGGGATCCGTATCACTCATCGATGTTTTCTTCGAGAGGCAATTCACCCTGGTTCATCATCTCCAGCTTAGCGCGTTTCTTGTGGCTCGATGCTGCTGTCTGTAAAACGGTCCGGATTGCGTTTATCGTGTTTCCGTTTTTCCCTATAAGCTTGCCGACGTCGTCAGGTGATATTTTAAGCTCGATAAGCACCGTGTCATCCTCCTCACGCTCTACGAGTTCTACTTTTTCCGGATGATCGACAAGCGATTTTACGAGATATTCCGCCAAGTCTTTGATGGCCACATTATCCTCCGGTAATCCGGTCCCGTCCGAGCTTCTCCTGGACTGACCGAATTTTCTGTTCCGTGCTCCCTTTTTTGTCCCGCCGGTCATCAATGCTGATCCGGGTAAGCACCCGCATCGCACCGGCATCAAAACAGCTCTCATGCATCTGCCGTATGGCTTTAAGAATGCCGTCCAAATCGCCTGAGATAATTGTACCCATTGCGGTCAGTTCATATTGCAGGGCGGTCTTCTCAAGCACCTTGATCGCCCCTGCCACATAAGCACTCATGCTCGTGCTTTCAATACCGATTGGAACAATGCTAAGCTCCACAATTGCCATGCGCGCCGCCTTTACCTGCCAGATCCGCCCGTTCGACTTTTTACAAACTCATTGAATGAGGCCATTGCGGCTAATCCCGCCAAAGTCTCGTACATGTGCTCAATTGTATGAGGTTCCATGGTCAGCACGGGCGAAATTTTCTTTTTGCTCAAGAAATAAAAAAGATAATCAAAATCTATCGTACCCGACCCTACAGGAAAATGTGCGTCAGAAGAGCCATCATTATCATGAAGGTGAACTTCCTTCAAGTACGGCCAGGTCGCATGGAGCCATTTGTCCAGGGTTGTCCTGGAAAACGAGTGCTGGTGCCCAAGGTCGAGGCAAAAACCAAACCACGGGGATTTTAGCCCCTCCAATAACTCCAGGTGCAGCTCCGGATCTTCCTCCCAGACATTCTCCAGAACCAGCGGCGTCCCAAGGATTTCCGCTCGCCGGACAAAAGGCGCCCATGTAGCAAGGCTGTTCTCAATCCACGCCTTGCGATGCCCCTGATGATGCCGCGGATCAAAACCGGTATGGCAGACGACCTGTTGCGGCTGGATTTTCTCCACCAAGTCGAACAGGCTGCCCAGCCTCGACAGGGTAACATTTCTTATCTCGGGATCAATGCTTCCGGAACATAGGTCCCAAAAAGGCCCATGAAAGGTAATTCGGACCCCTTTTTCACGCATTCGCCCAATGACGGAGCAGACAGCGCCGGCCGAAGCGCTTTCCAGATCGCCGGCCCCAAACCCGATCTCGATATTTATTCCGTTTTCGAGAACCAGGTCAATATATCGTCCCAGGTAGCGCCAAGGCATGTTAATAAAAACCTGCCCGAGCACCGCCCGCATTGCGGGGCTGATTTCGTGACCTTTCATGGATTCGAACACCGGTTCGGTTAAACTCAACATCATCGAGGCTTATGTCAATACAAAAAGCCCCGATTTAGAGGGATTATACATTTCGGTTCCGAACTTCCTCAATATAACATACTGCGTCATCCAAACCTCCCACCGGGTACTGCAAACAAGCCGCAACCGGACCTATAGGAGTTAGAAGACAATAAGTCAAATGCTTACTTTCAGTTTCTCTCAGGAAAACCCTGTTTTGTTTTCACATTGCGCCCTTAATTTTGAAAGGGAGCAATCGAAAGGGGTTATTTTGGGTTTCCAGTTCCACGCAAATGTCAGATAATCATGTGAACTTGCAATCATGACAGGAGATCACTAACCGGGAGCATATCAGGGACCGGCAGTCTTGATGGTTTGCAGCGCGGAGCGAATGACATGGAATCGATATCAAGCGGCTTTATTGAAGCCTTTCGACTCCTGGTGACTCTTGACCCCGAGGTCCTGGAAATTTCGTCCAGAACACTTCAGGTTTCGGGGATAGCAACTTTCATCAGCGTTCTGATAGGCCTTCCCTTGGGCACCGCGCTTGCGCTTACCCGATTTTTCGGCCGGGGACTCCTGGTAAGCGTCGTAAACTTCGGGATGGGACTTCCGCCCGTGGTCGTGGGATTCGTTACCTGGCTGCTTCTGTTGCGCTACGGCCCTTTGGGAGCGTTGGGACTTCTCTACTCGCCGACAGCCATGATAATCGCACAGGCAGTAATCGCGTCTCCAATTGTGACCGGATTCACCCTTGCGGCCGTGCAGTCCATAGATCCGAAGCTCCGCCTGCAGATACTGTCTCTTGGAACGACCCGCCTGCAGTATCTTTTGCTGCTGCTCTGGGAGTCCAGGCCCGGCATACTGGCCGCAATCATTGCAGGATTTGGACGCGACCTGGGCGAGGTGGGGGCATCGATGATGGTGGGGGGCAATATTCGCGGGTATACCAGAGTGCTTACCACGGCCACCGTGCTCGAAGTCTCGAAGGGAACATTCAAACTGGCTGCCGCACTGAGCATCATCCTCCTATTGCTCTCCTTTTTCATTATGACTGCGCTAAGTTACCTGCAGCAACGCGGAACTCGGCGCTGAACTGCGGACAACTTCAAACCAGGACAAAAAGATGAAGCAGTACGTAATTGATCAGCTAAGGGAATCCGACTACGAGAAGATCCTTGAATTCCTGAAGAAGAATGCTGAAGCATCGGAATTCGGAGACATATTCTGGGTTATGCTGCCGGTAGAACTCTACTCGGATATCCAAAGGGAACATAAACAATGCCATCCCTTCTGCTTCGCCGTAAACCTGTCGTTTAACCAGGTAGATTTTGAGCTGCTGACCCGCAGCCGCAGTATTCTGCGGTGCGCTTGCATTAGCTACGCCGACAGGAAGCAGAGGGATTATATAATGGACTATGCCGAGCGGATGCTGGAGGAGCTGAATATCAAGATTTAGGCCTCGTATGAGAGACTGTATCCAACACTAAGCAGAAGAATATCATTTCTATTGCACACCCCTTAGCGATGGTTCCCGCGTAGCGCGGAAGGCACCCCGCCGCCATTCTCCACGCTCTCCATGATGTGTCAATGACCAGAGGCGGGGCTGTCAGCGGGGCGCTTTCACTGTTGATTCATCGGGCCTTTCAGATTTCTGATATTTTGCGAGTAATCACCCCTGAAAACCGCCGAACCGGCAACGAAGACATCAACGCCTGCTTCCGCAAGTTTCCCGGCAGTTTCAGGGTTTACTCCTCCGTCAACCTGGAGCAGTGTCGAAAGCCCTCCATCATCTATCATCCTTCGGCATTGTCGGATTTTGGGCAGCATGTTCGGAATGAACGCCTGGCCGCCGAACCCGGGATTAACAGTCATAAGCAAAACCATATCGACATCCGGCAGCACCAGATCGATCATGCAGAGTGGTGTGGCCGGATTGAGCGCAACGACAGCCATGACCCCAAGCTCTTTTATTCTCTGGATCACCCTGTGAAGATGAACACAGGCCTCGGCATGGACTCCCAGCCACTTGGCCCCCGCTTGGACGAAATCTTCCAGATAGCGGCCAGGTTTTTCTATCATCAGGTGAACGTCCAGAGGGAGGCGCGTCACCTCGCTCAGCGCTTTCACCACATTTGGCCCCATGGTTATGTTGGGCACGAAATGACCGTCCATGACATCGACATGTATCCAGTCGGCCCCTGCTGCTTCGACAGCTTTGACCTCTTCTGCAAGCCTGCCGAAGTTGGCAGACAGAATGGATGCGGAGAGCAGTTTTTTCATTGTTTCCCTTCAGTTCTGATTCGAATTAACCAATGCTGCAGATTTCAAGCAGACGAAATCACAGCTCTGAGGACCTCCTCCAGGGCGGCAAGCCCTATCGAAGCCTCACCTCTCAAATGGACCCTCAAGACTCTGCGCCGGTGTTTGCGCAATGCTTCGAAATCACCCAGGGCCTGGGCGCGCATCAACATACCGAAGGTATACGGCTGACCGGGAATCCCTATATCCTCAGCAATGTCCGAAGTAAGCAGAAGAAAAAATCCCTTGTTCGTTCCCCCTTTGTGAAGCTGACCGGTCGAGTGCAGGTAACGCGGACCGTAGCCTGCCGTCGTGGCGATTCGCATCCTGTCCCTCACAAGTATACGAATCCGCCGCAGTCCCCTCTCGTTCGTTTCATTTTCGCTCAGGTAGGCGAGAATGCCCAGATAATCCTCCCGGGCAGCGCCATCGAAAAACAAGGCCAACGCCTGGGGGACGCTGGAAGCTCCACCGGCAAGGTAAAGCTGCAGCGGACCATGCACCATTTGCATCCTGGCCTCGGGCACCCTGCCCTCCTGCCTGACCTCATCGAGAATTTTAGCTGTAAACTCCTTGGTTTCCTCAACGTTCGGTTGATCGAACGGACTTATGCGGAGCAAAGCCCCAGCGGTTGCGGTGGCAATCTCCCAGAGGAAGAACTGCTCTCCGAGATCGAGCCGGTCTCGCATATAAACAGTGATGACCGGATGGCCGGCTTTTCGCAAAGAATTGGCTTTGGCCTCGAGGGCCTCGTCCGGTTCGTCTTTTATTCTGAATTCAACAAACTGCCGGTCTTCTCCGTAGTTTTGCCGGTTTTCAACCGGATCGCCCGATACCGGTATCACTCCTGTCCCATCTTTTCCCGTGCTTTCGGCGATAAGCTGTTCCAACCACATTGCAAACGAGGAAATCGACCCGGGGAGAAGAAAGGTCAGCTTGTCCCGGCCCCCTGCCGCGAGGACGCCGATAGCAACCCCGAGCGCTACTCCGGGATTTTGGGAAAGGGGCTTCTGAATCCGGCATTCTCCCTGCATCTTTGAAGCCCTGAGGAGCAACTCGTTTAAATCGATGCCCATCAGCGAGGCCGGCGCCAACCCGAAACAAGAAAGCGCCGAATAGCGTCCGCCGATATCCGGATAGTTGAGCAAAACTTTGCGGTAGGATCGCTCGGCGGCCAATCTTTCGAGCGTGGAGCCAGGGTCTGTTATCACCCCAAAGTTTTCGCCTGCGAGGTTTGCCTTTATGCTTTTGACTCTTTCAAAAAAATACTCGCCGAAAGAACGGCTCTCGACGGTAGTACCGGACTTGCTGGCCTCGATGAAAAAAGTGTTGGCGAGGGGAAGACCTCGCTCGAGCCGAATGACAGTGGCCGGATCGGTAGTGTCGAGCACCGTCAGCGGCAAGCCGGGAGCATGCCTGCCGAAAGTTTCTCTAAAAACCAGCGGCGCAAGGCTGCTTCCTCCCATGCCCATAAGGAGCACGTGGCGAAAGCCCGCTCTTTTCAATTCGGCGGCAAATTCAGCAAGATCGGGTACAGCCTGCCTTATCTTCACGGGACAATCCAGCCATCCCATTGAGTTTGCAATTATTTTCTGCGGCTCAGGATCCATTTTCCAGAGCGTAGGGTCCTTTTTCCAGAGTCGGGCGCAGAAATCGGCTTCCTCAAGATCTTTCAGCCTTTCCATTACTGCAGGTTCGAACCCGGTCAGATCAAAATCGATACCGGCCAGCTTCATACAGAGACCTCCTGAAAGGCTTAGGGAAAGCGTCCTGTTTCCGTACACCTGTTGTTATCATCTTTTACCTGAATCACTGCAGATTTTGCGCAATTATTTAGAAGGTATTCATTGCGAGCGCCGCAGCCCCGATGATTCCTGCTTCGTTTCCCAGTTTTGCAGCACTGATGGCAAGGCGGCCGGTTGCCGCACTCAATGCGCGGCGGCGCACCCCCTGGTCTATTCGCAAGACCATCTCGGGCATGCCTTCTATAATGCCTCCGCCCAATATTATCTGACAGGGATTTATTGCGTTTACCAGGGCAGCGACACCCGCGGCCAGAGCTTCGGTAACCTCGTCGATTATCTCCAACGCCAGCGCGTCTCCGGCGTGAAAGGCCTGCACCACGGTTCTTGCCGTGATGTCTTCGACTTTGCCTCCCGCCATCTTCAAAATTGCGCTGCCAAAGACCGGGTCGGCCTTCACACCCTCATGTGCTCTGCGAGCTATGGCCCATCCGCCGGCCAGTGCTTCCATGCATCCCCTGTTGCCGCAATTGCAAGGCGGACCGCGAAGGTCCACCGTTATATGCCCGATCTCCCCCGCTGTGTTGCTGCACCCTTCAAGCACCCTGCCTCCGCAGACGATCCCCCCGCCGATCCCCGTCCCGATAAAGATACACAACAGATCGCCTGCGCCCTGACCAGCCCCGAAAAGCCATTCGCCCCACAGTGCGGCGCGAACGTCGTTGGTTACTACTACCGGAATTGCGCATGCCTTTTGCAATTCAGCCTGAAGCGGCACGTTATGCCAGTCCAGGTTGGGCGCGAAAACGACGGCCCCGGTCCCCGGGTCCACCTGTCCGGCGACGCCGATACCGATCCCCGACATTGAAATCCCGGACGCGCCCTTGAGGTGCTCAACTCCTGTGACAACCTGATTTAACACCGCACTGTAGCCGCCCCGCGTTTCAGTGTCAAAGCGAAGCAACTCCAGCAACCGTCCCTGGTCATCGACTGTGCCCAGAGCTATCTTGGTGCCCCCCAGATCGATACCTACAGCACATTTCTTGATACCCATAAGCGCCTCGGACCAGGTGTAACACCCGTGTAATCCTGTTAGTGGGGGCTCTCTGAATCAAGCTTTCCGGATTTTTTCCGGCAAAACGCGTGCAGAGAAACCTTTCATCTTGCGCCAATCCAGCGACTGGTGGCGAGGAATGACCAATACTCCTTCGGCCGTGCGATCCGAAACCGAAACAATGATTTCCAGGGTCCCATTGTCGAGTTCAACAGATGCCCTGTCACCGTCGGAAAGCCCCGCACGCTCAGCATCTCTCGAGTGCATCGACATATATGGCCCAGTGACGCCTGCGTCGAGCGAATCCGACCAGGCCGAGAATTCCGTTGTGCCGAACATCCATTCGACCATCAAAAGTTCAAGGCCTTCGGAGCTTTTTGGTTTTTCCAGGGACCCTGCGCCTCGAGGGGCATTTAGATTTCCGTTACCGGATTTGCCTTGAAGTATCCTTATCCCATCAACCGGATAATTGTTCGCATTGAACCCCTCAAAGGCCGTGTGCTCTGTTGGAATAAACTCTCCAGGGGATATATCGCCCGGTCCGGTATCCGGCATCGGAACGCCCGCAATTTTCCAAAGCGCTTTCCAGGCCGGCAGGTGGTCCCCTCCGGGGACAAAATCACGGTAAAGACGCGGCGGATGTTCTCCTCCCCAGATTGGCAGGCCTCCGTAGTGGACCCGCTGCGCAAACTGGGCCCTTCCTTCCTGGCTTATATATGTAGAACCGGTCTCAAATATGGTGGAAACCGGATAAAAAATGGAAGCTCGATTGACCGTTTCCGTCGGAAAGTAATCTAACGCTATAAGAAGTTCGAGTTTTGACATGGCCAGATCGAGCCTCGACCGGTCCGGATAATAGTGAAAAGGATCGCTCTCGACAACGACCAGCGCTCGAACAAGACCATTTTCGATATCGCCGACAAGGTCCGCAAACGCTTGCCCATCCGCTCCGGAAAGAAGGGCCGAGCTGAAGGCGCCCGCCCCCGGCAGCAGATAAAAAAGGCCTGCCTGTCTTCCAGCCAGGCGCAGTAACCGGACGCAATCGGCGGCAAACGCAGGAGTAGTTTCGCGGGTCACGTCCGTTCCGCAAATGATTACCGGCCTTTTACTCAAAGCGAGTTGTTCGGCAAGTGGGGCAATCCTGGTTTGAAGCTTGGAATCTCCATGTTCTGCGATCAGCGCTCGATAAAAATCTTTCGCATCTTTTTCGAACCCCGCCGAATCCTTTTCGACCGCCTTACCGGCGAGCATTCCCAAGTACAGCTCAATCTCGCCGGGCGCCGCCGGGATATGTTCGAAATCGCAGGGCAGGAAGACCGGGCGTGGGTCGATCGTCACAATGGTAGCTTGCCTCCTGGAGGCCTGCCTGACTGCAAGCGCGGCCATCCCTGCTTCGTTGAGCAGATCGGCCCCTGCAATGATAACAAAATCCGCTTTTTCGATTTCCCGCATCGATACGGCGATTTCGCCATCAAGCCCTTCAAGGGCTGAACGGGTCTTCCGAAGCTTTGCGGGATCGGCAAAAAATACGGGGCCCCGCCAGTCTCGTGTTCTGCATATCTGGTTGAGCATGCACTGTGACTCGAGGCTGTTTCGAGTCGAGCCGACCGCTGCAATGGCATTGGGACCGTATTTTTCAGCAATATTGCCCAGAGACTCTCGCGCTCTTGTAAATGCGGTCTGCGCGGAAACGGCGCTTTCTCCAACTCGCGCTACCCAGGGGCGCTTTTTGTGGCCGGAGCCGCCATTCGAGTAGGAAAATCCGAATCTTCCGGCGTCGCATATAAAGTACCCGTTCACGTCGTGGTTGTAGCGTGCCTCCACGCGCATGACCCCGCGGTAATGGGCGTTCCCGACCGTATTGCACCCCAGCGAGCAGTGGTTGCAAAGGGAGGGCGCTCTCTCGAGGTCCCATCTGCGCACTTTGAACCGGGAGGTCTTGTCGGTGTAGACGCCTGTAGGGCAGATATCCACCAGGTTTCCTGAAAAGGGGCTCTCGAGCTCACCGTCCGAAAACCTGCCGAAGTAGAGACGGTCCCCGATCTGCATGGGGCCAAGGTCTCTGTATCCGGCAAACTCCTGGTAAAACCTGGAACAGCGGTAGCAATGGATACAGCGGTTCATCTCATGCTGAATGTAAGGTCCCAGGTATTGGTCCCGATACGTTCGCTTCGTGCCCCGATACCTGCGAATGCCGTGCCCGCCGGACACTGTTTCATCCTGCAGCAGACATTGTCCCCCCTCGTCGCATACCGGACAATCCAGGGGATGGTTCATCATCAACAGTTCGATTACTCTTTTACGAAATTGAACCGCCTCTTCGTCGGTTGTCGAAACGACCATCCCATCCCGGGCATCGACCATACAGCTCATCTGCACGCCCTTGAAGGGACCCTGGACAAACTTGACCGCACACATCCGGCATGCTCCAACCGATCCCAATGCCTCATGATAGCAGAAGCGCGGAATTACAATGCCCAACCGTTCAGCGGCGTCGATGACTTTGCTGCCCTCCGGGACCTCTACTTCAAGATCGTCAATGACCAGCCTCGGCATGGAAAGGACATCCTTTTTGGCTAATGTGTTGGCGGACTTCGTCTTCGAAAAAATCCAGAAGACTGATTACCGGCTCGGCTGCCCCGGGAGCAAGAGCGCAATAGGAGTTCCAAACCTCTTTGCACAGTGCCCTCAAATTGGGGATGAATTCTTCTTCCCCTTCTCCATTTTCGATTCTCCACAGCAGGTCGCGCATGTAGGGCAACCCTTCCCGGCAGGGCGTACACCACCCGCAGGACTCTCGAGCGAAGAATTCCATGAGGTTCAGAGTGGCGCCCACAAGGCAGGTTTTTTGATCGAAAACCATAATGGCGGCTGTACCGAGACGGTTTCCAATGCTCTTGAGATCCTCAAAATCCATCCGGATATCGTAGTGCTCCCTGGTCATGAACCGGGTCGAAGCGCCTCCCGGAAGGCATGCCTTGAATTCAGAACCCGGAGTCATTCCTCCGCAGTGTTCATCGATTATTTCGCTCAGCCGGGTTCCCATCGGCAGCTCGACTGCGCCTGGAACATTCACTCTACCACTTATGCAGTATATTTTCGTGCCGGCCCCGTCAGGGGTCGCGCTCAGCCCTTTGAACCACTCGGGACCGTTGCGCAGAATATGAGGGACATTGGCCAGGGTTTCCACATTATTCACAACCGTCGGCTTGTCCCAGAGGCCCTTCTCGGTCGGATACGGAGGCGGCTTTATCGGGTTTGCTCTTTTCCCCATTATGGCGTTGAGCAACGCGGACGCCTCCCCGCAGATGTATCTTCCTCCGCTTCGGTGAACGACTATGTCAAAAGAAAAGTCCGTACCCAGAATGTTATTGCCCAGAAAACCCGCCCGCCGCGCGTATTCCAACTCCCGCTCAAATATGGCGGCGCTGCTTTCGTAGGAGGGCCGCACGAAAAAGAAAGCCTTGGAAGCCGAAAAAGAATACCCCGCAAGGATCATCCCCTCGATTATGCAGTGCGGGTCGACATGGAGCAATATGCGGTCCTTGAACGTTCCGGGCTCCATCTCGTCGCCGTTTGCAACAAGGTAGCGGGGAAAAGCGCCCGAGTCCGGCACCGCAGCCCATTTCTTCCCGGCCGGAAAACCGGCGCCGCCTCGGCCCAGCAGGCCAGCTTCACTCACCAGCCTTATGATCTCCCCGGGAGAAATCCCGCTGCCGATGAACTTTTCGAGCGCCTGATACCCACCGCTTTCTCGGTATTCGTCCAGGGTCGCCACCCGGTTTGGTTTCCTATTTTTGAACAGTACCAGGGGATATTGGGGCATGAGCTATTCCGATTCCTCAAATGCGGCTTCGTGAGCCAGTTTATCGAGAATTCTGTTGATCTTTTCCAAGGTCAGTTTTCCGTATACCCGCTTGTTTATCACCATTGCGGGAGCACGGTCGCAATAGCCGATACAACAGACCGGCAGAAGCGTGAAGAGCCCGTCCGGACTCGTCCCCCCCATGGGAACGCCTGCGCGTGCGCTTATGTAGTCGATTACACGCTGGTGGCCCTCCAGCCAGCACACCGTGCTGTCACAGACCTTGATCACGTATTTGCCGACGGGGCTCCGATATATATAGTCATAAAAGGTGGCAAGCTCCTCCAGCTCCAATGGCGTCATGCCAAGCAGCACTGCCGCTTCGACCATGGCTTCATCGCTCATCCAGCCCTGGAGTTCCTGTATTTCAAACATTACATCTATGGCTTTCTCGCGGGGCGATTCCGCCTCGGTAATCATTTTCTGGAGCTTGAGTTTCAATTCATCCGGAAGCATATTCCAGTTTCCAATCCTTTGCGGTTTCAAAGTCCGAAATTCAGGCAGCCATCGCACCGGACTTAATTGAACGAGGTGGGCAAATGATGAAATAAAAATGTAATTTATTGAAATGCTTTCATATTACATAAGTTTGCCTTATTTTAGGTCAACTGAAAACTAAGTCTGTGGCGGCAAAAGTCAATCAGTGATCAGGGATCAGTGAATAGTGAATAGAAGGAGAGCTAAGAGACAAAACCGCGTCTTCTGTTCACCATTCACTGTTCACTTCTGAAAGGAGAACTCATGAAACCCGCAGAAGCCTACCGGTGGCTGCTGGACTACTCCACAACCACCGCTCTGTATGAATCCATGAAAAGGCTGCTCAACTGGGACCAGCGCACATACCTGCCCAAGGGAGGCAGTTCACACAGGGCGCAACAAATTGCAACAATTACAGCCCTTCTTTACAGGCGCGCAACTGATCCCGAATTCGCAGAAATGCTGGCCAAGGTCGAAGCCTCGGAAATCCCCGGTCAACCGCTGTCCGATGAAACCGTGAACCTGCGTGAATGGAGAAGAAACTACGACCGAGCAACCAGGATAACGGGGGCGCTCGCAGTCGAACTGGCAAAGGCGGCCTCCCGGGCAGAGCTTGCATGGCAAAGCTTGAGGAGCGAAAATGACTGGAAAGGTTTTCTTCCTTACCTCAAGCAAATCATAACCCTCAAGCGGCAGGAGGCTTCAGCGCTCTCCAACGGCGGGGAAGAGATTTACAATGCACTGATCGAAGATTTCGAACCGGGGGAAAACGCCGGAAGTATCGAGGTGCTCTTCGACAAGCTGGCGCACGCTACTTTCGAATTGCTCGAAAAAATCGAAGCCTGCCCCCGAAAACCGGACACCACCGCTTTACAGGGCGATTCGCCTGCGTCCGTGCAGAAGATCTTCATCATGGAAATAATCTCTCACCTGGGCTACGACCTTGGCGCAGGCAGGCTGGACCGGTCCGCCCATCCTTTTACCTCGAAAATCGGACCGGGAGACGTTCGCGTCACTACCAGGTTCGATCCGAACTCGTTTGTCATGGCCCTTTTCAGCTCGATTCACGAGACAGGACACGCCCTGTACGAGCAGGGGCTTCCGGTCGAACACTGGGGAACGCCGCGCGGCAGGTCGATATCAATGGCGATCCACGAATCTCAGTCACGCATGTGGGAAAATATGGTGGCAAAGTCCCCCGGGTTCTGGAAGCATTTTTTTCCTTTAGCGCGCAAGCACTTCCCGTGGCTGAATAAAATCGATATCGACAAATTCCTCTTTGCCCTGAACCAGGTTCGTCCAAGCCTGATCCGCACGGAAGCAGATGAGGTTACCTACAACCTGCACATCATCATGCGATTTAAACTGGAGAGGATGCTGATCGGCGGCGATCTGGAGCCCGAGGACCTTCCCGAGGCCTGGAACACCGGGATGGAGCGATATTTCCGGTTGCTCCCGCCCGACTATTCGAACGGAGTAATGCAGGACGTACATTGGCCGTCAGGGGCAATCGGCTATTTTCCAAGCTATGCCCTCGGAAACATGGTTGCAGCGCAGTTTTACGCGAAAGCGGAAGAGAAGCTGGGCAATTTGCAGGAAATGTTCGAGGCGGGCGAGTTCGGTCCTTTTCTCCAATGGTTCAGGCAAAACGTTCATTCGCAGGGCAGCCGGCACCTTCCGCGCAATCTGGTTAAGGCCGCTACGGGAGAAGACCTGAATCCGGATTACCTGATCGGTTATCTGAAACAAAAGTATGGCGGGCTGTACGGATTGTGAACGGATGTTAGAGTAACTCTGAACAGCCCTTCCCTCTCGGGACGCCCTTGAAACCATGAAAAGGAGCGCCAATAACCCCTTTTCTAAGGTTCATCCGGCAAACGAATACCTGTGGTTTGGAGTTTCGCCCCAAAGGGGCTCAATAAGTCAGCCCAGGGTCAGTCCCGCGCCACGTGGGATGCCACCCTGGGATTGCGATGCCAACAAAAACCAACTTCTTTACCCTGCAGGGGTTACATAAAACTCTGCCATAGCCACGACTGTTCAGCTAATCCCAAGACAGACACCGTCGTTTCCCTTGCTGAAGGTACTCGTTTTCCGGATGAACCTTTTCTAAAGGGGGTTTTTCGTTTGAAAGCTTTTTCTATTCACTGCTGATATGGGTGACACGTGCAAGCATTTTTTGTTTTTTCTGCCCCTCATGTTTCAGTTTTCCAGGCTCCGGAGAGCCGCCGAGAATGGGTCCAACCGTGACCCGTCGGAGGCGGCT
>JBEKPW010000080.1:0-28452 GCA_049520315.1 Syntrophobacteraceae bacterium
CCGGACGTGCAGACCGACTACGCCCATGTTGACGCCATCTGCATGTGGATGATCAAAAACCCCGAATGGTTCGACGTCATCGTAACAGACAATATGTTCGGGGATATCATAACCGATCTCGGGGCGATGATTCAGGGCGGAATGGGAGTCGCTGCAGGAGGCAACATAAACCCGACCGGGGTTTCCATGTTCGAGCCGATAGGTGGATCCGCCCCGAAATACACCGGCCTCAATATCATAAATCCTGTTGCTGCGATCGCGGCGGCTCAGATGATGTTGGAACACCTGGGCGAGACCGCCGCTGCCGGTCTTATCGAGAACGCCATAAAAAGGGTGGTGTCAAGTGATCTCAAAAGCCTTTCAGCGGGCTGCATGGGCTATTCGACATCTGAGGTGGGCGACCTGGTAGTCAAGTATATAACTCGGTAAGACCGGACGCAGACAATTTTCGGTCAAGGTTTACAGGATTAAACAGGATAAGCCCGGAAAACATTTAGCTCATACCCGTAAGATGGGTTTCGGGCATTCATTATCGTGTGATATAAACAGACTTGAGCATTTGCGCTCTATTTACATATTGCTGATAAACGAGGTACAGGGCGTAATGGAACAAAATGGATTCAAAGTGGCTGTCGTTGGGGCGACCGGAGCAGTTGGCAACTTGATGGTCAAGATCCTGGAGGAAAGGGCTTTCCCTGTGAGCAGGCTCAGACTTCTGGCATCGGCGCGTTCCATCGGAAAAACGCTCGGCTTTCGCGGCAGTGAAATCGCGGTGGAAGAGCTTGTGGAAGATTCATTTGAGGGCATTCAGTTGGCGCTCTTTTCCGCTGGAGGCAGCATCAGCAAGAAATTTGCGCCGATAGCGGCCCGGGCCGGCGCAGTCGTCATTGACAACTCGAACGCCTGGCGAATGGACCCCAATGTCCCGCTGGTGGTGCCTGAAGTGAACCCCGAGGCCGCGTTATCGCATTCGGGCATCATTGCCAACCCGAACTGTTCAACGATCCAGATGGTTGTAGCGCTGAAGCCCATATACGACGCGGTGGGGATCAGGCGAATCGTGGTCACCACTTTTCAGGCGGTTTCCGGTACGGGGAAAAGGGCGATTGAGGAACTGCGCTCTCAGGTTTCGGATATCATGCACGGGCGTGAGGCGGTTCGGCAGATATACCCGCATCAGATCGCCTTCAACTGCTTTCCGCATATCGGCCCTTTTCTGGAAAACGGCTTCAGCGAAGAAGAGATGAAGATGGTGAACGAGACCCGGAAAATGTTCGAGGATGCCAAAATCAGGATTTGTGCGACCACCGTTCGGATTCCGGTTATCTATGGCCATTCCGAATCGATAAACATAGAAACCGAAAGGCCTATTTCTCCAGAAGAAGCGCGCAGGCTGCTAGAGGCCGCTCCGGGGGTCAGAGTGATAGACGACCCTCCCAACGCAGGCTATCCGGTACCTGTGTGCGCTACGGGCACAGACGATACGTTTGTTGGCAGAATTCGCAGAGATCCATCGGTTGAAAACGGCCTGGCCATGTGGGTGGTTGCAGATAATATCCGCAAAGGGGCTGCTACCAACGCTGTTCAAATTGCGGAAATCCTTCTAAGCCGCGGCCGGCTGTAGCTGAACATGCGAATCATTGCGGGCGCTTTTCGGGGAAGGCGGCTGCGTGCCCCAAAGAGCAACAGGATTCGCCCGACCATCGACAGCGTTCGGGAAGCGGTCTTTAACATGATTGCCGGGGAAGTTCCCGGGGCGAGGGTGCTCGACCTGTTTGCCGGAACCGGGGCAATGGGCCTCGAAGCACTGAGCCGGGGGGCGCATTTTTGTTTTTTTATGGACAAGGGCGCTGAAGCCGTACGTCTCATACGTGAAAATGTTCAATTGTGCGGCGCGCAGGACAGGTCGCGCATAATTCAGGGACCGGTCGACTCGGCAATCCGGCGCCTGGGCTCAGAAAACGAGCTGTTCGACCTTATTTTTATGGATCCTCCATACGGGAAAGGATACATCGAGAAAACACTCGAAATTGTTGGCGCAGTTGCACGCAACGACGCACTGGTCATTGCCGAGCATCACATAAAAGATAAGCTACCGCTGGTTCCGGTTTTAGTGTGGCAAAAAGACCGCGAGCGAAGGTACGGTGACACTTTGATTTCGGTCTACTCAAGATCTTAGTCCATCAGTAACCCGACAGGAGGAAAAATGCACAACATTGCGGTATACCCTGGCTCCTTTGACCCCATTACCAACGGACACATCGACCTGCTGGAGCGCGCCCTCAAAATCTTTGACAACGTCATCGTCGCTATTGCCGTAAACCCGGGGAAGGACCCCCTGTTCTCTACGGAGGAGCGCCTCGAGATGCTAAAGGTTTCTCTGGCGCACCATCCCTTGAAAGACCGGGTGAAGGTGGACATTTTCAAAGGACTGCTCGTCGACTACGTACAATCGATTCCAGCCACAGCCATTATAAGAGGCCTTCGGGCAATCAGCGACTTCGAATACGAATTTCAGATGGCGCTTATGAACCGCAAACTGAGCACCAATATCGAAACGGCCTTCATAATGACGGGAATGCGCTGGATTTACATTAGCTCAAGGATCATCAAAGAAGTGGTACGGTCAGGCGGAGATGTGTCAGGCCTGGTCCCTTATAACGTCGAAAAGAAACTGACGGAAAGACTGGCCGGCCTGAGCAAAAACAGCCTGATTTAAGAGACTTACGCAGAGAGGGGGATGGTGTAACGCGGAGAGGGTTTTGCGTCTACGTCTCATCCTCGCAACTCCCCCTTTTTGTCCCAGCCAATTATCGACCAAAAACCCTGCCCAGTGCCTCCCGCAGATCTTCAAGATCATATGGTTTTTTCAAAACATCGCGAAAACCGTAACTGGTGTAATCGTGTATTATCGGATCGCTGGCGTTCCCGCTCGATACGATTGCCCTGATTTCAGGATTGAGGTAGAGGAGCTTGTGGATTGCCTCTCTTCCGTCCATTCCGACCTTTACAGTCAGGTCGAGAATAACCGCATCATAATCCCGGCCTGCATCGAGCGCCTCGGAGTAGAGTTCGACGGCGCCTTCACCATCCAGAGCAGTATCCACCTCGTAGCCCAGGTGCTCGAGCATCGTTTGAATCAGGTCCCGCAGCATCTCTTCGTCCTCCATCACCAATATCCGTTTCCTGGGAATAGGAACATGCGGCCGGCTAGCCGCAATCGCGCCGCCCTCTTGCACCGATGCGGGAATGAGCATGGAAACGGTGGTCCCGTTGCCGGGAGTCGACTCTACTCTGATGTAGCCGTTGTGCTTCTTTATGACTGAATGGGCGATTGTCAGTCCGAACCCCATTCCTTTCCGGCTGCCGCGATATTTAGTGGAAAAATATGGATCGAATATGTTCGACATGTTTTCTTCCGGAATCCCGATCCCTTCGTCCGAGATGAGCACCTTTACGTAACGCCCTAAATTCGGATCTATCCCTTCGACGCCCATTTCGTTGATTTCGACATTTTCGACGCTGATCGAGATTACGCCGCCCCTGGACATAGCTTCACTGGCGTTTTCCAGCAGGCTGGTGAAGACCTGGCGCATCTGGTTCTCATCTACTTCCACTTCCCACAGGTCCTTGGGCGCTTTGATCTCGCAGCTTGTGATCGAGCCCCTCAACACCAGGCCGGCAACACTGGACACCAGTTCCCGCATCGAAACATGGCGTTTGACCGGACCGCCGCCCGAAGAAAACGTTATGAACTTCTGGGTGAGGTCTTTGGCGCGCAGACAGGCCTTTTCGGCCTCAATAAGATGCCTCTGTGCCGGATGGTCCTCATCAATCTTCAATTGCGCCAAGTTGATATTGCCCATTATGACAAATAGCATGTTGTTGAAATCATGAGCGATCCCGCCCGCCAGAACACCTATCGCCTCAAGCTTCCTGGCGTTGAGCAGTTCATCCTCAAACTTTTTTCTATCCTCGTCCTTCATATCGTTCCGTCCGGAGTGGATATCCAACGCCATTTTGCCGCTCCCCTTCAAACGAGCATAGGGCATGAACACGGCACCTTACACCACATGGTATTCAATCGGAAAAAAACATCCAAAAGTTAAATCACCAGTGGTTTGACGTTAAAAATCTTTTTTAATCCGTGCAATCGTTGACTCGATCAGGTCGCGGATCTCACCCAGCCGATCCACTGTTTCGGCTTCAAAGCGCAAGACGAGAACGGGCTGCGTATTGGATGCTCGCACGAGACCCCAGCCGTCAGGAAAAGTGATACGGGCGCCGTCAGTATCGATTACGTTCAGGTTTTTCTCTTTAAACTCCCGCTTGGCTCTGTCGACGACTTCGAACTTAATCTCGTCCGGACACTCGACCCGAATCTCAGGTGTCGTATGCGTGGCGGACACCCCCTCGAGAAGTTCGGGTATCCTTTTCCCCGTTCTGGACAGTATTTCGAGCAGTCTGCACGACGCGTATATCCCATCGTCAAATCCGAAATACCGGTCCTTGAAGAAAATATGGCCGCTCATCTCACCTGCGAGTTGTGCGTCCACTTCTTTCATTTTTGCCTTTATGAGTGAATGGCCGGTTTTCCACATGATGGCCACGCCCCCCTGCCGCTCTATGTCGTCATAAAGTGTCTTGGAGCACTTGACCTCGGAGATGAAAACCGACCCTGGCCGCCTGGATAAAATCTCCCTGGCGAAAATGATCATGAGTTTGTCGCCGAAGACGACCTCGCCCCGGTGATCGATCACCCCCAGCCTGTCGCTGTCACCGTCGTATGCGACACCGACGTCGAGCAGCTCCCGAAGGACCAGGTCGCGCAGGTCCGCCAGGTTTTCCATGACCGTAGGGTCAGGCTCATGATTCGGAAAAGTACCGTCCATATCGCAGTAGATCGGGTAGATTTCGCATCCCAGTCTTTTTAAGATGGCCGTGGCAACCGGACCGCCTGTCGCATTGCCACCGTCTATCCCAACTCTGAGCCTGCCTTTGAGCCGGATATTTCCAGTAACGAAATCAACGTATGTAGAGATGATATCACAGTGATCGAGGCTTCCTTCCGCTGAGCTAAAGTCCCCTGATCGAGCGATATGAGCGAACTTCTGAATCTCCGCGCCCGCGATGGTGTCGAATCCGTTGCACACTTTGAAACCGTTATACTCGGGAGGATTATGGCTGGCGGTAATCATCATTCCGCCCTCACGGTCGAGATGCCTTATAGCGAAGTAGAAGACCGGCGTCGGGCAGACCCCGATATCGACTACATCCATACCGGATTGGAGCATCCCTCCCACGAGCAGATCGCGATACCGGTCCGAAGTCAGACGGCAGTCTCTTCCCACCACGACCCGCCTTTTACCCTGCCGGGCCATGTATGTTCCGAAGGCCCTGCCAAGCGTCGCAACATCCTCATCTGTAATTTCGGACTCGGTAATTCCGCGTATGTCGTATTCTCTAAAGATCTTTGGAAGCATGATTTTTTACTCGATGAAAGAGTTTTAGTGAAAAACCGCGACGAATTCGGGAGAGAAAATAAAAAGCGAAGGTCCGGATAACTCATCCGAAAAGACCCTCGCTTGTAGAAACCGCGATGAGATTTACCCGCGCCATCTCAATGATGCGAGCCGCCTTCACCTGATTTGAGACGCTTGACGGTTAGAATAATAGCCGAAATCACGCCGATCCCGATTACGGCCAGAGCACCGTAAAGGGCGGCAAAAAATATGGCGTGACTCGGATCGTACCAAGGTATATCCCATGGCAGCATGCTGCTCAAACTACGTTTAAGGCCTTCACATAAAAACTCGCTTACTCCTGGCATTGACTCGCCTCCTCAGCTCGAATGTTCGATTCGAAAGGGGTACCGGATTGCTAAGGCAGAGGCGAATTTAGCACACAACTGATACTGGGTCAATCGCAAATACGGAGGACGGATGATGAATGAAGAGCGGGTGAAGAGTGAAAATTTCACTTTTTGCGGAAATAATATGAAATGACACACTTTAAGGATTTTTGAGGGGAAATTACTTCCAAGGAGCTTTTCCATTAATTGTTGAACCTTAAAGGCCAACAACCATGAAATTGTCCCCAAGATAAGACTCGAGAGCAGGCTAAAATAGATTTGCATATTAAAATAGATTTGTATATTTCACCTGTCTACTTATCGCGTGCTATTATGTTGGAGACTAAGGTTCTCGAACGCGTTTTGGAAGAAATTAACACCTGCTACGGTTGCATAATTTAAGGATATTGACAACAAATTGTCCAATTTTCGGAACAAATGCCTGCACAATCAGGCGTGGCACAGGTAACTTTTAGTTCTCCGGCTTCACTAAAACATATCCTGCAGGTTCATGGGGTCTTTGATTTCTATGGCAGGCTCGCCTTTGAGCTTTTTTCCGCCCCGGTCATCCAAATATTTGGCCATATCCAGTTCCACTTTCATCGGCGTCTCGGCGCCCGCCGTGGCCAGTATCTGTCTAAGAAAAGCTTCGGACTTGACGGCAAAAGCGATGGAGTCGGCAAGCACGCGCATGGCCTCGGGGGGGTTGTGGAACCCGACCGAATTCTCAGCTCCTATGAACACGCAGCGATAGAAGGCTTCTTCGTAGAAATCCTTGGCTTTGTTATAGAGTTCCTCGTCGATAGGTTTGCCTTCATCCCTTGCCCTGTGGACAGCTTCGAAAAGTTTGGCCGTGGTCGCCGTGGCATAACCGGCCCGGAGCATCAGCGAAACGGTGCGGTCCTGAATCTCGATCACCCGCTCTTTGAGCCAGTCAGGACCTTCGGGATGACATTGCCCGCAAGCGCGCAAATCATTTTTGAGAGGGCTCATGACGCGGTGGTCGGAGACTTTGTGCACTCCTACCCTGGTGTAAGGCATATGACAGTCGGCACACGCAGCCCCTGCTTTCCAATGCACGCTGTGGTTAGAGAAAAGCTCGAATTCCGGATGCCGGATGAAGGCCAGCTTGAAACCGGTAACCGTCTGTTTCCACTCTTTGTTGGAATCGTCGCTGCGGAGCACCTTGATGATGTCTTCAATGGTGATATTGCCAAACTTGCTTTTCTGCCAGGGAAAGAAAAGGCCCACGGAGTGCATCTCTTCGTCTTTGGGAATACTGTAGGTGACATGGCACTGGGCGCAAACTGCGGTGCGCATTTCCTGGCGAGAGAGCTTGTCCGGATCGACCCCGATCGCATTGAGAGCCTCCACGAGGGTAAAACCCCGGGAAAGCCTGAGAGACATGTCCCGGTTGTTATGACAATCTATGCAGGCCACGCCCAATGACCTGTTTTTTTCGGGGATCTTAAGGAGCACCTCCTTATAAGGCAGCTTGTAGTAATCAGCCCCCATCTGTTTTTGAAGTTCCGGCGCATAGGGCGTCTTGCACGAAAGGCAGACTCCGCCTGCTTTGAGGCGCGTGGCATCGACCTCGAGCTGGTCGCGAATCATGTTGGCATGTCCCCGGGGTTCGTTGTATTCCACACCGAAGCCCCAACCGCTGAACAGAAGAGCCATATAGGGATATTCCGACAACTTGTCGTAGGTGGGTCTGTCGGCGTCGAATCCTCTCTTGTACTTGCTTTTGCCGGCAGGCTCGGGCTCCTCGGTCTTCTTCCACAGATTATATTCGTCAGGGTAGGCCTTGCCCCAAACTTCGGGGTCGATCTCACCGTCGGGAATGCTTACGGTTTTGACGACCTCGGGCTTCGATGGCTGGCAACCGCACAGCGCCAGACAGAATCCGGCAAGCAGGCAAAGGAAGCAAACCGCGACGACACCGGCCAGGGGTTCATTTCGTTGGCTATTTGGCAACATAAGTTCTTCTCCCACGTTCCTTAGAGGACATACCCTGTCTCGATTGCAAGCGTTCACCGCACAGACGCCAAAAGCTATCCACAGCCGGGACCGGTCATCGACAGGACACGGAGAGAAAAGCTTGGACAGGATTTACAGGATCAGCATGACTAACAGGATTAACGAAAATGGTTATTTCCGAGTCCTGAGAATAAGGTGAACTACTTCTACGTTCCTGTTGATCTTGTTGAATTCCGGTTCTCTCTGTGTTCACTGCTCGTCCGGACCATGTCCCGTCCCTGTGGTGAATCCTTTTCTTTCAGCGCCTGCGGTGAACTGACGCCTCGTTTCAACCCAGCCTTTTGCAGGCAAAAACTGCCAGGACAACAATCGAACTTTGCCAGGAAATCGTGATTATGGCAAACTTACTCTCAGTTCGCAAGTATATGGAAGCGTAAATCTATTCAGGCCGCTCACACCGGATCAGGTCCTGGGCCGGCCGAGGCAAGCCCTCGCCGGGCGTGGGGATTGATGAAAGAGACCTCGCGGAGCGTGGGGTTTGATGGCGCGGGAAACTTGACGCAGTAATTCAACAAGCGTTCCTTGCGTTTATTGAATAGCCGGGCGCTCTCCGCAGTTGGTATCTGGTAATATTGACAACGAAACGTGGGGTGGACTGTCGAGATACTACCTCTGCCACCCGCCTCTGGTCATCGACAGTTCAGGGATAGCGTCGAGAGCCTGGCTGACGGTCCCAGCGCCCCTAGAGGCAGCTCGTCGCCTCCTCCAGTTCCTTCTTATTGAACCCCACAAGCACTTTGTCGCAAACGGAGATTACGGGAGCTGTCCGGATGCCTCCCGTGAGCTTTTTCATCTCCTTCAGCGCTTCGCTGTCGCTTGTAACGTCCACCAGGTCGACATCGACTCCCCTTCCGGACAGGAATCTTTTTGCCTGGTCGCACTGACCGCATCCAGGAGTCGAATAGATCTTGACTCTATCTGCCATACCATCAACTCCACCACCGATCATGGACGGCCTTCCAATCAGACCTCACCTCAGACCGGCGAATCGAATTCTTATTAACACAAATTACCTGTCAGATAATTTCCTCAATTCTAATGTAAGCCGTCTCAGGTGTTCCTGCTCCTCCTTTACGAGACTATTTATGAGTTCCCGGTCATTTTTGCCGCTCGCGGCTTCCCTGATGCTAAGAAAGAAAAGCACGGAATCCTTTTCGAATTCTATCGCCAGCTTGAGGGCGTCGGCGCCGTCCTTGATTCCGTCGACCAGGTCTTTGACACTGGTGCTCGATACGAAAACATGAATGTCAGCCATCATCTTGACGTACTGATCTATTTCGTTTTGAGGGTCCCAAACCGTGGGGGCCGTCGCTTCAGGGGGAAGCTGCGCCAGGAGGGTTTCGAACTTCCTTTTATGCCCGATCTCCTGCAGCGCGAGGTCGACAAAGAGCGCCCTGATTTCAGCGCTTTCTATGTTTTTCTGGCTTTCTTCGTAGAACCTCCTGCCATTCTCCTCGATCTGGATAGCGACTTTGAAAACCTCTCCCGCATTGAAGCCGTAACCCATCTGGCAACCCCCTTTCCATGGTTCGAAAAGTTTAAGGCGCATGGAACCTCTTCATGGCTGACCACGGATGACCACGGTTGACCACGTTTGACCATGGATACAAACTGATAACGCGGAAATGTTTTTGGACAAAGGGATTACTTCTCTATTTCGAAATCTTCCTTGGGCGCGCCGCAGACAGGGCAAACCCAATCATCGGGCAGGTCTTCGAATTTGGTCCCCGCAGCGATTCCATTGTCCGGATCGCCGACAGCAGGGTCATAAACGTAGCCGCACACCGTACATACGTATCGATTCATTTCTCCTCCTTATAAGTATGGGGATCGTCATTAACGGAACAAGCCGGGGCATAATATAAAGGTCATTTGAAAGAATGCAATCGGAGGCGAACGCATCTATCTCGAAAAGTTCATCGGGGGCACAGCCGGCTCCTGTCCCCGGGAGCGCTTCCTCCAGACCCGCCTCAGACGCAGAGCGTTCGACACCACCGAAACGGAGCTCATGGCCATTGCCGCTGCAGCGAACATCGGATTGAGCAGAATGCCGAAAAAGGGATAGAGCGCCCCGGCGGCGACCGGAATGCCGACGGCATTGTAGAAGAAGGCCCAGAACAGGTTCTGTTTGATTATCCGCATGGTTTGCGAAGAAAGCTCAATAGCGGAAGGAACCAGCCGGAGATCGTCTCTGATGAGAGTGATGTCGCTTGCCTCGATGGCAATGTCCGTGCCAGCCCCGATTGCTATTCCAACGTCTGCCGCCACAAGGGCGGGGGCATCATTTATGCCGTCTCCCACCATGGCCGCGACCCGCCCCTCCGATTGGAGCCGCCGAATTTCGCCGGCCTTGTCTCTCGGCTGGACCTCGGAGATGACCCGATCGATTCCGGCCTGGCCGGCGATTGCCTCTGCCGTCTGCCGCCTGTCGCCAGTGAGCATCACAACCTCAAGGCCCATTTTCTTGAGAAGGGATACGGCCTCCTGCGCTGAAGGCCTGATCGTATCGGCAAGCGCGATGACTCCGGCAGGCTTTCCATCTTTCGCCACAAATACACATGTTTTCCCGGATTTCTCAAGCATTGCAGCTCTTTGGTCCATCGTGTCCGTGTCGATCCCTTCGGATTCAAGGAATTTTCGACTACCGATAATGATTTTGCTCTCGCCCACCTTTGCGCGCGAGCCCAATCCTGAAACGGATTCGAAATCCAGGGCAATACCGGCGCTCGCCTCCCGGCCGGCTTTTCCCCCGCGCTTCGTAATCGCCTTAGCCAGGGGATGTTCGGACAAGCTCTCGACGGAGGCGGCCATGCCCAGAAGATCGGCCTCGGAAAACCCGGGCGCGGACGCGATATCGGTTACTTCAGGTTCTCCACTGGTAATGGTGCCGGTCTTGTCAAATACTATCGTGTCAAGGTGGTGTGCGCGCTCGAGACTTTCGCCGCCCTTTATGAGTATGCCGTTTTCGGCCCCAAGACCAGTGCCGACCATCACGGCAGTGGGCGTGGCCAGCCCCATTGCGCACGGGCATGAGATTATCAGCACCGAAACGAAATTCAAAACGGCGCGGCTAAGGATGTGCCCCGGCACGGCGAAATACCAGATGATGAAGGTAACTATAGAGATCGCGATAACGACCGGGACAAAAATGGAAGCTACTTTGTCGGCATAATGCTGTATTGGGGCTTTGGACCCCTGAGCTTCCTCGACGAGGCGGATTATCCGGGCAAGAGAGGTTTCAGCCCCGACCCGGGTGGCTTTGAAAATGAAACTCCCGCTCTGGTTGATTGTCCCGGCAAACACCTCGTCGCCGGGCTTTTTGGAAACCGGCATGCTCTCGCCAGTGAGCATGGATTCATTAACGGATGACTCCCCGGACACTGTTGTCCCGTCAGTTGGTATTCGACCGCCGGGCCGAACCACAATAAGATCGCCACGAAGCACTTCCTCGACGGGGACATCCATCTCGGAGCCCTCCCGTATTACGCGAGCCGTTTTCGGCGTGAGCTTCATCAGCTTTTTTATCGCCTCGGAAGTCCTTCCCCTCGCCTTTAGCTCGAGAAGCCTTCCCAGCAGCACAAGCGTTACGATCATGGCCGCCCCATCAAAATAGACTGGAGGCTCGAGGCCGGAAACAGAAAAGAAATGCGGGAAAATGGTCGCGAGAGCAGAAAAGACGTACGCGGAAAGAGAGCCGATGGCGACCAGGGTATTCATATCCGCTGTTTTCTGGCGGGTAGCTTTGAGCGCTCCATTGAGAAAACGGTCCCCTACCCAGAAAACGGCCGGCGCGGTAAGAACCAGAAGAATATAGAGCATCACCTGGCGAGAAACGGCGTGCAGAATCGGGAAAAAATGCTGCATCGTTCCGGCCATTATCAAGACGCTAAGCACTGCGCCGGCCGCAACTTTGCGTTTCAGCCCGGCAATTTCTTCGAGCCGTGCCGCCTCAGCCGGATCGCCGGCCTCCTCCTGATAGACGCCGAGGTATTCGTATCCCGCCTGCTCGATTGCTCGCCTTATAGCCGACCAGTCCTCGAGCCGGGGGGAGTAGACTATAGTCGCCCTTGAGGTGGCAAGATTTACCGTCGCATTCTCAACTCCAGGGACCGGCTTGAGGGCGTTTTCCACGCGCCGGACGCATGCTGCGCAGGTCATGCCTCCCACGAGAACGGCGGTCTTCCTGAGGCCTTTTTCCGGGCGCGCCTCCAGTTGCGCGCCGTAGCCGAGTTGTTCTATCCTGCTGCGGATCGATCCCTCGTCCAAAACCGCTGGATCATATTCAACCGTTGCCTTCGAGGTTGCGAAATTGACCGAGGCGTTCGCAACCCCCCTCAAGGATTTTAACCCCTTTTCAACTCTGCTCACGCATGCCGCGCAACTCATCCCATCGACACGGACACTCAGCTTAGCCAAGCTCATAACCGGCTTTCTTAATCTTCTCCCTCATAAGTTCGCCGTCCACCGGATGGATCTGATCGAAAGTAACTTCCCCGGTTTCAAGGTCCACGGCGACGTTAGCGATTCCGTCGATTTCCTCGAGGGTCTTCTTTACAGTTTTCGCGCAATGCTGGCACGACATTCCTTTGACTCGCACAGTTTTCATAATTTACTCCCAGGGACCATAAAAGAATCCCCGCCTTAAGCGGGGCAACAACAAAATCGGCAGAAGACCGGGAGACCCAACGAATCAGGCGACTTGCAAAATGATGTACACATCACCTCTGATGATGTTATTGCCGGGAAGAAGATTCCCCATGTCTCTCAGTCGCAACCGGGTCCCCGTTTTTACCCCGGGCGGGATTCGCACCGAAATCAACCTCCCGTTTCCATAATGAGGCAGGCTGATTTGCACGATATCGCCAAGCTGCGCCTGTTTTCGCGTAATAAGAAGATTGTATGCAAGGTCGTGTTCAAAGGCTTTTTCTGCCTGCCCGTGTTCGGGCTGGGCGCCGAAAACTTTCTTCAGCAGATACTCTCCAGCCTTCTTCCCTGCTCTTCCAAGCAAAGAAAATCCCGACTGAAGCACCTTGCCGGGTGTTAAGGCCTCCAGGACCGGCTCAGCCGCCTGACGAACGGGGCGCTGGGGCTGCTCGTACGGTCTGCGGTAGCGGACCACCCTAACCCTGCCCGGACCGAAAACAAAGCCCTGAAAGAAAATGTTTCTTCCACCGAAAAATAGATTGTTGATAAACGTAGGATCGAACCTCATCCCCATGCGCGCAAACTCTTTTTCCATTTCCTGAAAGATGTCCTGAGCATGCCCGCTCGCGAAAAAATCCCTGAATATTTCATCCTGAGAATAACCGAACCCGCTTCCCCGGGTCCTTCCAGGCGGATACCCCAGGCGGCGGTACTGGTCATACTGAGTTCGCTTGCCCGGATCGGAAAGCACGCCGTATGCTTCATTGATTTTCTTGAAGCGCTCCTCTGCCCCTACATCACCGGGATTTCTATCCGGGTGAGTCGCCAAGGCCAGTTTGCGATATGCCTTCTTAATCTCTTCAGCCGAGGCATCCGGTGAGACGCTCAGTGCTTCATAGTAATCGAAATTCGACATCCAGCTATCTATCTTTCTCCTTTCACTTATTATATCAACAAAATATTAGCAAAATATAGGGCCAAAGCGCGATAATAGCAACTAAACATAAACGGCCCGCAGGATGGGGCCGATATTCGTTCAAAACGTTAGGGGCTGGGGGGATTCGATATTGACGGTAATGTGCACTACCCGGCCTCTCGCTGCTCGCGCCACTCAGTTTGCGCGGCCAAAAATCCGCATACCTCAACAAGGAGGTTGCCAAAGCCGTGACGCTTCCCTATAATAGCCGGTACTGCCGAAGTGGTGGAACTTGGTAGACACGCCATCTTGAGGGGGTGGTGGGGAGACCCGTGCCGGTTCGAGTCCGGCCTTCGGCATTCCTCTTGATTTTATTCAATAAATTGTCTGCCAAACTTCATTTTGCCACGCTTTGCCACCACCACCCCAAATCCTGACCCGTGTTGGTGATATCTCTTGACATTGAGGCTCACTCCGTGGTAGCCATAGTAACAATATGTAGGGTGATGAAGTTCGCCCCTAACCGCCCTGTCAAGGGATGATAACTTCTACTGCGGTATCGGGTAGAAGTTTTTTATTTCTATAGTCTTTCTACTGTAAAATGCAGTTGGAATCTTCTTTGCTGGTTCTTTGAGTTTGTGCTCCTCCCTCAGCTCATGGTTCGATCATCTCCAAACGGCACGTAGGCGTAATTGAAGTCCCTGAAAACCGCATTGCAAAAGGAGGCAATAAAGATGCTTACGCATGAAGAGATTGAACTTAGGAAGCGCTTGCCGCGAGTAGGGGATACTGTTCGCAGCAAAAAATATGGAACTCTCTGGCGCGTTATGACGAAGAGTGAGAGGTGGGCGCCAATTGGGGATGACCCACAGACCGGCAGTCCTCGCCTGGTCCCGGCCATTTATATCGGCTTCTGGAAAATTGTGGAAGGACGTTCCCCTGGAGTGGGTAAGATGCTCGGTTACTTGTATACTGCCTTTGACAACACCTTTGAATCAAACTGGGAGATTATGGCAGGACAATAGTTAGACTTCCAGCATGTGCATCTCATCCCTCGTTTTATAGGCGATGATGACGTTTATATAATAAAAAAGGTGATGAAGTTCGCCTTAACTGCCCTTTCGGGGGATAATGACTTCTGTTTTCTTATTTGGGGAGACAGAAGTTTTTTTTTGAGATGGGTCGAACGGATGCCGCTGCAAGTAACAATGGCTTATGACAAAGTGATCTCGTTCTTTTGGGAGGTTGTTCCATGTTCGATTATGCGCAACTCAGAGACGGTCTGTTTGGTATTCTCGCACAACTTGAGGGGACCGTGCGCGATGTCACCTCGAAATCCCTGGGTGAAACCAGGATTAAACTGGAAGAGGAAGCCTTCAACCTGGTGGTTCTAGGGCAGTTCAAAAGGGGTAAATCGACTTTCATCAACGCTCTTTTGGGAGAGAGCATTTTACCGACAGCCATCATACCACTTACTTCGGTTGTCACAATCCTTCGATACGGCCCGAAGCTCAAGGTAGAGGTAGAATATCTGAACGGCCGCCTGGAAGGAATCGATCTCGCCAGTCTTCCGGCCTTTATTACCGAGCGGGAAAACCCTCAAAACAAAAAGGCGGTTAAAGAGGTCACCGTCTTTTATCCTTCGCAATACCTGAAGGGCGGCGTCCGTATCATCGACACTCCCGGTACGGGCTCGGTTTACAGTCACAATACCGAGGCGGCTTACGCCTATCTTCCATACGTAGATGCGGGAATCTTTGTCGTCTCCGTTGACCCGCCGCTTTCCAAAAGCGAGCACCAGTTTTTAAAGGACGTTCGAGAGTTTGTGGATAAGGTTTTCTTCGTTCTCAACAAAGTCGATCAGGTGAGCGACAGCGACCAAAAAGAATCCCTGGAATTTACGGTCCGTGTCATCGAAGAAGAAGTCGGACAGGGGAAAGTCAGGATCTATCCGCTGTCGGCCCGCTGGGCAATTGAAGGGAAAAAGGCCGGGGACGCTCTTCTGCTGGAGCGCAGCCTTCTTCCTGAATTTGAAAGACAACTTCTGGACTTTCTGGCCCGTGAAAAAGGCAGGGTCTTTCTGCAATCGGTTGTCAATAACCTGCTGAAATTGATATCCGACGAGACCATCTCCTTTCAACTCGAACAGGAAGCTATCAAGCTCCCGCTTCAGGAGCTTAAGACTAAGATCGAGCGGTTCGAACAGGAGATGAAGGAGATCGCAAAGGACCGAGAGAATACTCAGTTCCTGCTCAAAGGGCATTTGGGCAAGATCATTTCGGGATTAGACGAGGAAATATTCGGATTTAAGAGGGAAAAATCGCCTGCGCTTCAAAGGGAGCTTGAAGAAGAATATCTGAGGCTGGTGAATCGCGGAGGCGGAGGTCTTAGGGAGAAGCTTGAACAATTTGTTTTCGATAGAATTCGAGCAACGTTCAATCCGTGGCGACAACAACTCGCGGAAAAGATTTCCGCCAGGCTTGAAGAAGCTCACGGAGAATTTGCCCGCAAAATAAACGAAATCGTCGAGAGGATTTTGATTTTAACCAGTGACATTTTCGAGTTGAAATTGAAGCCTTTTACTTCGGTGGAGGGCCTGAGCAAGAAGAGCTATTTTTATTTCATGCTAAAGGACGATCCGGTGGGGCTCGAATTGATTCAGCTTGCCGCTACCTCCACTTTGCCTTCATTCATTGCCAGAAAAATGATTTTAAAGAGCACGAAAGAGGCGGTTGCAGAACTCCTGGACCGGCACTGTGGAAGAGTGCGCTATGATCTGGTCAACCGTATAACGAAGACAATGAAGGATTTTCAAAACTCATTGTATGAAAAGATAGATCTTACACTGGCGGGAATCCGCATCTCGTTTCAAAAAGCCCTCGCTCTGCACCAGACAGGGCAAAACAACTTGGAAAAGAGCCTGGGAGAACTTAGCGAAAAACTGGGGTCTATAGCCGCTATCCATTCGGGTCTGCTCGGCTATGCGGCTTTATTGGATCACGACAGCACAAAGGAGGAGCGGGGACAGGCTTTGCCTCCTGGCCGGACTCCCTGAGGATATCAGAGGCAAACCAATAATTGCAAAAGCCGAAAAAGGTTTCAAGGAGACGGATGACGTGAAATCCGTCCTGGAGGCTATTCTAAACGACGAGTCAATGAAAATCCAGAATTGAAAATCTAGAGATCATCCGTTCGGGAAACGGATTTTCTGAAAGAACATGATTCTGCAATCGCTTCTTGATTTTTTCTTGTCACTCTTGTAAACAAGCCTTGGGGATGGGGTTCCCCTCTCAATTGCCAAATTGGCTGATGACTCCTACCGCGTAGCCTGACTGTTAAGGCGGTGGGACCCTTATGTTAAAGGCAGATACCGCCGTAAGGCGGTTTTTTTATGCCTCTGTCCAACTGAACGCTTTTGCCGGAGAATGATTATGGAACAAATATTCACCACCGCTTCACTTTGGCTGGGGTTGGCCATTTTTTCTGCAATTATCGCTTATCATTTGCGCGTATCCATTGCTCTTATTGAAATATGCGTCGGGGTGTTTGCCGCCGCGGTTGCAACGCACTTTGGCGTCTTGGAATCTTTTGGAGCCGATAAGGAATGGTTGCGATTTTTGGCGTCCTCAGGCGCCGTTTTATTGACCTTTTTGGCGGGAGCCGAACTTGACCCACAAATCATGAGAACAAAAGTCAAAGAAGTTTCCGTTGTTGGGACGGTAGGCTTTCTGGCCCCCTTTTTAGGATGCGCCGCCGTGGCGCGATATATTCTTCAGTGGAATGTTCAGGCGAGCTTGCTATGCGGTATTGCACTTTCCACAACATCCATGGCGGTTGTTTACGCCGTCATGTTGGAAACCGGATTCAACAGAACGGAATTTGGTAAAGGCATTCTCGGGGCCTGTTTTATTAATGATTTGGGAACAGTCATTGTGCTTGGCCTTCTTTTCGCCCCATTCACTTATAAAACGGCGGTATTTGTTGGCGTGACCGCTCTGGTGTTGACCGGACTACCAAAGGCCATGGGTATACTAACGCGCATTTATGCTCACCGCACAGCCGCCATGCGGACGAAGTGCATCGTGGTCATTCTCTTCGGTCTGGGCGCACTCGCCCTTTGGTCGGGAAGCGAGGCTGTTCTTCCGGCCTATCTCGCAGGCATGGTTTTGGCGGAGTTTTCTAATGGCGACGCGTTCTTTATGCGCCGGTTTCGCACCTTAACAGTCGGTTTTCTGACTCCGTTTTATTTTCTCCGAGCCGGGGTCCTCGTTTTTTTGCCCGCGTTGGCTTTATCCCCGCTCGTTTTTTTCTTGTTGTTGGCGAGTAAAGTGGGCTCAAAAATTTTCGGGCTTTATCCCATTATTGGCATCTTTCGCAGCGACCGTGACGAACGATGGTACTACACACTTTTAATGTCCACAGGGCTGACCTTTGGAACGATTTCAGCTATTTTCGGTCTGACGCACAATATTGTTACGCAGGCCCAATATTCGTTTTTAGTTGCCACCGTGATTGCAAGCGCTGTTATCCCTACGCTGATAGCCGGGCTGGCTTTCCTCCCTCGTCATCTTTTGCTCGCAACAAATGAACAATCAAAGGGAAAAGACGAAGAAGGTACTCTTAGCGACGAAGGCTAGGGCTTAAAGGCTTCGTAAGGTCTGCTTCCCACTTCATGTCATGCCGGTCTTGCCAAGCTCCGAGGCCATTTCGCGCCTTACCGCCTCGTATTCCCTTTCGATGGCTCCGATGAGCCCTGCTGCATCGTTATTGCCGTTGCCGTTAGGAGCGGACGGACTCTTTTCGCAACGCTCTTCCAGTTCTTTTAGCATACCGGACAGAGAAGCCGCCCCCACGATGGCGCTGCTCGATTTCAACTTGTGGGCCATAGCTCTTGCCTGAGCGGCATCCCCCTGGCCCATCGCCTCGCGCAGCGTTTCCATAACGTTCATGGATTCTTTAAGATACACTTCTATGAATTCATGCAACAGCTCGTCAGACCCGTCTTCCCTGAGGGACCGAATCTCGTCCCAGGCTTTTTTGTCAATGGGATGCATCTCATCTTTGAGGGTGTGAGGTCCGCCGGCGGCCCCATTTACCGGGCCATCCGATCCTTCCGGCTGCCCCTCTGCGGCTTCGCAAACATCTTTTGCCGGTGAAAGCCAACGCCCCAAAACCTCAGCGAGCTGTTCGCGGTTGAAAGGTTTGGGGAGGTAATCATCCATTCCGGCGGCAATACAAAACTCACGGTCGCCCTTCATTGCATGCGCGGTAAGGGCGATAATGGGGATATGGGTCTTGCCGTTTCCCGGGAAGGAGGACGCCTCATATTCTCGAATTTTTCGCGTTGCGTCATAGCCGTCCATCTCAGGCATCTGGCAATCCATCAGGACCACTTTATAGGTATTCCGGAAAAGCGCTCCCATTGCCTGCAACCCGTCGGAAACCACGTCCACGGACAACCCGAACCCCTGAAGCATCATCTTGGCCACTTTCTGGTTTATAAGGTTATCCTCTGCCAGCAGCACCTTACCCTCGAATCGCACCTTTTGCTGACGGGGCGGCATAAGATTGTCCGGAAGCACTACCGGCTCGACCGATGGCTGCCCACAGACCGTCAGCAGAGTGTCATAGAGTTTCGATTGGCTGGCGGGTTTGGTCAGGCAGGCCTGTGTTCCGATGTTTCGGGCCTCTTTGATTATGTTATGCTCTCCAACGGAGGTGAGCATAATGAGCTTTACCTTCTCCAGAGCCGAATCAGCCTTGATCTTTTTAGCAAGTTCGAGACCGGTCATTTCCGGCATCATAAAGTCCAGAATTACCAGATCGAAGGGCTCGCCGCGACCGCAAGCTTCCTTGAGCATATCGAGGGCGCGGAAACCCTCCGATGCCAACGAGCCAACCATTCCCCAAGACGTTACCTGCTCGTTGAGAATAATCCTATTTGTTTCGTTGTCGTCCACGATCAGCACCCTCAGGCCCCTCAGGTCTTCGCGTTGGACGGACATGCTCAGAGCCGGCGAATTCCCCTTCCTGAGCTCCACCCGGAATCGAAACACGCTCCCTTCTCCCATGGTGCTCTCGACTTCGATAGAGCCGTCCATCATCTCGCAGAGCTGTCTGCAAATGGAGAGTCCCAGCCCGGTGCCGCCGAATTTCCGGCTCATCGAACCGTCGGCCTGGGAGAAAGCATTGAAGATGTTGAGCAGCGCTTCCGGGGGAATTCCTATACCGGTGTCCTTTATCTCGAACTCAATAACCGCTTGCTGGTCCCCGATCTCGGGAAGGCTGACTTTGACCACCACTTCGCCTTTTTCAGTGAAGTTGATCGCGTTGCCCACAAGGTTGCTCAATACCTGCCTGAGCCGCATCGGATCGCCTTCAACAATGGCCGGCACATCTTTTTGGATGTGACATACAAGCTCAATGCCCTTCCGGTGGGCGTGTTCGGCAAACAGTGTCGTTATCTCTTCAACCGTATCCCAAAGATTGAATTCGATACTCTCGAGGTCGAGCCGTCCAGCTTCCATCTTGGAAAAATCAAGCACATCGTTCAAAGTGCTCAGAAGGGACTGCCCCGACTGAAACACGATCTCGGCAAAGCCGCGCTGTTCCATGGTGAGTTCGGTCCCCAGCAGCAACTCGGTCATTCCGAGCACACCATTCATGGGAGTTCGAATCTCATGGCTCATATTAGCGAGAAACTGCGATTTGGCCTCGTTGGCGGCCTGCGCCTTGATGGCCATCTCATTAGTGCGTGCGATCTCCTGTTCAAGCAGGCGGTTTGCAGTCTCAAGCTGGGACGTTCGGTCCTGGCTTAATTGAAAGATAGCCCGCATTTCCGAGTTCGCCTGAAGCAATTCATGCGAGCTGAGATCGAGGGATCGCTCCAACATCGCGCGGTCCGTGTCGAATTCACGATAGGCGTCGTTTACGGCGCTGACAAAACCCCGCCATTCTTCGGGAACCGTAAATGAGTCGCCAAAATACCGCTTCAGTTGACGTCTCAGCAGACTGTGTATCGATTTCAATGGGCTTATGCCTCCCTGGATCACGGAGCACTCTTGCGAGGGGCTGTCCTCGCAGAGAGGTTAATCTTCTACAAATGTGGTGATTGTCATCGTCTGGTTATGCAACTCGCACTTCGCGCCGGGTGTGAAAGGAGAAACCTCTCCGTATGAATAGAACCCGGTCAGGGCAGTGCGGTCGCCCAGGATTTGACGAACGCCTTCCACCTCCTCTTCGACTCGCTGCCGCAACACCAGTTTTCTGCCAACGCAACTGATGAGGATCGCCAAATCAGGTGACGTAGACCCTATGGCCGCATGGCTTATCCTTGCGGCTTCCGAGGCCCCATCGATGAGCCTGTCGAAGTTTGCTCTCATCAACCGCGCGTACGAGCCTTCACAAACGTCTCCCGCAAAGATCATGCTCTGGTCTTCTTCGTTTACGGAAAGAATGGTGCGGACCACGCCGGCCTCACCCTCACTGCTCCGCAGGCTCAGGGGGAAAAGCAACCCGGTGGCCGGAAGGCCGGCGGCATGCTCGCCCAGATACTTCTTATAAAGATCCAGGGCCGACTGGCCGTCCAGTTCGTACAGTACATTTCCCTTGGAACGGGTGATCAGCCGCTCCGGGCCGAAGGGGTCCCAGCCGCCCATAGAACCATAGCCGACCTTCAATCTACTTCCATACAGACCCAAAATCGCGATCGTGTCTTTCTCCGGAACGCTATCCCAAAACACCACCGTTTTAGTGAATCGGTCGCCGTCTCCAGCCAACCCGCCCGTGACAGTGACCGAGGCCGGCAGATTCTGAGTCAAGCCTTTGACCAAATCGCTGCCATTTACGGCAAGTCCATCCGAGAGTACAAGGACATGCGCCAGACCCTGATGATCAAGCGACTGCGCCAGAGAGGCGCCTGCCTGGAAGCTGTCTTTCGCCTCTTGCAACCGGATTGCGCCTCCCCTGAGCTCCGTGTGCTCAAAGTACACGGCTGTGGCTACGCAGGAATCATCCGAAACTTGAACTCCGCAAATCTCACCCGCAGTCGAACAGCCGAGAATGTGAGCACCCGGATAGGCGTTCCTGATTTGTTCGAGCACCCCATGGCGGTCCAGAACGGCTGTGGCGCCAAACAATAAAACCAACTGGGCGGATTGGGCCAAAGACCCGGGGAACCCCGACGTCCAACCCAGGGGTTGAGTCCATTTTTTTTGCTCGATTCTCATGGATCAATCCTTTCGTGGGGTAGTCCGGCGAGACTTCAAGGCGCCAAAACTCTTAACGCCTTGACGGCTAAGCTTCTGCACACAGACCTCTTTTTCGTATTCAGTTGCCGCTGGACTGCATATGGCTCTTTCCGTCATTGTGGACGCAATTTCAATTTAGAGCTTGCCACGTCCAAATGACTAGAATCACACGAACTATAAATTCGGTGTCATGCCGATCTTGCTAAGCTCCGAGGCCATTTCGCGCCTTACCGCCTCGTATTCCCTTTCGATGGCTCCCATGAGCCCTGCTGCGTCGTTATTGCCGTTGCCGTTATGAGCGGACAGGCTCTTTTCGCAACACTCTTCCAGTTCTTTTAGCATACCGGACAGAGAAGCCGCCCCGATAACGGCGCTGCTCGATTTCAACTTGTGGGCCATAGCCCTTGCCCGGGCGGCATCCCCCTGGCCCATGGCCTCGTGCAGAGTTTCCATAACGTCCATGGATTCTTTAAGATACACGTCTATGAATTCATGCAACAGCTCGTCAGACCCGCCTTCCTCAAGGGACCGAATCTCGTCCCAGGCTTTTATGTCAATAGGTTGCATCTCATTTTTCCGGTTGTCAGGTCCGGTGGAGGCCCCATTTACCGGACCTTCCGAGCCTTCCGGCTGCCCCTCTGCGGTTTTGCAAACATCTTTTGCCGGTGAAAGCCAACGCCCCAAGACCTCAGCGAGTTGTTCGCGATTGAAAGGTTTGTGGAGGTAATCATCCATTCCGGCGGCAATACAGAACTCACGGTCGCCCTTCATTGCATGCGCGGTAAGGGCGATAATGGGGATATGTGTCTTTCCGTTCCCCGGAAATGAGGAGGCCTCATGTTCTCGAATTTTTCGCGTTGCTTCATAACCGTCCATCTCAGGCATCTGGCAATCCATCAGGACCACTTTATAAGTGTTCCCGGAAAGCGCTTCTACTGCCTGCAACCCGTTGGAAACCACGTCCACGGACAACCCGAACCCCTGAAGCATCATTCCGGCCACTTTCTGGTTTATAAGGTTATCCTCTGCCAGCAGTACCTTACCCACGAATCGCGCCTTTTGCTGACGGGACAGCACAGGATTGTCCGGAAGCACCACCAGCTCGTCCGATGGCGGCGCACAGACCGTCAGCAGGGTGTCATAGAGTTTCGATTGGCTGGCGGGTTTGGTCAGACAGGCCACCGTTCCAACGCTTCGGGCCTCTTGGATTATGTTGTGCTCTCCAATGGAGGTGAGCATAATGAGCTTTACCTTCTCCAGGGTCGAATCTGCCTTGATCTTTTTAGCAAGTTCGAGACCGTTAATTTCCGGCATCATAAAGTCCAGAATTGCCAGATCGAAAGACACGCCGCGACAGTGGGCCTGCTTGAGCATATCGAGAGCGCCGAAGCCCTCCGACGCCAAAGAGCCAAGCATTCCCCATGACGTTACCTGCTCGTTGAGAATAATCCGATTGGTTTCGTTGTCGTCTACGATCAGCACCCTCAGGCCCCTCAGGTCTTCGCGCCGGACAGGCATGCCCAGAGCCGGCGAATTCCCCTGCCTGAGTTCCACCCGGAATCGAAACACGCTCCCTTCTCCCCTGGTGCTCTCGACTTCGATAGAACCACCCATCATCTCGCAGAGCTGTCTGCAAATGGTGAGTCCCAGCCCCGTGCCGCCGAATTTACGGCTCATCGAACCGTCGGCCTGGGAGAAAGCATTGAAGATGTTGAGCCTCGCTTCCTCGGAAATGCCTATACCGGTGTCCTTTACTTCGAACTCAATGAGTGTGTGCTGCTCCCTGATCTCGCCAAGGCTGACTTTGACCACCACTTCGCCTTTTTCAGTGAACTTGATCGCGTTGCCCACAAGGTTGCTCAATATCTGCCTGAGCCGCATCGGATCGCCTTCTACAATGGCCGGCACATCTTTTTGGATGTGACATACAAGCTCGACGCCCTTACGGTGGGCGTGTTCGGCAAACAGTCTCGTATTCTCTTCAACGGTATCCCAAAGATTGAATTCGATGCTCTCGATGTCGAGCCGTCCCGATTCCATCTTGGAAAAATCGAGCACGTCGTTTACAGTGCTCAGAAGTGACTGCCCCGACTGAAACACAATCTCGGCAAAGCCGCGCTGCTCTTCGGTGAGTTCGGTCCCCAGCAGCAACTCGGTCATCCCGAGCACCCCATTCATAGGAGTTCGAATTTCATGGCTCATGTTTGCGAGAAACTGCGATTTCGCTTTGCTGGCAGCCAACGCCGTCTCCGTGGCTGCAGTCAGATCTTTGACCAAAGCATCATTTTTGAAGCGCCGATGCAGGCTCTTGGAGATGTACAACCGATAGAGATCGGCACTGAGGATCAAGGCATACAGCTCTATAAGGATCGCGGCGGCAAGGTACAGATTCATCAATCCGCCCTTGACCACGAAAAGCGTTGCAATGGGGAGCAGAACGGCCATGGCGAAAAGAGGAAAAGCGCCCTGAACCGTCGACAGAACCGGGAGAGCTCCGGCGCATATGCCAAACAAGACCAGACAAAGGAATGTCTCCCTGGGACCGTCTCCAGTGGGGTATAAGCAGACCCCTCCAATTCCCCAGACCGCTCCGGAGACAAAAGTGCTCAAGCAGGTCCAGCGCTCCCATAGATCAGTTCTTATGATCGTTTCTGAACGCTTGAATCGAAAGAATTGCCAACACAGAAGAACTCTGAAAATGATAGACATCAGGGCAAACGAAAGCCAGACGAGCATTGCGAGCGGCTTCTCAACTGGCCAAAGCACCACTGTGACCAAACACGTGGTCAAAAATATCATGGACTGGCCGCGGGGTGTGCTCCGCTGGAGGAGCCGCATCAGTTCCAGTGCGACAGGTTGGTCCGTGGCTCTGATTGTGCGAGTCGATTCATGAGTCATAGGACAGTTCCTTTCGCGGAATACCGGTGATTGAACAGCAAGGTCAGACTGTCCGTGAATGGCGGATGGACCTCTTTTTCGTATTCAGTTGCCGCTGGGCTGCACATGGCTCTTTCCGGGGTTGTAGACGCGACTTCAATTTAGAGCATGCCACGTCCAAATGACTTGAATCACACGAACTACACATTCGGTGTCACGCCGATCTTGCTAAGTTCAGAGGCAATTTGGCGCCTTACCGCCTCCTATTCCCTTTCGACGGCCCCCAAAAGTCCTCCATCGTCGTCATTGCCGTTGCTGCTATGACCGGGTGGACACTCATTGTAAAACTCGGACGCATCTCATTTTTGCGCAATATGACAGGCGGCCGGTACACCCTCATGTAATAATTCGGATCGGCCAGGTGAAATCTTTAAGGCTTAATAGGGACCTCCGGATTGTAATGAGTTTTGCCTCGCTCCCAAGTTTACAGTCCAATATCGGCCGGTTCAGACTTAAAAAGTTTGTGCCGGCGGCGAGAAACCGGTATAGTAAATGTATGAAGGCGTCGAAAAAAAATCCAACGGTCTAATTAAAAGGAATGGATAATGGGATTTGTTTATAGGGGTTATTTGCTCAGGTCAAAATCTATTCAACTTGTCGAAAGTAACCGTTGGACTTTGGAAGTCACTGTTTCCCTTCACAAAGACTCAGGTGCCGAACCGGGAGAACAAACTTTCTCGTCCGAAAACACCTTTTCAAGCAAAGAGATGGCAGATATGGAAAGCATCATATTTGCGCGGAAGATCATTGACGGCGAGATCCCTGGACTCTCGATTGATGTTCTCTCAAAATCGTCCACGGCCCGGCAGAGGAAATTGCCCATCTAATCTATGCACGGCAAGACATGACACAAGACAAGTATATACGATACACAACGATACAGATATTACTGAACAAATAATACTTTGAGCATTTTTAACAGCCATACCCTTAGCTTACACAAAAGGGGGAATTCCCATACATATCCAGCAGGACTGGCTCAACTACCAACAGGAAATTGCTTTGCGGCACACGACCTTGAAGAAGAACAAGGTCGACGGGGTTCGGTCGACGCCGTACGTGCCGTTGCGAGAGGTTATTGCATTTATCGCGGTCATGAACGAGACCATCAAGCCGTATCTTGCGGCAAAAGGGAATTCCGCCGAAGAGGTCGACAAGATGCATCGGGCATGGTGCAAGTCAATGCAGATACAGTTGGCGCTTTGGGCCAGGCCATACACTGACGCCAGGCAGGCACCGAACGAGTGGTAATCTGTTCGCCTATGCACTTTTCGCACATAGGAACTGATGGGGATGACGAAGCAAGTACTCTGTAGCTACCAGGGCTATTCAACGACCCAGACCGTACAGTTTTTAGCAATTCTGACGATTTTTCCTGAAATACTTCCGAATAAAAATTCTTCTTTATGAGTAAGTCCTCTTTTTCCAACTACTAAGGTACTATATTCCGTTTTATCTCTTTCTGCAAGAATACATTCTGCCATTGAAGGGCAATACCGGACAGTTGAACGGATTGATACATCCTCAGGGTTAAATCCAGCATCAATTAACATATTGCGATACTTCTCAAGCATGTTATCAACGTGTTGACGATATTCATTATACCATTGATCTTTATCAACGCCTTTTGGAAAATAGTCTTATTCAGGTTAACGAATAACATGCAATACGGCAACTTTAAATCCCTTAATACCACCCAAGAGTTTTCCAACATACGTTACTGCGCGCTGTGCATTCTCAGATTCATCTGCAGCGATTAGAATATTTCTGTTTATATCAAAGCTCATTTCTTTCCAATCCTTTTATTAAATGTAATTGAACATATATATGTAATTGCTCAATATTCTATGCCAGCATATCTAGAAGGATGTCATTACAACAATCAATTGCATATGTTTAAACATATTCTTATGTTGGCTTTGGAAAGGTTGATTGGACTTCGTTGAGATCATCAATTAATTGAGTCGTATGATCATAGAATACGAAAGCTCCTCTCGAGAAGTGCATCAGGATTCGGTTTAAATTATCTGGAATGTAAGAAAATACCTTTTTTAGATTGGCAATTCGGTTATTGAAAACAATATTAACATCATCTTCTACTAACTGATCAAGTGAAGGATGATTTGACCTTTTCAAATCTTGATATACAATGTCTCCCATGCCCACTAAATGCATCAAAATGTTCCCAAGACCAAACAGGTCATAGACATACATGTTTTCTCTGTGACGGAAATTGTAATCAAAATCAATCCATCGGTATTGTCCGCTTTCTCGGTCAATCAGAATATGATCTCTTCGGACGTCTCCATGTTTCTCACCATGATCATGAAGGAAACGAATACCTTCGACACAAAGAATATAATTATCTAATATTTTGGGAAAATATTGATAGAAATACGTCTCATGATTCACGGCCGTTGCGATTTCTCCGATGTGTTCTGCTAATGATATCCCATAGATAAATTCAAGAATGCGAACAATGTTTTCATGATCATCTTGTACAGAATAACCTTGCATGAAATTGGGAAGATTCTTTACTAAATTGAGGATACGAGCTTCTTTTCGAGGGCTTCGGAAGCATTCAAATTCTATTTCGCCAATACGTGCGTTAAAAGTCTCGTGAAACACAAGTTTAATGATTTTTGTCATTCCCGAACGTAAATCAATTGAACGCTTAACCCAAAACTTTTCTTCATCATCAAGTCCAAAGCGCCCTTCTTTCGCATTATGGCGAATCAGAAAAGGATTTCCATCAAGGATAACAATATCACCATATTCGATACGGAAAAAATCGGTTGTATCTTTGTACACTTTAAAGCGTTGCCCCGGCTTTTGAGGTAACCATTTAGAAGTGAGTTCTTGTAGTGATTCCTGAGAAAAATCTGAGGATGTCATGATAAAGTCCAATTGTTTTACAAAAGATTCATCTAAGTAAGCTGGGCGAACATCATCGCGGTGAACTATTGCCGGCCGTTGAGGCTGCGGCACTGACGAACGCCCTGCAATCCCTCATGTTCGACCCGATTGCAAAAGAGTCGGTCAACAAGTCGCAGCATCAGGCGGAAAAATTATGCTACCAGGTGCCATGGCCTGATTCTCCTTTTGTATTATTGGATTATCCGCAAAACCACTATACCACAAAATGAGACTTCAAGCCTATTTTCAATTATTTAACCGGACAGCAGTGACTTGAAAGATACCAAAATCCTCATGCGAATGAAAGTATTACTGAAACGGAAGCCGAACGGCATCAGCCCCCATCCTGAAAGGCCCTCCCGTCGTGTCCCTCTGCCTCCCGCTCAAGCGGCCGTCCGAGCATCCAGAGTGCGCCGCCGCCGCCAAGTCCCAGTCTGGGCCATGGCGTCCATGCCCCGGTCAACAAGTTTGGCCGCCCCACGGGGCGTCACGCCCTTGGTGACTCCAATCTTCAGCGCTTTCAAGCGCTCGGAGACCGCCGCCCGACCTACTCCAAGCCGGCGCGCTGCCTCGGCCGGGCTGTTTCCATCCCGGATCAATTGTAAGAGTGTGTCATCATTAATCTTTTTCTTTGCCATGGATACATCCTGGAGAGCTTTCGACTATCCGCTGAGAAACCAGGCGGGGAATTCGAAAGGTTGCAGTTGAACGCAACAAACATTTTCCACTCGACGACGCGGGCCGCGAAACGCGATCGAGAAGTTGGGCCGGCAGTCAGGGGAAGGAGGGCGAAAGCCGAAGAAAGCGGCTTGCCATCTCACTTAGCTGGACCCTCACTACGTTCAGGTCCGGGCTTAGCATCGCAACGGCTGGCCAATGCTTCGAGTCCGGGCACGATC
>JBEKPW010000081.1:0-28136 GCA_049520315.1 Syntrophobacteraceae bacterium
GAAAAAACCTCCGGGGCCATCTTCTGCCTCCTTTCTGTTTTTCACCAGAAATAACAGGCAGATAATGCCCCAGACCGCTCTGGAGTCAATCACCGATTTTGTTACGTATAGAGGAGAGCTGTAGCAACTTTTTCAGAAAAGCTGACGCAGTCTACTCAAAATGAACTTTGGGAACTAAAGTTTAATTGACGCTTCGAGAAACACCCTTGTGCTGAGAATCTCTTCCGCAAAATACTTTGAGCCTCCTTGTCTGTTCCACTTGCCCTCCGTACTCCTTCCTCCATCGGTAGTACGTCTGCTCTGTGACCTCCAGCTTCCGGCTGACGGCCCCAACCGTCTGGCCCAGGTTAAGTAAAACATCAGCCTCCCTCCATTCTCCGATAATCTGCTCGGGGGTAAACCTCTTCCTCTTCATTTCTGCCTCCGTTTCCTCGTCCATTCCTAAATCTAATTTACTCTATGGACCGATTTATCGGGGGCAGGTCAGCGAATCTTGGCATAAGCTGAAAGGCAACTCGACATGTTACATGTATAGGCTTGAGCTCGGTCTTCCTTCTCATTTCACCTTTGGAGAGGCGGCAACTCCCAAAGAGTCAACAAGAGCCTTAACAGGCGCGTAATCGAGCGGTTTTTTATAGCCGACGATTTTGGCCGCTACCGAGGCCGGATCAGACGGCTCCAGTGCAAAAAGCGCCTGCGCGACCTGGTCCCGAATCTCCTGTGGCACCCGAGAGCATACCGCTATAGGAAATTCAGGATAGAGCGGGGTGGAGTGTAGCAGGGGGAAACCATCTGCTACCGGATGAATCACCTTGAAATCCTGCATTTTGATTTTCCCCGCAGCAGCCATCAACTCCAATGTTCCCGTGCGCACCACGCCGACCTGCGTCACCCCGTAGAGAACTGCGTACACTACGTTCGGGTGTGAGGCAGTTTCTCTGATGGAGCCGAAGTAGGTTTCCGGGTTTATACCGTTCTCGATGAAAAAGAGATCGGTAGCCCTCCAGCCTCCAAAAGCCTCGCGCCCCCTGCACATTAGATCTTTGCCTTTGAGGTCGGCAAGCTCATTGATGGGGCTGTCACGCCTCACAAAAATGACAGATCCGACCTGGTCCACCGAAACCCCGGGCTTGACGTCGGAGACCACCGTGGCGATTGCCTCGATGCCGTAGAGCTTGGCCAGATCAATGTACTGGCCGGGGTTGGTGTAAATGAAATCCAGTCTGCCCTCCTTCGTCCACAACGCCAACTGCTTATCCCCGAGCGGGACGATCGAAAAGCGCTTCCCAAGCTTTGCGGAAAGATAGGCGGCTGTAAGTTTCCACTCTTTCAGGGCCTCGTCGCCTCCCCTATTGGAGAGAATGCCGATAGTGTATTCTTCGGAGGAAAAAGATAAAGAAGGAAGAAGCCACAGGGCCAATACTGCCATCGCGATCAAAAGGGTTTTTCTTGGCATGAAGGTTCTCCTTATATGCGGGATTCAAAAATTGATCCTTTCTAACTGAATAATGCGTCCATTTGACCCCCAACTGGAAGCCGAACCGCATTTGCAGGTCGGATTCTATCCGAAATAGCTCTTGGAAATGTCGAATGTCCGAACATAATACAATATTCCCAGTCCAAACATGCAAGAAAAAATGCCGATCTGGCCAATTTGGGCAATTTGAGGACATACCACCATCCCCGCAGTTAATAGCTCGTTTTCCGCTCCTCATCGTGTTAGAGCGGCTCAGACGGAAATGATATGATAATTGTGGGTGAGAGGGTAAAATAGATAGACACGGCAAAAATACACTGGCTCATGGGGCAGAGTCAATATGCCTTACCTGTTCGAAACTGGCCTCTAAGGTAACCATTCTGATACAATCAGTGAAAGTCCGTATATCTTGCCAATTTCGAAAGAGTCCATTTGCGGGGATTCGGTAAACAAATGAAACGGATGTGCTGAACTTCTGTATGAACGGGAGGGTCACATTATCCCATGCGCCCCATCACCTTCAAGAAGATGAGAGTGTCGACAATTTGAATGCCGTGGAAGGATTTCAACTCGTTAAGGTGAGCATCGCCGGAAACAATAAAATCGGCTTGGGCTTCCAAAGCGCACGCCAGAAACATATTGTCGGAGGGGCGGTGGGACCGCCAGGCCGACTTAGCCACTGCCTTCGGCGGTGGCCGCAGAGGCTTTGGCGCGCTCGATCGCCGATCTCGACGCTTCCGGAGGTTCGCACAGAGCTATTAATAAGGCCTTTCAGAAACGATTCGACTTTTCGCAGTGAAACCCCTCTTTTTTTTAGAAGGGCTTTAATTTTGGAAGAGCGCAAAACCAGAAACACTTCTTTAATGGTACCGGGAGAAAAAGCCAGTTCTACTTTATCCTCTCGCTCGTAGCCAAGAATCCGAGCCGCCGGCCCTCCGGGAGAAAGAATAGCGCTTATCAGGATGTTCGTATCCAGCACTACCCGAATCATTGTTTTCTGGCCTCTCTCACGGCCTCTTTAATTGTCTTGTCGATTACCTCCGGGTCCTCGCCGGCCATCTTCCTGGAAATTTCATCGAGGATAGCATAAGCAGCTTGTCGGCTGCCCCGATCTGCCAGCGTTTCGACGGGTTGAAGGTTGATGCGCAAGTATTAAAAAAAATCAAAGCCACGTTCGCTCAAAAATTCAGATCCTTCCTAATTTGAGTGTATACTATCTGCGCACTGCCTTATCCCAAGATCGATACAAGGGGCAGGTTTTGTCCCGGCCCGGCGAGTGCGGCGCGTATTTGTTCGCGCAGTATGTAACTCTTTCCGGGTAAAAACCGGTTTGTGTGCATCCAAACCCGGGGTGGCATCCCGCCCGTTCAGCAGGCTCAGGGCAAGCTCGGCGCGGGACGCCACCCCGGGCTGAGTTATCAAGCCCCTTCGGGGCATTTCAGCCAGTGCGGCAGTTTAAATACCGCTATGATCGCAACCTGGTATGAGGAGTAGATGCGATGAGTCGAGAAAACGATGTTGTGATGGTTTCCGCAGCGCGAACCGCGATCGGCAAGTTTGGGGGAGCACTAAAAGATGTGCGGGCACACCAGATGGCCGCACATGTCATGAAGGAAGCCCTGCGGCGCGCAAACAACCTGGACCCGCACTTACTGAGCGATATCATCATCGGAGACTGTGTCCAGTGCTTTGATGAGGCCAATACCGCCCGCACCGCGCAGCTTGCGGCCGAAATCCCTTTTGAAGTTCCGGCTTTCACCGTACAGAGGCAGTGCTCCTCGTCCATGCAGGCGCTGAATTCCGGCGTGCAGCAGATTCTGTGCGGGGATGCCGACGTTGTCCTGGTGGGCGGCGTGGAATCGATGAGCAACGCCCCCTACTATCTGCCCGGCGCCCGCTGGGGCATGCGTCTGCAAAACCAGGAGGTAGTGGATGCGGTCTGGGAGATGCTCCACTCGGGCAGCCGCGCTCTGGGGGAAACCATGATCATGGGGATCACGGCGGAAAACCTGGCAGCTAAGTACCACATTTCGCGCGAGGCCCAGGATGAAGTGGCCCTGGCCAGCCACCAGCATGCGGAAGCCGCCATAAAGGCCGGGCGTTTCAAGGATGAAATCGCGCCCTTCGAGCTTCCGGGCAAAAAGGGCCAGGCATTGGTATTCGATCAGGATGAACATCCCCGCTTCGGCCTCGCCATGGCTGATCTGGCCAAACTCAAGCCTACGTTCAGACCCGATGGTACGGTGACCGCCGGCAACTCGTCCGGGCTCAATGACGGCGCTGCCGCCGCAATCATCATGACACGGCGCAAGGCCCGGGAATTGGGGCTAACCCCCATGGCCCGGATCGTGGCGCATGCGGCCGCCGGCGTGGAACCGCATCTCATGGGCTACGGGCCGGTGCCGTCCACCGGCAAAGCGCTGAAGAAGGCCGGGATGACACTCAAGGACATCCAGCTCATCGAGGTCAACGAAGCTTTCGCTGCACAGTATATCGCATGCGAAACGGGGCTCGGCCTGGACCGTTCGATCACCAACGTCAACGGCAGTGGTTGCGGCCTTGGCCATCCGGTCGGCTGTACCGGGTTGCGCATTGTGATTTCACTGATTTTTGAGATGGCGCGGCGCAATCTCGAAGTGGGGCTGGCCACCCTGTGCGTAGGGGGCGGCATGGGCATGGCCACCATTGTGGCGCGGGACTAGGACCCACCCCATACAATGAGTGTGTTTACCCGGACCTGCCGGGTCTTGAGAGCGGGCGGGGATAAACCGAGACAATGATGAATGATGAATGCGGAATGATGGTTGTCCCTTGCGGGCGGGGATAAACCCTGGGATAAACCCCGCCCCTTGTATTGTCGCGCGGTTCTTTTGTCGGTGAGGGCTTTATGCCCTCCCGAAGCACCCGATTTGAACGCCACTTACGTATTAGATGGTGTTCATGTCCCATCTCAATTCCAGCGGTTTAGCCATGGGTTTTCTTCCATTGATACACTTGCTTACGTCATCTCCTCCAGCCAAAGATCGTTGAGATTGATTTCTATTTCAACTTTTTAAGGTTTCCTGCCGAAATACTACCTGAATGCGAATTAGTTATCCGACAGCAAGATTTCGTCATTGCAAAAAGTTCTCGAAAATTACCCATTCCAGCTAAAGACATCTCTCAAATCCGACCACTGGGTTCGAGTTGAATGAGCGGAATGGTCTGGATTTAAACAGGGCAAGGCTCGAGGGAAAAACAGGTTCCTTGCCGGACGTCCCGGCAAATCCCTCTATCCAATGACAGGAATAGGGAGGCTTTATGGCTCAGAACACAGGTATACTCCTTGCCACCGGCACCAATGAGATGGAAATCGTGGAATTCTACCTCGATGAAAGTCTCGGTGCGGAAGTCTACCGCGGCTGCTACGGGATCAATGTAGCCAAGGTCGTCGAAATCATTCGCAAGCCAAAGGTAACTTTTCTGCCCCAGGCGCCCCGGGGCTTTCTGGGGACGTTTCTTTCGCGCAACAGGGTTATCCCCCTTATAGATTTGGCCGTCCAACTCGGAAAGACCAAGCCCGAAGAGGAGGTAACTCCGTTAACCATAGTGACCGAATTCAATAAATCCACCCTTGCTTTCGTTGTTTCAGGCGTGAACCGAATCCATCGTCTGGAGTGGGGACAAATAGAGCCTGGCGGCCCAATTCTGGACGGCATGACCAATTCGATTACAGGCATTGTCAAAATGGCAGATCGAAACCTGTTGATCCTCGACATGGAGAAAATTCTCGCGGAACTGAATCCTCAATATGCAATCAGAGATGATGTTGAAATGCTCCCCGTAGGCGTCGATCTTCATTACAAAGCACTGATAGCAGATGATTCTTCCTCGATCAGAAAAATCCTTTCGAGAAAGCTTGAACAGGCCGGCTTCACTATTCGGATGGCAAGCGATGGCAGCGAAGCATGGGAATGCCTCAAGGAATTGAAAACCCTGGCACAAAAGGAGAAACGCCCGATTCACGATTACATCGATATTGTCATCTCCGATATCGAGATGCCGCAAATGGACGGCTACAGCCTGTGTCATTCAGTAAAGCAGGACCAGGTGCTCAAGGCATTGCCCGTTGTGCTCTTCTCATCGCTTATCAACGAGAAACTGATCCACAAGGGGCAGTCTGTTGGCGCCGACGAACAGATAACAAAGCCGGAGGCCGCCAGTCTCGCTCGGCGGGCGGGGGAATTAATCGAACAATACAGAAATAACGGGGCTCATTAATCGGGACCTGGTCAACCTTCGCGCTTTTCGAAGACAACAACGCGTCAAAAATTTCAATGCAAAGTTCGGTATGTGCTACGTCCGGCAAGCGGCCGAACCTCCTTCTCATTGGGCAAAGAACATCCACACTGCAAAGAACGATTAGCTGTTGAAATCCCTTTTAAGTCATGATAATGGAACACTTCGTGTAATTGCTGCTCAGGGTGTCGGTGCTCAATAATTTTCACGCTGTTCAGTGCTGCTGCGATCAATTTCGGTAAGATATTGCCCGCCGCTCCTCCTTCGGCTTACACTTTCGGCTATCCTAACAAGATAATTTGCGTCTTCATTGACCTTTCGGGGCAGTCGGGTTAAGTCTCCGCTCTGTCAAACGAAGTGCGCTCTAATCAATCCCGCCGTGGGCGGGGTCAGACATAAACGGCCGGCAGCGGGCAACCTTGGGGGCGGCCCACCGCGTGCGGGAGGCCTCGGGTAAAACATGGCCATTGAACAACGTCTTCTGCAAAACAAAAAAAGAATCGGCCGGCAATGGTTCGATATGCTGGCTGGGACTTATCCGCTTGAAACGGTCAGGTTGCTCAAAAAGGAGACCAACCAATTCGCCAATCCGGTTGGACATACTTTTCTGGTTGCAATCGACGAGATTCTCGATGAATTTTTAGGTCAAAACAGCGCGGAGGCCATGGGGCCCCTGCTCGATAAGGTGATCAGGATCAGGGCGATCCAGGATTTTTCCCCATCGAATTCTCTGGCCTTCATTTTTGGTTTGAAAACGATAGCCTTAAAGGTGCTCGAAGAGGATTTGGCTGCAGGTGTTGTAGACCGGGAGGAGTTGTCCGATTTCGACCGGAAAGTGGACGCTCTGGCCCTGAGTGCGTTCGACGTTTACATGCGCTGTCGTGAAAATCTTTTCGAAGTAAGGATGACCGAGGTAAAGAACAGGACGCACAGGCTCCTCAAGAGGGCCGAGATCATTTCTGAACCGGGAGCCGGAAGCGAGTAGCCGGTGAAGTTGGAGGGGTCAAGTTGGAAGGGTGAAATTTTCACTCTTCACTCTTCACTCTTCTTTTTACAGGAGGTCGTGTAAATGGGCATCAACTTTTCCCTAGCTGCAGTCGTTGCGCTCGTCTTGGCTTGTTTTCTGGGGGTCAAGGCGGCCGGACTCAATTACTTTTTCGGCGTAACCATGCCGTACGTAGCTATCGTCGCTTTTCTGGGCGGCGTGATTTTCAGGATCCTAAAGTGGGCCCGCTCGCCGGTTCCCTTCCGGATTCCGACCACGGCCGGCCAGCAGAAGTCCCTGTCCTGGATACCCCAGAGCAAGCTCGACAATCCTTCCACCAAAATGCAGGTCGTTGGCAGGATGATCCTGGAGGTGCTCGTTTTCCGCTCGCTTTTCAGGAACACCAAATTCGAGATGCAGAAAGGACCCAAGTTCTACTACCAATGGGAAAAATGGCTCTGGTTAGCCGGGCTTGCCTTCCACTACGCCTTTCTTGTCATCCTGATAAGGCATCTGCGCTTTTTCACCGAACCCGTGCCCTTTTTCGTCCATGGCATTGAAAGAGTTGACGGGATTCTACAGGTTGGGCTTCCCGGCATCTACATCAGCGACATCGTTTTTATGGCGGCGGTGACCTACCTGCTGATCAGAAGGCTGATCATCCCGCAGTTGCGCTACATATCGCTTCCGCAGGATTTCTTTCCACTTTTTCTGCTCCTTGCAATCGGAACGACGGGCATTCTTACCCGCTATTTCATCAAGGTGGACCTGATCAAGGTCAAGCAGCTAGCTATGGGGCTTATTTCCCTTAAACCCGTCGTACCCGAAGGGATCGGGGTGATTTTCTTCATCCATCTTTTCCTGGTAAGCGCGCTGTTTGCGTACTTTCCTTTCAGCAAGCTGATGCACGCCGGCGGCGTCCTGCTCAGCCCAACGCGCAATCTTCCCAACGACAGCCGCATCATACGCCACGTAAATCCCTGGAACTACCCGGTAAAAGTCCACACTTACGCGCAGTATGAAGACCATTTCAGGGAAAAGATGGTCGAGGCCGGATTGCCCGTGGAGAAAGAATTGGACGAAGCCGCAGTTCCGGCAAAAGATTGATGAAGTCGGCGGCGGCGGCCGGATGGCTCCGGCATCGCCCCGAACCGATAACCCTACCAAGGAGTTATTTGAGCAATGGCTAAGGTCCCCAAACCAAACGAACTCGTAATAGAGCATGGGTTTCCCAAAACGGGATGGATGGACACTCCGGCCGTTTTCAGGCCTGGAAACTTCAGCTATCCTGGAAAGGCAAAGAACCTGCAAGCCGTAGGACTTCCAAACCCCAGGGAATGGTCTCCGCTCGATGAAGACTGGAAACTACCCTCCAACTGGAAACAGATCCTCCTGGAAGGCATGCGGGAGCGCCTCGACAAATTCCGATCTTTTAAGATTTTCATGGACATATGCGTGCGCTGCGGGGCGTGCGCCGATAAATGCCATTTCTATCTGGGCTCGGGCGACCCGAAAAACATGCCCGTACTCAGGGCTGAACTCCTGAGGTCGGTCTATCGCAAGGATTTCTCGCTTGCCGGCAAACTGATGGGCAAAATGGTTGGCGCCCGCGACCTTACCGAGGACGTGGTAAAAGAGTGGTTCATGTACTTTTTCCAGTGCACGGAATGCCGCCGCTGCTCGCTTTTCTGTCCCTACGGGATCGATACGGCGGAGGTTACCATGATGGGCCGTGAACTCTTGAACCTGATCGGCCTGAACATCGACTGGGTCGTAGGCCCTGTGGCAAATTGCTACAATAACGGAAACCACCTCGGGATTCAGCCGCACGCCTTCAAGGACATGATCGAGTTTTTCGTCGATGAAATCGAGGCTGTAAACGGGATCAGGTGCGAGCCGACTTTCAACCGCAAGGGGGCCGAGATCCTCTTTATCACTCCTTCGGGCGACGTTTTCGCAGACCCCGGCACCTATACTCTGATGGGCTACCTGATGCTCTTCCATGAGATCGGGCTCGATTACACGTGGAGCACTTACGCCTCCGAGGGCGGAAACTTCGGCATGTTCACCTCACACGAGATGATGAAGCGCCTGAACGCCAAGATGTACGCGGAGGCCAAAAGGCTCGGCGTAAAATACATCATCGGCGGCGAGTGCGGCCACATGTGGCGCGTTATTAACCAGTACATGGACACCATGAACGGCCCTGCGGACTTTCTCGAAGTGCCGGTGTCCCCCGTTACGGGCACTAGATTCGACAACGCCGCCTCTACCAAGATGATGCACATCGTCGAGTTTACCGCCGACCTGATCAAGAACGGCAAGCTGAAGCTCGACCCGACCCGAAACGACAACCTAGTCATGACTTACCATGATTCCTGCAACACTTCGCGCGGCATGGGCTTTTTCGAAGAGCCGCGCTACGTGATCAAAAACGTCTGCAACAATTTCCATGAGATGCCCCCCAACACCATCCGGGAGCAGACTTTCTGCTGCGGGTCGGGGTCGGGCTTAAATAACGACGAGTTCATGGAAATGAGAATGCGGGGCGGGTTGCCCCGGGCTAACGCGGTACGCTACGTACACGACAAGTTCGGAGTAAACGCGCTTTCGTGCATTTGCGCCATTGACCGCGCGGTGCTTACGGCCCTGATGGATTACTGGGTGCCCGGTGTTACCGTGTACGGAGTGCACGAGCTGGTAGCCAACGCTCTCGTGATGGAAGGCGAAACCGAGAGGACCACCGACCTGCGCGGCGAGCCTCTGCCCGGAATGGAGGAGGATAGCGAGAATGAAGATCTATGATGGAAAATATATCCTTGTCGGCCTGGTCATTTTCATCGTGCTGGCAACCTTCCCGGTATGGTTCAATCATGGCAAGGCCGCTCCACCGCCCGATCCAAAGCTGGACACCCCGGTCATAAAACAGATGATCAACAAGCAGTGCGTTTTGCCCAAGGAAGAAATGATCACAGGTCATATGAAGCTTTTAAACGAATGGAGGACGGAGGTTGTCCGAAACAATAAGAGAATGTATGTGGCAAGCGACGGCAAGACCTATGAAATGAGTCTTCAGAACGAGTGCATGAGGTGTCACTCCAATAAGTCTCAATTCTGCGACCAGTGCCATAACTACGCCGGGCTGCAAAAGGACTCCGACCCCTACTGCTGGAATTGCCACATTGCTCCAAAGGAGAACATGTAATGGAAACTGGCAGAAGGACTTTTCTTAAAATCGGCGGCATTTGTGCGCTGGGGCTTGGATCTTTGCAGGTAGTCAAGGCGTTTGGCAAAACTGAAACGCCCAAATTCATGGCAAATCTCCAGGCCCTTACCGCGAAGCGATGGGCAATGGCAATCGATATGAAGAAGTGCTGGGAAAAAGGGCCTCCCGGCTGCAGGGACTGTGTGCTTGCCTGCCACTCGACCCATAATGTTCCTGATATCGGGACTCAGAAGGAAGAGATCAAGTGGATCTGGGACGAAAAGTATGAGAACGTCTTCCCCGGGCAGGAAAGCGGCATGGAACCAGCGGAAATAAGGGAAAAGCCCTTCATGGTCCTTTGCAATCACTGCAAGAATGCCCCCTGCACGCGGGTTTGCCCTACCGAGGCCACCTTTAAAAGGGCAGACGGAATTACCGTGATGGACTATCACCGCTGCATCGGCTGCCGGTACTGTATGGCAGGTTGCCCCTACGGCGCCAGGAGCTTTAATTTCAGAGACCCGCGCCCCTATATCAAGACTGAACTTAACCCCACTTTCCCGACCAGGGACCGGGGGGTTGTCGAGAAGTGCAACTTTTGCGAGGAACGGCTCGATGCCGGAAAAATCCCGGCGTGTGTCGAGGCGTGCAAGTGCAAGGCGCTCTCTTTCGGCGATCTTGAGGACCCGAACTCCGACGTGCGAAAAGCCCTTGCTTCGCAATTTTCATTAAGGCGCAAACCTGAGCTGGGGACCGAACCCGGCGTTTACTACATAATCTAGAGAAGCGAGAAGCGGGAAGCGGGAAACGGGGAGCGAAAGGCGGTTTTTGCTTCCTGCTCCTTGCTCCCTGCTCCCGATCTTAAGGGGTGGGAAATGCTTGAAAGAGCACTTACTGGAAGCACAAGATACAAAAAGCTGCTTGGGGTCCTGCTCGTCTTCATGGGGCTTGGTTTTGCGGCTTACCTCACTCAGTGGAACCGGGGTCTTACGATCACGGGTTTAAGCAGGGACGTTTCCTGGGGAATCTACATCGCGCAGATGACTTTCCTGGTCGGCGTCGCGGCCTCTGCCGTCATGGTCGTACTTCCCTATTACCTGCACGACGTGAAGGCGTTCGGAAAAATCACCATTCTGGGCGAATTTCTCGCCATAGCTTCAGTGACCATGTGTCTTCTGTTTGTCATAGTCGATCTTGGAAAGCCGATGCGCCTGTTGAACATCATCATCTATCCGAGGCCCAATTCGGTGCTTTTCTGGGACATGGTCGTTTTGAACGGCTATCTGCTGCTAAACCTGTTCATCGGCTGGAACGTGCTTGAGGCCGAACGCAAGGGGACTCATTATCCCAACTGGGTAAAGCCGCTCATCTACATTTCGATTCCCTGGGCATTCAGCATTCATACGGTCACCGCCTTCCTCTATGCCGGTCTGCCCGCGAGGCACTACTGGCTGACCGCCATCATGGCCGCCCGCTTTCTTGCTTCTGCTTTCTGCTCCGGTCCCGCGCTTTTGATCATGCTTTCATACCTGGTGAAGAAATATTCCAAATTCGACCCCGGTAAGGAAGCCATAGACAAGCTGACGACGATCATGACTTACGCCATGCTGATAAGCCTTTTCTTCGTCGGCCTGGAGTGCTTCACGGCGTTTTACAGCAATATTCCCAGCGAGATGGACGCGCTCAAGTACCTGTTCGTAGGCCTTGAAGGCCACCACAGGCTGGTCCCGTTCATGTGGCTTTTTGCCATACTTGCCCTGACCGGGGCTGGGCTGCTTCTCCACCCGGATGTGCGCAAGAACGAAAAAATGCTCCTCGCAGCTGCCGCCTGCGTCTTCTTTTCCATGTATATTGAAAAAGGCGTCGGGCTGGTTGTGGCCGGTTTCATTCCAAATCCGTTCGGCCAGGTCCGCGAATACGCGCCGAGCGTCCCGGAGATTATGATCGCGCTCGGGATCTGGGCAACGGGTTTCTTCGTTCTGACCGTGCTATACAAGATTGCCATTTCGGTCAAAGAGGAAGCCGGGGCGTAGAATGTGTTAAGATTGCCCCTCAGACTCCACGCTCTGCGAGCCGATTGGATGAAATAGATTATGGATTGATTTGAAAGCCCGTGCCGCCCGGCGCGGGCTTTCCCGTTTACGCCCCCGGTGCGACTCTATGCCGCCGAGCCGCCGAGCCGCAGACCCCGCCTGCGGAATAAACCACTTAACATTTCAAACATCTTTTGAAAAATTTCGAATTTTTGCGAATTTTGCCTCTGCTTCGACCTCGAAGAATCCCCAGCGTAAATTTGAACGACGGATTATCGCTGGCTCAAGCGTCCAGCCGTGGTTAACTTCGATCTATAAGGGATAGGCTTATGTTGAAGTTTGCGGATGAGTAGCGAGCCTGGGCTCGCTGATGGCTTCAGCTAAAAATGAGTATTTGATCACGCCGCCGGCGTGACCGGTGTCCATCCGGAAACACCGGATGAACGTAGGAGAATTTCACTTATGGGACACCGGCATTTTCCGGTCCGGAAAGGACCCTTTTCGGACGCAAACGTAAGCAAGAGGGTTTTTCGAAATGCATGGTACCGTAAAATGGTTCAGCGATCAGAAGGGCTACGGATTTATCGCGGATGATTCCGGGAAAGAATATTTTGTTCACCATAGCGCCATAGAAGGCGAAGGCTTCAAGAGTTTGCAGGAAGGCGAGAGTGTTAACTTCGAGGTCGAACAGGGGACCAAGGGACCGCAAGCGGTTCGCGTAAAGAAGGGCTGAAAAATAGCGCAGGTGAAAGGGTGAAACGACAAGTCTGCCTTACCCTTTCACCTGGTGCACACTTAACGGGTTCATCCCGACGGGCAGGGGCTCGGTTTGTCGATCTACTTGTCGCGCACTCGGGAGAAAGATGATGCCGGTTTCTGCAGACGACACTCGTTTTGGTCATTCAATCGACTCGGTTCCCGGACTTCTTTCGTCATGGAGCGGGCATGACGGATGGCATCAGGCTCGCTCCACTGAGAGAGGTCGCCGACTGGTCTGTGATGATTAATTTTTGAGATCTTATGCAAGAAATAATTCTGCACTAAATCGTTCTTGACTGCCCCTGCGCAATGGTTTATCTATGCGCCTGGTTGCAGCATTATGCCGGATTGAGACCCATTTGGCTTTTAGTGCTGCGAACACAAAAATCTTTTTAGAGGTCTTACCCAGGCCCATAACGGATTTTTTTACAGCCCGCCAAAAGCGGGCTTTATTTTTGTGGAGCACACTTGAAAAAGGCCCTCACTATAATTCAACTCGCAATTGTTGCAGGCATAGTTATCTACGGTACAGTATCGCTTTATCGGGGCGACTTTCAAGGGGCCTACGCGACCTTCCCTTTTCTGCTTTTATATTATGTCTGGTTCGTGGCCAGGAAACGTCGAAAAGATCCGGAGGAAACCGACGACCAAATGGACCCCTGAGTAACCTATCAAACGTCGCACAAGAACAGGAAGCCTATGTGCCCGCCCCCGGCGTTGCTGAAAACCCCAGGCAAATCGTTTTGTCCCGCCCTCGGGATGTTCATTTCCCATTTATCCGCCACCCCTGAGGAACAAAATGTTATAATGGCACTGAAAGCCGGGAAAACCTTTGACAGATTCGGCCGGTTTCGGGCGGCGTGGTCCCTGCCTCGCGGAGCGTACACGAGATTCATTCTGCAATGCGAATCAGCAAGCCGGTTAAATTAATCGTTATTTGTGCGGCTTTGGCCTTTGCGTTTGCACGTTGCGCCAAGCCCCTTTTTCGCCAAAGGATCCATCCACCGAGTGCCCCGAAGACATCGCTTGCAGAAAGAATCTCTGCCGCAAGACACCCCGGAGTTCCAATTATTTATCGGTGACCTGCGGATGATCAGTCTTTGCGTGAAAAAATTTTATGGCCCCGCAAGGTGTGAAGAATTACGGTGCTGGGCAAGCGATGAACGTTTAAATGTCACCGCCTCTCCCTGGCTTTGTGTCCTCTGCCGCCATCCCTGCGAAAGCCGGGACTCTGTGGTGGATGTGATTTTTTGGTTTTCGCGCCATTGTTTTTCATATAGAGTTCGGGCGCGAATCAAGTCGATACGGTCGGAAGGGGCCCCACTTAGTCATTATTTACTGATTTACAGGAGCTTTATGAAAGTCTGCATCGGAGCGGATCACGCCGGTTTTGAATTGAAGGAGCTTCTCGCTTCCTCTCTGAGAGAGGCGGACATAGAGGTAGAGGACGTTGGTACGAACAGTCCCGATTCGGTCGATTACCCGGTATATGCCCTTCGAGTCGCGCGCGCGGTGAGGGGTGGCCAGGCGGAACGGGGCATCCTGGTGTGCGGCAGCGGTATAGGGATGTGCATAGCGGCTAACAGAGTGCCCGGAGTGCGGGCCGTGAACGGACGCGAGCCGTTCGAGGCGCGCATGAGCCGGCGTCACAATGACAGCAACGTTTTGTGCCTTGGGTCCCGTTTTATCGGCGTTGACCTGGCCCTTGAAATAGTGCGCGAATGGATAAAGGAGCCTTTCGAAGGCGGCCGTCATAAGAGACGCATCGATCTGATCGACGGCCCAAAGGCCGAATGACTGGTATAGGTCTTATACGACTAATAGGGCATATTTTCCCATAGGGAGATCCAAAATGACATTCCAGGAACTTATTGCCGCCCTCGACAAGTTCTGGGCCGACAGGGGATGCGTGATCCAGCAGCCCTATGACCTCGAAGTCGGCGCGGGCACGTTCAATCCCGCCACCTTCTTGAGGGTTCTCGGGCCGGAGCCGTACAATGTGGCTTACGTCGAACCGTCCAGGCGGCCGACCGACGGCCGGTATGGGGAAAACCCCAACCGGCTCCAGCACTACTATCAGTACCAGGTGATTCTTAAGCCTTCTCCCCCCGATTCGCAGGGAGTATACCTGGAGAGCCTCAAGAGCTTTGGCGTCGACCCCCTGGATCACGATATCCGCTTTGTCGAGGATGACTGGGAGTCGCCCACCCTGGGGGCCTCGGGCCTAGGCTGGGAAGTCTGGCTCGATGGGATGGAAATAACGCAGTTCACATACTTTCAGCAGGTCGGCGGCCTCTCCCTCTCTCCGGTCAGCCTGGAGCTGACCTACGGCCTGGAAAGAATCGCAATGTACCTGCAGGGGGTCAACTCAGTCTACGACCTCATTTGGAGCGGCAATGTCACTTATGGCGACGTGCACCACGAGGGGGAGGTGGAATGGTCCCATTATAATTTCGAAGAGGCTGACGTGGGCATGTTGCTCAAGCTCTTCGACATGTACGAGGCTGAATCGTTGCGTATGAACGGGCGCGGACTGGTCCTGCCCAGCTATGACTATACGCTCAAATGCTCTCACGTGTTCAATTTGCTTGATGCGCGGGGTGCGATCAGCGTAACCGAAAGGACCAACTATATCGCCAGGGTCAGAAACATGGCGCGGCTTGTTGCGCACGCCTATTACGCCCAGCGCGAGAAAATGGGATTTCCGCTCATGAACAAGTTCTGAGTTTTTAGTTAAATTAACTCAAAACCAACAACTAAAAACTCTTCAAAGGTGAACAGATGGCGAAGACCCTGTACATAGAGATTGGAACCGAAGAAATACCGGCCGGCTACATCCTGCCCGCACTGGAATCGATATCTTCCCGGATGGCCCGGTTTCTGGATGAAAACCGCATAGCGCATGGTGAACCCACGGTCGCCGGCACGCCTCGCCGGCTCGTGTTGAATGTGCCGGATGTGGCGGATTCCCAGCAACCCGTCAGGAATGAGGTCATCGGGCCGCCCAAAAGCGCCGCATACGATGCTCAGGGAAAGCCAACGAAGGCTGCCGAAGGTTTTGCAAAAGGTCAGGGCGTAAGCATTGGGGACCTGACAACAAAGCAGACGCCCAAGGGTGAGTATCTTTGCGTCTTTCGAGAGGAAGCCGGTCTTGCGGCCCGCGAACTCCTGGAAAAAATGCTCCCGGACTTCATCGCTAAAATTCCATTTCCCAAGTCCATGCACTGGTCTTCCTACAGTGAGACTTTTGCCAGGCCGATCCAATGGCTGGTAGCCCTTTTGGGACAACAGGTCTTGCAGTGCGAATACGCCCGTGTGCGCTCCGGGAAAAAGTCGATGGGCCACCGGTTCATGAGCCCCGTGTGGATCGAGGTGAGCGACTTCGAGAGCCATCGCGAAAATCTAAGGAAGAACTACGTCATCCTTGACATAGCTGAAAGACGTCAACTCATCCGGCAGGGGACGGGAACGGCTGCCGCAGGGGTAGGCGGCAAGGTCCTCGCAGACGACGAGCTTCTGGACGAAGTCACACAACTGGTCGAGTTCCCTCAACCGCTCGTCGGACAGTTTGAAGCCAAGTACCTCGAACTTCCCCCCGAACTGCTCATTACGGTCATAAAGAAGCACCAGCGCTACTTTGCCGTAACGGACGGCGCCGGCGCGCTGCTCCCATATTTTGTAACTATTTCCAACACGGTCCCAAGGGATTTCGCACTGGTGGAAGCGGGCAACGCAAGAGTAGTGAGGGCGCGACTCGAAGATGCCCGCTTCTATTACAGGGAAGACCGCAAGGTGCCGCTCGTCCACCGGGTCGAACAGCTCAAGGGGGTCGTTTTTCATTCGAAGATAGGAACGAGCTACGAAAAAATGGAACGCTTCAGCGAGTTGGCCCTGATGCTGGCTGAGCGGGTTGCCCCGGAGCGTGTGCCCGAGATTCGCCGCGCAGCTTTGTTGTGCAAGGCCGATCTCGTGTCGGGCGTGGTAAGCGAATTTCCCGAACTCCAGGGGATAATGGGAAGAACTTACGCGCGGCTCCAGGGCGAGCCCGAAGCAGTTGCAGAGGCCATCTACGAACACTATCTGCCAAATCGCGCGGGTGGGCCGGTCCCTTCGCGAATCGAAGGCTCGCTTGTCAGCATCGCCGACAAAATCGACACAATTGCGGCCTGCTTCGGGGTCGGGCTGCTTCCCACCGGTACGGCCGACCCGTTTGCCCTGAGGCGCCAGACGCTTGGAATCATACGAATTGTGCTCGAAACTCCTCTGCACATTTCGCTTGCCGAGATCATAGACAGGGCGCTCACACTGCTTTCAAATAAACTCATCCGGCCGGCGGAAAATGTGAAACTGGACATAACGGCCTTTTTCGAAGGACGCCTTCACCATTACCTTGCAACCCTCGACGAAGGGTTAAGCACCGATGTGATCGAGGCGGCGCTTTCAGTGGGCATAGACGATCTGCTCGAAGCTGTCGAAAGGACCAAAGCCCTCGCCCGCTTTACGGCAAGACCCGGCTTCAGCGACTTGGCGGCAGCCGTTAAGCGGGTGGCCAACATCATCAAGGAGCCCGAGACTGCGCCTGTTGACGCCTCTATTTTCAAAAACTCCGCCGAAGGCCTGCTCTTCGACGAACTGGTAAAGGCCGAAGCGGATGTGGGCAGCCGGCTGGTCCGATCGGATTTTGCCGCTGCGATCGAATCCATGGCCCGGCTCAAACCCATGATCGATTCCTTTTTCGATTCCGTGCTCGTTATGGACAAGGACGACTCGGTTCGACGAAACCGGCTTGCACTGCTCACCCGAACGCGAGACCTTTTTGCCCGAATGGCGGATTTCCACAAAATTCAAACCCCCTGAGTGTGGATTTAAGATCGCAAATACTTACCTTTACCAATGTCGGACGACGGAACGCCGTGGACTTTCCGGATGCGCGCCGCTGTCCGCCTCATCTATCTCATTTGCGATTTTCTTAAAGGAGGGGATTTACAATGCTGGATAAGCGCACGCTGCACATGAAGGTCCAGGAACATTGCGATTGCTACGCCAACACCGACCCGCTCAGCGAAATGGCCGGTCTGATCAAAGAGCAGGATTCCGAAGAGGGTGCTGTTAAATGGCTTGCTTTGGCCGTTTTGCATGGAATTGACAGAAACGCGGAAAGAATCTCTATTCGCCGCACGGCCGAAGGAGGAGTTTCGGTAACAGCAAAATATCGCAAAACCGAACTGCCCAGCCCTCCGGCACAGATCGGACGGAAAGTTTTTGATGTGGTGAAGGGAATTACGCACATTGAAGGAGATAAAGGAAAATCGCCTGTTGTGATCGGCATTCGCGACAGCAGCATAGAGCTTGAAATGAAGCTCGACCGCGACGGCGCCAAAGGAGAAGAGGAAGTCGTCCTGAAATTTCCCGATTAGAGTGAAAAAACTGACGCGGGGATGCGGGGACAAAACCCTCTCCTCTTCTCCGCGTTTTTGCAGTTCCTGTGTGCCCGCGTCACCGTGTAACCGCGTGCGTCTCCCCAAGCTTGAACCTTGGCCGGCAGAAGTTTATCCTCGGGAGTCCCGGCGGCATTTCTTGACGCAGGTATGCACTCCTCCCTCAAATCAAACTTCACTATCCCGCCGTCAATCCAGCTTGTAACCGGAGCGACAGAAGTATAAACTTATTCGGGAATACCCGATTCTACCGGCAGTTTCCGGTTGGGATTTTTGACTCGAAATCTTTTTTGACCAGAGAAAGCATTTTTCGTCCCGGCAGGTTAATCAAGGGTTCCTGCTCCTGCTGGAAAAAAAAGGGGGGAACATCATGAGTAAAAACATGGATACCAAGAAAGATGGAAAGAAAAAACCAGCTAAGAGCTTAAAGGAAAAAAGGGCAGAAAAGAAGGGCAAAAAGGAGACCAAAAAGTAAAAAGTTTTGTGCGCATATGGGTAATCCAATGAGTACCCCCATAGCGCAAATCCTTCGTGACGCAAAGGTATACAAAATCCTCGAGGGGGCCGTCGAGCATCATGAAGATGATCCTCGCGGCCGATGCACCGGGGTTGAAAAGGCCGACAGATAAGCTGACGGCACGCGTCCGCATTGGATGGAAACCTCCGGTTAGGTCTGGAACAGGGAAGAGAAGCTTTTGCAGTGCCGGGGATCGCCGGAAGCATGCGCAGCAAAGATGCACACCGGCTTATCAGGCAGGGCGCCAAGCTGGTTGAATACTCCGAAGACGATCTGGAGGAAATTCGACCTCTTATCCGTCCTGCACAATCCTTCCCGCCCCCTGCTGTCTCTTCTGCCGCCTTTTCTAAAGGCGGGCAGGGAGGATTTGGAAAACCTGCCGGCCCCGAACAAACAATTCTTTTGAGAATTACGGATAAAGTTCCGAAACATGTTGATGAAATGGCCCAGGAGGTGAATATGCCGGTCCAGCGCGCAGCGGCGATTCTTCTCGAACTGGAACTCAGGGGGCTTGTCTCTCAGTTGCCGGAAAAGTATTTTATTTCTGGAATATAATTAAGATTAAATCGAATTAGAGTGTTCTGAAGTCAAAGTCACAGCTGATAATTGAATCTCCTATTTGCGAAACCGGGCATCCCCCCTCGCTTCCCTTATCCCCATATGAAAATCATGGCTAACCGGAAAAACCGTACTTCCGGAAATCTTTTTTGAGCAATACAACATGCGTTAGATACCACGTTCCTTGTGGAGTGTAACCTCGTATAAACAATTCCTCACCTCAATGGAGCTTACAATGAACATTGCTAAGAATTTGAAGCGGGCAAGTCTTTATTTTCCGGAAAAACCTGCATTGATATTCGAAGGTAAAACCTACACCTATCAAGAGATCAACCAACAGGTGAATCGTGCTGCCAATGCTCTTAAAGCCCTTGGAGTGGAGAAAGGCGACCGGGTGGGTCTATTTCTGCCCAATGTCCCGGCCTTTATAATCAGCTACTTTGCCGTCGAGATGCTGGGGGCGATTGCCGTTTCCATCAGCTCGGCATCAAAGGCAAGGGAAGTGAAATACATAGTCAATGACTCAGGGTGCAAAGTTCTTCTCACGACTTCCGACTTGCGCGTGGAAGTCCCAACAGATGAATTGCCGACTGTGAAAAAGGTGATCACTGCCGAAGGCGAAGCCGGAAACGATCTTGATTTAAACAGTTTTATGGCCAAGGCGGATGCGAATTTCCGGCTTATGGAAATGGACCCCGACGATCCGGCGGTAATTCTCTACACATCGGGTACCACTGGTTTTCCAAAAGGGGCGGTGCTGACACACAAGAACATAGTTTCCAATTCGGCTTCAGCGGCCAATCACTCCGGAATTGTTCCTGAGGATCGAATTCAACTGTTTCTGCCCCTCTTCCACGTGTTTGGCCAGAATTATATCATGAACGGCGCTTACTCCAGGTGCGCCACTATCGTCCTGCATCGCAGGTTCGAACCTGAACCGGTGCTCGACGCCATGGCTTCGCACCGCGTGACGATGCTCTTTGCCGTGCCGACTATTTATATACACTTCATCAATATGGACACCTCACGGTATGACCTTTCCAGCCTTCGATACTGCTTCACGGCTGCGGCGGCAATGCCACGGGAAACAGCCCTTCAGTGGAAAGCAAAATTTGGAATGCCCACCCATGAGGGATATGGATTGACCGAGAGCTCGCCCTTCGCCACATACAACCATAACTATCGGCATAAACATGGCAGTGTCGGAACACCGATCGAGAATGTGGATGTAATGATTGCCGATGATGAGGGCAACGAACTGCCTCCGGGGGAGATTGGAGAAATAGTCATCAGGGGACCTAACGTGATGAAGGGCTACTGGGGCAAACCTGAGGCTACTGACCAGGCGATTCGCAATGGATGGCTTCGCTCAGGCGATGTCGGAATGATGGATGATGAGGGATATTTCTTTATTACAGACCGCGTAAAGGACATGATCAATGCCGCAGGATTTAATGTCTATCCCAGTGAGGTTGAACAGCTCATTTACCAGCATCCCTCGGTGCAGGAAGTAGCTGTTTATGGAGTTGCCGATCCGGTAAGGGGTGAAACGGTCCATGCCAGTATCGTTCTGAAGGATGGTCAGTTAATTGATGAATCGAACATAGTCGAGTTTTGCAGAGCAAATATGGCGGCATACAAGGTGCCAAGAAAGGTTATTTTTACCGATCAATTACCTAAGAATGCGGTAGGCAAGATCCTAAAGAGGGTGTTGCGGGGAGATAATTGACACAGGTGCAATTCAACTTCAAGTACCTGGCCATTCTGCTCAAGATTGCTACGGTTGAATAGGTTCAGCTGCAGCAGTTTGAGACCCTGGGTAAGACTCTGTCCCAGTTTTGCTTTGAATTTGTAGAAGGCCAAGAGCAGCAGCATGACGAGCGCAATCCAGACTTGAGTGAGCACGGCGCTTGTGCTCGTGCAGGACGGGCTTTAATGGCCTACCTAGGCCTGTCTCCTTCGCTGATGGTGACACGTTTTCGAACTTTCTTGTAAAGCGTGGCCCTGGTGATGCCTAGAAGTTGTGCCGCTTTTGTCTTATTACCCCCAAGAGCATTTAAAACATTTTCAATATGTTCCATTTCTATCTGATTAAGCTCCAACTTGGCTTTTTTCGGCTCCCTCCCGTCGTGTCTTATAGTACCGGGCTCCTGAGTTAGCAATCCTTCGGGAAAATCACTCGTGATTATTTCCTGTCGATCGGTACTCAGGAGAACAGCCCTTTCCAAAACATTTTTCAGTTCCCGGACATTCCCCGGCCAGCCATAGGATACAAGCAATGCCATCGATACGTCTGATAATACCTTTTTGTTATTTCCTCTAGCAAATTTTTTCAAAAAATAGTCTGCAAGAACGGGTATATCCTCCGTTTTTTCCCTGAGAGGCGGTAGATGAATGACAAAGGCGTTGACTCTATATAACAGGTCCTTACGAAACCTGCCTTCCTCCACTTCCTTCCCAAGTTCTCTGTTTGTGGCGAAGACGAAGCGAACATTGACCTTTGTTTCTTTTGTATCTCCCAGTTTCACGAAGGTGCCCGTTTCAAGAACTCGCAGGAGTTTTGATTGTATGTTGACTGCCATGTCGGAGATCTCGTCGACGAAAAGGGTGCCGCCATTTGCCAATTCGAGGAGGCCCAGCTTATTATCTCCAGCCCCCGTAAATGCCCCTTTTCTATAACCGAAAACTTCACTTTCGAAGATAGTCTCCTGTAACACACTGGAGTTAATCGCAACAAAGGGATTGCCTGCGCGTGGACTCTGATCATGAATAGCCCGCGCGGTGAGTTCTTTTCCTGTGCCCGTTTCCCCCTGGATGAGGACTGGAATGTCTGACGGGGCCGCAATCGAGATGAGCTGTCTCACCTTTTCCATTTTTTTACTGTCCCCGACAAGCCTGTCGTAAACTTCGATCCTGTTGAGCTGTTGTTCGAGGACAATAGTTTTCTCTCTCAAGAGCTTTTTCTCGTATGCATCCAACTCTTCTGCTCGTTTGCGCTTTGTAATGTCGAGCATTGTCCCGATTACTGCAGGTCTGCCTCGATAGATAGTATAGGAACCGTATGCGTCGAGGTTGATGATTTCTCCACTTTTCCTGACACCCCTGAACTCGTAATGCAGTGATTGCACCTCGTGGGATATCCTCTTGCGAATGTTTTCCTCAACTAAAGGCCAATCTTCGTGGAATACGGTATCTCGATACCCAATCTTGTCTGTCATCTCCTCAACCGTATAGCCGAATATCTCACTGAAGCTGGGGTTGGCGTACTTTATAACCCCCTCCTGCAAGAGATAAATGCCGGCTAAGGACTTCTCAGCCAAATCCCGGAACATTCCCTCTGAATTATGTATTGATTCTTTTGGAGCGTTCCGTTTCCTCAAAGCGCGTTCGATCCCCTTTTTCGTCTTTGCGCTCATTATTCACGTCCTAACCAGCCAATCCAGGCTCTGTCTATAATTGGATGCCGATAGCCTTCCAGATGTCACGTTGGCCGATATAAAGAATGACAGACTCAAAATCCAACACGATCAAACAAAGAGCCAATCGGGATTTTATTTGATTATTTGCAAACTTAACATTGCGCGAACTGGGCAGTCAAGCCCAGATGGAAAGGAGACCGTCTAATTATTATACGGAATGTATATTTTTTATACACCCCGCTTATCCGTTCTTTTAGGAGTGGCTGATATTACAAGACATTTTAAGCGAGACACCTTGGCATTGAAATTGCCTACTAAGAATATGTTCGATATTCCATAATTCCTTAATTCCTTACGACTTTCCACGCTCTAATCTTCCTCCTCATCGTTAGTTCTGGTGAGCCATATTCGGACAGCCGGACAGGCTGGATGGGATTACCCTGCGATACAGTCCACCTCCGGGGATCCCAACAAGCGCATTCATGATCTATCGCGGCAAGCAGTCACTGAAAATCACATTTTTCTTATCGATTTTTAAGAAGGAGTGAGACATGTCAAACAAGACGATGAGTGTAAGGGAAGTATTTGATTCCAGTCCTTTCTCGCCCTACCAGGTCTGGATCAGCTTTCTCTGTTTCTGTGTGACGCTCATGGATGGATTCGATCTGACAATGATGGGCGTGACGATGCCCAAAATAGGAGAGTATCTCAAGGTAACTCCCGCCCAACTTGGATTGGCGGTGAGCGCCGGCATGGTCGGGCCTTTGGTTGGGGCCGTTGTTTTAGGCATGCTTGCGGACCGTTGGGGACGCAGGAAGATGCTTTTTATGTCCGCCTTGATTTTCGGCTTCTTTACGATCCTGATCACACAAATCCAAAACGTGGAGCAGCTCGCGCTGCTTCGTTTTCTCGCTGGAGTAGGGTTGGGAGGGGCGATTCCGAACGCGCTTTCTTTTGGTTGCGAGTACGCGCCGAGCCGCATGCGCGCGACCCTTACGACGTTTATGTGGGCGGGCATGGCATTTGGCAGCGCCATTAATGGGCTTCTGGGCGCGTGGTTGCTTCCGCTTTACGGGTGGCGGTCGCTTTTTATTGTTGGAGGCATTGTGCCGATGATTATCTGTCTGATGGTGGCGATGCTCCTGCCCGAGTCTTTGGAATTCTTAGTCAAAGAGGGAACAGACAAAGAGAAGATTCGCAGGATTATCTCCAAAATTGCTCCGTCTTTGACCCGTGGAGAGGAAGTCCAAATTTACTCATCGGAGCAAAAACTTCCTGGCGTGCCGGTCAAACACCTCTTCATGGAAGGTCGAGCAGCGACCACCTTCGCCCTGTGGATAGCTTTCTTCGCGAGCTTTTATTTAATCTGGATCATCCTTGCCTGGGCGCCCACCCTGTTAAAACAGAGCGGGGCCAACATTCAACAATACAGTATGGCGTTTTTCTTCATCAATCTTGGTTCCGCCCTGGCCATAATCACGATTGGCCGGCTTATGGATAAATTTAACCGTTTCTGGGTTGTGATTGCGGCCCAGGTCCTCGCTTATCTCAGTTTTGTGATGTTCGGATTTTCCGCCGGCGCTTCTTTTACAGTGGTCTCCGCTGTATCGGTTATCTGCGGGTTTTTTATATTCGGCGCCAACGCCGGGGTGGTGGCGCTTGGAACCGTTTCCTATCCTGTTGACATCAGGGCGACAGGGCTTGGTTGGGCTTATGCTGTTGGCAAGATCGGAACAATGGTGGCGCCGGTTGTAGGCGGCTATTTCATTACGATGAAATGGGGCGTGCAGGCCATTTGCAACATTAACGGCCTGGGGGCTGTTATCGTCATGGCGGCTGTGTTTTGGTTGCATAAACACCTCTCCGGACACACCTCACAGGTATCGGCAAAGATCGAATCCAAAACTGGCCCTGCTTGATGCCCCCGGGAGAAACTTAAATGAAGAAACTCCAAATGGTGAATACCCAGGTGGACATTAGCGAACGTGAGGACGGAAGTGTTATTATACAGAACAGGACGCCGCTCTCAGAGTATCCCGCCAACCTTTGTACTTGGCTGCATCAGCATGGGGCCAGCCTTCCGGACAAGCCCTTTCTGCTTGAACGCGACTCCCGAGATCAGTGGAAAGGGTTGACCTTTGCCGAGATGCTCAAAAACGTCAATAAGATCAGTAATGGACTGCTTGCTCTTGGGGTGGACGCCTCCCGTCCCGTAGCGATCCTTTCCCAAAATTGCATCAACATGGCCCTTTTTCAATTGGCGGCAATGCAGATCGGCCTGGCGGTAACGCCCATCAGTTACGCTTACTCGGCGCGTTCTGAAACCGGCTCGCATATCAAACACATCCTCGACGTTGCGCAACCTACGATCCTGGTGATGTCGGATTCCGATTTGCACATGCCCAAGATGAATCAATGGGACCTAAAGGACTTGAAACTTTTTGCCTTTACCAACAGCCAAAAGCATTCGACTGTTCTTCCTTTTGAATCGCTGTTTGATGAAAGGGAGACACTGTCGCCGAAGGCGCAGTCGCGCTTTGACGCTGTCACGCCGGGCACCCTGGCCAAAATACAGTTTACCTCCGGGTCGACCAATCTTCCCAAAGGTGTTCTGGTCACCCACGGCATGCAGGTCAGCAACCAGGTGGGCATCGCTCAGATGTGGCCTTATGTGAACAGTGAGGATGTGGTCGTGGACTGGCTGCCGTGGAACCATACCTTTGGCGGGAATAAAATCTTTAACATGATGCTCATGCACGGGGGCACTTTCTATATTGATAACGGAAATCCCACACCCGCCGGTATTGAAAAAACCATCAAAAATATCAAGGACGTAAAGCCGAGTATCTACTTCGGTGTGCCTTTATCTTTCATTAACCTTCTGGCCGCCATGAAAAAGGATCGTGACTTGAAGGCCGCCTTTTTCAAAAACCTGAAGTTCAACTGTAACGCAGCCGCGGCATTGGATCAGACCACCTACGAAGGGATAATAAAACTGAGCGTCGAGGCATGCGGCGCCCCCGTGCCTTTTTTGGCCGGCTGGGGTTGTACGGAAACCTCACCGACCGTCACACTGGTTTGGTGGGAGGTTGAAGACACCCGAATCATCGGTCTTCCCATTCCAGGTGTCAAATTGAAGCTGGCTCCGGACCCATCGGGCAAAAGAGAAATAAGGGTTTGGGGTCCAAACGTTACCACTGGTTATATGGCCAATCCTGAGGCCTCCCGTGCCATTTTTGACGAGGAAGGATATCTTTTGACCAGGGACGCCGGGAAATTTCTCCATCCCGAAAGACCTATGGCAGGCCTTGTCTTCGACGGTCGAACCTCGGAAGATTTCAAGCTGGCAACCGGTGTGTGGGTTAACAATGCGCGACTTCGGGGCAGTATTCATGCGGTTGGGCAACCGTTTTTGCTCGAAGTCGTTCCTGCCGCTCTCAACCGAAGGTATTTGACTTGTTTAATTTACCCCAATATTCCGGCTATCAGAAAAGAGTTGGGCGGCGTGAGCGCCGATTTCCCGGATGATTCCGAGTTTCTCAAACGACCGGAAGTTACTGAACTGTTTCGTGCCATTTTTAAAAAGCATAATGCCGCAAACTCCGGTGGCTCATCCCGTATTGAAAAGTTTCTGCTGTTGAGTGAACAGGCACGGTTCGACAGGCATGAAACCACTGATAAGGGCTATATTAATCAGAATGCCGTTCTGACCAATTATGCGAATCTGGTAAACGACCTGTATGAAGACCCTCCTCCCGATCATGTAATGTCGGTCGATGAACCGTGCGCCGCTGCCCGGATTCAAGCGAACAATTCAGTATAGGTGGGTCCGAGAAAAATTCAAATCAGGATTGCGAATTTCCGAGTAGTTATAATGTGACTACTACTTATATCAAATTCCGAGTTGGACTGGAATGACCCGCCACAGGTTTCGGACCTATAGAAGGGAGGTGATTTTCGGGACAGCAAAAATGAAATGTGAGGACATGGGATTTACCGGTAAAACGCCAAAATGCCATGGGAATTTTCCACCGGCAATTTCAATACGGAAAACAAATACGGGGTGAAGAATCCTTTTGTATCCCCATCATTCGATAACCTTAAGAACACGTAATTGGGAGGAAATCATGAAAGTACTTCACACAGGATTGATTGCTGTTTTTTGCTCCCTTTTTGTCCTTAGCGCTATTCCCGCGCTGGCGGAAAAAACCCCCGAAGAGCTCGCCAAAGAATCCCAGGAGGCCTGCGTGGCCAGCGCTTCGACAAAGCCAACGCCCCAGATGGTCATTGACAAGGTGGAAAAGGCAGCCGCTCTTCTACAAAAGGAGGGTAAGGCAGCTTTCCCGAAATTCCAAGGAAAAGACAGTGAGTTTATTTTCGCCGGCACCTATATCATTATCACAGATCTGGCGGGTACGATGCGCATGCACCCGATCATGTACAAAATGGACGGCAAGAACGTTATAGACGCCAAGGATTCCAACGGAAAACTCATTCAAGTCGCCTATAATGAAGTCGCCAAGACCAAGGGGGCTGGCTGGGTAGACTATATGTGGCCCAAACCGGGAGAAAAAACAGCTTCCCTTAAGGTGACCTACGTAAAACTGGTCAAAGTTGAAGGGGAGGATCTCATAGTCGCCTGCGGCATATGGGATGTTCCCCCGGAAGAGGTGCAGAAACTCGAGAAATGATTATAGCGCGGCCCCGAGTGGTTCCCCTTGTGGCAATCGCGGGGCCGCCTCCATGCGCAGGTGCCCTCTTTGCTGTCGTATATGGAGCGGGCGATAAAGTTAAACGCGCCAAAAATGGCAAAAATGAGGAGCGCCTTTTATATGATTATCGGGCCAAGCGAAGTATCCTTTTCCGAAGAAAATATTCTAAGAAACGGGGTTATTATCCACTCAAAAGCTCATTTCTGGCACTGACACCGATTGCCTCTACCGGGTGGGCTTCCCCCGCTCCAGAGACACTGAAAGCCCAAGGCCGCACCGGCGGACAAGGCCTTAATTTGCCCATAAACACGCGGTACGCGGCACTGAGGTTGCGGCGGCAGGAAATCACAGTATCTTCGTCTTCACCTCCACCTACCCATCCGGGCCGATACGGACCCCAACACTCCACTAAATATTTAAGCATCTGCAATTACAACAGATTTTCGATTTAAATTTGGAAATTACGCAGTAATGATGTTACTTTAAAAGATCAGCTGTAAGTAGTAGGTTAGTTTGGAGCACTACGTTTGGATTAAAGAATGCATCCTCAAAATATGATGATAAATAGTAGGTCTGGAGTTTACCCGGGGGTTTTGATCCGGAGAGACAATGGGGCCGGTGCGGTTGTTGCATGACTGAACTAACTTGTGATTCAGGGGAGTTAAATATGGCTGTAAAAAAAATTCTCGTCGTCGGCGCTGGAAACATGGGAGCAGGAATTGCGCAGCTCTGTGCCCAGCAGGGCTTCGAAGCAA
>JBEKPW010000082.1:0-28098 GCA_049520315.1 Syntrophobacteraceae bacterium
GTTTCCTGTGCGGGCCGCAGGGTTTGGACCGGCGTTGGAATGGGCCGTGGATATATGTCGGTAACGACTGCATAGACCTGATAGAGGCCGGAGATCTTGGAGCGGACAAACCACGAGGCGCCCGGGCCGATATGGCATTCCGTACATCGCACTCTTGCGTGGGGAGAACTTTTGTATGCGATGTATTCCGGCTTCATCACCGTGTGGCACAGAGCGCCGCAAAATCGGACCGATTCAGTCTCCTGAAACGCCCGGTAGCTTCCTAACGCGCTGAACATAAGAAAAAGGAACCCGCCGGCAAGCGCCACGATCAGGTTGCGCGTCTGCCTCCAGCCACCCGGCTCAACGCGGGCCTTAGCTGCCGCCGGTTTTTTGCTCCTGCGGCGTTGCAGCCAGACTCCCCCTCCCGTGAAAATAACGCCGATCCAGATAAATGACGGGAAAATCAGGTAGGTCACGATGCCCACGTAGGGGTGGCTGAAACCGTGAAAAAAGTCAATTGCTATCAGGCAAAATACAGCGAACAGGCTGCACGAGGCCAGCGCAAGGCCAAAGATGCCAACCCAGTTGCCGGCCAGGAGTGAAACCAATCGGGAACCCGAATATTTATGCTCGTTCATGAAGGACTTCCAAATAGAAGCGAAAAAAACTGATGCCGCCGGTCAGAACCATCACTTTTTCGCAACGGACCGAAGATATGCGATAACGGCCTGCATTTCTTCATCGGTCAACTTGAATTCCGGCATGCGAACTTTGGGATCAATTGCTTTCTTGGGGTCTTTGATTGCCTCCATGAGAAAGGCGTCGGTATTTGTCCCGGCAAGCATTGCCATGGGCTTGCCCAGGCCGCCCTCCTTGTGGCACAGTGCGCATTTCTTGTCTGAAAGGGCTTTTCCCTTTTCCGCAAGATCACCCTGAGCCCATGCAGACGCCGCAATTCCTATCAACAGAAAAAGAAGGGTGAATACCAGTGTTTTCTTCAACATAAGATCCTCCTTGTTAAGTTAACTGTCTGGCCAGTACAGATCGGACTGTGGAAAAGCTTGGGTGGACGTTTTATGACGAGCTTTGAATATAATTTCATGAAATGACCTGTCAATAGTGTCCCGATCTGATTGCACAAACTCAAGAAAATAAAAAGCAGAGCATGGAGACCCCCCCGAAAAGCCGCCAATATATTCTGGCGCCCACCCTGGGCAATCGAAACAGTACGGATTCGAGCTATTGAAAGCAGACTGGCGAGCGGTGCAATCCGGATTGGAGGTGAAGCTGGTTGATGGGCCTGACGGCGAAGAGGTCTTCATCCTTTGCAGAAGCAAGGATCGCGCCGAGAAAGAAAAAACGATGCATAATCGCAATTGGACCGCGGCCTGAAATCTGGAGCATGAGCCATGTCCAATTCATTTTTTACAAGGGAGAAGAGGGGGCGGACCCCAATGGCCCGCGCCGTGCTGTTTCCCGCCTTCCACAATTCGCGTATTCAATCCCCGCTTGCCGCTTCGCCTTCGACCCAGGGCGGCAGAATCTTCATGAGCGCCGCGAGGATGAAGAAGGGAAGTATTAGCAGCGCGGCGGCGATCAACTCGCCCTCGCGCGAGATCAGATCCACTTTATACGTGGTGTAACCCAGAAAGCTCTTCGAGAAGAGTTGTCCGCCGATCACCACGTTCCAGCGCATGGCGAAGATGCCCACCATGGTCAGGCATCCGCAAACCGCATAGGCAAACCGCCGCAGCTTCTCCGGCACATCGAAGATCTGAATCAGTCCGATGGTCAGGATCGGCACCACCGTGCCCAGCACGACCTGCAAAATCACCTGCGAAAAGAACAACCGGGTGTGGAGCAGGAAATCCAGCGAGCGGAACGATTCGTCGGCCTCGTAGATGCGGTGGATCAAATCCAGCATCTCCAGGGCGAAGTCGATGATGAAGGTATACAGCAGATACTGCGCCACCGTATCGACGCAGCGCATGTCGATCGGCTGGCGGCGGATCTTCATCATCGCCATGTACACCAGCATCACAACCGCAATGCCGCTCACCATGGCCGAGAATATGAACACCACCGGCATCAGCGGGGTGGACCACCACGGATTCGCCTTCACCGAGCCGAAGATGAATCCCACGTAGCCGTGCAGCAGGAAGGCCGACGGAATGCCGATGAGCGTGATTACCCAGCCCACCTTGTCATCCAACCGCAGCGCGCGCTCGCTGATGTTGGTCGAGCCCAGGGTGAGCGCCCGGTAGAGCAGCCGCTTCCAGCCCGTAGTGCTCTGTGACAGCAGCACGATGTCACGCCGGAAATCCAGCCAGATCTCCAGCAGAAGCACGGCCATCAGATACCACACATAGACAAAGCCAAACATCGCCATCGCCGAGGACCGGTTCGGCGTCAGATACATCTCCAGCGAACGCTCCGGGTGCCCCAGATGCAGTTGCAGCGGCATGGGAGCCACCAGCAGGAAAGCCAGGGCCGTCAGCAGCGCCAGCCGGTACGTGGGCTTCACCGCCGTCACATGGAAGATGCGCTCCAGCGACGCCAGAATAAAGGCGCCGGCCACCAACCCGGTCACGTACGGATAGACCACGATCAACACGCTCCAAGCAAGCTCGACTTCATTCGGGTACATGAAACCGTCAACGGGTGCCGTCATCCCAATCTCTCCTTAACGCACCGATCCATCCAGGTCGTGATAGAAGGCCTTGGCGCCGGTGGCCAGATGCGGCTTGAGCACCTGCACGCTGTGGGTCTTCAGAAATGCGTGGATGGGATCGTTCGGGTTCTTCAGGTCCGCCAACTGGCGCGCCCCCGTGGGACAGTTCTCGCAGCACGCTGTGGTCAGCCCGCGGGTAATCCGGTGATAGCACAGCGTGCACTTTTGCGCCGTGCGCCTGATGGGATGCAGAAAGCGGCAGCCATAGGGACAGGCCTGTATGCAGTAGCGGCAGCCCAGGCAGTAGCTGTCATCCACCAGCACAACCGAATCGGGGCTATGAAAGGTGGCGCCCACCGGACAGACCTGCGTGCAGGGCGAATCCACGCAGTGGTTGCACATCTTGGGGACAAAGAAGTTCTTGCCGCCCTGCGCCTCGCTGGGAGGAAAACCATCCTTGCCGCCGTTGGGAGAATCCACCTGCGGCATCTCCTGCTGCCAGTCGGAGACGTGGTAGCGCTCCACCCAGGTGCGGAAGTATCCCTCGGGAACGTCGTTTTCGTTGGCGCAGGCACGCACGCAGCTACCGCAGCCGATACACTTGTCGATGTCCAGCAGCATGCCCCACCAGTGTTGATCGCGGTTGTAGCCGGGCGCGCTCTCCGGCGTGCCCGCCAACACATATTCCCAGGCGAAGGCCGCCGCGGGAAGCAGCAGGAGTAGTTTGCGTCTCGTGATCACGATTGGTTTCCTTCTGGCTGCAGCAGCGGACTATGCGGCTGATGACAGATCTTGCAGACGGCCCCGCCCGAGTGCTCGGCGCTCACCACCTGCGGGAAGTTCTTCGGCTTGGCGATATTGGCTTCGTGGCAGCTCGGGCACAACAGCGCCGTATCGGGCAACTGAGGCGTCACCGAAACCGGATTCTCGACGTGGCCGGCCAGAGCTCCGTGGCAGTTCTCGCACTTCACGCCCGTATGCTTGCCCGCCGTCTTCATGCTCACAACGTCGGAATGACAGTCTGCACAGGCTTGGTGACCGGCATAGGAGATCGGCTTGGAGGAAAGTTCGGACAGCGCATCTCCGCGATAGTGGCCGTATTGTCCAAAGCTTTTGGGAATAAAGTGCGCCCGGATCAGCAGAAATACCAGGAACACAACCGCAAACGCGATCACCAGCCGCACAAGATGTCCGGCGTCTTTGAATTTACTCACTTGCACCCCTCGCAGACCGCCTGTCATTCCCTTCAGCGGTTCTGAGTGTTTCCCACTCTTGAAGCATTACAGAAAAGCCTCCGTGATGCAGCGCCACAGTGCCGTGCGACCGGCCTGAAAGCCGCGCCGGAGAAGCCATTGTTCACGATCGTTCGCCCCATGCCGTAAAGGTGCTCCCAAAGCATCCGGGCCGCTTCGTAAAAGTCCGGCGCCGCACATGCTTTGCCGTTAGAACATCTGCCGCGGCGATTGGGAGAGTGCGCAATGGAGGAGTTTATTCAGGAGTTCCTGATCGAAGGCAGCTAGCGACTTCACCAGTTCGACCGCGACTTCGTGGAGCTGGGAAAAAATCCGGCCTCAAACGAGCTGCTCACCGGCATCTTTCGGACCATCCACACCATCGAGAGAACCGGCGGCGCCATCGGGCTCAAATACAGACTCAGAAAAAAACCTATTTATTATATGACATAAGATGAGATTGAGTCAAATAAATTGTGCAAATTCCTACCGCTCCAAAATCTGCAAAAGAGGCCTCGACCTTCAGTGCAGCTCCATTTTAACGGCAATGAAGGCGAAGAGGGTGTAACAGGATCTCTCTGCCGCCACGATCCCCATCGGTTTGGTTTCGCATCTTATGCGCCTGAGCCTCCCCGGCACCATGAGGGGCGGGGAGCAAGCAATCAACTGCGGGGATGGTGGTATGTCCTCAAACTGCTCAAATTGGCCTGATCGGCATTTCTCTTGCCGGTTTTGATTGGAATATCATATGCTTTATGGTCATTCGGCATTCCAGGAGCTTTTTCGGATGGAATCCGAGCCGGAAATGCGGTTGGGCTCCAGTTGGGGGCCAGGTTGACGCATTATTCAGGATGACCGGACCGGTTCTTTGTCAACAAAAACCCGTGGGCCGCTCAAAGCGGCTGGAGCGTTGGCACGCTCATTATCCTCGAGCATATGAGGCCGCATTACGTCACCCCGGCAGGTTTTAAGCCGGGGTCCAGTGCTTTGATTTCTATGTAATTGTCATGTCTCGAGCGACACCCCGAAGCATGAAAACGGCATTTTCGAGGTAATCCGGAAAAACACCTGGATTCCGGCTATTTAAGAAGCGCAGCCGGAATGACGACATCAGACCCTGGGCCCTTTCATGGAGCTTTGAGCGGTCCACCATGCGAACTTTCGTGCATTCCCGGAAATGTCAAACTCTGTGAGGCCGCCGGCAGAGCCGGAGGTTTACCGTGTTAATTATGTCCCCACTAATACGGTGGGAATAGATGGCGCCACGGGTTCTGCAACCCTCACTTTGAGGGTTTTCTCCACCGTTGCGACTGCGCAGGTACCGTTGGCTGTCGCTGACACCTCCGCCGTTTCACTCTTATCGGTACGCAAAGAGCACGGCGTAAATGATGCCGACCACAAGGCTTAGTCCGATCCCGAGAGCGATCCAGGCCAAGGTCCTGATGGTCCGCATCACGTTCCTCGACAATGGATACGCCAGGTGTCGATTCAATTCACCGCTCGCCACGAGTTCCTCGTATTCGGCGGGCCGTTCGTGCTTGAACTCTTCAAGCGGCATCCGGCCGGTAAAGACCACTGTGTCCATCGGGAACTTCTCCGGGCGGAAATGCGTGTTGAAAAAGTGGATGGTGAAGATGAAACCTGCCGCCAGCAGGGCCTCGTCGCTGTGGATGATCGTCGCCACGTTGATCAGCCACCCCGGCAGGAAGCGCGTGAAGAACTCTCCGAACCAGAGCATGAGGCCCGAAGAACCGATGATCGCGATCCCCCAGAAGACTGCGAAGTAGTCGAACTTCTCCCAATAGGTCCACCGCCCGTAGCGGGGCCGCTCGCCAATCCCAAGATACCACTTCAGGGTTTGTCCGACCTCCGCGAGGTCCTTCCTGGTGGGGAGCATCGTATCCCGGCCGAAGAGCATCGCCTTCCAAGTGCCGAACTCGCTCTTCTTGCGCCGCAGGAGGTCCCAGATGTGGACGCAGAAGACCCCAAGCAGGATCACGGCGGCGAAGCGGTGGAAGAAGCCGGTGACCTCCGTTCCGCCCAACAGGCGCGATAGCACCGTAGCCCACTTCGTGTAGGAGAACTTCATAGTCATGCCGGTCGTCGCCAGGGTGAGGAAGCTGACGACCATTGTTGCGTGCAGGCAACGGTTCAGGAACGTGAACCGCACGTATTGCTGCTCGCCTGGATCAATGGGCGCCGGGGTATGCTCGCGCCGCATCTGCAAGGAACGCGGCAGCCACATGAGCGTATGGATGAAGCTGACGATGAACGTCCCCACCAGGAGGGCGGTCATCGACCAGAATGTCAGGAAGATCCATGGATATTTGTCCGGATCATGGTGCGTGGCGTGCGTCAGGTACCCGGCGAACCGCCGCGTCACGCCGGGATGGCACTGCCGGCAGGTGCCCACTATGTTCTGGCGGCTTACGTGAGAATTTATATTCGAGACCGGCAGGATGTCGTGGGCCCCGTGACAGTCGTGACACTTGGCGGTCTTCGCATACCCCAGCTTCGACACCTTGCCATGGAAGGTGTCGAAATACGTCTCCGCAATGGTGAGGTGACACTTGCCGCAGATGTTCATGATTTCGAACCGGAACTTGTCCTGGTCGGTCCTCTTTATCTTATGCGCTGAGTGGCAGTCGTTGCACACCGGCAGCTTATCCGCCGGCACATGCTTGTCAGCCATCATCGGCTGGGCCTCTATCTTGTCCACTTCCACCGGCAGCTTATCCGCCGGCGCATGCTTGTCAGCCATCATCGGCTGGGCCTTTGTCTTGTCCACTTCCACCGGCAGCTTATCCGCCGGCACATGCTCGTCAGCCTCGTCCCGCTTCTGTGCCGAGTGTATGCTGCCGATATACTGTTCATAGACGCCCTTGTGGCACTGTGCACAGGTCTTGGCGATGTTGGCCCGGTTGACGCTCGATCGGGGGTCGGAGGCGGGCAGCTCGTGATGCGCGGTATGGCAGTTGGTACACATCGCCGTAACGACCAACCCGCTCTTGAGGAGGCCTTTGCCGTGGATGCTTTCTGCATAGTTCTTGGGGATCTCGTGCTCGGAGCCCTGATAGCGCATCGCAGCCTTGCCGGCCTCCCCATGACAGGTCGCACACAGGTTCGGGACGTTCGTCGGGAAGGTGGCGGACTTCAGGTCCTTCTTCCCCAGGACCCCGTGCCTGCCATGGCAGTCCGCGCACACCGGGGCGTCGCGGTTCCCCTCGCTGTGCAGGGTGCCATGTTTGCTCTCCTGGTATTGCTCAACCTGCGTGGCGTGGCAAACGGCGCAGTCGACCTTGTTCTTGATCGTCTCACAGGCCCGGGTGCGCGACGGGTTGACCTCCGTGTGGCATTGAGCGCAGGCTACTTTGACATGCATGGAGTTCTTGAGCTCTTCCGCATCCACGAACAGGCTCCGGCCGTCCGCCGAGGCTTTGATGTCGCTCTTCCCATGGCACAGCAGACAGTCCAGGTCGGCCACCCCCTGTTCGTAAAATACATTGCGGACCTTGTGCGGCTGATGGCAGTCTATACAGACCGGGATGCTCTCGGGCTTCTTCTCCCATAGCTCGCCCCGAATCACCTTCCGGTGCACTTGCTCGATCTGCGTATGGCACTTCAGGCAAGTGGCCACCACGTTCTCCCTGGCGATGGTCGACCGGGGGTCGGTGTGCGGGAGGATATCGTGTGAGCTGTGGCAGGAAATGCAAGTGGCGCTGACACTCAGGCCTTTTTTGAAGAGGCCTTCCGCGTGGATGCTTTCACTGTAGTTACTGAGGATCTGGTCCTGGTGAATCTGCCGCTGACGCTGGACCTTCGTCCCCTCGCTGTGGCACGAGCCGCAAACGAACGGCACCCGGAGCGGCGAGACGCGCGAATTCTTATCCTTGACAGGCAAGATGTCGTGATGCCCGTGGCAACTCCAACAGCGTGGGGCCAGGGGGTCCCCGCTCGCAAGCGCCTTTCCGTGGAGGCTCTCAGTGAACTTGGCCTGCATAGCCGCGTGACAGGCGCCACATTTGACCGGCGCCACGGGGACCTCATGGGGCAGCTCGCTCTTCGCCAAATCCGCGTGGCACGTGACGCACGCCAGCTTTCCGTGGACCGACCGGGCCAATGTGCCCTCGTCCACGTAAAGGGAAACCGTCTCCCCGTCCCGCTCCATCGTGAACGACGCTTCGCCGTGACAGTCAAGGCAGTCGCTGTTCTTATGGACCGGCGCGCTCTTCACTCCCGTTCCCTGATGGGGTTGCTCTTGAGCTGCGAGGCAGTCGCTATTCTCAGGGGCCGGCGCGCTCGGGGCGCTCAGCAATACCATGGCAAGCCCCGCCAGCAACATGCGCAGGAAGCGTCTCAAAGGGCCACGAACGTCGGTTGAATGACTCGGCAAACGGGGCAACTCCCTTTGGGTCAGGTGATAAGGTGATTAGAAATCGCCGGAGGGTTTTTGGATATCACCTGTCGTGGATTCTGTCAAAGACATTTTGGTGCCGATTTGTTGGGAAGTGAAAACAAGAACCACCACGGTGTGACCCTGCAGTGGTGGGCATGATGTGCAATAGCGACTTTAACCAAAGAGCAATGGCCCGGAGAACCACGGGCGAACGCAGACATGCAGCGATAACTGTGCGCACTGACATAGGTTGAGGATTTTGGGGGTCCATCTCTTCTTGCGGCCCTGTTGTAAATTCCGCCTGGATTTTCAAGACGGTATCTACATGACTGGCTCTCGCTCCTGATCCTCCGGCGTGTGCAGGTGAGGACTTGTTTATTGATCGGACTTGACGGCGGACCTCCGACAATGATAAAGAAAAACGCTTAATTTTAGTGTCACGTGCGAGCGATCCACGAGTGAATTTCCCTTAATAAAGAACCGCGCGAGTGAGTCATGAATTCCAGATCTTGCATGATCGTTTTGGCCTTTGTTATCGCTTTTTGCATCTTGATTTTTTCCTCCGCCCCTCCCGTCCACGCTATGGACAACAAGACCTGCTTTACCTGCCACGGGGAAGAAACCGAAGACATTCCCTTTGTTTCGCAAGGCGAATTCGCAGCTTCGATCCATGGGAAAAATCTTTGCATCTCATGCCATACCGATGTGAAGAATGTGCCTCATGCAGAAAAACTTGCGCCCGTCTCCTGCGGCTCCTGCCATCGGATCGAGACGACACTTTATGCTAACTCCGAACACGGGCGTGTCCTCTCCCAAGGCGTGAGCGAGGCCGCAACCTGCACCTCCTGCCACGGGAAAACCCACACCCTGCTCTCGGCGCGCAACCCGGCTTCTCCGGTCAATCGCAGAAACATCCCCAACACCTGCGGCTCCTGTCACGGCGACACCGAAAAGATGGCAAAGTTTAACCTGACCGAAAGGGAACCGTCCATCAGCTTCATGAGCACCGTGCACGGCCAGGCCTTCCAGAACGGGCAGTTCACCGCGGCGGTCTGTTCCGACTGCCATGGAACTCATGATCTGCGCCCCTCCTCCGACCCGCTTTCAAAGGTAAACCGCATGAATGTGCCGAAGACCTGCGGGCGTTGTCATGAAAACGTGAGCGAGGTTTACTGGCAGAGTGTTCACGGAAAGGCCGCGCAGGCGGGAATCAAGGAGGCGCCGGTTTGCACGAACTGCCATGGCGAGCACACGATCCGGGCTGTCAGCGACCCTTCCTCCTCCGTCTGGGCCGGTTCGGTGACAAAGACCTGCACGGAATGCCATGAATCCCGGAGGCTGGTTCAAAAATTTGGACTGCCCGCAGACCGCCTCAAGACTTATCAGGAAACCTATCACGGCCTGGCTGCAAAGGGCGGGGACCTGAAGGTGGCAAACTGCGCCTCCTGCCACGGCTGGCACGATATTCTCCCGTCCAATGATACCCTGTCCTCGGTCAATCCGAACAACCTGCATTCCACGTGCGGAAAATGCCATTCCGGTGCGGAAAAAAGAAACATTCAGGGTTTGATCCACGGAGACCAGAAATTGGGAGGGCGGTGGCTCATCAACTTTGCCCGGACGTTCTATTACTGGCTGATACCTCTCCTGATCGGCTCCATGCTGTTCTACAACCTGACGGACTACCTGCGCAAAGCGGTGTCGGGCCGGAGTGGGAGCGAAACTCACTCCGAAATCGCTGAAGAGGAGGCGAGAGTGCTGCGCCTGACTCCAAACGAGCGGATTCAGCACGCGGTTCTGACCATCACTTTTGTCATACTTGCCTATACCGGGTTCGCCCTGAAGTTCCAGGATGCATGGTGGGCGACGCCGTTCAACTCGGTCGGAGGAGAGGCCTTCCGCAAGGCTATCCACCGTCGGACTGCGCTCTGCCTTGTGGCCTTAGGCTTATATCACGCCGCATACATGCTGGGGACCCGGCGGGGCAGGGACCTCATGCGCCGGTTCCTGCCGAAGTTGCGCGACCTGGCCGACCCGCTACTCACTCTTGCCTACAACCTGGGTATAAAGAAAACCAGGCCTCATCCTGTTTATCCCTCGTTCGCCGAGAAAATGGAGTACTTCTCGCTCATCTGGGGGGCAATCGTGATGGTGGTCACCGGTTCGTTCCTGGCATTCAGCGATTACGCCCTGCGGTATTTCCCTCTGTGGGTCACCGACCTGGCCACCCTCGTCCACTTTTACGAAGCCGTGCTCGCCTGTCTTGCCATCACCGTTTGGCATCTCTACTGGGTGATTTTCGACCCCTACGTCTACCCGATGAACTGGGCCTGGCTCACGGGCAGATTGCGCCTGAAGGAAAACGGCGAAAAACTTGGGCAGGGTAATGTTCAATAATATTAATAACCTATAGAACAGTGTGAGCGTAAATACCTGATACGCTTTTAAATTTATTTTTTTTGCTGCAAAAAAATCCTTGACATGAAAATATCCGGCGGGCTATCTAAGCGATAAGCACAAGTGCCACCTCAAGCTAAACACCCTGGATGCTATCGTTCCCTGTGCTGGAGTCTCGAGAGGAATAAATTGGGGCCTGTCGGTTGCTGGCGGCGAAACTTTCTTGATCGTCTCACCGCCGGATGCCATGGTATAGCCTTCTGTCAAAATAGCTAATAATTAATCCTAACTAAAAACAAACTTTATAAAGGAATAATTATTGACTATACCAAAATGGTATGGCCTGAAATTTACGAAAATCGGATTCAGGTCTTCCCAAGATTGAAGTTAATGGTGTTTCGAAATAGGAGATGCGGGGCGGAAACCGGTCAGTCATGCCGACTTTTAAGCGCATACTATGCCGCCGGACTGCATAATGAGCACCTCTATTTGGTATAACTGCAAACCTTTTTTGTCTGAAAGGGAGCGAGAAGTATGACCCGCAAACACACTATCCGGATCATTTTAGCCCTCGTCCTCGCTACAGTCGTCCTTCCCGGCGCGGCGAGCCTGGCAGCGACCAAGAAGGTCCCGGCCACGAACCCCAATTGTTATCCATGTCACTCCAACCCTAAGACGATCACTGCCCCGTCCGTGTTTTTGGACAACTCGCCCGGCAGCTTTTGGCTAAACGGAGTCTCGTCGAGCGACATTACCACGAAGAATGCGACGGCGGATTACCTTCCCCCGATCCTGGCGCCTCAGACAACTCCCTTCTACTCGGTCGTCCAGGGATTTCTTAATTCTGAACACTATTTAAGTGAGTCGGTGCAATGCACCAGTTGTCACCAGGGGGACCCCCACGATGGATTGAATGGATTGCCTACCTGGCAGAACAGTTGCTGGGGTTGTCATCAAGCCAGCCCCGTCGACCTGGCAACCGGCAAATCTATCTTCGCAAATTTTGAGAGTTCACCCCACGCCGCCAACGTGCTGTATCCGTATTTCGACCAGCCGGGGACCGGCACCGGCCAGGCCGTGACGGCCATAAACGGCGGCCACGATTCGGGTCTGCTTTTCCAAAGCAACGGGAAGCCGGTAACCATGAGCGAGCGCATAGCCGAGTGCTCCGTCTGCCATAGTTACCTGAGCAGGTATCCCAACAAGTTTCCCGACGGGGAGACCCCTGCGGCGTACCCGCATGAGGTCGGATGCGGCGGCTGCCACGATTCGCACATACAGGGGGACGTAGCCACTCCGACCAACACCGTTACAGTCGAGAACACTGGCACCACCGTTACCTCCTCCGTCCTGAATACAACGTGGCCGCCGGGGGCGAACCCGGACCGGACCGAATCCGTAACCTACCAGAACTTCAAACCTTTCAGGGTGAACCTGGCTACGGGCGCGCAGGACTGGGTGGACCCCGCGCCGATCGCGGGCTGGGACAGAGGGTCCCTCTACGAGCGTCCCAACAGAGCGATCGTTTCGGGGGGGGCGACCGGGACTTTCAGCAACAGCGCCTCCGGCTACCACTCAGACGTTTTTACCCCGGGCAGCGGGAGCCTCAGCGGCGTGCAGCCTGGAAACAAACTTTACATAACCGGCTCGGTGCAGAAAACTGTCACATTGCCTAACGACTTTAGTGGCAGCGGGACGGTGTCGGTAACGGCGAACTTCTCCAATGCCGCCTTTACCGTGCTAAGCGTGAACTCGAACAGCCTCCAACTGTACACCACCTCGAGCACCTTCAATTCCGCTACAGGCCTGAGCACTCCGAGCACCACCGCCGTGGCGCAATGGATGGGCGCGGTAGGCTCGGTATCCGTGAGCTACCCGTCAACCACTCCTTCGGGAACGGGATGCACCGCCAATGGAGCGCCAAATGCCTGCTGTACGGCAGCCGGGAAGGGCAGCACGTGCGGTAGCACCACCGTCTATTTGTACCCCTCGGATACAAACGCGACGCCCACGCTGACCTCCTTCACGATAAAAGACAGTTACACCAACTCTGAAGCGCTTTGCGCAAGCTGCCATGCCGCGGGCGCTTACGTGTATACAGCCTATTCCGCGCAAGAGCCAAAAACGAAGCCCGGAGCGGCGGGCACTAGTACGTCGGCGAGCGTGACGATGAATTTGCCTGTCTACGATCAGTACAAGAACAGCGCGCACGCGGACAAGTACGGCACCTATGCCAAGTTTTTCATGGACCCCGCCAACAGACTCATCGGCTTCACCGAATTCAACGCCGGCAACACCAACTTCGCCGCCGGTTCGCCAGTTCAAAAGACTGTTTTCCCATTTGACATGAGCCTTCCCGGAAGCAACGCAGACATACCCCCCACGAGCTATGTGGGCACACAGATAAATGCCGGAGATCTGTATTATAGTCTGAACAGCCCGCCGAGCGGCGTCTACTTAAGCTCCCCGGGCAACACCACACTGATGACTATCAACGACAGCGAGTTCTGGCACTGTGCGCAGTGCCATAGCGGGCTGGGCACTATCGACCATCAGCTTGCCCGGACGGGCCCATGGGGTCCGGGGCAGAACCTGACCGACCCCACCCAGGCGTCGGTGCTCTGGGGTGACGCGGCTCTTACCTGCATCAGTTGCCACGACACCCACGGCGATAACGCGCCTGTAAATCTTGTCCGGGTCCCGTTGAACGTTAGCTTCCATGCCGATTTCGCCTCCGCGGAAAACCCCAGGGGCGGGCTGGCCAATACGTTCCTGGACGGGACCGCCTTTCCCACGACAGGGAGCGCGCCGGGGGTTGCCACCGTCTGCCTGGTATGCCATCAGGGGGAGGAAAGCGGCCTGACGCAGTACTATACCTTATACAGTTCGATCAACTCCAATACCGCATGCACCGCCAAGGGAACGCCATTGAGTTGCTGTACGGGGCTCGGAGTTGGCACGTGCACTAATTATACTCTTAATAACCCCGTTAACCCCGCCCCAAGTGCAATTGACCCCTTGTCCGGCAATAGCGCCAATACGGCATGCACCGCCTCGAATGTGCCATATAGCTGCTGTACTGGATCCGGGGCGGGCACGTGCGCTGGCACTATTTGGAACACCCCTAATCCCAACCTGACCAGTGTCAACAGCATCCATAACCTGCCGGAGGGCGCCGTTTTCTGGGGCAGAGGCGCTTTAGAAACTCCCGGGAACTTTTACTCGAACAACGAGGCGCACCAGGCGGTGAACTGCACCGGATGCCATATGGATACGAGCGTCACCGATACGACGAACCAGTCCACCGGGCACACGTGGAACCCGAACGTCCAGACGTGCGAAAAGTGTCATAGTGACGGGAGTTCCACCATATCCAATGCGTGTGGTACTAACAGTATCAGTACTCCCGGTACCCAATCGACCACCAGTCTCAACTTCCAGACCGGTCCCCAGACCCTTACCGTGCCTACGGGCCTTTCCTGGCTGACTACCGGGCTGCCCTTGACCTTGGTGTCGACCACCGAGCTCGCGGTGCAGATGAGCGGGACCGTCACGTCGTACGCGAGCTCCACCGGGGCGCTGACAGTCAATTTCACGTCGGCCTCCTCCGGCGCCAATGCGTTTTGCACCGCCTCTGGAGCGCCACTCAGTTGCTGTACGGGCGCAAAGGCGGGTACGTGCACAGGCATTAATTCGTTTTGCACCGCCTCTGGAACGCCATATAGCTGCTGTGGTACGGGCGGGGTGGCCCCGTCGTGCTCAAACACGAACGCTGCCTGGTTCGTGTGGACCAGTTCCTGTGATCCCTGGAATACTATTCAGATCCCGGCCGGGGACAACTACGCCGGCCCCAGCCTCCCCCTGGGGAGTAATCCGTACACGTACCAGCAGATCGGGAGCGTGATACCACCGACGACGAATGGTCCGGGATCGAGCCCCTCCTATGGGGCCTGCGCGCCCACGGGCACCACGACCTGCACGGGTCTTATGGGGCAACTGTACGGGGCGCTATATAACGACGGCATCGAATATTCAGGCGGCCGGTCCTTTACACTTCTCGCTAATTCGTCATGCACCGCCGCGGGAACGCCGGCGGCCTGCTGTACGGGATCCCATGCGGGCACGTGCGCGGGTACAGAGGGCATGTCGCCCGCCCAGGTCGCAGCGGCCTTCAACTTCAATATGCTGTCCAATACGTCTCACAACTTTATCCACAACTACAAGTACGTTGTGCAGATCCTCCAGGATTCCATAGTGGACGCGGGGGGCACACAGGTAGGCGAGCGGCCGGCAGGAGACCGCCCCGCCACAGCATACGACACGTTTAACTGGAGTACTGACCAGTACTAACTGACGGTCAACGACCATTTCGACCTGTCTGCCGGCCCTCTAATCGAGGGCCGGCGCCCAACGGGTTGGAACAGTATTTGTGTATATGCCGTTGCCGGTGCTTCAGGACCGGGTCCATGCCGGTGGACAGTTTACAGGTAATCTTGTTTGTTTCGAACCAGAGGGCCGCAGGCGGCCCGACGCGTCCTGAAGGACGCAGTTCAAAGCGGCCGGCGAGGGCTGTGCGCGGCGAGCGGAGCTGGATTGAGCCCGCCGCCGCGCAGTTTTTTGAAGTTCAGCGACCGAAAGCCAAATCCATTATCTTTCCGGACGGGAGAACGGCAGAAAATGATTATTGACATAAAAATCCGTAATAAGTAATGTGGAAGAGAATTTTTGGCAGGTGTTGACGGCCTGATTGTTTTGATGCCTACGAGGGGCTAAAACAAGGGCTAAGAATTAGCGATTCCATCCGTCAAAGGGGCTATCAGTCGGCGATCGGAACATACTCTCCTTATTTTCCGGCTTCCTGGTTCTCATGGAAGACCGATATCTCTTGCGTGCGGTTCATTGGCATGCGAAGGGATGACGTTTGATTGGGTGTAGCGTAACAATTGTTTGTTATTGAGATTATCCGATCATCGGCCGGATTTCATTCAAAAAACCAAATAATCTTAATTTTCAGAGTGAGGGGGAGAGTATGCGGAGACTCGTCGTATCCGGACTGGCCCTTGTCTTTTCCGGCATTGCTTTGCTCGTCTTTTACTCGCTAGGACCGGCGAAAGAGATTGAGAAAGTCAAAGCGGACAATCAGGAATATGCCGGGATGGAAACGTGCCAGGCCTGTCACCAGGAGGTGTACGACCGGCTTGCGAAGACAACGATGGGCATCCTGTTTGTCAATCACCCGCGTGACGCCAAGGAAAAACTTGGGTGTGAATCGTGCCATGGGCCGGGAAATGAGCATGCCGCTTCAGGCGGCAAGGAATTCGCGGGCATGGTTCGATATTCTAAAGGGTCGCATACGCCTGCTGCCGTGCGCAACGATGTCTGTTTAAAGTGCCATCAAAAGAAGCAGCAAATGTTCTGGCAGGGAAGTCCTCATGACGTCAAGGACGTCGGGTGCACGGAGTGCCACTCGGTCCACACGGAACCGGGAATGGCGAGCCGTCATCAACTCACGCGTGTAACCGTAAACGATACGTGCAATGTATGTCATAAAAAGCAAGTCGCCGATGAGATGCGGTTTTCGCATCATCCTTTGCGCGAGGGAAAAATGACCTGCGTGGATTGCCACAACCCGCACGGGACTACCTCTCCCAAGCTCGTAAAAGGACTTTCCAATAATGAGCTTTGCTTCAACTGTCACGCTCAGTACCGGGGTCCGTTCATTTTTCAGCATCCTCCGGTCATGGAGGATTGCTTCAACTGCCACAAGCCCCACGGCAGCGCATACCCCAGCCTGCTGAAGGTCCCTCCGATCAGGTTGTGCCGGGACTGCCACCTTGTCTTTCATCAGCTCAGTTTAAGCCAGCCTGGCTCTACGAAACAGGCCGTGATAAGGCCGAATGCAGCGCTGAGCGGCTGCCTCAACTGTCACCGCACCATTCACGGCAGCAATAACGTTAACGGCAATTTATTTTTCCACTAAGGAGGGGGGGCATGAAGATTCAAAAAGGAATCCTGGTCATTTTTCTTGCAGCCATGTTTCTCCCTTTGACGTCTGTGGGGAGCTTCGCTCAAGTGACCCTGGGTGGTTACACGTTGAACGGCGAGGTCGACTTGGGCGGAAGATTTTTCATCAATGAACCCAGCCACGTGAACCGGGGGTATTTTGAACAGTATATTCCCTACCCAACAGGGGTTCTACTGGATCAACTCTATGCGCAACTGGCGAACAAGGACGGCAGCGAGTATTATAAATTCTTTATGAGCAGGCCGGGAGAAAGAGATGAAGATTTCCTTCTCCAGGCGGGCAAAATCGGGTGTTACAAGTTGGAAATCGAGTATGACCAGCTCCAACATCTTTATTCGACTGTAAATCCCAATTTTCAGGACATGTTGATACTTGTGCAGAGACTTCGGGTCGCTGCTGACTGGACGCCAACGCCGGAAATCGACGTCTACGCCGATTACAACCTCCTGAAGAGAAACGGCGAGATGCCGTCGAGCTCCATCGTCCAAGGCCCACCAAACGCCTATGCTTATACCTCCAATCTCAAGCCGATCGATTATACCCAAAACGACCTGCGTATTGGAGCAGATTACGTTCAACCGATGTATCAGTTTCAACTGGGGTATCACTTTTCGCAGTTTGACGACGGCAACAAAGAGTTTCTTGCGAACCCGGCCTCCGCTACCGGCTGGGAATCTTTGCCCCCGAGCAATACGGCGAATTACATTAACGGCGCGGGAGCATTGAACCTGCCTCAGTGCGCCAATACGAGACTCACCGGCAATTTTACCTACGGCTGGCTGAACCAAAACGATCCCGTTTTTCAATCCAACGGCAGCACCCTGTACCCCTTGAATTTTCTCCCTGGCGTCGCGAATACTCCAATGGGCAATTCGGACCTCAGCGCTTCGACTTTCGCCGGGGATCTTTTAGGCGTAAGCCGCCCGACCGACCAGTTGACCGTAAGGTATTCGTACAGGGCTTATGATTTTCAGAACGACAACCTGAACAATCCCGTGTTGATCAATGCATTCTTTGGGTCGAGCGGCGTGAACGTGCCTCTTCTCAAGATGGAGCAGTATTCGTATTTGCGGCAGACTGTCAACTTCGGCGCCGACTATAAGATAAACCCCTATGCGGCCGTCGATCTCGGATACACTTACGGCTCGGTCGACCGCGATTTTAATGAGGGCTCTACCTCGACCAATACGCCCAAGGTGCAGTTCAAGTTCTATCCCTGTGACTGGGTCAACCTGATAGCGGGCTATGCGTACTCAAACCGGAGCGGGAGTGATTTCCTGGAGATGCCGTCGCCGATATCGAATACCAGTGCGTTAACCTACAAAGCTTACTCGGGGAGCGACGAACAGAATACGGTCAATTTCGTCGCAGAGTTCTTCCCTCTGAACAATATCACATTTTCAACCAACTTCACTCTCTCCAACAACTCCTATTCGGGCTCGGCATATGGGCTGCAGAGCGACAATGGCTGGTCGGCGGGAGTGGACGTGAGCTGGACGCCGAATAAATGTCTATCGCTCAGCGTTGGATACGCACACGAAGAGAATAGCACCAAAGAAATCGCCGACAATAATCCTGCGTTCTTTGTCGCTGGCACTACTGTTTCGGTCCTGGGGGATTCGGGACCCTCTTTGCTCACCACCGATTCATATGACACTTTCACCGCCCGTGCGGACATTGTGCTCATTCCCGAGAAGCTGAGCCTGACGACCAGCGGAAACTTCTCCTGGTCGACCTCGGATTTCCACAACCCGCTCTTCCCCGATCTGGATGAATCGATCTTTCATGTAGATACCTGGCTCAAATACAACTTCAACAAGTGCCTGGCTTTCAAAGTGGGGTACATATTCGAGCAGTTCACCATGACCAACTCTTACCAGTCGCTCTACCTGACGGGGACCCCGTCAGGCAATCAGAATTTGAATGTGCTGGAGGGGTTCTACAATAATTACACGGCAAATGTGTTCGAGGCGCTTGTGCAGTACAAGTTTTAGGCGGAAGTGCCCGACTTAAAGAAAAACAACATCTTGAATTTAGTGCAATTTATCGGAGGCCTCAGTTTCCGTTTACCGGGTACGCCCCCAAGGGATCAAAGGCCCTTTTTGAAGTGGGGTATGCTCGCTCAGTCATTCGGTAAAATGCAGAGCCACTAGAGTCCAAAAAATGACCCCGAGAACCTGATACCGGCGCCTCGCTGATTTTTAAAATCACGGATTCCGGTTTCAAGTGTAAAAGGGCATTAAGCCTACCCCTTACTTAAGGGTAGATCTGTAGGGGGGGTTAATCCAGTTTGGATACATGACGCAAAAGTCCATGCGCCATTCCGGTTCAAATCTTTCTCCAGTTTGTGAATGAAGTGTCTATTGGCCCTTAGTTGATTCGTTGTATCGTTTGAGAACATTATCGCTGATATCGATTGTTTTCTGAAAATAGGGCGTATTTTCGGCAATGAGAATCAACGTGAATTTTTCATCGCTGCCGATATCCTTAATGACCTTTTTTAAATCTTCCATAATCTTTGTGTGCAGTTCAGTATTCCTGTTTTTGATCTCTGCCTCCGATGAAATTGCCAGCTTATGATATTCGTCGCCAGCTTTTTTGAGTTCTTCTTCTATGGGCTGTTTGCTCTCATCTGGTGCTTTTCCAAGTTTATCTTCCAGATTCTTGACTGAATCCGTTTTTTGTTTGAGTTCTTCCTGTTTGGATTTAACAAGTGCATCAAGCTCTGCGTATGCTTTTCTGCCTTCATTGGATTCCTTTGCAACCTTGAGCACGTCCACTACGCCTATCTTTGCCGACTGGTTATTGCATCCGACAAGCGCAACCAACACGATTCCAATAGACAAACAAATAAGTTTTTTCAAACGATTCCTCCTTAATACACATTGCTTCCTCTGGATAAGACTTTCTTTTTTTACTGTTCAATGGCGCCGTTGTTCGGCACCTTCACTTTGGCAATCGCCTTGGTAAGCTCCACAATCACCCCCAGGCCATCCTGGACCTCGGAACAGCGGATGGCGGAAATCAGTCCCATGGGCCCTACCGGCTTGCACTGACTCAAATCGACTTCAGATGGAAAATCCGTCACAACCTCAATAAAAGCCCTGGTCCTCGGGTGGCCCAGTTTCTTGGCCAATCCGAACAAAACGACCAACCCGTCTCCGATCTGATCGATATCCTCGGGGCTGTAAGCGGAGGCCAGCTTGGCCCGGACTCCCATCATTGCCTCGATGATTCGGAACACGCCCTTTTGCTCCAGCTCATCGAGATGATGAATGAGAGCGGGTATCGAGGATTTGAGCAGAGGCTCGATGGTTAGCGCAAAATCGGTTGCGCTTTCCAGTGTGTCCAGCAGATAGGTCAGGTTGCGGGTATTCTTGAACGTAGTTTTAACCAACCGCAAAAGGTCTTCGAGCTGAAACCGGGTCTCCATCGTCCCCAGTTCCCTGACCAGGGACTGGCATGCCAGGTTGACCAACGGACGTATGTCCTCCTTGAATTCCGCCGTGCTTCTGGCCGACTCGCTAAGAGGAGCAAGCTGAGCTTCGATCCTTTCCAGCCGATCGAGAATGAGTTGTTCCCTGTCCATTCATGTCTCCTTTCAAGCGAACGCCGCACGCGCTTTGCCGGCCATATTCATCTGTGGTTCGAAGGGCAGATCCAAACATTTGAGCATCATATTCCAGTAAACCCACTTGAACATCATCTTGCCCCCGTAATTGAACTGGCTCTCGCCGAGAAGGGAGAATGGGCCCAGACCGGGGAAAGGGAACTTCCCGGGCAGCGGCTCCACTTTGTAGTTGAAATCTATCAGTATCGCTTTCTCAAACCCGGACACTATGAAGCATGTCGAATGGCCATCGAAGGTCCCCTTAGGCTCGCGCCCCTCGATCTCACGAAGCAGGTTCGGAACAACGGTATCGGCCTGGTAATGCGCAACGGAGCCGGCCTTGGAGGTGGGCACGTTAGTAGCGTCCCCGATAACGTAGACTCGGTCGTATTGCTTTGCTTTAAGGGTATGGGGGTCTGTATCGACGTAGCCCATCGCGTCTCCGATTCCGGAGTCCTCGATGCACTTGGAGCCGAAGTTTGGAGGAATGCTGACCAGGAGGTCATAATATACTTTTGCCCCCCTGTGCGACTCGATACTTTTCTCGCCGGCATTGACCTGCGCAATATCGAAATTCGGAGTCACCTTTATGTTCTTCTTTTCCGCAACAGCGGCGAGCATTTTGCTCGCCACGGGTTTGGTAAACATTCCCGTGAGAGGCGTGACAATTTCAAGCTCGATTTTGTCCCTGCACCCGTTAACCGTGAAGAACCAGTCGGCCATAAAGATGAATTCTGAGGGAGCCACCGGGCACTTGATGGGCATTTCCGCAATATTGAGCACAAGCCGTCCCGATTCGAAAAACTTCAGCTTATCGCGAAGCGCAAGGGAACCTTCGAGGGAATAGAAATCATGAACCGATCCCCTCCAGTCATCCATCATGCCCTCGATTTCCTCCGGCACCGTCCGGCATCCGGTACCGATAACCAGCCAGTCATAGTCGTAGAGGCCGCCCTTGGTAACAACTCGGCGCTCATCGGGCTCTATGCGCTCTATCTCATCGACTACGAACTCGACGCCGTCGGGAATGAATTCCTGCTTCGGTCTTACGCAGTCTTTGCGAGAGTAGATGCCAAACGGAATGAAAAGCCAGCCGGGCTGATAATGATGCATTTCATCATTATCGATAATTGTGATCTGCCATTCAGATTCAGGCAGTTCCTTGCGAAGCTTGCCGGCAACCATGGTTCCGCCTGCGCCTGCGCCGAGAATTAACACTTTCTTGATCATCGGTTTGCTCCTCTGTCCAGGTTCAAAGTAAATAATCAATCGCTTATTCTTGAATTGCGAAACGATCCCACTAGACGGAAACGGATGTTTTCTTCAATGGGCGCCTCTATTTACCACAAATATGAGCAATTGTTCCTCTTTGATAAGTATACCCGCATTGAATTGTTTCTCAAGAAAAAGTTTCGATAATGACAGCGCCTCAGCCGAGGCAAAAAGAATGGGAGGAGGTGAAAAATGCGAAGCTATAAACGGACGCGGAGCATCAAGAAGGCGCCAGGAACAGCAGAGACCGGGACGGGCATGACCTTCTTGGACCTGGCGAGATCTACGAGCATGGGATTGGAGACATGGAGAAGGCTGCAATCGCAGTCTGCGAGCATGCCCGGCAAAATTCTCACACGGTTTCTCACACAAAAAGCGGGGGTAGACCCTGTGCGGCGGCGACCAGAAAGCGTCAGACGGTGCTTCTGAGACGGTTTTTTAACGTCGCTCGCAAGTTTGGGGTACTGCGCGGATAAACGGTAAGTCTTGCCCTTTGTGGACGGTCTACATAGTGCGCGAATGAACCGACGCCGCCGGATTGTATGCAAGTAAGCATTCAGCTTTTCGCGTCCTCTGTCATCGGTCTTCCATCCGCCGTCTTCAAAGATCATCGCCACGGGAGGAAATCCGAGCGCGCTATTCCATTAGCAGCCGCTTTGGTATACAATGCGCCTTGTTCATCTGGATTGGTCAAATTAAGGGGCGCCAAACTTTGCTTCAGCACTTCTGAAAGTGGCCTCCGGTTCGTCGATGTCTCTCGCGAACGCGTCGCTTCCTGATAATGATCGATCCTTCAGAATCAGCCGCAATTTCCGTAAAGATAGCCTTTAACGGTGGAAAGCAACTCAGGGGAACCTCGAGGAAACATCTTTGAGCAATATTACCAATTCTCTCGCATTCAGGCTCTTTTGCCTGCTTCTGCTCGTCAGCGCAGCGGTGTTTATTTCCCTGACCACCTTCATTATCAGGGCCAACAGGCAACAGGTTATGCACGAAATAATCCTTTCGGCCAAACGCACTAACGAACTGCTCCTGCGATCCATGCGACAAAGCATGTTGCTCAACCGCCTTGATGATGTCTCCCAAACCATCGCCACCCTGCGCACCGGACCCGCAATTGAGGGTATAAGAATTTTCAACAAAAAAGGAAATATCATCTTTAGCACAAGCACCGAAGAAATCGGACAAACCGCAGATCTGAGGGCCGAACAATGCATAGTGTGCCACATCGGAGAAAAGCCGCTCGAACATATTCCGGAAGCCGTTCGCCCTCGAATTTTCACCTCCCCGAACGGCTACCGCGTCATGGGGGTTGTAGATTCAATTCGCAATGAGCCGGCCTGTGCGGCTGCCGGATGCCATCCGCCACCTTCCGAACAGAAAATCCTGGGTATGCTGGATTCTCAGTTCAACCTTGCGCAAACTGACCAAAGTATTATTGCAAGCCGCAACCTGATGATCCTTTACTCGATCGGCGCCATTCTGATCATAGAGTTTTTCGCAGGCCTTTTCATCATGAGGATGGTGCATATGCGCGTGGTCAAGCTCGCCGAGGGACCGCGCGAGGTCAAAAAGGGCAATCTGGATTTTAACATCCGGGTGGAAGGCGGAGATGAAATAGCCGATTTGGCGCGTTCATTCAACGGCATGGTGGCCAGCCTGAAACGGGTTGAAACTGAAAACGCGGCGCTGTCCCAAAAAATGGTTCATGTCGCCAAAATGGCCTCCATGGGTAAGCTGGCGGCCACCGTTGCCCATGAAATCAATAACCCCCTCGCCGGGATCCTCACCTACGCAAGGCTGATCTCCCGAAATATCAGCGCAGCCACTATGTCCGAACAAGAACAAAAAGAGAGTCTGGAATATCTTGATGCCGCTATAAGCGAGATTAAACGCTGTGGAAATATCGTCAGAAACCTGCTCCAGTTTTCAAGAGGTTCCGAGTCTGTCATGGAAAGGATTGACGTCCACAGTCTTATCGAAAAGAGTCTTTCCATAACCAAGCACCATTTCCAAATAAACGGGATCAGCGCGACAACCAGGCTGGAGGCGGCGGACCCGAACACTATCGGTAATGCGAATCAGATAACCCAGATGCTGATCGCACTGTTGATGAACGCCGTGGAAGCAATGACTCCAGGCGGTTCTCTCATTGTGACGACGCAGGACTCATTCGGCGAAAATGCGCTCTGCATCAGCGTCACGGATAACGGCAAGGGTATTCCCCAGGAAATCCGGTCGAACATATTCGAGCCGTTCTTCACCACCAAGGAGAACGGCCACAGCGTAGGCCTGGGTCTGGCGGTGGTCTACGGCATTATCCTGAGACACCAGGGTAAAATCGAGGTCGAATCCAAACCCGGACAGGGAACCACCTTTATCCTGACGCTGCCCAAACAGATGGAACCGGAGAAGGAGAATGAACCAACATTCGAGTAGCCTGTAGTTTCACGTTTGTAATCTCAGGGTTCTTACACCGCCGCCGCTTCGGATGGAAATGCCAACGGGCGCTATTCACTAAAAGGCCTTGTTGGTTTACAATGTGCCTGGTTAATTGGGATTTACCTGGTTAGGGGTGGCAAATCTTTGCTCGCGAAGGAATGAACGTGCGCAAAATTTACAATTCACTCGCCTTCAGGCTCTTCTCCCTCATCCTGCTCATCAGCGCAGTTGTGTTTATTTCACTGACCTCTCTCATCATTCGGGAAAACAGACAGCACGTTATGCAGCAAATAATCCTCTCAGCCCGGCGCACCGACGCCCTGCTCGTGCGGTCCATGCGCCAGAGCATGTTGCACAACCACTTGGAAGAAGTAGAGCAGACGATCGACACGCTGGGCGGAGAACCCGGTGTCGAGGACATAAGAATCTACGACAAAAAAGGAAGCCTCGTTTTTAGCTCACGCCCAAAGGAAATCGGACAAAAAGCGGACCTCAGAGCCCAACAGTGCATCGTGTGCCACAGCAGCGAAAAGCCGCTCGAACATATTCCGGAAACCGTTCGATCTCGAATTTTTGCCTCCCCTGAGGGCTACCGGGTCCTCGGAATGTTACAATCGATTCGCAACGAGCCTGCCTGCGCCGCGCCGGACTGCCATCCGCCGCCTTCCCAACGGAAAATACTGGGCGTGCTCGACTCTCAGTTCAGCCTCTCCCAAGTCGATAAGGATATTGCAGCCAGCCGCAACTTGATGATTTTATACTCAATCGGCGCTGTGCTGGCCATGGAGCTTCTTGCAGGGCTCTTCCTCATGCGAATCGTGCATTCGCGGGTGGTCAAGCTTGCCGAAGGACCGCGACAATTCGAGAAAGGAAACCTGGACTTCAACCTCCCGGTCGAAGGGAAAGACGAAATAGCCGATTTGGCCCGTTCATTTAACAGCATGATAGCCAGCCTTAAGCGAGCCGAAGCTGAAACCGAGCTGTCCCGAAAGATGGTTGAGATCGCAAAGATGGACTCCATGGGAAAACTCGCGGCTTTTGTGGCTCATGAAATCAATAATCCCCTCGGCGGGGTTCTGGCTTACAACAGGCTGATCTCGCGCAAGATCGGCTCGGGACCGATAACGGAAAGAGAAAAAGAAGAGGTTCTGGGCCACCTTGAAGCGGCCATTGCTGAGATAAAGCGCTGTGGAAACATCGTTAAAAATCTGCTCCTTTTCTCCAGAAGTCTCGAATCTGAAAAAGAAAAGCTTGACATCAACAATCTTATCGAAAAGAGTCTTTCCTCAACCAATCACTATTTCCAAATGAATGACATCAGCACGGCGACCAGGCTGGAGGCGAAGGACTCGAGCATCGTCGGCAATGCAAACCAGATAGTGCAGGTGCTGATTGCGCTGTTCATGAACGCCGCGGAAGCCATGCAACCAGGCGGCGCTCTTACCGTGGCGACCGAGGATGTGGCCGAGCCGGACGCCATTCGCGTTATCGTTGCAGATGACGGCGAAGGTATTCCCCGGGAGATCCGGTCCAGCATCTTCGAGCCGTTCTTCACCACCAAGAAAGATGGACACAGCATAGGTCTGGGGCTGTCGGTGGTTTACGGCATCATGCTGAGGCACCAGGGCAAAATCGAGGTCGAATCCGAACCTGGGCGAGGGACCACCTTTATCCTCACATTCCCGAGACTGATAAAACCACAGGAAGACAAAGAACCGATATTCGAGCAGCCTGTAGTTACGCAACTGTGATCGCTCCTTTTTCTGCGATCAGTCTGCAAAACCCTCAAGAATATGCCGGAGATCTGGAAAAATGACTGATCAGGTGTCAATGCTCATTGTGGACGATGAACCGTCGGTCCGCGATCCTCTCATGCGGTGGTTTGTGCCTGAGGGCTATCGCGTGGAGACCGCCGCTAACGGGTTGGAAGCTCTCGACAAACTCCGGGATTCAAGCTTTGATGTCGTGCTGCTTGACATCAAGATGCCCGGAATGGACGGCATCGAGCTTCAACAGCGCTTGAAGGAAATAGACAGCCAACTGGCAATCATAATAATGACCGCATACGCTACGGTGGACACGGCAGTTCAGGCCATGAAGCAGGGCGCCTACGACTACATTACCAAGCCGGTCGACCCAAGCGACTTGAGCAGACTGGTTCGAAACGCGGTCGTACAGCGCCGGCTCGCCCGCGAAAACCTGAGTCTCAAGGAAGGAATCCGCTCGCTTATGTCCATCGACGAGATCGTCGGCGAGAGCCCGCAGACACAGGAGATTCTCAAGGTCATTCATACTGTCGCTGAGACCGACGTCACTGTTATGATCCAGGGCGCTTCCGGCACCGGAAAGGAACTCGTCGCCATGGCCATCCACTTCAACAGCAGACGCAGGTATTTCCCGCTCATCACCATAAATTGCGGCGCACTCACCGACACCCTGGTTGAAAGCGAGCTTTTCGGCCATGAGCGAGGGGCCTTCACCGGCGCGCAGTACCGGCGCAAGGGTAAGCTCGAACTGGCGGACAAAGGCACCGTCTTCTTGGACGAAATCGGCAACATCGGTCCAAAAACCCAGATGGATTTGCTGCGCGTTATCGAAACAAAGCGATTCACGCGCCTCGGCGGCAACCAGGTAGTAGAGGCGGACTTTCGGATCATCTCCGCCACAAACTCAAACCTCGAAGATGCGGTCAAAGACGGTGCGTTCAGAGAAGACTTGTATTACCGGTTGAACGTGTTCAACATCCAACTGCCCTCTCTCAAAGAAAGGGCTTCCGACATCCCGCCGTTGGTGAACCATTTTGTGCGTAAGTTCGCCATGGCTATGAACAAGCCCTTCACGGGCGTTGACCCTCAGACTATGGAATGGCTGCAACAACAAACATGGCCCGGAAACGTCAGGGAGCTCCAGAACGCCGTCGAAAGGGCCGTCGTGGTTGGAAAGCCGCCGTTGATCACCTTGGATGATATCCCTCGCACCTCCGGCTGGCGGACCTCTTCGGCCCCCGATGAGATAATGCCTCTTGTGGAAGTTGAGAAGCGCCACATCCAGCTCGCCCTGGAAAAGACCAGGGGCAACGTGTCGGTGGCTGCGCAGTTGCTCGGAGTGGATAGAGCTACGATTTACAACAAAATCAAGAAATATTGCCTGAGCTATTAGGACCTTGAGGTTGGAATTGGCCATGTTCCAGTCCGGGGAGTCGATTCTGCAGTTGATATTTACAAATTCAGAATATCCATAATGATGCTGCTGGTTACTATTGAATTCGCGGGTGAGAAAGAAATAGAGCGCCTGCGCGATCAACTCGAAACCCGATTTCTTACAAAAGTGAACGTTTCGCGCCCTGGCCTGGATCCTCGCGACTTCCTTGATCTTCGCAGGAACCAGTACAGCTCTTCCGCTATTGTCGAATGGTTGGAAAAAGACCTCTCGACTGCCCATTCCAAGGTGCTCGCGGTTACCGGGCTGGACCTCTATATTCCTGTCCTGACCTTCGTTTTCGGTGAGGCGCGCTTAAACGGCAGATGCGCTGTTGTCAGTTCTTACCGTCTGGATAATAAATTTTACGGCTTGCCCGATAACCGCCGGCTCCTTCAAGATCGGCTCCTCAAGGAAGCCATCCATGAACTGGGCCACACCTTCGGCCTGTTCCACTGCCATAATCCGCAATGTGTCATGAAGTCCTCCACATATGTTGAAGAAATCGATTTCAAGAGCAGTCGGTTTTGCGGTAATTGTTTTGAAAAATTGATGAAAAGCTCTGAGCTTGTCGAGCGCCGATAATAACCGTTTCGAGTGACCGGTCGATCTTAAATTCTTTCTTCTTAAGGGAGAAGATGTGCGGGGGAAGGCGATGTTAAAAAGGCAATTTTAGGGGCAAAAACCGTGTTTTAAGACTTTAAAACAGCCAATCAGATCAGCTCTTTCCTTGACCAGTCAGTCTTTAGCGTGGCCCGATAATCATAGAAAGGCACCTCCTCCATTGCCGAGATGTATTATCCTGCAATGGTGTTTAAAGCCGCAAACTTTAAAAAAGGAGGTGCCCCATGCAATTGTATGCAGGTATAGATC
>JBEKPW010000083.1:0-27972 GCA_049520315.1 Syntrophobacteraceae bacterium
CTTCTGACCGCTCGGAGGTCCGGGTATGCTCTCAAATGGAACCCTTATCCCTTCTTCACTGAGCGTGAAGGACCTGCTCTGGCAGGTTCAATGGGACAAAGAAAAATGCACCCTGTGCGGCCAGTGCACCGCCGTTTGCCCCGTTCATGCGATAGAGCTTGGAGCGCACAGGAAGAGGACAATTCAGATTCCTTCACTGGCCGAGATCGGTCCATCGACGTCCTCGTCCAATGTCTACCAAGTCTATCACGGGATTCGGCAAAAAACAGATCCAGCGTACGCCTGTATCGGGTGTGCGATGTGCAACCTGGTCTGTCCCAATGGCGCGATAGTTCCGCTCAGGTCGGACGAAATCGACAAGCAACGGTTCCACATCAACCGGGGTGGGCATGCACGAAGCCGGGGCGGCAGGAGAAATGCGCCGGATTCGCTCAATCTCGGGACACTCGACCGGATAAAGTTTGTCCGAATCTCGATGCTCACGGACCCGGCGCTCGATGCGGGCCGTCATGAATTCGAGCTGCGAACCCTGCTTGGCCGTGTCCTGCCTCCGGAGGAAAATCTGAAGCTCTACCGCGAGAACGGATGGATACCTCCCGTGCGGGAGATATATCCTCTTATTATCGGCAGCATGTCATTCGGCGCCCTTTCCCCGAACATGTGGGAAGGGCTTCAGATGGGGGTGGCTTACCTCAATGAAGAGCTTGGAATGCCCGTGCGGATGTGCACCGGCGAGGGCGGTTGCCCGCCCAGGCTCTTGCGGTCTCGATTTCTAAAATACACGATTCTCCAGATCGCAAGCGGGTACTTTGGCTGGGACGAAATAATCCATGCCCTGCCCGAGATGAAAGAAGATCCCTGTGCGGTCGAGATCAAGTACGGACAAGGGGCCAAGCCGGGCGATGGCGGCTTGCTGATGTGGTACAAGGTCAACAAGCTGATTGCGGCGATCCGCGGAGTGCCGTCGGGGATTAGCCTGCCCAGCCCGCCAACGCATCAGACGAAGTATTCGATCGAAGAATCCGTCGCCAAGATGATTCAATCCATGTACATGGCATGGGGGTTCAGGGTCCCGGTCTATCCGAAGATTTCGGGAACCTCGACCGCCCTCTCCGTTCTGAATAACCTCACCCGAAACGCCTACGCCGGCGGACTTGCAATTGACGGCGAAGACGGCGGCACGGGCGCGGCCTATACGGTATCCATGGACCACATGGGGCATCCGATAGCGAGCAATATACGAGACTGCTACCTGAACCTGGTCAAGCTCGGCCGGCAGAACGAAGTTCCGCTTTTTGCGGGCGGCGGGGTCGGCAAGAACGGAAAACTTGCGGCAAACGCCGCCGCGCTCATAATGCTTGGCGCAAGCGGCGTTCAGGTCGGAAAGTACATGATGCAGGCAGCGGCCGGGTGTGTAGGCTCCGAATCGGACCGGTGCAATATCTGCAACATAGGGCTGTGCCCCAAAGGGATCACGTCCCAGGATCCGCGCCTCTACAGGCGGCTCGATCCCGAGAAGGTGGCCGAGCGGGTTGTTGACATATATCTCTCATTCGATACCGAGCTCAAGAAGATCGTCGCTCCTCTCGGGCGTTCGACTTCTCTTCCGATCGGCATGTCGGACGCTCTGGCCATAAATGATCAAGATGCAGCCGAGCGCCTCCAGATAAAATACGTTGTGTAAAGGGGAGCAGGAAGCAGGGAGCAACATGCAGGTTTAAGTCTGTCTCCTCCCCGCTTCTCGCTTCTCGCTTCTCGCTTCTGATGACGTGGAGTTTTGAGTATGGAACAACAGGTGATTCGCCTCTCCGGTTTTGAAAATGGCCATCGCATTGAATCGCGCATTCTCGAGGAAAGGATACAGCAGGCCGTGGAAAACGGCTATCGCACCCTCGAGATCGAGGCTTTCGGCCAGCATGGCATCGGGGGCAGGCTTTGGAAGGCCGGAAACGACAGGCTTCATATCAGAATATCGGGTGCGCCCGGCCAGCGCGTGGGCTCTATGGGCTTTCCCAATACGCTGATCGAGGTGCTTGGTCCGTCTTCAGACGATGTGGGCTGGCTAAACGGCGGAGCAGAGATCGTCATTCACGGACATGCCACAAACGGCGTCGCCAACGCAATGGCCCAGGGCAAAATCTATGTGGCCGGAAATATCGGCGCGCGCGGCATGACCATGACCAAGCATAACCCGCGCTTTGCGCCACCCGAACTGTGGGTGTTAGGATCGGCCGGCGACTACTTCGCCGAATTCATGGCCGGTGGCATTGCGGTAGTCTGCGGCTATGAGCCTCAGGACCGCGGAAATGTCCTGGGCTTTCGTCCGTGCGTAGGAATGGTCGGCGGAAGAATCTTTTTTCGTGGGCCCCATAAAGGGTACAGCAAGGCTGACGCCAAACTGATCCCGATCGAGGACGGCGACTGGGAATGGCTAGCCGAAAACCTTAAAGGCTACCTCACGGCGATCGGAAGGATCGATCTTTACGCTCATATTGCAGATCGGGAGGACTGGCAGCTCCTGCAGGCTCGAGGCCCGCTTGAAAAATACGCAAAACCCAGGCGTTCGATGGAGGCTTTTCACAACGGGGTTTGGGACTCCGAACTGGGCCGTGGAGGTCTTATCGGAGATCTCGTGGATTTCGATAGAAGTCAGATTCCGCTCATCACCACCGGCTTCCTCAGGCGCTATGTTCCGGTCTGGGAAAACAGGAAGTTTGCCGCGCCGTGCGAAGCTAGCTGCCCTACCGGAATGCCGGTCCACGAGCGGTGGCGGCTAATCCGCGAGGGGCGGGCGGATGAGGCCGTTGACCTGGCGCTGGCCTACACGCCTTTTCCCGCCTCTGTCTGCGGCTACCTGTGCCCGAACCTGTGCATGCAGGGCTGTACCAGGCAGACAGCGCGAATGATCCCGGTGGACATCACCCAGTTGGGGAAGGCAAGCCTTAAGGCAAAACTTCCCGAACTACCGCCCCTGACCGGAAAAAGAATCGCGGTAATCGGAGGCGGCCCTTCGGGTATATCTGTTGCCTGGCAATTGCGCAGGCAAGGACATGAAGCGATTGTCTACGATATGAGGCCGGATCTGGGCGGGAAAATTTCTGCCATGATCCCGAGGTCTCGCATCCCTGATGAGATAGTTGAAGCCGAACTCGCCCGCGTGAGGGAAGCGCTTGCTCACGTGAACCTGCGCCAGCGGCTCGAAAAGTCCGATATAGAACAACTCAGGGAGGAATTCGACTTCATCGTGGTCGCCTCCGGCGCGCAAAGGCCGAGAGTTTTGCCCATCCCCGGTAAGGAAAAGATGGTCCCGGCTCTGGAGTTCCTCCGCATGAGCAAGGCGGGCGAGGCAAAGGTGGGAAAGCGCGTGCTGATCATCGGAGCCGGAAACGTCGGCTGCGACGCGGCGGCAGAAGCGCACAGATTAGGGGCCGAAGAAATCACCCTGATAGATATCCAGGAACCTCTCTCATTCGGGAAAGAACGCAAGGAGGCAGAAGCCGCCGGCGCGAAGTTCAGGTGGCCCTGTTTCAGCAAAGCGGTGACTGAGGACGGGCTGGAACTCACAACGGGCGAAGTCATCCCCGCCGATACAATAGTCATATCGGTGGGCGACGCACCCGAACTCGATTTCCTGCCGGAAAGCGTCGAGACGGAGCGGGGCTTCATAAAGGTAAACGAGCATTATCAGACCAGCGACCCGAAGATTTTCGCGATAGGCGACACGGTAAGACTTGGGCTTCTAACGGACGCAATCGGTGCCGGAAGAAAGGCCGCCGGGAAAATAGGCGACATCCTTTCCGGCAAAGACCTGCATGTTTGCCCCTCGCGCTCGAAGATCGAGATTACCCGCGTAAAGCTCGAGTATTTCGATCCTCGTATTTCAGGCTTTAATGGAATCGAGTCGTGCGCCTCCCAGTGTTCATCATGCGGGACCTGCCGGGACTGTGGAATATGCGTGACGATCTGTCCGGAGTCGGCCATTTCCCGGCAAAGTCCCATAAACAGCGCTGAATATGAAATGGTCGTAGATCCGGAAAAGTGCATCGGGTGCGGATTCTGTGCCGGCGCGTGCCCCTGCGGCGTATGGGACCTTGTGGAGAACGAGCCGATAGATTAGAAGGGGGAAGGGGGAAAATACCACCCTCCTCCCATTTCACATCACACCCTTCTTTTTCATTTCATCGTTTGCTCAACTCTGCATTTCGCCCGGCATACAGCCGGTAACCGATCCAAGACTTGACGCAACTTGAGCACCCGCAAAGGTCCGCTCGGGCAAGTCCCGTCAAGGTTGATCAATATCGATCTTCACTCTTCACTTTACATCAGCAGCCGCACGTCCAAAGCCACAGCTCCACTCCCCTCATCTCCAAGGCTCACCGGATTCAAATCCATCTCGCGGATTTGCGGGAAGTGGTGCATGAGCAAGGAGACTTGCACAAGGATGCGCGCGGCAGCTTTGAGGTCTGCTTCCGGCATGCCCCGGAATCGGCCCAGTATACGTTTTCCCGATAGCTCTCCCAGCATTTCCATGGCCGCATCAGTATCGATCGGGGCAAGACGCATACTCACGTCTTTCATGACCTCAACCATAATCCCTCCCAAGCCGGTGAGCACTACAGGGCCGAAGAGAGGGTCCCTTTTACCCCCTACTACGAGTTCCCGAGATGCCGGGGCCATCTTCTGCACCACGATGCCCGCAATGTCATCGGAGACCTTCTGCAACCGATGCCATTCATTGCGCAGAGATTTCGCGTCCCGTACATCCAATGCTAAGCCGCCCTTGTCGCTTTTGTGCAGAAGCGAAGGCGAGACTGCTTTGAGCGCCACGGGAAAACCAAGATTTTCAGATGCTTCAAGCGCCTTATCCAGGCTGTTTGCCATGCGCCAGGGGACGGTTGGTATGCCTGTCAGATCCAGCAGATCGAGTGCCTCATGAAGAAGGGGCTGCCGATTTTGTCTCTCGATGTCACTGAACCACTTCTCGATCTTCTGCACAGGTATGGTCAAAGTGTCGTGAAAAGGCACGCCGGTAACGTCGGGATGGGGCTTTAGACTCTCTGAGGCATCAGTTTTGCTCCACTCCGACAGAACCGCAAGGGCCTTTACAGCTTCCCCGGTTTCCAGGAAAAAGGGGAAATTTGAGGTTTTCGCCAGGTGCACCCGTTCGTCAAACGGGATTTCCATAACCGTTGCGATAGGTTTTCCCGATTGCAAGGAGAGTGCAAACAGTTTTTCCACCAAACGCCGAATTGTTTCCTTCTCAATCGCCATATGGGACACGAGAATGAACACCATGCCGTCGATATCATGCTGCTGCAGGATCTTTTCCACTACGCTGATCCAGAAGCTGAGATCGAAGATATCCCCGAGGTCCAGCGGATTTCCCAACCGTATGACGCCGGCACGACTGCGGCTTTGAGCTTCGTCGAGAATGTCCCGCCCCAAAGGAGGAAGGCGAAAGCCGTACTTTGCGCAAACGTCTGCGGTTACGACGGCATGTCCACCGGAGCGTGAAATAACGGCGAGATTTTTTCCCTTAAGCGGCGGGAGGGATAAACCTTTTGCAGCGCTTACCGCTTCGGTGACGGAATGAACCCTCAGGATGCCGCTCTCACGGCAGACTGCATCAACGACCTGATCGTCTGCGGCCAGAGCTGCTGTGTGAGATTGGGCAATTGTGCTACTCAAGGCGCCGGTGTTGGACTTGTGCAGTATGATGGGCTTGCAGCATCGTCTCGCCAGGTCGGCAAAAGCGCGGCCCCTTTTGAAACCTTCCAGGTAGAAGTATATGACGGAGGTTTCCGGGTCATCCATGACATAGGCCAGGTAGTCGGCTTCATCGAGGTCCAGTTTATTTCCTATGCTCGCAAACTTGCTTATGCCCACTCCGGAGTAGGAAAGTTTCTCGACAAGGCAAAGACCAACTCCGCCGCTCTGGGCAAACACACCGATTTTACCTTTCCTCAATTGGGTTCCTAAAGTAACAAATTCGGTGTAAAGCCCGTTAGCAGTATTCGCAGTGCCCACGCAATTGGGGCCGACAAAGCGGAGGCCGAACCTTTTGCTTGCTTGGAGGATTTCTCGTTCGAGTATTTCTCCCTCGGTCCCGAGTTCTCGAAAGCCAGCGGACTCAATAACAGCCCAACGTGTCCCTTTCTCGCCACATTGAGCGAGCATATTGTGAACGACACGCGCAGGTGTGAGGATAACAGCCAGTCCGGGGTTTCCGGGCAATTCTGCGATTGAGCGATAAATCGGGTGTCCGAAAACCTCTCCTCCTCGAGGACCAACGGCATAAATTTTTCCCTGATATCCGAGGTTGACAAGATTTGCCACGACGTTTCGCCCGAGATTGTCCCGGGATTCGGAAACTCCAACGACCACGATTGATTCGGGATAGAATAAGTCATTCACCATTCTGCTCCTGCTCGAGTGTTACTCCGTCCAGCCAAAATAGATGGAAGCTATATTTTTCGGAGAACGACCCTAATCCAAATGAAGATTCATTAAAAACAAATATGAATTCGATTGTGCGCAAGCCCTTCAGATTCTGAAGGATGAATTTCCGGGAGGGTGGTTGTAACCGGGGGGCTGAGGCGTCCCATAATTTGGGCGGAACTCCAATGACAATCATCGGTCCACACGGCGGCGGGGGGGAAATGACCCGTGAAGGCGGTGAAACAAGGACTTTCCAAAAGATATTGGAACGACAGCTAAATCTGCGGTCGAGGAAGAAGGCCGGCCCTTTCAGTGATCTCTTTTATTCTTTCCTCCCACTCGATAGCCATTATGTGCACGCCAGCAACACCGGGGATTTCGCGCACTTCCTGGATCTGCTCGAGAAGGAGACTGATTCCCTCTTCGGCCTGGTCGCCCTTGGGAACACCTCTGATACGTTTAATGATCTCATCCGGAATGGTTATTCCAGACACATTCTTGTTCATGTAGGCCGCCATACCGGCAGACTTAAGCGGCGTCAGTCCGGCCAGGATGAAGCACTGCTTGTCCAACCCCATATCGCAGGCCATTTTCATGAACTCCCGGAATCGGCCCATATCGTAAATGCATTGGGTTTGAACGAAATCAGCGCCGGCCCGGATTTTTTTTGCGAGCCGGATCACCCTGAACTCGAAGGGATCGGCAAAAGGGTTGGCTGCGGCTCCCAGAAACATTTTGGCGCTCCCTTCGACCGGATCGCCGCTGTTTACCGTGCCCTGGTCCCTGATTGTGCGCATCACATCCAGAAGCTGAATGGAATCCAGGTCGAAGACGTTTCTGGCCATGGGATGATTGCCAAAGCTCTGATGATCGCCGGTGAGGCAGAGCATATTGCGAATCCCAAGAGCGTACGCGCCGAAAACGTCGCTCTGGGCGGCGATTCGGTTGCGGTCTCTGGTCACCATCTGCATGACCGGCTCCATGCCGCTGCGCACCAGAATCGAGCTGGCTGCGATGCTCGACATGCGCACCACCGCTGTCTGATTGTCAGTGACGTTTGCCGCGTCCACGCAGCCCTTGATCAGGTCTATCTTTTTTTGAAGATGCTCCACGTCCGCACCCTTGGGCGGGCCGCACTCGCAGGTTACGGCAAAATTACCGGAGCAGAGCACTCTCTCAAGGTTACTTCCCGATTTTATAACGCTTTTATCGCTCATAGTCGTTGTTCTCTGATGTAGGTTTCGTTTGGTTCAACCCGGCGGCGGAGGCGCCAGAGACGAAGATATCGACGCTCCGCGAGGCGGCCTTTGTCGAGTTATTTCAGCCTGTAGAGCTGTTCCCGGATGGTCCGGCGGACTCCACCATCTGAAGCAGTCCTCCAGTCTTTCGCGGGAAGAAGACTCTGAAGGTCCTCAAGTTTTCCGAGCCTTTTCAGCCGATCATATATTAGCTGCCAAACACAATCGATATTTGCGGGGTCAACTTCGCACTTGCCTTTTTCAGATCCGCCGCACGGTCCGTTCAAAAGTTGCTTCGAGCAACGGGCGATAGGGCATATTCCACCGGTATGTGCCGTAATGCAGTCTCCACAACCGGCGCACATCTCCGCCCAAAGCCCCGGCTCGACCCCAGCGCCGTAAAAAGTAGTGTTCAAGCCAGGAAAAATTGGCACCTTCCCTAGACGGTCGGCAAAAAAATTCACCCCCACGCCGCAGGCAATCGACACAACCGCATCGATTTGTTCATTCTCCACGCGGCTGAGGATGGGAAGAATGAATTCCTCGTCGCATTGCCGCTGGACGCAGTCTTCCAGTACTGTTTTGCTCAGGCCTTCTCTGCCAAAAGCGATCCGCAAGCCCGAGGCAAGGATCTGCACCTCGGCTTCTCCTCCAGCCAGACAGACTGTGGTGCATGTGCCGCATCCGACAATCAGAATCTTTTCGAAATTTTCGAGATAGCCCTTAACCTGTCCGAACGGTTTAGGGTCAGCAACGATCATCGTGAATCTCCTTCCGCAAGCAGTTCGCCCGGGGCAACAGTTTTTGCCGAAGTCGAGCGGAATTGTTCCCATATCCGGGGCCAGCATTCCTCTGCGCTGCCATCTGTTTTGAAAAGCTGCAGGTTGTGCTGTCCCACTCCAATCTCATCGAGAAACTTTTGGACCCGCTTGATGCGCCTTGCGAGCAATTCTTCAGCTCCAGTGTAGAAGCAGCCGTTTTCGGCGCAGGCGATCACCGCGACCTTATCTGCGCCCAGTTCGATAGGGCTGACCAGATCGAGGGTACTAAGACGGGCAACGCATGGAATCAGCACGCGCAGGATGCCCGACTGCCTGATTTCCTCTTCGGTTTGCTCGTGCAGAAACTTCCTGCTGGTTGTCTCATTGAGACAACAATAGGAAACCACGAACGGTCTTGCGATCTTCGCAGCATCCGACTTGGCCAGAATCGCTCTCAAAGTATCTTGCATACCATTTGTGGCAAATCTTGACAAGGCGATCCCGGCGGCAGGGCATTCTGCGGCGCACAGCCCACAAGTCTGGCACTGTTGAGCGGGCATAATTGCTGTCTTTTCCACCTGCGCCACTCCGAAAGGACAGACCCTCACACAAGTAAGACAGCCGGCGCAGTGGCCCGGTGACTTGAGATGTGCACCGTTAGCGCAGGCAAGACAACGTCTCGATTCGGCGAGTGCTTCCGGCTCGCTGTATCCCGGCTCGATTGGAGAAAAATTCTTGATTCTTTCGGCGGGGTCTACAAGACTAACCTCGACGCGTTCGAACCGTTTGGCGAGTGCAGCCGTTGCAGCCGGCAGCTCGCCTATGGTTGTGACCGTGCGTTCAGCGAGCTTAAGCGTCTCTCCCGTCTCCAAAAAATGAGATATGACCCTGGCGGCGTCATGGCCGGTGCCTACTGCCTGGATGGCGGAGCCGGGGCCGGTTATGACTTCGCCGCACGCGAATACACCGCGTTCGGATGTGGTCATTGAGGTTCGGTCGCATAGAAGCCTGCCGCGCTCAACAGCAACGGGTGTTTCGGCCAAAAAATCCAGGTTGGCTTTCTGGCCGATTGCGAGAATAACGCTGTCAACTTCGATGTTGGTTGTCTCCGATTCATCGTAGCGGGGGCTGAACCGATGCTGATCGTCAAAAACGCTGGTGCACCGTTTGAATTCGATGCCTGCCACTGCGCCCTCTTTTTCAAGAATCGCCTTAGGTCCCCAGGAATTGAAAATTTCTATACCCTCTTGCTCTGCCTCCTCTATTTCCCATTTCCATGCGGGCATTTCTTCCCGTTTCTCAAGGCAGGCCATGTAAACTTTGGACGGCCCAAGACGTTTGGCGGCCCTGGCCATATCGATAGCCACATTGCCACCCCCGACCACAAGGACGCGGTCTCCGAGTTCGGGGCGAATTCCATTGGCTACGTCCCACAGGAAGGTAATGCCCAGAAACACTCCCTTGCTATCTGTCCCGGGAATCGGCAGCGAATGGCTCTCGGCAAGACCTGCTGCGATGAGAATTGCATCATTTTCTTTTCGCAGCTCATCAAAGGAAATATCCTTGCCCACCTGGCAACCGGTTCGAACCTCGATACCGGCAGCCACTATGTCCTCGATATCTTGGGCTAGGGCCTCAACAGGAAGTCTGTAGCGAGGAATGGCATGTGCGAGCATGCCGCCGAGCTTGGTGTCCTTTTCATAAACCCTCACCCGGTATCCACGAAGCGCAAGGTCCAGACCAGCGGTCAGGCCTGCAGGACCTGAACCGATGATGGCCACGGTCCCCTCTCTCATTTCCGCCGGTTTCTTTCGCCGGGCGATGCGGTATTCTTTAGTATTCTCCACTACGAAGCGTTTGAGCATCCTGAGGCTAACCGCAGAATCGATCTCCTTTCTGCGGCACTCTGCTTCGCACGGATGATGACAGATGCGACCACACACGGAAGGAAACGGATTAACCTCGAGCAGGACGTCAAGGGCGCCTTCATAGTCGCCCATGCTCAAACGCCGCACATACTCGCGAGTGTCCGTGTGAACCGGGCAGGCAGCGGAGCATGTGGCCAGCGCATCGCCAGCCGAAATTTGCGGGGATTCTTTATCCTTCATGCTATTAAACCCTCTCGAGCCAGAGAATCAGGACGTTTGGAAAACGAATAGCTGAACCTGCAACAGGATCCGGTCGACGATGTAAAGCAGGCCCTTGAAGTTCGTGTGAAATATATCGCAATTTGGTCCGGGTGGCCATCTTTTTTTAAACTGCAGCCATCTTTTTTTAAACTGCAGCCATCTTTTTTTAAACTCAACAAAAAACGGCAAGGATCCTCTTTAAAAGAAGTTTCCAGCCCTATTATTTCGAGATTTCCTCATCGCTAAGGTAGCATGCAGGATCGCAGGCCCAGAGGTCGCCGACAGCGGTTTCGGCGCGCACGCGGAAGTTGCCCCCGCAAATCGAGAGCCATTTGCATTCCGCGCAACGTCCTTTCACGTAAAGTTTTTTGTTCTTTAACCGTTTCATCAGTGGGTTGGAAAGATCGGTCCAGATTTCGCTGAATTTGCGCTCTGTTACGTTTCCGAAAGAATAATGTCTCCAGAACTGGTCGGCGTGGACGCTTCCGTCCCAACTGATGCACCCGATCCCCCGTCCGGAATTGTTGCCCTCGTTCATCTGGAGCAGTTCGAGGACTTCGGCCGCCCTTAAAGAATTCTCCCGCAGCATCCTGAGGTAGAGGTAGGGGCCGTCTGCGTGATTGTCCACTGTGAGCACTTCCTTGGCCTTGCCACGCTCGTGCAGGTCAGCGGTCCTGTCGATTATGAGGTCAACCGCCTCGCGCGTCTCCTTGTGAGAGAGGTCTTCCTTCATCAACTCGCTTGCGCGCCCGGCATACACCAAGTGATAGAAACAGGCGCGGGGGATGTCATATTTTTCGAGAAGGTCGAATATGCCGGGAATCTCCCGCACGTTGAGCCGATTCATTGTAAAGCGAAGGCCGACCTTTATTCCAGCGTCCTGGCAAGCCATAATACCTTCCATTGCCCTTCGGAAGGCGCCTTTGACCCCTCTGAACCGGTCATTTACTTCATCGAGCCCATCCAGGCTTATCCCGACGTAGGAGAGGCCGACCTTTTTGAGATCGCCCGCTCTTTGCGAATTGATCAGGGTACCGTTGGTTGAAATCACCGCACGCATGCCCTTGCCGACCGCGTATTCGGCAAGTTCGATGAGATCCGGCCGGACCAACGGTTCGCCGCCCGAAAAAAGGACCACCGGCGTGCCGAAAGCCGCAAGATCATCGAGGATGGCTTTACCTTCGTTGGTGGAAAGCTCCCCGGAGAACTCCTCGTCTTTTGCATGCGCGTAGCAATGGACGCACTTGAGATTGCACCTTCGGGTTACATTCCAGACAACGACGGGCGTCTTATCTGAAGAAAACTGGAGGAGATGGGAAGGCAGCCTGCCGCTATGGCGCCCATAACGCAAGGCATCCGAGGGCTCGACTGTGCCACAGTAAAGTTTTGATATGCCGATCATGCGGACCCCTGTTCGTATCCCCCCGATTCGTAATCGGATGGACAAAAATATTGAAATTTTAAACCGCCATCAGAGCTGTAGATACTTAACTCTTAACGGCGCCAAAGTCCAGCGAGGCCGAGTGGATTCAGACATTTGCGCTGGAATCGGGGCGCAAGCGCCAACATGACAGAATAATCGGGAACCGAAGCAGTGGTATCCCGATTTTTCTGCCTATCTCTCTTTGGTAAATTCACCGGGAGTCAAAGGGTATTGCTTGTAGCTTTCACGGATTAGTTCATCAAGGTAATTCTGATGGTCAACTACGGCCTCCCTGGGGAGAACGAACTGTGTCTTTCCGCTTCGATCTGCTATCAGTCTGAACCCGTAATCATAGTCGACCGAAATTCTATTGCATACAGCGGTTGCACTCTCATCGAGATCGAGCGCCTGCTGGATGATCTCATTGATTGCCTGTTCGTTGAAATGAATCTTAAACCCGTGTTTTTCATAGAAATCGGCTTCAAACATCCTCACCTGGTTGTATAACGACAGGAGTTCCTTAAAGACAGCTTCCGCCGGGATTCCGGTCTTGACGTGATGATTTATCACCAGATTGGTCCTGTCCGGAGAGAAAACGAGAGGATACTTGTCGGCGAAATCTGTTCTTATCTTGACAACCTTGTCCCGGGCGGCGGCTTTTTCTTCATTAATGAGCTTCTGATGGATTTCAAAGTTTCCTGCCCCCTCGGGGCCTTTGAGCAGGAGTTCCAGCTCCACTTCGGAGTTTTTCACGATATTGGCGGTAACGGCAAGATGTTTGATCCCCGAGGAGGGGAGCTTTTTTTCGAAGGGCAAAATGACCTTTTCAAGTACGCTGACCAGACCACGCGCACCGATTTTTTCCAGGTGGGCCCTTTCGGCAAGGATGCGCAGTGCTTCATCCTCGAACCGGATATCGATTCCGTAGCTCAGAAAGTCTTCCTTTTTGCCGTTGATGATGGGGTTATTGGGATTCTTCAGAATCTGGAGCAAATCCTCCACTTCGAGCGGCTCGAGGACTGCAACCACAGGGATGCGGCCCACGAATTCGCTCTCGAACCCGAATTGAATCAGGTCCTCGGCCTTGACGCACTTGAGATATTGAGTATCGTTTTCACGGCTGTGGAGCTGGGCGCCAAAGCCGATCTCCTGCTTCTGGAGCCGTTTTTTGACCATGTCGGCAAGACCGTTGAAAGCACCGCTCATAATGAAGAGTATATTTCGCGTATTAACAGATCGCTTTTCACGTTTTCCCGTTTTTCGGTACTGCTCGATTGCCTGCATTTGGGAGACCGGATCGTGTGGTACTTTGAGGTCTATCTCGGTCTCTTCCATAGGCTTGAGAAGCGCTCTCTGCACTCCTGTCCGGGAAACATCCGGGCCAATGAGGTGCTGAGAGGATGCGATCTTGTCTATCTCATCGATGTAGATGATTCCATGCTCGGCGAGTTCGATGTCCTCATCGGCCTGAATCACCAACTCCCGGATGAGATCCTCGACATCCCCGCCCACATAGCCGGTTTCACTGAACTTGGTGGCGTCACCCTTTACAAAAGGAACCCCGAGCTTCTGAGCGATCAGTTTGACAAGATAGGTCTTGCCCACACCGGTTGGACCGATAAGGAGGATATTGTTCTTTATTCTCCCCACCATTGGTTCGCTTCCGAACCTGGCCAGGCTTTGCAGGTATCTTATCCGGTTGTAATGGGTGCAAATTTTCGTGGCCAGAACAGCCTTGGGCTCATCCTGCCGGATGACGTACTGGTTCAGGTAGGACTCAAGTTCGTCTGGTTTCATATCGAACCGTATGTTCTTCACCCCGCCCGGTTTCTTTTCGCTCTCGATGGGTTCATTGGCATGCTCAGGGGCCGTCATCGGTGAAATAACCTTGATTCGATAGCCATATTTTTTTGAAAGATAGTCACTAAGCTCTCTTTGGAGAGTTTCCTGATCAGGAAAATTTGGAGGTTCGTCTTGCATCGAGATACCTTTCGCACCCGGAATAAATCCATAGTCTGTGTCCAGCGTGTTAAATCTAATTATAAATTCTGCCCGCCTCCCCTGCAATGATCCGATTCCCAAAAGGGGAGTCGCTGCTTCTGCAAACTCCATTTATTGGATCGGACTTTTTCAGCGGAAACTTTATAGACGGCCCTGGAAAATCTGATTTACACATTAGTACAAGATAGCACTGTTACGAGTGGCAAACCAAGCTCTCCCCCTTGAAGGGTCCGGGGGAATCCGGGAATGGTCTTATGTCCGGCACGGAAGCTTAAAAAAACGGGAGGCTTGCGCCTCCCTCTGAGAAACATGAATGTGGGATCAGGACGGTAATTATCAGTCCCAGCCCAGAATCTCCTCGTCATAGAGCTTTTCGAGCTTGCGTTTATGTTTTTCTTCTTCGTTTTGGAGTACTTGGAAAAGCTTGGAAGCTTTTTCGCTCATGCATTTGTTCTTCCAGGCCGAATAGAAGGCCAGGGCTTTTTCTTCTTTCTTCATGGCGAGAATGAGGGCCTCCTGGTAGGTGATATTGTCGGAAAAAGTTATGTCCACCAGGTAGTCGCTGATCTTAAGGTTTTCAACCTCCTTGAGCTCTATCTTATCCAGGTTCAGCGAGTCCAGATTCCTGAGCATATCCCTGTGGCTCTGCTCTTCGGTGACCATTTCCTTGAAGAACTCTTTTATACCCGGATTCTTTGCGCGTTCGGCGCATTTCCGGTAAAACTCCATCGCGTTTTCTTCCTTTTGAATGGCAAAATCGACCACATCGCTGACTGAGTGGCAGGAAAGGGTGCTCATTATTGTCCTCCTCATAATCTGGGTCACATTTAATTCGGCTTTAGACCATACTTAGTTGTTCGCATAAGAGCAGCGGAATGTATTTAACCATTTCCGGGAAAGTTTCAACGATGGAAGGATATCAGCCAAATCTTCCTGCCTCCTTACTCGAACAAAGAAACGTGAGAAAAGCTCGAGACCTCGACAATCCCCAAGTCGGTCAGTTTCAATTCCGGTATGACCGGGAGCGACAAAAAAGAGAGGGCCATGAATGGATTGTCGAGTTTTGCCCCCCAATCTCTTACAAGGGCTTTGAGCATCCTCAGCCTGTCCGATAAATCCGAAGCAGGTAATGCGGACATAAGCCCGGCGATTGGAAGAGGCAGTATCTCGATCCGGTCCCCGCATGCGGCCGCCATACCTCCGCCTGTTTGCCTCAACGCGGAAACAGCGGTGGTAATATCAGTATCACAGACGCCCGCCGCGATTATGTTATGCGAATCGTGCGCAACGGAAGAGGCGATAGCTCCTTTTTTCAACCCCAGTCCGTGGACAAACCCGACGGCTGGATCCCTGCCAGGGACGTATCGATTATAGACCGTCACTTTGAGCAAATCGCGTTCGGGGTCGCAAACAACATAGCCGTTCTCAATTTTGGGGTCCATGAGAAGTTTGGGCGTAAAAAGCGTTGCCTCAAGAATGCCGATTACCCGCAATTTACCGGCTTTGGCCGGGACGAGCAGTTGTTCCGGGCCTATCCTGCCGATGCGCATGGGGCTGCCCGGCAGCGGTGGCATCGGCCAGCAGATGGGATCGGTGAGCAATTCGCCTTCTCGCGCAGTTTCGATCCCAAGTTTGAAGACTCGCACGGGATTCCATGGATCGAGGGTCGGACTGATGCTGAAATCAGCAAGGAATCCGGGCGCAAGCGCTCCGCGCCTTCGGAGGCGGAAATAGTTGGCGGGGGTCCATGAGGCCAGGGCGATGGCACGCACGGGGTCCATTCCAAGTGTCATTGCCGCGTTAACTATGGCATTCATGTGTCCTTTGCCGATGAGGTCATCCGGGTGCAAGTCGTCGGAAACGAACATGCAACGGGGCCAGGTGGAGTCATTTACGATTCCGATGAGCTTCTCCAGATCTTTGGACTGGCTCCCCTGGCGGATCATGACAGCCATTCCTCGTGCGAGCTTTTCGCCTGCTTCCTCCATGGCCGTACATTCATGGTCGGAACCAATCCCAGCAGCCATGTAAGCGTTGAGGTCGTGGCCCGAAAGTCTCGGACAATGGCCGTCTATGACCAGATCTTGAAAAAGCAGAAGCTTGTCGGTAACCTCGGGATCGGCCCCGATCACACCCGGAAAGTTCATCATTTCCGCCAGGCCTAGCAGGTTTTGGTCAGGGAGCAGAGATTGGAGATCCACCGCCCTCAAGCTGGCGCCGGAGGTTTCCAGAGGAGAAGCAGGGACGCAGCTCGGCAGATTGAAAAAGATATCCAGGGGAAGATTTCGCGCGCATTCGAGGAAATACCTGATCCCATCCAGACCGAGTACATTTGCAATTTCGTGCGGGTCCGCCACCACTGCGCTCGTACCCCACGGAAGCACTGCGGCGCAAAAATTGGCTGGACTTAGAAGGGAGCTTTCGATGTGAACGTGTGCGTCTATAAAACCCGGGCTTACAAACATTCCATGTGCGCGGATGGTTTCCTTGCCTTCGTAGTCGCCCCATCCGGCAATAAAGCCATCATGAATCGCCAGGTCTGCGGTCTCGATCCCCCCGGAAAAAACATTTACCAGCCGGCATCCTTTTATGCAAAGGTCCGCCGGCCGTTGCCCTCTCGCAGCTTCGATCAAACCTGCCAAACGCAATGTATCCATCTTCATGGCCGCTCCAAGATGAGGGCTCGCCTGAAATTTATTTTCCGCCACGACAGCATTATTCAGATCTTTCTTCTGAGAATAAGCAGAGGTCTCCGGCTTGGCGTTTTGCAATTTATATCGAACGTAATCGGAAATCAAAAACAGAATGGCAACGAAATGGAAACCCCTGTAATCGGAGTCGTGGCAGCGTGAATTTGTGAAAATAAGTTCGAGTCGCCGGACCCTGCAGGACGCAGGCGTGCCGGGACTAATTGGAATATTACATTTTGTACTTGCTGAAATCGAGGGGATCGAGTTTTTCGAGCATTTCGGCCCACTGTTCCTTGTTTTTTTCGTCAAAGGATGGCTTGGCCTCATCGGACTTGAGATATTTGGTAATTACTTCGTCTTTGACAAAGATGGGCGCATTCGTCCTCAGCGCGATGGCAATGGCGTCGCTTGGGCGCGAATCGATAGAGCTGAGCTGTTCGCCATTTCGGATGTGGATTAAGGCGTAGTAGGTATTGTTCTTCAGCTCGCAGACCTCGATGCGTTCGACTTTGACTTTGAGGTGGTCGAAAAGAGTCCGGATCAGGTCATGAGTCATGGGCCGCGGGAACTGGATGTTTTCCAGTTCGGTGGCGATTGCCGTAGCTTCAAGCAGGCCTATCCAGATTGGAAGGGTCGTGTCGTCGGCAATGTCTTTGAGAACCAGGATCGGCGTGTTCGAGTGAGGGTCCATTACGAGCCCGGTTACTTTCATCTGCTTGAACATGCTTTCCTCCAATCAAGCGCCTCGGTGTCCCCGGGGCTCGATTAGGTAGAGTTGATAGTTTTAGAGATTTACTTCAGGTCAGGCCTTCGACCACACTATAACCCCTAACCATGCGCGAAGCAAGGCGAAGCAAGCGAAAGAGAGATCATGCCGTCCTGGCGCATTATGTCGGGATGATATCTCCTCTCAGGGAATGAGAATATGCAGAGGCAATTCTCACGCCAACGATTTGCCCTACCGACGATAAAGGCGCCTGGAAATTGACTATTCTGTTCTGTGTGGTGCGTCCGGTCATCTGTCCGTTGGACGTTCTGCTTGGCCCTTCAACGAGCACGAGCCGCATCGAGCCGACCTCGGCAAGGTTTTTGCCAAGGGTAATTTCGGCCTGAAAGCTCTGGAGTTCGAGTAGGCGGCGCGCAGCAACTTCAGGGTCCACCTTATCCGCAAAAGAGGCGGCCCGGGTGTTTGGGCGGTCCGAATAGCGAAAAGAAAAAAGATTGTCGAACCGGACCTCTTCGAGTAATTCCATCGTCTTTTTGAAGTCCTGTTCCGTTTCGCCGGGAAAGCCGACGATAATATCGGAGGTAAGGGCAATTTCAGGACAAATCCGGCGAAGCCGGCTGATTTTTTCCATGTAGCCGGCGGCCGTGCATCCCCTGTTCATACGGGCAAGAATCTGGTCCGACCCGGACTGCACGGGGAGGTGAAGGTGCTTGCAGAGCGAATCCACTTCGGCGAAACAGCGTATCAGCTCATCTGTAAGGTCCTTGGGGTGGGATGTAGTGAACCGGATGCGCGCAATTCCGGTCTCGGCCCCGATGCGCCGAAGAAGATCGACGAAGTTGATGTTTTCGTCGAGCCCCCTGCCGTAAGAATTAACGTTTTGACCAAGCAGAAGTACTTCGCGGACGCCGGACTCATCCAGGAGCCTGATTTCTTCCAGGATTTCATCGGCCGGCCTGCTCCGCTCCGGACCCCGCACGTAAGGGACTATGCAGTAGGTGCAATAATTGTTGCAGCCCTGCATTATCGTAATCGGGGCCGTTACGCTTGCCTGCGGCAGGATTTTGCGGCCATCGAGCTCAGGGCCGCGACTTTCTTGGTCGGGCAGGCAGGCAATCCTGCCACCGCTTTCCTGCACCCGTTGGAGCATCTGCCCGATAGAATTCACCGCCCTTGTGCCTATGACCATATCAAGGTGGTCGAACCTGTCGAGCAGTTTTTCGCCGAGTTGTTGGGCCACGCAGCCCCCGGCTATGATTTTGAGGTGTGGTTTTGTTTCTTTGAGGCGGCGCAGGGTTCCCAGAAAAGAGTGGACCTTTTGTTCCGCCTTCCCGCGCACCGAACAGGTGTTGAGAAAGATAACGTCAGCCTGGCCTATATCATTGACAGGCACGTATCCCAGGTTGGCGAGCAGCCGCTGGACCCGCAGCGAATCATATTCATTCATTTGGCAGCCAAACGTTCGGACGTATAGACCGCGCGGACTGTCGGGATGGAGAAGAGGTTCAGACATTGCTGTTATCTCAGACTCCGAGATGGTGCGACTACCCTGTATCACTCCCTGTCACCGCGCATATGAGCCGTTTGCGGCTGCGCTCCGTCAAGTTCTTGGGGCTCGAGGCGTTCGATCAGCGCGTGCATGATCTGAGCGGCCGATTCCGGGTAATCTGTAATTAAAACATGAAGGTCGCCGGCACCGAATTTCTCCACGATGCTTTGGCCGATACTCCTTACGCATGCGTGAGATTGGGAAATGGGACGGCCAAAAACCTCACCGGGTCTGTTAATACGGGTGACTTCCCGCCCGCCCATGGTTACCTGCAGTCCGCCCTGGGTCGATACGAGGCGGCAAAGCTCAGTGCCGCCTTTCATCTCATCCAGTATCAACTCGCCGTCTTTATAGAAACGAATGCGCTCATTTTCTTCCGTGAGGAGTGCGGCCGGCTCCAGCAGATTTAACGTTGTGTCGGTGAGCTGGCGCAGGATGGAAACGAGCACACTGTGAACCATTCGGGGGCTTTCATGTATAAGGTGGTCGAGGGTTTCAAGCCCGTACCGGGCTACCCTGCTTTCCTCCACCGCATACGCCGCGTAAGGGGAGGGTTTCTTCAATAAGAGGCCCTCCATACCAAAGATATCCTGCTCGCCCAGCATCCTGATCATCTTTCCATTCTTGCTCAGCACCACCCGCCCGCTCAGGATCACATGAAAAAAGAGGTCTTGCTGTCCCTGTGACAGTATCGTCCGGCCAATTTGGAAAACCGTCACTTCTATGGCCTGCGCCGGGTCTTTTTTGATTTTTTCTTTCTGCACATTCAGCTCATTTCTGTTGGTTTGCGGCAAATGTTTCCCGCGCCGGGAGCGCATGAGCCGGCGTACCGGGTTGGGGAAAAAGCGGCTGACGCCACAATGTAACTTGCGGGGAGTGCCCAGGCAAACTCAAATCTTCAAATCATCCGGCCGGGCGGCTGAAAAACTACCACCTAATAAACGGCGAATCATTGCGCCAACATAAAGGCTTTTAATCAATACAGGGCTTCATGGCAAGGAAATTGAGGCTGCGCACCAGCTCGCGCCCATCCGGAAATCCCGGATAAGAGACGAGCAGTTTCAGAAATTCCTCAGCAGGTTTGCCCCCTCTTATCCTGTGGTATTGCCTTTCGCAAAGGCCGCCACAACGGCTTATAATTGAATTGTCATTGCAGGATCGCTATGACGTGTCGCCGAGAAGGGTATGCACGTTCCGAATGAACCTGCCATAGGATGTATGATGAATACGGTGAAGGCCTACGAAGAAGTAATCGAATTTATTGCTGCCGGGACAAGCCCTGGAGGCATTATTGCTTTCCGCCCTTCTGAGGCGGCAAGGATGCGCGTTGCGGATCTCCTCCAAAGGGAAAAGACCTGCGGTCTTTCTGCGGATGAGAAATTGGAACTGGACCACTATGTGCAATTGGAACACCTGATGAGGCTCGCCAAGGCACGTGCCTACCGTTATCTCGGTAATGAGTGACACCGTCAGTGAATCCCTCCGCCGGCTGGTCTCTACTCGAGCCGAACGACTCTGCGAGTACTGTCTAATCCATGAAGATGACACCTTCTTCGGTTGCCAGGTTGATCATATCATCAGCCTGAAACATGGTGGTACGACTCATGAGGGCAACCTGGCATACGCCTGCGTTTTCTGCAACCCTCACAAGAGAGCGGATATAGGCTCTGTCCTTGCTGATACGGGCGAATTCATCAGGTTCTACAACCCACGACAAGACAAATGGTCCGGCCATTTCCGGCTGGAGGGTCCTCTCATAAAGCCCATTGCCGACATTTTTTTGCCAGAAACGTTACTTCAAAGGGCAAATGCTTGAACCTGGCAGTCCCGGTTTCTGTGAAACCCAGACCTCGATACCAGTTTTTCAGTTCCGTGTGGGCCGATATAATGCCGATTTCCACCCGGTACGAACCCATTGCGTCCGCCTCTGCAAGCGCGTGCTGCACAAGGGCTTTTCCAAACCCCCGGCCCCTGAATTGCGGCACAACCCCGAGCCTTTCCAGGTAGCAAAGCTCCGGCTGCACCCGTTCAAGCGCCACACAGCCGCAAGGGACTCCTTCCTTCTCCAGTATAAAATACCGGGCGCCCTTCTGAAGTGAAGATTCTATCCAGGACGGCTTACAATTCGAAGGATGTTTGGGGCAATTTTTCTCGGTCAGACAGAACCGATCCGCAACGTCCCTGAATGAATTCCTTATCAGGTCAACGATAATGGACACATCAGCTCGAAAGGCATCTCTTATACAATAATCCATCCAGTTCCCTTCGTGAATAAGCTTCCAAGCCGTTTTATCAGCGTTCGGAGTTTGTATTATGTCAAAATCTCTGCGTCTCTGCGGTGAATCTTTTTTTGGCACATCCGACCTCTGAGCCCGGCATCCATCAGGAATTTAAATCCACCTCTCTCAGCTTCAAGGTTTCCCGTTCAGCTTCAAGTATTTGAAGGATGTCAGACTCGCATCCGGGGGCAACGGCAATCGAGACGAGTCCGAGCGTTGAGTCAAGAGTGGATACTACCGCCATGCCCGGATATGCCTCGATGATGAATCTGAGGAAGTGAATCTGGTAAGGGTCTATGAGATAGTTGCGTACGGAACATTCTTCCGGCGGATTTTGCAAAGTTTTTCTCCTTTTCCTTGAGCCGCTTGTATGTTAGCAAATAATCCTCTAAAAAGAAAAGTTTGAGCCGATAGGATCCTTTTCATGGTTTAGGGTGTATCGGGGGGACCGAGGAACTGCTTCGAAAAGGCGCGATGGGTTACGCTTCGCTGCACCCATCCTACGAGGCTACGATTCTTTTCGTGGTGCCGGGTGTCCTGCAGGGACAGGAGTTGCTGTAGTGAACGGGTGCGAAAGATGACTTAAAATGTCAAAATGCCGGAGTAGACTTCCAATGCAAAGATATAGTTTAGTTTCCGTCCGGAAAGGGTCCTTTTCCGCCCTTGCTGCGTCAATCTTCGGGGTTTCTTGTGCGGCGTACACAGGTACGCCTCCGCGCAACCCCTCGATTTCCTTGCCAGGACGAAAAATGCCTCCTTTCCAAATCGGAAACCGCTTGTATCCCATCCGGGGTTTCCGGATGGACACTAGTTTAGTTTTTTCAGTCCATGTTCTTTTTTTTCTGGTTTCGATTTTGACCATTTGCGGGGCTAACCCTGCTGTTGGAGCAAAGTCCCGGCCGGCCACTTACTTCTGCAACGGACAGGCGGTCTATGACCCGCAGGATCCGGCGAAGAGCCAGCAACAGGCGATCCAGGACTTTATGGTCCAGGGGCTTACACAGGCAATAGGCTCATTTCTCAGTCCTGCGCAGATGGGTACACAATTTGCCGAGATCCAGAAAAGGGTCCTGGCCAAACCCGCAAAATACGTCGACTCTTACCAGGTCTTTTCTGAGGAGCAGACGGGCGGAATGTTTCGCGTGGTCGGGCAGGTTACTGTTTCCGTAGGGGCGCTAAAAGAGGACCTGGAGAAATCAGGAATTCTTGGCGTCCAACAGAAGGAGGTGGCCCAACCTGCGCCTTCGGCCGCAGTCAGCGCCCCTGTCGCAGTCAGCGCCCCTGCCGCAGCAACCGAGAGTGAAAACGCGCGGGTGGAAGAGGACGTCGAACGGGCTGAAGAGCCGGATGAATCTCAGACTTCGGCTTCTCAGCCCCCGGTAACCGAGCAGGGCGCTGGCAAACCGTCTTACCGCGGAATCGCTGCCACAAAGAGGGAAATCCTGTGGGCGGTTGCGGAGAAATGGGATCAGGAATGGGTGCTCCCGGCGGAGAGGGGGAATGTCAGTTCTCTTTTTGCCCGAAGTCTTGGCAAGGAAATGGACGATAATGCTTTCTCGCTCCTTTTTCCTCAGCCCGGTTCCGTGAAGATGGATCTGTCCGGCAATATTCCCCCTTCGCAAGTTATATCAGTGGCGGAGGGGCTTGGCATACAGGACGTTGTGGTCGGCAAGGTTTCCTACGCCGAGGACCGCAACAGCAAGCAGGTGTTGCTCGACGCCAGTCTGCGAGTGATCAGGATCGGTCAGGGCAAGTCGGAGTTCGAAGTTCACAAGGCTCAGAGCATGGAGGAGATGTCTAACCAGGACGGGGCGCTGGAGCTTGCAAGGCGAATCGCTCCACAATTGATCAGTGTGCTTGGGGGCCCTCAGGCCGGTGGAACTCAGCGTAGTGGAGCAGGCAATTCAACTCCCGGGGGGGCATCGTCAGCCCAAGAGGCAAGTGTAGGGCCGCTCTTGATCAACTTGCCGTCTGCCCAGTATCCCAATTGGATGGAATTGGAAAGCATTCTGCACGAACAATTCAAAAATATGCAGATAACCAGCCTTCGGATAGGGGCGACGGAAAGCGCCGTGCAGCTCGATGGAGTCAATGGGGAGTATATATTGAAAATGAGCGGGACTCGGCTTCCGAGCGGCGCGACTGTGCGGATAGATTCTTATTCGACTGAAACGCAGACCATGAAAGTTTCGTTTTCTTCTTCCGGTGGAGTCCAGACAGAAACGAGATGACAATACCAAACCTGCTTACGCTCGCACGCATTTTTCTGACGCCTGTGCTTGGCTGGCTTCTGTTGAGAAGATGTATGACGGCGGCCTTTTTTGTCTTCTTCCTCGCCGGTATGACAGATGCCCTTGACGGATTGCTTGCAAGGGTCCTCGACCAGAAAAGCCGACTGGGTTCCTATATAGATCCGGTTGCCGACAAGTTGCTCCTCGTAACCTCGTTTGTCCTGCTGTGGAATGTGGGTGAGATACCTTTTTGGCTGGTGCTGATCGTTGTAGGCCGGGACCTTGTGATTCTGGGCGGCTTTTTCGTTCTGTACTTTTGGCAGGTGGAATTCGAGATAAAGCCGTTGGTCTCAAGCAAGCTGACAACCCTGTTTCAACTGGGGACGGTTTTTGCACTGCTCGGGCGACAAATTCTGGAACTTTCGGGGTGGATATATTCAGCCTTGTTCGTAGCAACGGCCGGTTTTTCGATATTGAGCGGGGGACAGTACCTGTTAAATGGTTTGTCCCTGCTTAAGCGGCATCGGCCGGCAAACACGGCCCAATGATGTTTTCCTTGACATAATGAGGGCGTGTCGTTATAGATCAAGAGTTTAGTAGGCACGTAGCTCAGTGGGAGAGCGCTACCTTGACGCGGTAGAAGCCGGCGGTTCGAAACCGCCCGTGCCTACCAAGCCATGCAGGAAAGGGTGTTCTCAAATTTAAAGACTCCTTTAAGAGCTAGGCTGGCTGCCTAATTGGATTCGGATCACAGCAGGAAGACAAAATTTCGGCATTGAAGGGCGACATTTCCATTCGAGGCATCTTTCCAAAATGGTGGGGGTGCCTTTTTTTGTTGAGAGCCCTTGATCGGAGTGCCGGATTTAAACATCAGGAATGAAATATGCAAAAAGAAATTGAGATTACCCTCCCTGGTGGAGGAAAGCTGGCAGTGCCCAAAGGGACCGCCGTTTCGGAAATTTTGGGCAAAATGGGGCATTCGAGAGATGGTTGGATCGCCGCACAGATGAATGGCCAATTGGTGGACCTTTCCCGCAAGATCGAAGAGGACGCCGTCGTGGAAGGGGTCGGAACCGATTCGCCGAAGGGGCTTGAAATCCTAAGACACAGCGCTGCGCATATAATGGCCCAGGCCGTGAAGTCGATTTTTCCTGAAGCGCGCGTTGCCATCGGCCCCGCAATCGAAAACGGTTTTTACTACGATTTCGATGTGCAGAGACCGTTCACGCAGGAGGACCTGGAAAAGATCGAAGCCAAGATGAGGGAGATCACTTCGCAGAAGCTTGCCTTCTCCCGGCGGGAAGTGCCGCGCGAAGAGGCGATAGGTTACTTTTCCGAAGTCGGTGAAAAATACAAGGTTGAGCTTCTCGAAGAGTTTACCGATCCTGTCGTTTCGTTTTATCAGCAGGGTGATTTCATCGACCTTTGCCGTGGACCTCACGTTCCCCATTCGGGTTTTCTCAAGGCTTTCAAGCTCACAAGCGTTGCGGGGGCCTACTGGCGCGGAGATGAACGCAACCCGATGCTCCAGCGTATCTATGGGACCGCATTCTTTGATGTGGAGTCGCTCAAGAAGTATCTAAAATTCCTGGAAGAGGCTCAAAGGCGCGATCACCGGCGGCTGGGAAAGGAGCTCGATCTGTTCAGTTTCTCGGAGGAAATCGGTGCGGGGATGGTTATTTACCACCCTAAGGGGGCGCTCATTCGCCATATCCTGGAGAACTTCGAAAAACGCGAGCACCTGTTGCGCGGCTATCAGATAGTGGTGGGGCCGACGCTTCTCAAGACCGAATTGTGGCAGAAATCGGGGCATTTCGATCACTACCGCGAAAACATGTATTTCACGGAGATAGATGAGCAGTCTTACGGTGTAAAGCCGATGAACTGTCTGTCGCACATGCTGATCTACAAGTCCAAAATGCGCAGCTACCGCGACCTGCCACTGCGCTACTTTGAGCTGGGGACGGTGCACCGGCACGAAAAATCCGGGGTGCTGCACGGCCTTCTTCGTGTCCGGCAGTTTACCCAGGACGATGCTCATATCCTTTGCACGGCCGGTCAGTTGAACGACGAAATCAAGGCTATAATTGATTTTGTTATTGATGTGATGGGGATTTTCGGCTTCGACTTCGAGATGGAAATCAGCACCCGGCCTGAGAAGTCCATCGGCACGGATGAAGATTGGGAGCGGGCGACCGGCGCTCTGGTGCAGGCGCTTGAAGAGAAGCGATTCCCGTATCATGTCTGCGAAGGGGAGGGAGCTTTCTATGGGCCGAAGATCGACGTCAAGCTCAAAGACGCCCTTGACCGGCGCTGGCAGTGTGCAACAATCCAATGCGATTTCACGTTACCCGAAAGATTCGATCTGACTTATATTGGGGCCGATGGGGGCAAGCACAGGCCGGTGATGGTACACCGGGTGATCCTGGGGGCCATTGAGCGTTTCCTGGGAGTTCTCATAGAACATTATGCAGGGGCTTTCCCTATCTGGCTGGCCCCGGTTCAGGCGATGATCGTCACTGTTACCGACTCGCAGCTCGGTTTCGCGCAGGCGGTCTGCGGAGAACTCCGCAGCCGGGGCGTTCGCGCGGAGGTCGACATGAGAAGCGAGAAACTCGGGTATAAGATCCGGGAAGCCCAGATGCAGAAAGTCCCCTACATGCTCGTTATCGGGGACAAGGAAGTCGAGGGGAATGCCATCGCGCCCAGGAAACGGGACGGAACTCAACTGAGTCTAATGACTCCGCCTCAATTTGCCGAACTAGTGGAAAGGGAGTGCCTGGAGTCGAGCAAGGGGCGTGTTGGCCTGGGCATTGTTTGAACAAACTGCACGGCATTATATGGAAAAAAGAAACAAACCCTAATCAAAAGGAGAAACGACACTGGAGAAACAGGCCAATGTGAATGAAAAGATTCGAGGTCCGGAAGTCAGGGTGATAGGGCATGACGGCCAGCAGCTTGGGATTATTCCGATCCGAAAGGCCCTGGAGCTGGCGGCGCTGGAGCATCTGGATCTTGTCGAAGTGGCCCCGAACGCCGATCCCCCTGTTTGCAAAATAATGGATTACGGAAAGTTCAAATACCAGCAGAACAAGCGGTCCCAGGAAGCCAAAAAGAAACAGACCGTAATCCAGGTAAAGGAAGTAAAGATCCGCCCGAAGACCGATGAGCACGATCTTCAGGTGAAAATCCGCCATATCAAGCGTTTTTTGTCGCAGAAGGACAAGGCGAAGGTGACGATTCTTTTTCGTGGAAGGGAGATCGCCTACTCCGATCAAGGGTTCAAGGTTCTGGAACGTATAAAGGAAGAATTGAAGGAAGAAATCGTAATCGAGCAGCACCCCAAGATGGAAGGCCGCAACCTGATAATGATTGTGGCCCCGAAGTCTTAAAAAATTGACAGAATCCACCTTAATTTATTGACTCTTGGTCGAGTTCTAAATAAACTAAACTTTTTGCCGGTCGTCTGTTGCAGGCCTGCTTCGAAAAAGTTCATCGCGGGCATCTTTTGTCGTCAAAGAACCCCGGGAACGCAGCGGGGTCTCGACCCTGCAGAAAAAGGCGTGGTGGGCTGCGCTCCATCTCGCGAAGCGTGGAGATTGAGTTTGATTAGGCCTTTTGCCCACCCTAGGGTTTTTTCCATGGTTTAGGGTGTCCCGCGGGGACATGAGTTGCCATGGTGAACGCGAACCAAGAATTTCAGTCAACGGAGGATATCCGTAATGCCCAAGATCAGGACCAATCGCGCCGCGGCCAAACGATTCAATAAAACCGGCACGGGCAAGATCGTCAGGGCCAAGGCCTTCAAGAGTCATATTCTGACCAAGAAAAGCCCGAAAAGAAAACGCGGGTTGCGCCAGGACACCGTGGTTAACCCCATAAACGTCAGGGCGCTCAAGCGGATGATGCCTTATCTGTAAACGAAGGAGTGCAGTGGCCAGTCCTCAGTGCCCGGAAAAGGAAAGGGCTTTTCTCTGACCACTGAGGGCCGGTCATAAACAAAGGAGTTCAGTGGCCAGTGAGGACCGGTCACTGGCCTCTGTCCTTAAGGAGATTTCGATGGCCAGGGTCAAAAAGGCAGTCAAGTCGCGCGAGAGGCGCAAAAAGATTCTCTCGGCGGCAAAGGGATATCGAGGGGGTCGCGGTACTTTGCTTCGCACGGCAAAGGAAACGGTCGAGCGCGCCCTCAAGTTCGCATACCGCGACAGAAAGCTCAGAAAACGCGACTTCAGAAGCTTGTGGATTATGCGCATCAATGCAGCGGCACGCGAGCACGATCTGAGCTACTCCAGATTTATGAACGGCTTGAAGAAGGCCAATATAACGCTCGACAGGAAAGCCCTGGCAAATCTTGCGGCTACGAACCCGGAGGCTTTTGCCGAATTGGCCAGGATCGCGAAAGAAGCTGCATAGGAAATGAAAGAGGCTGTTGAGAAACTTGTTGAGACGGCCTGCCGCGCCCTTTCCGGGCTGGAAGAGGACCCGAGGGCCCTCGACCAGGCCCGG
>JBEKPW010000084.1:0-27209 GCA_049520315.1 Syntrophobacteraceae bacterium
AGGAATGCGCGAGTGCATTAAAAACGGAAGAAAAAGAAGAAAATGCTAGGCTTATTTTTGACCGCCAGGCTGGCCGACTTTCTCACCGCCGATTTTGGCAAACTTTTTCACCGGCGGTAATAATCGAGTTGCTTTCGCCCAAGATCGAGGATGCGATGCTCCTTGCAGACATTAAAAGGGCCATCGCCAGAAATACTGATGTGATCCTCTTTAACATCGATAGTAGAGCCGACTCGAAAGATGGTCGTGGGGCGATTCTCTCTGTATTCATGCGAGTCTTCAACGAAATGGAAGGCTTTTGTGGCGATGCGCCTCACATAGCTGAGCTTGAACGCTACCTTAGTGACAAGGGAAAGTACGATTTCTTCAGCCAGACCTTTAAGGAGATCAGCGGATCAGAGTGGAATAAGGAACGGGATGCCTACCTTCTTATGCGTGACGAGGTTGTTGAAACTTTGTCAAAAACGTTGGGTATGAGCCTGGAATCTGCCGGTGAATGGTTCGACAAGGCTGAATCTAACTTCAGTCTCACGGTGGATAGCTTTGCAAAGCGAGTGAAAGAATACCTAGACCGCAAGGGGCCGAATCAACGGGTTGTGTTTTTGGTGGATGAGGTTGGACAGTTCATCGGAAGTGATGGGCATCTGATGCTGAGCCTCCAAACAATTACGGAAGATTTGGGAAGGATCTGTGGCGGTCGAGCGTGGGTGATTGTAACCTCTCAGGAAGACATCGATGTTGTTCTTGGCGATCTAAAGGCAGCAAAGGCAAATGATTTTTCAAAGATCCAGGGGCGTTTTGAAACTCGACTACCTCTCTCAAGTTCGAATACAGATGAAGTCATCCAGTCCCGCCTCCTGGAGAAAACCGAAGCGGCCTCTGTCGAGCTTGAGGGATTATATGAGCGTAAAGGGGACATACTAAAGCATCAGTTAAGCTTCACGAGCGACAGCGCAAACCTGAAGCAATACAAGGACAGCACGGACTTTACCTCAAATTACCCCTTTGCTCCCTACCATTTTCAATTGCTGCAAAAAATATTCGAGTCGATTCGAAAAGCGGGTGCCACTGGGCTGCATTTGAGCCGTGGTGAGCGGTCAATGCTCGATGCGTTCCAGTCTGCTGCAATGAATATTTCGGCAAATGAAATCGGCGCACTGGTTCCGATTTGTGAGTTCTATCCTGCAATCGAGAGCTTTCTCGATACCGCTGTGAAACGAACGATTGATCAGGCCAAGGATAACGTAAAGCTCCAACAACCCTTCGATGTCCAACTTCTCCAGACCTTGTTCCTGATTCGCTATGTGGACATGATTAAATCCAATGTGGATAACCTGGTTACCCTTTGCATTACCGAAGTCGATGCGGATAGGATTGCGCTAAAGCGCAAGATAGAGGACAGTCTCCAGCGGCTGGAAAAGGAAACCCTTATCAATCGGAATGGTGATCTTTATTTTTTCCTCACCAATGAAGAGCGTGAGGTCAGCCGTGAGATAAAGGGTACGGACATCCCTGCCTCTGAGGAAGCAAAACGACTTTCCGAACTGATTTATGATGAAGTTCTCAAAGGACAAACAAAATATCGCTATAAAGAAAATCGCAGAGACTACGGATTCAACCGCTTCTGTGATGGTCATCCGCACGGCTCCAAAATAGATCAGGAACTGTCGGTAGAGATCATCTCCCCGCTAAACGATGAATATGGCTTTTTCATACCTGGAAAGTGCATTATGCGGAGCGCTGAAGATGGAGGCCGCATCGTCATACGGCTCCCTGACGATACTGAGTCAGGCAAGGAGCTTGGCCGTGAACTGCGCACCTACCTTCAAACGCTGAAATACATAAAGCTCAAGAGTGATACTGCTGCATCGGGGGTTCTGAAGACGATTCTGAGGGATCGTGCTGATGAAAACAGGGCAAGGAATGATCGGTTGGTAAGTCTGATTGAGAAACTACTTCTGGAAGCCGATTACTTCGTCATCGGGCAGACATTCACCAGTAAAGCCACAACTGCTCTGTCGGCAGTGGAATCGGCCCTGGATTATCTCATTAAAAATATCTACACGAAATTCAGCTACCTGACCAGTTTGCAGGACGATCCTCAAAAAGAAATCAAAGCCTTGCTTCTGACCGATGATGTGGGCTTGCAGCAACTCAAGATCCTTCAGCAGGAACCCAATCCCAATGCAATGAAGGAACTCAGGCAATACATCGATTTGATGGTTGCAAAGAACCATCGAATCGCCCTTGATGAGTTGGTTGGACGTTTCGCTTCACGTCCCTACGGTTGGCCTGAATGGGAGATCATATTGCTCGTAGCGAGGCTATTCGCCCTGGGTGAAGTAAAGCTCATGATGGACGGTGCTGCCATTCAAATCAAAGAGGCCATTGACCCACTCACCAAGACAGTAAAATGGAAACAGGTAACAATTCTCAGACGTAAGGTGGCAGGAAAAGAAGATTTGGAAAAAGCTCGAAAGCTCGGTCAGAAGCTTTTCGGGAAAATCGGACCCGATAATCAGGATGGGCTTTCTTCGACCCTGTCCGGTGAGCTTCGAGGATGGCAAAAACAGCTTCTATCCTTCAATCCCCTAGCCGATACTGGGAGCTATCCAGGGAAGAAAGAGATAGACGCTGGCCTGAATGAGATCCATGCCCTGGTTTCCATTAACGACCCTTACGAACTCATCAAAGAGTTCAACAATAAAGCCGACAATCTCCAAGACCTCGCCGAAGACATGAACGAACTGGTGGATTTCTACAAAAACCTGAAACCAACTTGGGAAAGGCTCAGAAGCGCACTGAGTACCTTCAAGCCCAATCGAAGCTTACTTCTGAAAGATCCCGCTGCCAGCCAAGCCATCTCCAGGATGGACATGATAATGGAGGCTCAAAGCCCTTACGCACTGCTAAAGGAAGTTGATTCCCTTGTAGCGATGGCAAAATCGATAAACGACGCTCTGATCGAGGAGAGGCAGAAGACTTCTGTTGAATTGGTTGATGGCCGCATCGCACTGGTTTCCGAAGAACTGGATCGCCATAATGCCAGCCCCGAACTGCGGAATAAGGCGCTGAAGCCCTTGCAAGACGTTAAGAAGCGAATCGAGGCTGAACGCAGTATTCCGAACATTGCACTGATGATGGAGGGGCTGGAAGATGCTGTGGAGGATGCCCTTGATTTGACCGCCAAGAACGATGGTGGGAAAATATCGCCTCTCCCGAAGCCTGTTAGAAACATAAAGGCTGCTGAAGTCACAGGGAAGATTTACCTGGAGACGGAGAGCGATGTGGATGAGTATCTAGGGAAGCTTAGGGAAAAGATTATAGAGGCTATCAAGAAAGACTCCAAAGTCAGAATCGTCTAAGACGACGCTTCCGTGGAACATTCTGGTGCTGCGATTTGTACGGAAAGGCAAGTAGATAATGAACAAGAACAAGCTCAAATCTTATGCCCCTGCTGCACGAAGAGAATTTATCCAGGCTGTAACTGATCGAGCGAATGCTGTAGGGCTATTTTCAGACAAGAACGTCTTGCCCCTTGAAATTAAGGGTGATGTTGCCTTCATTGGCGGTAAAAGCTTCCCTCTGAGGGTGGCCGACCAGCGAAAAAAACTGGAGCAACGTATTGCAAGGGACGGATTTGAGCAGACGATGGAAGCAGTGGCTTACACCTGGTTTAATCGGTTCGTAGCTATCCGCTACATGGAGCTTCATGACTATCTGGATCACGGCTATCGGGTTTTGAGCAATCGCAATGGGAGCCACATACCTGAAATTCTGGAACATGCCACAGAGGTCAATCTGTCTGGCCTGAACCATGAACTGGTGGTTGAACTAAAGCTGGACGGCAATCGTGATGCAGAACTCTACCGAATGCTGTTGGTCGCTCAATGCAACGCTTTGCATAGTGCTATGCCATTCCTCTTCGAAAGGATAGGCGGGGCTACCGAACTGCTACTCCCTGATAATCTACTCCATTCAGATGCACTGATTCGCAAACTGGTCACAGAAATCAACGAAGAGGACTGGCTGGAAGTTGAAATCATCGGCTGGTTATACCAGTTCTATATCTCTGAAAAAAAGGACCAGGTGATAGGCAAGGTGGTGAAGAGCGAGGACATCCCCGCCGCCACTCAGCTTTTCACGCCCAACTGGATCGTGAAATACATGGTTCAGAATACTCTTGGGAGGCAGTGGCTTGCCACCTATCCAAATTCTCCGCTTCGGGAAAAAATGGATTATTACATTGAACCTGCTGAACAAACTGATGAAATCAAAACACAGTTGGCTGCAATTACCCCGAAGGAGCTTGATCCTGAAACGCTCACTCTTCTTGATCCTGCTTGCGGTTCAGGCCACATCTTGGTGGAAGCCTATGACCTTTTCAAGGAGATATATCTGGAGCGGGGATATCGCACGCTGGATATTACAAGGCTGATTTTGGAGAAGAATCTTTATGGCTTAGAGATTGATGATCGTGCCGCACAGTTGGCTGGGTTTGCTCTGCTCATGAAGGCACGGGCTGATGACAGACACGTCCTCGATTCAGATAACCCCGTTCATCTCAACATATTGGCCATCCAGGAAAGCAAAGAACTGAACATCGATGAAATCGCACGTGTGTTGTTACAGGATCGAGTCATCAGAATGGGGGCAACCACGCCGCAGCAACAGCACTTCTTTCAACAAAGGGCAAGGCAACTGCCCTTGAGCGGGACTGAAAAGCCTGAAGTGAGCCGTGAGCAGTTGTTATCGTTGCTCGACCTGTTCAAGGAAGGGAAAACTGTCGGATCACTTTTGGTCGTGCCTGACAAGCTCAGGGAGTCCCTGCCCAAATTCAAGACACTACTCGCAAAGGCTGCTCAGTCGGACGCTCAATCCAGGTATACTGCGGCCATGCTATTGCCGCTGGCAAAGCAGGCAGAGTTGCTGGGAAAGCAATACGATTGCGTCGTTACTAATCCTCCATACATGGGCGGTAAGGGCCTTGATCCTAGTCTGAAATCTTTCGCTCAGCGTAACTACCCCGACACAAAATCCGATCTCTTTGCCATGTTTGTCGAGAGAATTATGTCCATGGTTATCGGGGATCGATTTGTGGGCCTCATGACCCCTTTTACATGGATGGTTCTGAGTTCTTACGAGAAATTGCGCAGTCGGATTTTGAACGAGAACACCATAACCAATCTCGTTCGACCGGAGTACCATGCTTTTTTTGATTCGGCTTATGTGCCTATATGTTCATTTACTATGCTTACAAAAGCATTACCTGCCTACGATGGTTCGTTTATCGACCTAAGTAATTTCTATGGTGCGGATATACAACCATTAAAGGCACGTGAGGCGATAAAGAACCCCGATTGCGATTGGTTTTTTAGTGCATCCACTCTCGACTTTATGAAAATTCCAGGTTGCCCAATTGTATATTGGATTTCAGATGTTGCCAGGGAGTGCTTTATTTCTTGCAAACCTTTAGCAACAATTGCCGATGCGAGGCAAGGATTGATAACTGGGGATAACGAGAGGTTTTTAAGATTATGGACTGAACCGCCACTGCACAACATTGGTTTTGGAATGTTGACAAGGATTGAAGCAAGAGAGTCTGGAAAACGCTGGTTTCCGCACCATAAAGGTGGAGGATTTAGAAAGTGGTATGGCAATCATGAGTATGTAGTGAATTGGGAAAATGATGGTGATGAGATTAGAAATTTCGTAGATAGTGATGGCAAACTAAGGTCTAGGCCACAAAATCTAGATTATTATTTCAAGCACGCTATAACCTGGACTGCCTTGACCGTCACTTCTTTTAACGCAAGAATATCACGCAATGGATTTGTATACGATGCAAAAGGCCCGATCCTGTGTCCTATCAATTACGAACACCTGCTAATTCTTGCTGCTCTTCTAAACTGCTCTGTAAGTAATTATCTACTGAAACTGTTGGCCCCAACTATGGACTACAATCAAGGCCCAGTTTCTAGACTGCCATGGCCTGAAGAGATTGAGCATTTCTCTGAGTCAATAGACAGGATTGTGAGTTATTTGGAAAAACTTGCAAAAACTGACTGGGACTCCTATGAATTCTCATGGAACTTTACCGCTCACCCGCTTCTTCAATCTGATTATCATGGAAGCTCCATGCGAGACACCTATGCCACCCTTCGAGATCACTGGCATAAGATGACGTTGGAGATGCAACGATTTGAAGAAGAAAACAACCGCACTTTCATAGAAATCTATGGCTTACAGGAAGATTTGACGCCTGAGGTTCCACTGAGCGAGATCACCCTGACCTGCAATCCGCACCACCGCTACGGCGGCAACAAAGGCACAGAAGAACAGGAAATTTTGCTGCTGGCCGACACTGTAAAGGAGCTTATCTCCTACGCTATCGGCTGCATGATGGGCCGTTATAGCCTTGATCAACCGGGCCTCATCTACGCTCACAGTGGAAATATCGACTTTGATCCTTCCAAATACCAAACTTTTCCTGCCAACCCTGACGGCATTATTCCGATCACTGACATGGAATGGTTTTCCGACGACACAGCCAACCGTATTGCGCAGTTCATGAAGATTGTTTGGCCTGTGGGGACGTTGGACGAGAATCTGAAGTTTCTAGCTGCCAGTCTGTCACTAAAAGCTGCGGAGATGCCACGGGATACAATTCGCCGATACTTGAACAACGGATTTTACAAGGATCATCTCCAGACCTACAAGAGGCGACCAATTTATTGGCTTTTTTCCAGTGGAAGAGAACGTGCCTTTCAGTGTCTGGTGTATCTACATCGATACAACGAAGGTACACTGTCAAGGATGAGGAACGAGTATGTGACACCATTGTTCGGTAAGATGAATGCTCGAATCGATTTTCTCAAACATGACATCGACAATGCATCATCAACTTCGATTGGCAATAAACTACGAAAACAACAAGACATCCTAAAGAGGAAGCTGGCAGAATTAACTGCCTTTGATGATGAGTTACGGCACTTCGCCGACAAACGCATCAAGTTGGATCTCGATGATGGCGTGAAGGTGAACTACGGCAAATTCGGGAATCTCCTGGCCGAGGTGAAGTCCGTCACCGGGGAGTAGTGGAGCTTAATATTTTTAAGGTGATTATGAATACATCTCAGCTTGCCACCAGCCTACAGCAGATCTTCATCGAGGAGAATAACCGGATCGTCTTCTGGTATGACGTAGAGCGGGAATTTGAGGAAAACCTCCCTTTGCTCAAGTCAGATGAGTTCGATTTGATTCGGCTCGATGAGATAGGCTCCCTGGAATTGAAGATCCTCTTAGAACTGGATGAATCGACAAAGAGATACCTCCTCTACGCACCATTTGCCGAACCATATCCTGAGACAGATTGGCTGCTGGACATTCGTCTGTACAGCCGCACTTTCCGTGCGGATCGTGCCTCCATTCTGATTAATGAACTTGGGTTGACAAATCAGGCGATGCGCAATCATCTGGCCAATCGAAAGAAATTCTTCGCCAGCCAAGATCGATTGAACCGTGTAAAGAAATGGGTAAGTCCCGATGACAGGGAGCATGAGATCGACCTGAAGATTTTGGCTGCATTGGTGAGGGCGGATCAGCCTGATGCTTTTAACATTCTCATGAAAATCTACGGTGAATTCTGCCAGGAAAGTGACTGTAACCTTAGTGATGTCCCAAAATCATGGCAGGAGATCGAAAAATTTGATCTTGGCGAATTCTTCTGGAACTTGATGGCTACTACCTTTGGCTACAATGAGGACTCCCCTGGCTTGCCTGATTTGCTCATACGGCTTCTGGTAACCGACTTGCAGCAGCATCTTAGTACCGAGCTTCCTCAAGCATTGAAGCACTTCTCACTTGCTGAGAAAACAACAGGACTAAACGCTTCGGTTTTTTTATCGCAATGGCGAAGCCATGTATCCCATTATTCCAACTACAATCTCCTATCCAGACTCATCGCAAAAGAACTGAAAATCCAGGACCACATTGCTTCATTCGATGAGGTAGTGCTAACCGATGTGATGACTTTTGAGGCAGTCGAGAAGCATGTAATCCGGTGCATCCGTGATCGAATAATCGAGACTGATAGCTGGAACGGTGTGAGATCCACTATCCAGAGAAGACGTGACGGCCATTGGGCCAACCCTAACCTCGGAGCGGCGGTTGGTGAGCCAAACGTATATGTGGCAGTTTACAATGCCATAGAAGCAGCCGCCGACCTCCTTGAGCTTCGAAGACTGTTCGGGCGGGGGCTGAGCTATCAAAATGCAAACGCCATGCATGCTGCTTACGTGAATGAACTGTATCGGTTTGACCAACTTTATCGCCTATTCCACGAAGCTGCCGAACAGGTGGATCTCAAAGGGTGGGACATCCTGAAACCGATGAGGGAGGTCGTCGAATCCTGCTACAGCGGTTGGTTCCTTGATCAGATCGCAGTCACATGGGGAAGCTTCATTGAAGCGGGAAATGGCCGGGGGCTGCTGGATTCATGGACGTTGCCGGGAGTCACCAGCCAGCAGGATTTCTTCACCAAACAAGTCAAGCCAATATTGGATAGCTCTCCAAAAAGCAAAGTATATGTCCTCATCAGCGATGCGTTTCGGTTCGAAGCGGCAGAAGAACTGACCAGGGAGATCAATGCGAAGAAGAGGTTCTTATCAAAGTTGGAAACGCTTTTTGGGGTGCTGCCAAGCTATACTGGTCTTGGTATGGCTGCACTGTTGCCGCACAAGTCGATTGCCTATAAGCTGAATGCAAACGCTGATCTCCTGGTTGATGGGAAGCCTAGCGGATCGATGGAAGATCGTTCCCAAATTCTTGCAGAATTCCAGGGCATAGCGGTCAAAGCCGAAGAACTGCTTGAGATGAACAAGGATCAGGGTAGGGAGTTCGTAAAGCCCTGGCGGGTAGTCTACGTCTACCACAATCAGATCGATTCCGTTGGAGACTCTGCCGTCAGCGAATCGCAAACATTCAGAGCGGTTCGAAGGGCCATTGACGAACTGTCGGCGCTGGTGAACTTCATCATCAACAGTCTGAACGGGAGTCATGTGTTCGTAACCGCCGATCATGGATTCCTCTATCAGGATGTTCCACCAACGCAGACCGATAAGAGCGGCCTTGATTCCAAGCCTTCCGGTACTCTCAAAGCGAAGAAACGGTATCTACTTGGCACCAATCTAGGTAGTCCGCCAAAGGTCTGGCATGGTGAAACCCTCAAGACTGCTGCCGCTGAGGGCGGTATGGAGTTCTGGATTCCCAAGGGCAATAACCGCTTTCATTTTTCAGGAGGATCAAGATACATTCATGGCGGTGCCATGCTCCAGGAAATTGTTATTCCACTCATCACCATCAAGGAAGTGGAAGGAGGAAGAGCGGAAAAGCGCTCTACACGTAAGGTGGAAGTCGCTCTTTTGGGTTCGAGCCGTAAGGTGGTAACAAACCTCCAACGATTCGAGTTTATCCAAACAGAAAGTATCTCGGAGCGAGTTTTGCCCCGTACGCTCCTTGTATCCCTCCGAGATGGAGATGAATTGATCAGCAGCGAAGTCAGCCTTACCTTTGACAGCCAATCATCCTCAATGGATGAGCGAAAAAAATCTGTCAAATTGATGTTAAAATCTGGCCAGTACGATAAAAAGCGGGAGTATGCTCTCGTGATTCGGGATGCCGAAACGAAGATAGAATATGATCGGGTTACGATGACCATAGACCTGGCCTTCACGAGGGATTTCTAGCGATATGACCACCACCGTTGATGAAAGCTCATTGAGTCTCAATGTCCTGCTTAACCAGCACTTTGGCGGGAAAGTGGTGAGGAAGGATCTCACCAAGCTTCTGAAGGAAGGTGCCAATGTCCCTGTGTATGTGCTGGAGTATCTTCTTGGAATGTACTGCGCCTCCGATGATGCTGAGGTCATTGAAGATGGACTGGAGAATGTAAAGCGCATCCTGACCGAAAATTATGTTCGGCCAGATGAAGCGGAGAAGGTTAAGTCCAAGATCCGTGAGCGGGGAAGCTATAAAGTCATCGATAAGGTCACCGTGAGGCTCAATGAAAAGCGGGATGTCTACGAGGCTTTCCTTTCCAATCTTGGCGTGAAGGGAGTGGAGATCCCAAGCAGCATGGTAAAGCAGTACGAAAAGCTCCTGGTTGGCGGGATCTGGTGCATCCTCTCACTTAGCTACTATTACGAGGAGAATCAGAAAGGCACCCCTTTCATTCTGTCCGAGCTAAAACCCATCCAAATGCCCAACATGGACATGGAGGATCTTTTTCAGGGAAGAAGGGCATTCACTGATGAGCAATGGCTGGATGTGCTGCTGCTCTCTACGGGACTCGAACCATCCCATTTCGAGCAGAGAGTCAAGTGGCATCTTGTTGCCCGAATGATCCCTTTTGTTGAGAACAACTACAACGTCTGTGAGCTTGGACCACGGGGGACCGGAAAGAGCCACATCTACAAAGAGATCAGCCCCAACAGTATCCTTGTCTCAGGCGGTCAAACCACTGTGGCCAACCTTTTCTACAACATGAGCACGAGAAAAGTTGGGCTGGTCGGGGTTTGGGATGTGGTGGCCTTTGACGAAGTGGCGGGGATCTCCTTCAAGGATAGAGACGGTGTCCAGATCATGAAGGACTTTATGGCCTCCGGTTCTTTTTCGAGAGGCCGTGACATCATCAATGCGAATTCCTCGATGGTATTCATAGGAAATATCAACCAGGCGGTGGATACCCTTGTAAAAACGGCTCATCTTTTCGTCCCGTTTCCAGAGGTCATGATCGATTCAGCATTTTTTGACCGCTTTCACGCCTATATCCCTGGTTGGGAAATCCCTAAGATGCGACCCGAATACCTCACCAACCAGTATGGTTTCATAGTGGATTACCTGGCCGAATATCTTCGAGAGATGCGCAAGAGAAACTTCTCGGATGCAATCGATAAATATTTCAAGCTGGGGAATAACCTCAACCAGCGGGATACCATCGCTGTCCGAAGGACTGTATCAGGGCTGCTAAAGCTCCTTTATCCCCACGGGGAGTTTGATGAAGGGGCTGTTCAAAAGTGCCTCGAATATGCGCTGGAAACCCGAAGGCGTGTCAAGGAACAACTCAAAAAGATCGGTGGAATGGAATTCTACGATGTCCATTTCAGCTATATCGATAACGGGAAATTCCAGGAGCATTTCGTAACGGTTCCAGAGCAGGGTGGAGGATCTCTCATTCCTGAAGGGCCAATGAATCCAGGTGTGCTTCATACGGTTGCAACGGGATCGGGTGGACACTTGGGTCTGTACCGCCTGGAACTCCAGGTTACGGCTGGGACCGGAAAGCTGTCTGTCTCCGGTGTTGGATCAAGTCAGAGTGCAAAAGAACCGATCAAGGTCGGATTTGACTACTTCAAGGCCAATGTGTCCAGGGTGAGCGCCGCTGCCAAACCTTCCGATCACGACTATCATGTTCATCTGGTCGAACTCCATAACACCGGCCCTGCCCACACGATGACATTGGAAAGCTTTGTAGCCCTTTGTTCTGGACTACTTGGAAAGCCACTCCAGAGCCAAATGGTCGTGTTGGGAGATATGAGTCTCGGCGGTAGCGTCATCCCAGTGGAAAATCTCGCACAAACCCTCCAGGTGGCTTTCGATGCGGGAGCCAAGCGGATTCTCATTCCAATGAGCAGTGTTACCGATATTCCGACCGTTCCAGGTGAGTTGTTTGCGAAATTCCAAATAAGTTTCTACTCAGATCCTGTGGATGCTGTGTTTAAGGCTGTGGGAGTGGAGTAGCGACAGGCCGTTGAAAAGCGATACTTGAACCTTGATTGAAGAATCTACTCGGATGTCCTGAGCGCAGGAATATTGCGGTATAGACCGGCCAAGAGTTCGTAGTCGAGGGATGGGATTTGAATCCTATGTTTCAGAAAAAATGAATGGGGAGAAAATTTCCCGCTGATTAAGACAAAGTGCCTATAACTGCGGTAATTTTCTTTGGAAAATCGAGCATCGATCATCGCCATTTTCCCCGGCCAAGCACGAAAAGTGGCGTAACAGCTTTCTTCTTCGATCTCGACGAACCCGTTTATCTGATCTTCACCGCAATAGTCTATGCATAGCAGTTTCACATAGGCTCCTTTAAATCAACAACGGTTCTGCATTCATTAACTCTGCACTTAAAAACCCTCTATGATGGTTTTTATCTTCTGACATTCAATTACTTAGAGTATAGGACACATATTAGCAGATTTGGCACAAACAGTCAAGTATAAACACACTCAATCATACTATACCCGTAACCATAATATCACTCAAAAACATTGATAATTGTATCATCAACACTGGGAGGATTTCTTTTCAGGTGTTAGAGGTAGATTTTTCAGAATAGCTCGAATAAAAATGGTCCAGCAATTCACGCTTCACATAATAAGAAAGATGATTTTGGGGAGGGACCACCATATATGGTCCAGAGATGGACGTTCTCCGGTAATATTGCGGATGCGTGGATTGTTATTAAACTTCACCATACCTTGTTCCATCTTTGGGTAAGTTGTACGCAAACTCAATTATCTATGTTTCTCATAGCGGATGTCTTGCGTTATACGCATCGTTTTTCATTACACAGCTACTTTTCTGTTGACAGAAATAATCACATAGTATAATATAGACTCTAATGGTGAATACCCTTTTTTACAACGTATTGAAAGGATTAGTCATGATATTGGCCGTGATATTCATTTTAGGGTGGTTGCTATGGTTGGCAGATAGAGATAATCTCGAATCCTATGTTGACAAGGATGGTTACAAGCGCCATATCTCGGAACGGGGTGCACTGAGAGCAAAGTGCGGCGGCAAGAGTGAACATATGATCGAAAGCCATACAGGAATACATCGACGTAGGGAATAGGGTAGTAGGTACCGATCCCAACATCATTCGCATCACTAATAGATATCATTACTTATGTGCCATTATGAAACATCAATAATTCTATTACAACCTTAGAATCTCCAAATAGTTATTAAGAAATCAATTCGGCAGTGCGAGGATGGAGTGTGGATATGCACCGATCAGTTTCAATTTTGAGGATGGTGGTTGAGTAGTACGACAATCAGTCATGATAAACAGTAACCGGATCGAGAAAGACCTTTTGCCCAGTGGTCAAGAGTCAGAGAGTCTATTCAGTAGGGAATTGGATTGATTTGTGTTGAAACCCTCAAAAGGAGTTAGCCTAATGATCTTTCCAGATTTCGTTATCGCTCGGATCATCGGGGAAACTGTTTCTGATTTTAGAAACCGGGAACTCGAACAAGAGGTACTTAGCTGGGAGCGTTATGTGCATGAACTCGAACAGGAAAATCAGAGGCTTCGGGCAATTCTTGCGGACCTTCCCGGCCATTAATCTAATTCTACTGGAATCTTGTATACGGCTCGGAGCCTTTCGGGACTGGTGTATCCAGGACCAGGCACAGATGATCTCACTGCTTAGGCCAAGTCCCTCATCTGTTGGAAGACAAATTCCGCCAGGCGTTATCACCAACACCTTTTCCCCAATGCCTCAGCATAGGCAGCATATTATCGATTCTTTCCGCAATCAAGCCCTTGAGCGTCGGCCATTTCCAGCTATTGATAATAGCTTGGCGAAAAATCACCGCACCCATTTCAGGGCCTAAATTCCGTCCTTATCCCAGCAGAGGAGATGTTGCATGATGCCACATATAGTGTAGAATACTTCGACCCTGAATCCAGGCCGAACAGGTGAAGTATGCGCTGCTGTCCCCATTGCTTCGAGAGCCAGACCTTAAAGCAGTTCATCGAAGATAACGGTGAAACTGGTGATTGTGACTTTTGTCTCGCAAAGTCAGTTAACTGTTTGGACGTTTCTGACCTGTATCCCTTGTTTCAGCCACTCTTGGGACTCTATCGAGAGGTCGATTATGGCTACGATTATGATGAGGACGGTTCCCCGCTTGATATCGGCGAAACGCTTCCCAGCCTAATAGAGGACGGTTGGCATCCTCTCTTTTCTGAAAAGTTTATTCGTAACGTCCTTGAGGATGAGTCAGCCTGGCTTGAATCTGAGAAGAGGGATGCCTTCTGGACTGAACTGTTCCAGGACAACAAATCGTCCGCCGTTTCTAATCTTTGGGTGGAAGATGAACTCCCCGAAGGACACTTGAACTCTCTCTGGCCCCTTTTGTCGGAGTATCTGAAGCGGGAACGAAGATTCATTATTGGTAGTGAAGAACTGAAGGAAGGAATTGCCCTGCTTCCAGAGATCTTGGAGAGAGCCAGCCTAGCCGTTCGTGCCGACCAAGAATGGTTTCGGGCCAGAGTTGGTTGCCACACCAACTCTTCTGGCGAAAGCATTCCTTTTGAAAAGCAAGAAATGGGAGCACCGCCTCCCGAAAAGGCATATGCAGGAAGAGCCAATCCTCATGGGATTCCGTTTTTATATTTGGCAACAGACGAGACTTCTGCATTGGCTGAAGTCAGACCTTGGAAGGGAGCACTTGTCTCCATCGGGGCATTCCGTTCATTGGAAGAAATGGAGTTGGTTGACTTAACGGGCAAGCATTTTATCACGGACCCGTTTGAATTCGCTGATTCCACGAGCTTGGTGGCGGCAATTGCAGATACCGAGTTTTTGCGGACTCTGAGCGGGGTTCTCAGTACTCCGATAGATCCCGATAGGTCACTCATCGACTATGTTCCATCTCAGTTTTTGACTGAATTTATTCGGGACCAAGGGTATCCTGGTATCGTTTACCCAAGTGCAATGGCAGACGGATCGAATATAGTCCTTTTCGATGAGAAGCTGGCTATATGTGAATCTGTAACATTGCATGAAGTTAAAAATATCTCTTATTTAGCATCGAATTTAGCATCGAAGAAGAAGATTTGAGATCAAAAAGCGATGCCAGACGGTCTGATTTCGGGTTAACTTTGTCAGATCGGTTAAGGAGGATGACGCAATGGCTGGGAAAGTCACCATTTTACGAGAATACCTCAGTATAAAAGAACTTTCTCATTATTGTGGCGTCTGCGAACGCACACTGCGTGATTTAATCAACGATACCACGAACCCGATTCCCAGCTACAGGTTCGGTCGTGGCGCTATTAGGGTGAAAAAAGAAGAGTTTGACGACTGGGCAAAGACATGCCGCCGAGACAATAACAGGGTCAACCAGATTGTCGAAGAGGTTCTGGCCGACCTTGGGATTAAGACGAAAACCCGCCGCACTCGCAATTTGAGCGCTGGACCTAAACTACTATCGAAGAAGGCGGGTTTGCTGACAAAGACGGCAGTCATAAGATAGTTTCGTTTCAGGCCCAGCACGGCCAAAAAGGTGGGTCTGCTTTGTGTTTTCATTTTCGTGGCCGTGATGGGTCTTCCATCACTTCAGTTCCTTCGGTTGGGTTGATTTAGATGGATTTGATCGATGGGTGCCAAACTGAGCCGACACCCATTCTGTTAGGTGTTTGTTTGGTCTATCACTTCTTGGTTGGAGGATTATCCACTGAGTTCAATACCTTAGCAAACGGCTCGTCCTCAATCCACGGTTCATAAGGATGTACACCAGCGGATAAAATCGAATTAATCTTTACCTCGTCCAGTAACCCACAATAGTCGCTCGGAGGTGGCCAAATTGCATCATATAAGCGCACCAAAAGATATCTCCCTTCAGGAGATACATATAGAATCCAATAATTCTGATCTTCGTCGGGATCTCTATCATCTCCTTCTGCGACGAAATTAAAAGTGAAGACGTTCCCATCTTCGATAAATCTGGCGACGTCAGTTAGGTTACGGTATATAGTGCCTAAGTAATCGAAATCACCACGCTCCGTTATCAGGCCAAAATACTCCGCTACCTCGACTGAGATGTCATACAACCCGCCGATTGGGAATACATGTCCATCCCAATCCTTTTCCATCAGTTTTTTCATGTCATCTGTCATGTCTTTAACACCTTTCCCTGGTCATATCATAATGGAGTAACTGCCAAGCAGCCATCAACCACTTATGAGCAATGTGCCGAATAGATCATACTTTCACAGCTTGCACACATAATTTGTGTTTGGGCTAGGGCGTGCTAAAACCCACGCCCTGCCACCCCTTCGGGGTGCTATAGATGGTTAATCCCTACCAACACCTGATATTGACATAATCGATAAACCATACTTATTTTTTTATCCCGCCTCTTGAAACGCTAGGGCTTGATTTCCAGACTCATCATCACCTAACAAAACCGTTTCATTCTTTTCACCACCTGATTTCACTGAGGATTGTACTCCATCAACGATTTTCATATTTGTACCTTTGTAAACTCTATTATTCAGCCACAATATATATTCAATAACATACGTGAATAATTCTACAGAATACAAGTGCGTGAGGGACCATCCTTCATACATCGATATTATCGATTTTTCATCTGGAGGTGGGACACAATTTGCTTTATATATACCTTTTATATCGAATTGTGACCCATTGATTAGTATATCCACTATTGCTGGTCCCATACTATATTTTCTTGTTATCAAAGTCAAAACAGCTTTGGCTCGTGTTACTGAGATTTCTTTTCGAAGCCATCGGTTTTTGACTGTACTTTCAATTGAGTGTAAAAGTTTGGCTATTTTGCGGTAGCCTAGTTTATGCATCGATTTATATTTTATGAAATTTGCCAAATGTTTGAGGTGTACCAACTCGGTAACATATCCATCCTCGCAACTTTCTCGATCATTGCAATAATCTAGAAATTCAATTAGATCATTTGTGGATATGATCTTATTTTTGAAATGTCCTTCAGTGTATTCATGGAGATTATCGTCTTTCTTAATGATTTTGCGTGTACTACGCTTGAAGGCATGGTAGTAGCTTTTCATGGTCGTGAAGGATTCAGCACTTGGGTGCGGAAGGGTTTCAAAGTAGAGGTGTCCGCCCAATGTCTTTACTGTACTCCTGTCTGGCAATCGCTTGAAATCAAAATCCCAGTTATATGATTTGTTTTCGCTGTGATTTTCATATTCATCGCCTTCAATCCATGCCCTGATTGAAGTTAGCGAAGTGGACTCATATTTTGTATCTTTGAATCTGACAAGAGCTTTGTATTCATCGAGAATGGATTTACTTTTGTCAGGCCAATTTTTCGTCTGGATACCAGAAACGCTTATTAGCATCCGATGTCCCGGTATTGATTCCAGCATGGTATACGCTCTATTTTTAATGCCCAGCCAACCTCTACCCTTGTGCTTCAATTCATAGAGGGTCCCTGAGCCACTGCGTCTCTGCATCAAATCTGAGATTATTTTCGAGAGTACACCGAACTGGCCTGAAATTATGTATTCCGGTACTTCTCCTCCAACAGTGAAGCCGTCTGTGGTCCAGCAAAGTGGCTTCATTCCAATCTTGTCCAACTCATTGAGAGTCTCGAACGCAATGGCCCGTATGAGTCCCGTGATCCAGGAAGCAATGAAGGGGTTTGAGATTTCAGATTTCGGTATTTCTTTGGACCTTGTGTCGTCTTTGGATGAACTCTTAAAAGAGATAGCGTTTTTCTCGGCATACCCCTGATAAAACTTGCCGTAGGTCGAATTACCAATCTCTTTGAAGAAAAGATTGGCAAATTTATCACCTGCCTCTTTGAATGAATCTCTCAGATTTCTTATCTTTTGCTGGAATTCACTCACTATTGAGCTTTCACTCACCCTGCGGTATATGACCGATTGAAATCCTTCGATCACATCAAACGTTGGATACGCAACCAAAAACTCGTGCGAAGTCATCATCACGTCCGATTCGCCAGCCGTGAATATTCCATTCTCCTCCACCTTCGATGGGATTACCGGGAATCTCACGTCAGCCCTGTGTTTGAGCCTATGGGAATTTACATATCCGAAATCAAACGGGTTCTGAGTCAGATGCTGATAGCAATCCTCTGGATTGTTAAAAAAGATTGAACAGGTTTCAGAGTTTGGATCGAAGTCGTATTCTCCGAGTGCTGACTGGGAAGTGGTGTAGGCGGAAATTAAGTCCAGATCAGATACGATCAGATCAGGTATAAGGCCCCGAATGAAGACCTCATTCCTGCCGCCGTAGTATGCATCTTTAAACTTCGACTCGATGCCTCTCTTGACTCCAAGTATACGGTATTTGTGCAATTTTCCGTTTTCTTTAGGTTTTTCCGCATTTCCTTGGAGAGCAGTTTTCTTCTTTCTTTCCCTCTTGTATTCAGTTTTTGAATTGATATAGTAGCCGAGTCTGCGTGCTCGGTCTGGATTCTGTTTTAGCTCCTGCCCAATCCATCTGGAGCCAACTGCCCCTGCCGTTTTCGGTAGGGTTGTCAGACAAAGATGGGTTCGAGTTAAATCAAGCATTCTCGTCATGGCCTTAGCAACGATTTTAGCATCCGTCATAGCATAATTGCGGAATAGTTCAGGTTGTTCACGGTAGAGGATGTCCATCTTATCCTTGGGATATGGCGAGATATCAACCTTTGGAATACCAAGATTCTCCCCAATCGCATCCAAACTCATATGGAAAAAATGGTTCGTATCGTAGAAGTCGATAACCAGCCCATCCAGGGTAATTTTTCCAGCAATCGTTTTTGAGGATTCGAAAAAGTTTTTACCAAGTAGCAAATCTCTGCCATCTTCCATTGCGCTGAACTCGGCTCGATTGAAATGGCCCACGAGCGCAACCTTTTGCAAATCGGGATAATAGCGTGTAAGTAACTGGATGATATCGTTAAAACTTACGGCCCCGAACTCAGAATCAATCAGAATTTCATGATCTGTTTTTTCTATGTACAATTGAAAGGATAAGGTGCGCTGGATACCATTTTCCCAGTAGAACTCGGAATCGATGCCCACGATTATCTCATCAATATTTCCAAATATTTCGTTGTACCGATTGCATAAAACCTTCATCAGAACCTTCCGTCCCAGCCAATTCATTGACATTTCACTGTGGTTTCAAAATCACTCATGCTCATCCGAAGGGGTTGGGGATTAGTCAAACGGCTGAACGAACTTTAAAATCCCAGTCGAAAAAGCCGATAACCCTATAAGAGGTTAGAATCCGCACTCAACTGTTACTCGGTAAGGCGTTATCGGTCACGTTTCTCATATCTAGCCCAAAATCCATCATTATCAAGGAGACAACAAGCTCGACAAAGCGGCTGTTCTTCCTCAGTGCCTTCAATTGATTCATAAAAGCGAATCATATCGTATTTTTTTTGGCCATACTTGGATATGAAAGGTTCTCCTTCTTCATCTTCCTCATGAGCCTCGTAAAATTTCTTAAGCAAAGCATCGAGTTCGGGCGTTGATTTGCAAATTGGCCTAAAGCACCTTACAAGAAATTTACCATCAAAACGATCTTCCTTCCACGGTCCAAAACATTTTCCGAATGGTTCAAGTTCAGAAATGTGTTTTCTACAGCACGCACAGCATGTGTCGTCGGAGTCTTCATGATCCTCAGTTGGATAGATTTCACTCGTTAAATAGCCATCAGCTTTATAGATTTCATTCGTTGAAGTGTATTTAGGAATATATCGAAAGTATTCCTCATCAGTCTTAATAATACACGCTCTACATAACCATACAACATCTGCTTCATCGAGTGCTTTTACATATTGCATGAGAACATATCGCATTTGTCCATCGATAGGTTCAGCAATACACTTTAACGCTTTAGTAAAGTCTTCTCCAGTTTCGCAATCTTTGAAATAGGACTCAATAAGTTCATCAAATTTTTTGTTTGGTTGGTAAATTGGCCTTAATGTTTTTACCAACACTTTTCCTTCATGATCGCCGCAGATTGGATCGCCGCTTTTTCCGAATGGGTCAAGTTCACTTGGTTCTCTGTTGCAGCCATCACACAGTGAACCGTTCCATAACCAAGGCACTACAGAATTCAGTTTTATCCCTGAATTTTCAGGCATGTTGACTCGATCAGCAGGATTTATCCGATAAATGTTGATCTGCGGCATTTTCATTAGTTGTCCTTTCCAATTATAAGCAGTTGTCATGGTCGCTCTATTCCCTTGAACCTAAACAGATTTCATCTGTTCAGACTGTTCCAGGCTCTATAAAGGTATATATTTTATTCCAACTTAAATAGGCCGGTTTTCACGTCGAGTCCCTACCGATAGTCATCTCCCGGTATGTGTAGTCTCATCCTCTGCGAGAAATCCTCACGGTCATCGGGGTTTATTTTTTTCTTCCCATAATCTCGATTTGTGATTGTTTATGAACTCCTCCAAATCCAGCGAATCAATCCATTGTTTTTTGCCAACCGTAAGCACCGGGAGGTTGCCCGACCAAATTTGCGATCTCCAAAACCATATCGTGCCGCCGAAATGCTCAACGAGTTCCTTCAGTGAGAACAGTCTCCTTTTGGTGACATTGTGGTGACAGTGGGTCATAACTATCTGAACTCCCTAATTAAATAGTGGAACTGTGGATTGGTGATCCTCTTGTCCAAAACAAAAAAACCCGCTAACACCGACCATCTCGATGTTGCGGGTAAGCATAACAGACCTATTAGGGATTGATAGACTATCCAGACTGGAGAATGACTACGGACTGACTATTGAGTTATTGAGTGATTTTCCTCTTCTTAATGGCGTTATATTTTTTGTAAATGTCCTGGTAATCAAAGAATCCGTATCCATGATCAATCAGTGTTTTTGCCAGGATCTTCCCAACAAAGTCCCTCTTGTTCTGAGGGCCTGGAATGGTCCTGAACACCTCACCGTCATCGGTATATTCTTCCTTTATTAGCACCCACTCTTTAAGATGTTTTGCGAACTGGGTCTTGGCCTCTACCATCCAAAGGGTGGTTTCATCGTCTTCTGGCTTAGCTTCTTTCAGCCCACGTGTTACACAGGAATATAGTTTCACGGCCTCTGCCCCGGCCTTTTTTAGAAACTCATGGAATCTGGCATCATCAGCCACAAAAGTGCCATTGCCTCGATACTTTTGGGCCTCCATTTGATCCCAACCGGGGATTCTCAGGGGCGGCAGATTCTCTTCGGGATGTTCAGCAATAAACCACAATACACCGGCAATATAAAATCGCCATTCCATCGCTTGCTCTATTATCTGGTTAGCTTCATCCTCATCTTCAGGAAGAGTAAACGGCACAGCGTAGGAGCCTCGTGGATGGCGTGGAACTTTCCCGATTTTCTTTCGAAGCTGTCTATAATATTCCTCCAAACGATTACGGCATTCAGATTCATTGTAATCGCAATCGGCAGTAATTTCGGCGGGAGCAGGGTAACGTTTTTCCACCTCATCAACTGAGAGGTACTCCCAAATGACTCCAAGAGAATGGGCATCTACCAGCGTTTTCCCTGACCGGGTGTAAGCAGGAAGCCCCTTGCGCAAACATTCGAATAGCCGAGCCTCACCGAGGCCCCATACATCTAAAAGCTCTCGTCCATTGACCCATATTTTTTCGGCCATGCGTCTATTCCCCCAAAAGCGGTGCTTGAAATTGCAGAAGCCAGACTATGACAGGAATCATGATACCATGGGCTGTGAGCACAGTCCAGGCAGCACATCTTCTGTCTTTTTTGAACAAGGGGGTAACATCACACGGACGTGTGCTAAAGGTTATTTTCGACCTGTGCCAAAAAGGTAAAAAGAAGGATGAGGCAGCAGAAATTTTCTTCAAACTTAGCTGCCGCAAGTGATAGGATGAGAAGTGAGGCTTAATGGCCTGTGGTCAAGCCTCATCCAATGCTTCCGGCAACCTACAGACGCTGGTTCCACAGCCTCCAATTTCCTGTTATGAGAGTAGTAGCTGACTCTCTAAGGGAGAACAGTAATGTCAACTTTACTGACGAACCCATTTCTCTCTGGCCTGCAAATCCCCACAAAACGCAAAATTTTCGTGAGTTACCACCATGGAAATGACCAATGGTATTATGATAAATTTTCCCGGTTTTTTTCTGATGTATATGACATTATTCGGGACAACTCGCTAGATCGCCGAATTGACAGCGATAACTCCGATTACGTAATGCGAAACATCCGGGAGAATTTCATAACTGGCTCATCATGCACTTTTGTTCTTTGCGGTGCTGAAACTTTTACGAGGAAATTCGTGGATTGGGAAATAAAAGCAACTCTGGACAAACAGCACGGCCTCATCGGCATCAATCTTCCATCGAGTCGGGTTGGGAACCTTGGCGGGGTGATTGTTCCTGATCGCCTGCATGAGAATATTACGTCGGGCTATGCCCTCTGGGTGCCGTGGGCAGACATTACGATCAATCCTGCCTCTCTAAGTTCGTACATTGAACTTGCCAATGCCAAAAGCAAGTCCCTTATTAAGAACAACCTCCCACTAAAAGTAAGGAACGGCCAATGGTAACCTTAAAAAAAGGAAGCTTTAGTTTGAATCTCGGATTTATTCAGCTTGGGGGTGACCTGACAGACGAAGACAGACAGGCCGCATGGGAACTGTATGCCGAACTCTCAACAAGGGTAGCGGTCACGGGGAAACAGGGCGATCCTGATTGCAGTAATTACGATGGTGAGCTTTATATTGAGAGTCTGAATTCCCTTTACGCATTTTTCCAGGAAGCCCGCCGCATAATGAGGAATTTCCCTGTTGGGAAGATAGATCAAAGCAATAAGGAGCACCTCGGAGTTTTGATCAACCGTGTCATACGTGATGTCCTTCGGCCGTTTTTGGAAAAATGGCATGTCAAATATCGCCATTGGTGGGACGAGCATAGCAACCCCCGTATAGAACCGATGCTGCGCCAATCGCAGTTCCCTCAGGTTAATGAATTTCTGGAGGATTGGACTTCTGTTCGGGCCTTGATGAGAGATCTACAGAAGGAACTCATCAAGGTTTACAATCTTGTGGATGTCGGGGCCGAAGAAACCGTTCACTGCGAAACGGGAGAACCCCTTTAGGAGACTGGGTCATGGCTGGAGTGAACAGAGCTATACCAAAAATGTGGGAAATGGTGGCCAAATCTGATCGTTCTGAAAGGAGGCCATGTATTTTTATTTCACACATCAAAATTGACCAGGGACCAGCCAAGGACATCGGTGAATTTATAAGAAACGATGGAGACTTAGATATCTATTTAGACGTTTACGATTCGGATTTGCAGAAAGCGGTAGAGGACCAAGACCCTTTGGGTATAACCCGATTTGTGGAAAGGGGGCTGGCGAAAAGCGATAGCCTCTTATGCTTGGTTTCCGAAAACACAATATCGTCCTGGTGGGTTCCCTATGAAATTGGGTTTGCTAAAAACGCCGCCAAGGGGATTGCGACCTTGTTACTCAAGGACGCCGTGACACTGCCAGCATATCTGGAAATCGGCAGAGTTCTTGTCGATTTTATTGATTTAAGTTCCTATATGCATACCATTGGCGCTTCCAGAATGCAGAAAGTATCGAAAACAACGACCAGCGGGAGTACCACTTCAAGTGGATTGGGAAAGCATCTGGTACTACTCCGTCATAAGAAAGATCTAAAAATCGTCCGTGATTAACCGCTTAACGGGATCAAGGGCTAAAAACGCATCCCGATGAAACCTGGCTGATAAAATGTCTATCTCTCGGACAAAAAAGACAGCAGGCATGATGATTATGAGTGAATGGATGTATCCAAATGCTGTAACCATTTTGTAACCGCCAACCTCAAAAATTTCCCATAGGAACCGAACAAAACCAAAAATGTGCGGAAATTTATCTCGTCATTGCAAAGTGTTACGGGGGCTTGATTTAGCCCCCTTGGTTGATTAGCGACTGAAAATCCTCGTGTCCTCAGTTCGATTCTGAGCCTCGCCACCATAATTTCAGAAGGGTTACGGTTAGTTAGCCGTAGCCCTTTCCCTTTTTCCGGTGGAAAAAGTTGTCGGGTGTGACCGGTATCGCTTCGATGATACCAAGTCTGTTGAGTTGGCAGATCAGACCGAGATGCCGTAAATTGACTATCAACCGACGAATTATGGCAGGATGCAAATTTGCTGTGATCCAGCCCTCAAATCCGGTACTGGCTGCAAATTCGAAAGTTACCTCATCCCCGGCATCGTTTTTGGGAAAAGGGTGAGCGAGTTAACTCATATGTTTCAGCAAGGCGCATGTTCTATTTTCGCGCCCGATTTGCCTGCTGCATCATGAAATGGGAATCCTGTGCATTTATGGTTAATCTCTCCGGCAAAACAGAGAAAAAGAACGGCGATGCAGTTGATGGGGAGTTAAGAGGTATATCAAAACCTGCCTGGACCTGACCATCTTTGTTTCATTTGTGTGACTTTTTAAAGATTGAAGACCGGCTTACTCCTGATCTTGCCGTCCGCTCAAGCTTGCCTCTTTTCTCCATCCCTGGTAAGTGTTATAAGCACCATCTATCAGGCAAATTTCGGGGAATCGAGTAAATATATCAACATTTGACAGCCACACAGGATTGATTGTGCTTTTTAATCGATGGCTCCCAACCATTAGGAGTAAACTGTACTGTCTAGTGCTTACTATGCTTGTCCCTGTTTTTTTACTTCAGGTCGGGTATCTCTATGAAGGATTTCGGAGCAGGCAGGCAAACGAGTTTCGGGTTAATCTGGAGATGGCCAAAGCAGTGGCAGGCACTTTTAATGTGTTTGTCCGGGATGTTCTCCATCATGAATTGGCCATCGGCATAAACCTGACTATGCCCCAGAGTTTCTCCGTTGAGCAGATGAACCATATACTCGAAGCCAACAGGGCCGCCTTACCCGTAATCCGTAACTTTGCATGGGTTGGCCCTCAAGGCCGAATCATTGCGTCCAGTATGCCTGGAGTAATTGGTGAGGACATTGCCGACCTGCCGTTCATCCGCGCTATCAATGAAGGAAGAGAATGGAGTGTTAGCGATCTCCTGCTGTCAAGCGCAACGGGTGAGCCGGTTTTCACAATAAACCGCGGTATCCGGGATGCAGAAGGCAAGCTGCTCGGCGTGGTTATCTGCGCAGTTAGGGCTGAAAAGTTAAAGGATATATTCGGGGTTCACCTCTCTGGAAGCGGCTCTATCAGCGTTCTGGACGGCAGCGGCAGGCTGGTCGATTGTTACCCGCAAAAAGAGCTGGAATGGGCAGATCGCGATTTTCTGAAGAAGCGTCCAGGCATCGGGCAAGCCCTGGAAGGCAAAGAAATGACCGGAATTTTCCCAAGCCTCTTCGATGGAGAGAATCGGATTGTGACCTGCGCCCCCAGTCGCTTTACCAACTGGGTTGTATGCCTCAGCCGGTCTAACAGTGAGGTGATGGGGCCTATCAGATCGCGTGCCATCCAGCAATCGGCCCTTTCCCTGCTAATTACGGCGGTCATCTTCATAGTGGCATTTTTCCTTTCGCACGGAATTGTCGACCCAATCAGGCGGCTTCGAGACTACGCCCTGGCTCTTGGACGGGGAGACCCAACACAGCGGATTGAATTCAAAGGCTCTGTGGAACTTCAGGATCTTGCTTCTTCTTTTAATGCAATGGCTGATGAGATTGGCAGTCGAGAGGAAGCGCTTCGCAGGAGTGAGGAGAAATACCGAGAGCTGGTGGAGAATGCCAACTGTATCATCACACGCTTGAGTCTCGATGGGACAATCACATTTTTCAACGAATTTGCTCAGAAATTTTTGGGATACTCCCAGCAAGAGATCCTTGGACGCCATATCGTAGGTACAATTTTGCCTGAAACAGATTCAGCCGGGAATGACCTGCTGGCGATATTAGAGGAGGTTGTCCGGAACCCTTACCAATATACAAGCCATGTGAACGAAAATATTTGCAAGAACGGTGATCGGGTCTGGGTTATGTGGGCCAATAGGGCTCTTTTTGATGATGATGGCAATGTGTGTGGGATTCTTGGGATTGGCGCCGATATCACGGACCGAAAGATGGCCGAGGATGCCTTGAGGAAATCAGAGCAGGAGAAAGCGGCAATCCTTAGCAGCTTGAAAAACGTGGCTGTTGAGTATCTTGACCCGGAGATGCGGGTAATTTGGACAAATTCGACAACTGAGCAGGTCTTCGGCCTAAAACCCGAGGAACTGAAGGGCAGAAATTGTTACGAAGCTATCCATGGCCTGTCGGAACCTTGCCAGGGATGCACCGCAATCAAGGCCGTACAAACAGGGAAACCCCAGGAAGGTGAGATAGCAAAAGCCGATGGGAGAACGTGGCTGGTTTCCTCTAACCCTATTAAAGATTCCTCCGGGAAAGTGACCAATGTGGTTCACGCCGCCATGGACATCACCGGGCGAAAGCGAATGGAAGAGGCGCTGCGGGCAGAGATTTCGGAGCGAAGGCAAGTGGAACAAATGCGTCGGCTTGATGAAGCACGCCTTGAGGCATTGTGGCAGTTAAGCCAAATGAGTGAATCTTCAACGTATCAAATCGCGGAGTTCGCCCTGGAACAACTGGTGAGGCTTACAGGAAGCGAAGTCGGCTGGATCGGGTTTCTGGACGAAGCCGCAACGGTTTTGACTGTTCATGGCTGGCCGGAAACCGCCTGGCAAAGTTCTGCAGGAGAACACGTCCGACAAATACCGGTTGGAAGAATAGATGTGTTTGCAGATGCGATACGCGAAAGGAGGGTTGTAGTCATAAACGACTACTCGGGTCCTTGTCCCATCTCCGGAGCTTTCCTGGAAACTAACCTCCCGGTTGACCGTATCATGATCGTCCCGGTATTTGAGAATGACCGCATTGTAGCCATTGCAGGCGTAGGAAACAAAGCTACGGAGTATGACCCCTCAGATGCCCGGCAGCTCACGCTACTGATGGATGGAATGTGGAAGATCATCCAGCGTGAAAAAGCAGAAAAGAATTTGCGCGAATCGGAGAGTCTCGCAGCAATGGGGAGGGCCATGGCAGCTGTGGCCCACGATATGAAAACCCCGCTTATCGCAATCGGCGGTTTTGCACGCCTGGCCCAAAAGCGCATCGAGGAAGACAGTCCTATCCAGGAGAAACTGGAAATCGTTGTCAAGGAAACCCAGCGGATGGAAAACATGGTGAGGAGCATGCTCGATTTTTCGCGCCCGTTGGAACTGGAATGTTCAAAGGGGGATATGTGCCAGCTAGTAGAGTGATTCCAAATTAATGTTGCAATAATTTGCTTTTCATGTAATTTTCCCACTCCGGAGGTTAAACTTAGACGGAGGAGGGAAAAATGCCATTTCAAAGAACGAGGCCGGCAC
>JBEKPW010000085.1:0-26906 GCA_049520315.1 Syntrophobacteraceae bacterium
GACGGCGAGGGGATGGCCTCTTTAACCTCTGGCTCAGGGATGTGTTTTAAACGAATTACTTACAAGGGGTGGGTCAATTTTGGATGCCTAAAGTGGGTCAGTTTTCAACGCCGATTGACACCTTTTTTTATTCGTTCCATTTTTACTTCGACATATTCAGCAATAGCGCCGCTGCTTCCAAAGCTTTACCTGCATCATTGGAATCAATCCCGAACCCACAATGTTTCTAAATCGTTTGGAGAAGGCATCCCTGCACCTTCCCAGTAATATTTTGCGCTGAAAGTTGCTGAAAATGGTGACAGAGACCACAGACCGAATCAGAGTCTGCCGCCAAATGTTTCTAAAACTCCATGGGGATGCTTTTGGATTTTTCATTCATGACTGTTTCCTCCTGCATCCGCTTCGCTTTCGGTCAGTATCTTTTCGATACGCCGCTCCAATTCCGGTGACATAGAATCGATGCCACGCAGAGCACGGGATAAGGAATTTTCGGATGGTACCCCGCCAAGCGCCATTCTCAATTTCTAAAGCGGAATCCCCCTCTCAATGATTTGTTGCCTCAAAGGATGGTCAGTAATTTGGATTTCGGTTAATTTCATTTTTTTCTCCTTGTTCGTGTTTTCTGGGATATGCTCTCCGTGCAATCATTATTCTTCTTCTATTCAATTAATATATTTTGAAAGAGGGAATGAGCGGCTGAATTCATAGAACCTGATAACCTCGTTGCCAAAATAAGTGGCTCTACCACTTTCCCCCCGCTCCTGAATCATTCTGGTGATAACTCCTTTCCTTGATCTCTCAAATTCGTCATATACTCTGCCCGATGAGCGGCAGGTTGGTTGCCGCTCATCAAATCAATCCTCATTGTGATCAGGCGGAACTTGGATCACGTCACGGGCTTGGCGCTCCGCAGCGCTAATCAAGAGTGCCAGTATCGAACGTTATGGAGTGCTTCGGGCAATCGCCAAATAAACTCCAATTAAGCCTCTTCAGCTTCTCCAAACCGGCGTGTGTATGCTTCGATATCCTGCTCAGGCAACTTTTCGTAGAGGCTCTTGGCGTCTCCCTTATCAAGAGGGGTGATACTATCTAATTCGCCTTGCCACATCGTAAAACGATAAGAGAAGAAGGCTCCACGTGGCGTAACATATAGGTATTGGTTACGTCCGTTACGCTCCATGTTGTTTCCGTCCCAGTACCTGTCACTCGCCATTATTTGAGCGGTGTCGGTGTCATATACTTTGCCGTTGATTATTTTTCTCATTTGTATTCTCCTTTTCTTTAGTTTGGGATATAGCCTTAAACCACGAAAAACTGCACCTGACCTTAATTAGCTTTTGTCCTTCACCATTGTTATCTCCTTTCTGAACCGTCAACGGATATATTTCGAAGGCGTTGAAGGTTCTCCAAGTCGAAAACCTATTGCTTTGTAACGTTGGTTTCCTTTCATGGAATCCAACTGGTTCGCTTATTTATCCGCTATAAATCCGTTCTGACTCTATATATCTTATCGCCTACAATTTTTTCTCTGTCTCCTATCCATGTCGCTGGGATAATGAGTGTCTGTCCCTGTTTTTTTGTGAATCTATCACTTCGCAGAGTTCGTGTATGTCTACGCCTCTCATGAGGTATTTTTGTACCACCTTGATGGATGTGCTCTACTATACCAAGCTTTTGTCTTATTTCACCTGGAGTCAATAGAATGTATTTAGATCTATATTCAGATCGAGTTATCTTTTTCGATTTATTTGTTTTTATGTGGATGGGAGATTCTTCCAAAATAAATCGTTCGATGGTATTTATATATAGAAATCTGTTGATACCAAGAGACGCATTATTCTGAGCGTCACCCAGTATGTCGTCATCCCATTTGCCAGCCCAATCAAACAGAATTCTATTTTTATTACAAATGATAGCAAAATCTAAACGAACTACTCCATTATAACCTTGTTCACTTCTTTTGTAATGAATTACACCTTGTGTTATTTCATATCGATCCAAATCAGAAGCGTATGCGCAATCAATAAAGGTTCTATCCTCACTTAATCCGAGTTGATCTCTTTCGTGATCGGAATAAATAGTAACAGCTTGCGGAGACTCGATAGCAACTGTTTTGAATGGCAAAAAGAAATTGTTGATTTGTTCATCTGTTAGAATATTAGAGCCAAATGATTCAGGATGAAGAAAGATTTTGGCTTCCTCCATATATTTCCTAAATTGTGGAGCGTGCCTTTCGACTAACCCACACATCTTATCGAACATCATGAGTGCCTCCAATTTTTGGCAACAGTTCTCCTGTTGCTTTTCCACCCATTTCGGTGGGAGCGTATGGTTCAAATTTCTTTGATCGTTTCTATGCGGAGTTCAGTAGCCCGAAGGAGGCTTACTGGGCTGGAGAGGCACGGGGTCTGATTGAAACCTGTTCGGGTATGGTGACGTTCTGTTGCTTCCCGCTGCCGAGTGAGTTCAAATCTGTAATGAAGAGAATCCGGTTTCGTGTCAGCCGATTTCCCGTGTCAATACGCCCATATTTTCTTGTGTTGCTCAGAATCTTCCGTTGTTTCAATTGTCCTTTGACCATTTTCCCTCCAGTCGAATATTGCGTGCTCTAAGTTTCTCATGAACTTTTTGGTTTGCGCCTTCCCACATTTTAGTTTTGTTACTCTCGATAAATGCGTCCAAATCCCGCATATCAATCCACTGTTTTTTCCCAACCTGCACCACCGGAATCCGACCAGCCCATATTTGTGATCTCCAGAACCACATTGTGCCGCCGATTTCTTCGACAACTTCCCGCAAAGAAAGCAATCGTTTTACGGTTACAGTTCGGTTACAGTGCCTCATAAGTGCCTTAACTTCCTTCCTTTTTATCGCCACATTGGATTGACTATCCACTGTGTCTTTCCTCAGCCCTCATTTTCTGTCATCATGTTGGCTCCTATTCTAGACGCTGGAAAAGGAAATTAAAATCCGCCAACCTTCATGAGCTTGTCCATATTGTCTACTACTTTCAATGACTTACGATTTGAAACCTAAACAGGAAGGTTGAGGTAGTTTTCGAGCCGTTTGGATTTCTGCGGATATGGACTTAATTGAGGGGTACTGGAAGAGAGGTGGGATTGCGGGGTTTTGCGTGGAGGCTTTCTTTTCGACCGGAGGGAAGCGATTTCAAGCCGGTCTATTAAAGCGGGAATGATTATGGTATCATTGTTTAGGTTAGGAGGGTCATATTGGCACCAGTTTCTTTCGGTGGAGGGACTCAGATGGAGCGTTCAATCAGTATCAGCCAAATCGAAGATCGATTGCGGCGATTGCCCCCTGAGAAATTAGGAGTGGTATACGATTTCATTTCATGCTTGCTAGATCGAGAAGGAGCGGAACTCTTGGGCAAAACCGACTCCGACTCGTTTCAAACCATGCTTGCTTCGGAACATGTGCTTCGCCGTGACTGGGATCGACCGGAAGAGGACGCTGCATGGGCAGATTTGTAAAGGGCGATATTGTGGTTATCCCCTTTCCCTATTCCGACCTCAGCGCCAGCAAGAAGAGACCGGCGTTGGTGATTGCCGCTCTCGATGGCGATGACGTTATCCTGTGTCAGATCACCAGCCAAAGCATTTCTGACAGATACGGGATTCCACTCAATACAGCCGATTTTAGAGGCGGCAGTCTTAAGCATCCCAGTAACATTCGTCCAAACCGTCTGTTCACTGCTGACGGACGAATTGCAAGTTATCGTGCGGGAACGATCAAAGAAGAGAAGTTGCAGGAAGTGCTTCAGAAGATCATCGAAATCGTTGCGGGATGAGGCTACTCATCATCCTCAGAAACTTCCTGTTTAGGCTTTCTGTCACGCCCCGCTCCATGTATGTACTCAGGAAACACTTCCCGCATTGCCAGCCAAATCCCCTGCTGGTCTTCGGTGGTGAGAATCTTGAATTTCGTGGTCAATTCATTAAAAAACTGGTTCCGTTTAACTCGTTCTGGCTGCTGTTGAATGCAAAAGTGTGTTGCGTAAACAGTGGCTCTTAGTACATCCCCCTGTCTTTCCATCCTGCGTTTGAGCAATCCATACTCTCTGCTTTTGACAGCGGTCAGAGGCTCAAAATCTTGCGGTTCAGGAGCAGACTTCGAATCCAACTTCTTCGCACTGCTGAGATCTGGAGTGGTTTTTACTGAATATCCAAGGGATTCAATTTCTTCTGGTCGATAGTAGTATCCAAGCAGTTCCATGATCAATTCCTTCTTACCGCTCGGATCATCAGGTATATGGAGGTACTTCCATGAGCGATCATTCACATCGAGCGCTGCAAGTTCTACGTCAATTGCGGAACGCCTCGCTGTAAGTTTCTCGAACTCTTCCGGTGGGTACGTTTTGGAATGCTTGACCAATTTTGAATCCGAAGATTTAAGCCATTCAGCGGTGTTCCTGTTAGCAATGTTCATTTTGGATATCTTACGCAGTATTCCTCTCGATTCTGCAAGAATTACCTTAATTTCCTGCCTGTATGGAGGTTCAATTGGCTTCCCAAACTGGGATCGGGGCTGTAAGCCACCGTTCTTTACTAGATCGATGAAGTCGTATTCCAAAATGCGATAATAACGAACCGCTTCCCTGCCTGTGACCAAAGTCGGCAATTCCAAACCGAATCTCCCTTGAACGTCAAAGCAAAAATACAGAGCAGACGGATCAACTTGGTTACGGTCTCAGGTGAAAAGCCGACCATCAATCCTGATCTGACCACGGTCTTGGTCTGTCACCGCTGTAACCATTTTGTAACCGCCAACCTCAAAAATTCCCGAACAAAACCTAATTCAGCCAAAAGCATAGCGAAAAAGATGAATCTTTACAAGTATCTAGAATGACGGTAGAAGTGGTGGTGGGATTGGAGGGACTCAAAATCCAGTATCCGCAAGGATGTGCGAGTTCGATTCTCGCCTCCGGCACTAATAGCCATGAGGTTTGCGACCTATTTCAGGTTGGTCCGTCGCTGCTCCGTGCCCTCGTCAGTGCATACCCTGCCCTCAGCGCAGCATTTGCTTCGTCGTAGCGTTTTATGTGCCGCACGGTCCGATTCACCACTTGCTGTTTGCTTTGCCGGATGCCCCCGCAAATGACGTCCCGGCTGAAAATGCCGAACCATATCTCAATCTGAAAGTACGGATTAAGGAATTGCAGAATTGACCGATTAAGGGACATGGAGCAGGAAACAGATGAGTTTTGAGTTTTGAGTTGCTAAAAACTGACAAGCAAAAACTGGCAACTCTTTGGCTCCCTGCTCCCTGCTTCCTGCTCCCCGCCTCTCCGCGTCTCCGCGTCTCTCCCTGACCTGTCGATGATCAGTTCTTCGCGTCTCTCCCTGACCTGTCGATGACCAGTCTTCGCGTGAAACCAGGCTTCCTGCTCCTTGCTCTTTCCTCCGTCCTCAGTCCTCCGTCCTCAGTCCTCAGTCCTCAGTCCTCAGTCCTTCCCGCCTTCACCCTCCCCGCTCCCCGCTTCAGTTCACTCTTAATCATTTCAGCCCATATCTTATATGCTTTATCATTGATGTGCATGTTATCAAATGTAAAGTCTTTACGTAATTTTCCATTGACTGACAGTTTGGCATTCAAATCAATATATACTTGACCGTTTTCAGTACAGTACTCTTTCAGAAATGTGTTTAACTCATCTATTATTTGTGGGTTTTGTTCGTCTGCTCTGTATAAAGTGGATGTAACAAATACTTTAATATCATTTTTTACTGCCGCGTCCAGAATTTGTTTGTACGTCGCGATGGTAGATTGAGCGTTGCCTTTCTCGTAGTTAGCAGGCATATCGTTTCTGCCACCCATTATAAATATATATTTGGGCTTATTCTTGATTGCTCTTAGCGTGATATCTTTAATCTTATCCATGCCTATTCCACTTATTGCGATATTGGATGATGTTAGATAGTAGTTATTAATTCTAAATGCCCATATATAACCACAATATGTAATTGAATCACCAGTAAATACCACTTCCGGATTGCCCATAATATGCTTGGCTAAAAACTCATAAATTACAAAGCTGGGTTTATTGACTTGCAAGGATAGATATCCATACGGTAGCAAAAGAATACCTGCCACTAACGATATTAGCAGAATAACTTTTGCATTAACTTTCCTCAATATGATCTCCTTTAACCTGAATAATGCGTCAACTTGGCTGTCAGCAGACGCCAAACCGCGTTTTCGGATCGGATTCCGGCCCGGAAACTTCTGAAACAATCCCAAGGCTCCCGGAATCGTCGGTTAACAATCGAACATGCACATTATACGTCAATGAGAGTGGCTTTTGCAATTTGCAGCGGATTGTCGGCAAAACGTCCAGCGGAAAGCCGGGGAGGACGTGAAAATGTCAGACCCGAATGTCAGGAGGGTCATTACGAAATTTGACATTGAAATTGCTGAAGATTGGCAAAAAACAGAATCAATAGAAGAAACTGGAATAAAGAGCGTTTCCATCCAAGCTCTATCAGGCGCCCATTCACTTACTCACCCATTCATCTACTCGCCCGCTCTTTACTCACCCATTCACCGATTCACCCATTCACCGATTCACCTATTCACCGATTCACCGATTCACCGATTCACCTATTCACCGGCTCTTAAATTTTAGCCTGTGGTACTTGTAAGCAGCGAAGGCAGGTTGAGGTTGTCGAGAATTCCGGTAACCTGGAGGGCAGCCTGGTAAGCCGTTTGCGCCTGTTCCAGCTTGGTGGTCGTCTGGGCAACGTCCGTATCCTCGAGGTTCGACAGGGTGCCCTCTTCGTTTGTCTGGATAACGTTGATCGCCGATTGCTGATTGGTGAGATCGGACAGCGTGGACCCGTTAATGGCCGCCTCATTGTTTATACTGCTGAATGCATCGCCCAGTGTGGTGCTCAGGCTGCTTATCGTAGACGAGTCGCCTTTCTGTAAAGCCTGCCCAAGGTTCCAGATTTCCTGCAGCACGTTGAGGCCGATGCTTCCTCCGCTGCTAAATGTGAAAACATCGTCGCCGGTCAGGTTTATGGCTGTTGAACCGTCGCCGGAAGCATTGCACGTGCTGGTCTTTACCATTATGGAATTTGAATTTGAATCTGCGCTGGGGGTGACCACCCCGGTTGAATCGTCGATAGAGAAAGGCGCTGAAGACGTGCCTGTGCCGGCGAAGATATACTGGTCGCCGTATTGGGAGTTGGCCAGGGTTACCGCCTGTTGCAGAATCCCGTTCACCTCGTTGGCCAGGGTCGCGCCTTGGGTGGTTTCGGTCCCACTGGTGGCTGAAATCGCGATCTGCTGTGCCTGGCTTACCAGGTTTGAAAGCTGATTCAGGGCGGACTCGGTAGCCTGGCACCAGCCGGTGCCGAAATTGATGCCGCTGAGAATAGACTTATATTCCCCCAGACCCTGCTTGATGTTCATTGCCTGCGCCCAGTCGTAAGGGTTGTCGGACGCCGAAGAGAGCGTTACACCCGAAGCGATCTGCTGCGACAGATTGGTGATCTGTTCTTGTTGATCGTTAATGCTTAGCAAGGCCTCACTTGTTTGCATGCCGAGTGTAATTCGCATAGTTCTCCCCGCTTAAGAAACCATAGAGATTACCGCACCCATCAGGGTATCGACCGTTTCGACGACCTTGGCCGCTTCCTCGTAGACCTGCTGGTCCTGGATGACGTTGACCATTTCCTGATCCACCGAGACGCCGGAAACGGACTGCTGCTGGGTCTGCAACTGGGTTTGGAGCGAATCATAGAAGCTCTGGTTACTGCTGGCTTGCTGGACGTCGTCCCCGACGGTCTGCTGGATGTTGCTCAAGTATTGCTCCGGTGTGGCATTGGTCCCATCGGTGAAGGCTACCTGGTTGTCTTGAAGGTTTGACATCGCCTGTGCGCAGGTGCTCAATTCGGCCGAAGTCTGCCCGCTCATGAAGTCAGTGGACGCCGCGATCGACGAGGCGTCGGCGCCGGTGAAAACGTCCGTTCCGCCATTGTCTGTGGAAATCTTGTCGACCGCCGATATCATTGTGGAAGCGAAGGTATTCAACTGGCCGATATAGCCGGTAGTGCCGTTAGGGCCGATGAGGTCCGTCTGAGCCGTCAGGAGTCCCCCGAGTTGCCCGCTCGTGTAGGCCGGAGGTGTCGTGATGTGAGTGCCCGTTGATCCGGAAACCACCGTCAGAGGGCCGTTCGCGTTGGTGGTCGTGACCGTGACCATACCGGTGGCCGGGTCTTGTGAAAAACTCACGGGGATAAGTTGGGCCAGGCTGTCCATCGCCTCGTATCTTTCGTCTATCAGGTTGTTTGGCTGGGAAGTGGGTGCTTGACTATTTACAATTGCTGTATTGAGCTGGGCTATCTGGTCGATCAGAGAATTCGCCTGATTGACAACATTATTGATCTGGCCGGGCATTTGGGCGGCAATGTCGTTAAGTTGACTGTATGTGGATTGCAGGGCGCTGGCCACGTTCTGCGCCGCCGAGTAGACCCCCGTCTGCTCGCTCAGCCCTGTCGGGTTTTGGGCCAGTGTGTTCCACGCATCAAAAAAATTCCCCAGCGCCTGGGAAATTCCACTGTCGCCCGAATCCGAACATGCGGACTGGATAGATGTGAGTTCACTGGATAGGCTTGTGTACTGCGAATCACTGCTCTTGGCGTTCATGAGCTGCTGTTCAAGAAACTGGTCCCGCGACTGTGTAATCTGGCTTATGGTTGCTCCGTTGCCCAGCCAGCCGGAGGGGGTCAGGACCGCCGGATTTTCCGTCTGCACTGCTGTCTCGGTCGCATACCCCGCAGTGCTGGCATTCGAAATGTTGTTCGAAGCGGTCTGTATCTCTGTCTGCGTATTCTCCAGTGTCTGCAGTGCAGTATAGAGCGTAACGGTAAGTCCGCCCATCTTTTAAATCTCCCGTGCGAACGTGCGCCCCTTCGGAGGACGCACCGGCCGCCTTGCTTTCATGCCGGCCGGACCATAGCCCGGTGGCGAGAAGATCGAAAGAAAGTCCCGCCAGTAGGAAAGAGACTTTTCTATAAAAACTCCGTTGGAGGTGTTCAATTTAACGATCTCGCCGAGCAGGGCCTTAAAGGAATCCGAAGCCGGAACAAAGCCTTCCCCTGCCTCTTTGGCGGATTGGAGTTTCCATTCCAGCTCGCTGACCAGATACTCTTTTTTCGGAACAAGCTGCAGGAGTTCGCTCCCCGCAAACCGTGTGAGGATTTCGGCTTCATTGCGGAGAATCTCGAGCAGATCGAGAGCGGTCGCCAGGCATTCGGACTGAAAAGGACTGTTTTGATCCGGCAAAACACCGGGATGCGAAAGGCCCTCGAGCACGGCCGGACTTGATTTCATGTCATAGCTCCCAGTTTCGATAACGTTCAAGTCCAAGGAAAAACCCTGCATTTATCAATCGGCAGAATCGTTCGTATACTTTAGAGACAAATTGCCTGCAACCTGCGGCAGCGGCGTCTTTCAGCCGGATCCCGGTTGGTTCTGGGGCACTGTGGAAATGGCGGTTTGCGCTTCAGCCGCAGGGGGCTTCTGCCCTTGAGTGCCCTGCTTTTTAATAAGAGGCTCGAGATTGGAGTAGAGCATGTCCCCAATACCCAGCGCCGAATTGCGGCCGATTACTTTGGACATCTGCCCGGCCAGCATGTCTTCGTACATTTCCCTTGCGTTTCCTGGCTCTTCCGCCCGTATAGTGCCGTCGCGCATGGCTTTCATCATGTAGGAAATCATTACCGATTCGAATTCCCGGCAGCTTTCTCGAAGCCGTTTCTTCTGGACTTCTACTTCGCGGGACGAATCCGCCTGGAGAACCGGTTCAATGTTTGCCCCCACAAAAATCCTTTCGTTTTAGGACTCGCTTTGGGTCTTCCCCCAGCAATTCTTGCGTGCTGCGTTCAAAATGTCGCACAGTTCAGCACCACCGGCATCCTGCAGTATGGGATAGGCCCACCTGTCTGTCTCAAGCCCAAACCCTTTGGCGACCAGAGCGCGAAGACTGCCCCCGCGCCTCCGGTGTCTTAGCAGCTTTTCAAAGACCCATGCTATTTGTGCTGGTGTAGGAGGATTTACGATCATTTTTATTTCCCTCTTTGTTCTTTGGTGTTCGGACTAAATTATTTCCAGTTCCGCATCCATCGCTCCAGCCGCTTTTATGGACTGAAGAATGTTAATCAGATCGCGGGGCGTTGCCCCTATGGCATTGAGCCCCTCTATTACCTTCCCTATCGTCACCCCTCCTCCCACGACTGCAAGGTGGCCTTTGCTTTCCTGGACCTGGATGCTGGTCTGAGGCACAACCTGAGTTGTCCCCTTGCTGAAGGGAAGAGGCTGGGAGACTGTGGGTCTTTCCGTTATCTGGACCGTGAGGCTTCCATGGGCCACGGCAACCGGGGATATCCGAACCTTTTCACCCATGACTATGGTCCCGGTCCTCTCGTTAACAACAACCTTTGCAATCACCTCGGGTTGCACTTCCAGATTTTCAACCTGGGTGATCAGCCCCACTATTTCACCGCGCTCGGAGGGCGGCACCTCGAGTCTGACGGTCCCGGCGTCCACCGCGTGGGCGCTGACCCCGGAGACGCCCGTGCATATTGCTTCCGCCGTCTTATGGGCGGTTGTAAAGTCGGGGGTCTTCAAAACGAGGTCAAGCACAGACAGTTGGGAATACTCAACCGGGACCTCTTTTTCGACCAGCGCCCCCCCGCTTATGAATCCAACGGTTGGAAAGTTTTTCTGAACGCTGCTTCCGCTTGCCCCCGATGCCGAAAAGCCCCCGGTCGAGATCGGTCCCTGGGCGACCGCGTAAACTTTGCCGTCCGGACCCTTAAGGGGTGTCATCAGAAGCGTGCCCCCCTCGATGCTTGTGGCGTCTCCTATCGACGAGGCTTGGATATCTATCTTCGCCCCGGTCCGGAAAAAAGGAGGCAACTTGGCCGTAACCATGACCGCCGCCACGTTTTTCACCTTCGCCTGGGTCGGATCGACGAAGATGCCCATGTTCATGAGCATGTTCGCCAGGGTGTTCATGGTGAACAGGGTGTTGGTAGTCGTGTCGCCGGTGTTTTTAAGGCCAACCGCAAGCCCGTACCCTAGGAGCGAATTCGGGCGGGCGCCCTGAAAATAGGCAAAGTCCTTTATTCTGGCCGCATTGGCAGTCCCGGCCCAAAGCAGGACGGCCAAAATCATGCCGGTGCAAGCTATCGTGAAACGGCCCTTCTTTTTCATGCATCCCTACCATGTCTAGAAAGGTGAAAGGAAATCCCAGACCTTACCCAGCCATCCAGGTTTCTGATACTGAGTGACCGGACCTTTTCCGAGCAGGTAAATCTTCGCTTCCGCCACGTTCTGAGATAGAACTGTATTGTTGGTGTTGATATCGGCCGGGCGGATCACCCCCTCGAGAACGATCTGCTGGAGTTCGTCATTTACCTTTGTCCAGCGCGAGCCTCGAATCAGAAAGTTTCCACTGGGCAAAACATCGACCACGGTTGCAGTCATGTACGCCGTCATAGTATCGGTCTGGCTGGTCGCGCCGCTTCCTGTAAAATTCTTGCTGAATGCGCCGTTATAGGGGCCAAAAGAGAGCGCTCCCTTGGGGGCCGCGACTCCCCCGCCTACCCCTATCCCTCCAAAGGTGAAGCTCCCGTTGAAGTTCTGGGCCTTCGAGTTTGTCGTCGCCGACGCCTTGGAGCCTGCCGATGTCTCACTCACCGTTATCGTGACTATGTCCCCCACTTTTGAAGCCTTGAGGTCGGCGAAAAGCGAGCCGCTGGACTGGGTCCAAATAGAACCGGTCGGCGCAAGGGATGCGGGCTGCGGACCGGCTTCCGGCAGGGGCATTGTTTTCGAGCTTGAAATCTGCTGCGGAGGAGTAAATGAAGCCGGGTCCTTTTTCGATTCCACCGAAGCGCAGCCCGAAAGGATCACGACCAGCAGGGCCGCTAAAATGAACCGGATTGTTGCTGCGTTTTCATTGGCTCTGATATTTCTATTGTTTCGCATCTTCGCTTAATCACCTTATCCGGAGCCGGCGGGTTTCGCCGTTAATGGTTGGCGCTTACGGTCCGAGCGTCCACAACTCTACATTGAATCGTCTTTTTCGATTCGACATTCGTTACCACCAGCGCATCCCCTACCCCTCCGTCGGCGTTGGCCTGGCCTTTTGCCGTTACCGAGAATCCGGGCTCATCGTAGACTATCTGCACCGAATCGCCCCGCTTGAGCACCAGCGGCTTGTCGAGGTCCCTGAGTTCCAATGGCTGATGCACACCGATGTTGTGCAGCACGCGCCGGCTTTCTACCTGGTCGGGGCGGGTGGCGAAACGGTCCGCAGCGTCGGTAAGGTTCATCTTGTGCACTTCCAGGTCGGCCTCGGATATTATTTCGTTTTGTTTCAGAGGGCGCGAGGCGAGATAAACGTTTCCGAAAACCTCGACCTTGCCGACGACTCCCAGAGTGCGCACCTTGTCTCCGTTCACATAGAAGTCGACGGTCGCCGTTACGTTGCCTATGAAACGCTCCCTCGCTGAAGATCCCGTAACCTCATAGGTCATTTTGCCGGTCGGAATGACGGGAATACCCGAGAAACGAACTCTCTGAATGTTTATCTCCTCCCGCTTCCAGGGCGAGTTGTCAAAAACGAACTTTTTGAAAATCTCTTCGATCTGCTCCTGTGTGATCTGGGTCGATTCACGCCTGACCACGATTCTGTCGGGAAGATCGAACTTTACCTCCGAAGAATTGATCCTGTAGGAATCGAGCAGCCTCACCAGGTATGTCCGAAGCTGGCCGGGGTCGATGAACTTTTCCAACCCGGCCTGCGGAGCATCCCCGATGTTGAGTCCGTCCATGATCGATTTCCACTCGCCCGGAAGCGTTTCCGGATCGCAGATTTCGGCCAGCGAGACGTCCTTGTGGTTCACTGTGACGTTGCTCAGGACCCGGATCTCCTTAATCGGCTCCGGACCGCTCCAGGCCGAATCGATGCCGGCAAACGGCGTCACTGCCGGCAAAAGCAGGACCAGGAAAATTAGCGAGCGAAGCGGCGAAATCATGACCGAAAGCATTCAGTTCCCTCCCTCAGCATCACTTTACGACGTTATTTGCCATTTGCAGCATGTCGTCAGCCGCTTTGATGACCTTGGAATTTGCTTCGTAAGACCGCTGGCTGAGGATCATATTCACCATTTCATTAACCACGTTAGTGTTGGAGGATTCCAGAAAGCCCTGCAGAATCGTTCCCATGCCTTCCGGCCCGCCTGGCAGAGCGTTGGTTACGTCACCAGAACCCGGGGTCGGGATGAAATAGTTTGCCCCGATGGACTGGAGCCCGGACGGGTTTGGAAAACTGTAGAGTTGAATGTTTATCGTCTGCACCACTTTTCCGGTAGCGTCAGTGGCCGTGAAGACACCCGAAGGATCGACACTCGTCGCAACGGCCGTTTTCGGTACGGTGATTTGAGGCTGCAGAGGATATCCGGATGCGTCGACTAAGTTTCCGTTCTGGTCGGTCTTGAAGCTGCCGGCGCGGGTATAAACCTGCTGACTGCCCCGAAGCACCTGGAAGAATCCCTTGCCTTGTATCGCCAGGTCCAGCGGATTGTCGGTTTCGGTAAAATTGCCCTGTGCGAAAAGCTTTTCGACCGACGACGTCTTGGTTCCCATACCGATCTGAATGCCGGTGGGGACCATTGTGCCTGCGCCGTTTTGAGCCCCCGCCGGAATGGTTGTCTGGTACATCAGGTCCTCGAAATTGCCTCGGCTGGCCTTGAAGCCGGTTGTGTTTGCGTTTGCCAGGTTGTTGGCGATCACGTCCATGTTGGTCTGCTGGGCAGCCATTCCCGTGGCCGCCGTCCAAAGGCTTCTCATTCTCATCTCCTCTTATGGATGTCAGATGTCGGATTCCCGGTACCCGATGCCTGCTTCCTGTTTTTGCTTCCCGCTTCCCGCTTCCCGCTTCCCGCTTCTCGCTTCTCGTTTCTCGTTTCTCGCTCTCGTTACCCGGCCGTCTTTGAAATCAACTGAGAGTCCAGGTTTCCATCGTTTTGGATTGTCTTTTGATAAGATTCGTAGTCCCTCATTACTTGAACCATTTTGGCCATTTCCTCGACTGGATTGAAATTTGCTCCCTCCAGCGATCCCTGGCGCACAACGCAGTTTGTGGCTTTTACCGGTTGGGTCCCCGCTGTCTGAGGCTCGAAATAGCCGTTCTGCGCCTTCTGCACACCGGCGCCCGGCGGGAATTGCACAATATCAAGGCTGCCTACCACGTCTTCTCCGTCAAAAAGCTGACCATCTTCGCCGATACGAATATTTGACGGGTTCTCTATGACGATCGGCGCGTTGTTCCCCAAAACCGGATAGCCGTCCTGGTTAACCAGTTGTTTTGCGCTGTTCAGCGTCAGATTTCCGGCCCGCGTATAGAGGACCGCCTGCCCTGTTTTGACGCTCAGAAAGCCGTCTCCGGAAAGAGCTACATCGAGCTTATTGCCGGTTTCGCGGATTGGACCCTGTGACATGTTGGTGTAGGAAACCTCGCCCATGACATCGCTGAAATGAACGTTGTCCTTTTTAAATCCGGGACTGTTGGAATTCGCGATGTTGTTTGATATGATATCGAGTCGCTTTTGCTCTTCCAGGGATCCGACTGTCGTAAAATACGATTCCAGCTTCATAGAATCTCTCCTTCCGCTCCTTTGTCTTGCAACGAAGATGCCATCGAAGCTATTGCTCCAGATTCAAGCGAGTAGCCATCTTTGAACAGCTCGATTCCCGGACGACCTGGAAAATTTTTCCGGCAAAGACCCACTTGCATGCTTATCTATTGACTGATGGGTATGCGTGTGGGAGAGTTGGTTGAATTGATGGCCTGTTTCGGTAGGGTGGTCCTCTTCGGAAGCGAATTCCCGCCGTTGATCAGGGTGGACGCGGGTAGATGCCGTCCCGTTCCAGATTTGTGAGGAATCACTAAATTATTTGCATGGGCTTGAGCAGGAAGCTTTAGAGGATAGGGTTTCTCGATTCGGCCTGGCATCATCCTTTCCTAAAGGAGAAAAAGAAAACATGAACATTTACGTTGGGAATCTGTCTGCAAAGACCACCGAGGAAGAATTGCGTGAAGCTTTCGAAAGCTTTGGTGATGTCGATTCTGCAAAGATCATCAAGGACAATCTTACCGGGAGGTCCCGGGGTTTCGGCTTCGTCGAGATGCCGAATCAGGACCAGGCCCAGGCCGCAATAACGGGATTGAACGGCAAGGATGTGGGAGGTTCGCCCCTTACAGTTAATGAAGCCAAGCCGCGTGAGAGCCGTGGAGGCAGATCGTTTGGAGGTGGAGGCCGTCCGGGTGGAGGTCGCCCGCCTGGCGGCGGTGGCGGGGGCGGTTTCGGCAGGGACCGGCGCGGTGGCGGTGGCGGCGGTGGCGGATCGCGCGGCGGCGGCGGTGGCGGCGGTCGGCGTTCGTACTAGATTGGTATTCATCCGGAAACCCGGATGAACGTTGGAAACTTCAAGACCGGTGATCGAGCCCACCGAGGTCTCTGCGGCCACCGCCGAAGGCAGTGGCCATATAGGCAGGCGGTCCCACCGCCTGGGCGCCGCCTCGGCGAGGCCCAGTATAGCGGCGGAGAGCGGCGCTTCGTCCTCCAGACCTTGGAGCGACTTCAAGCATCTGTCTTTCCTTGTGAAATATATCGCCGGACTTCCATTCGAACACCTTATTAACAGGAAAACAACAGGTACTGATGAAGAATTCTTCCTTTGTACCTTGAGTACGGATTTGAGGGATTGCCGAATTGGGATTGAGGTCTTGAAGAAAGCATTCGATGCCGCTTCATCGCTTCCCCCGGAGCGACGGGATGCCCTCGCAAAGCTTCTTCTCGCTGAAATCGAGGATGAAAAACGCTGGGACAAGGCATTCGCCAAATCACAGGATAAACTGGCTGACATCGGGCTATTACTGAGCACAGGGAAGGCAAGACCCGAGCGATGGAAGACATACTGTGACCACAAGGCTTCCAGCAGATCTGGAAAGCCTTTGAGCGCATTCCTTCCTCTGTGAAGGACAAAGCAAGAGATGCACATCGGCTGTGGATGCAAGATCCTTGGCATCCATCTCTCCAGTTCAAGAAAGTCCGCGAACGATACAATATTTTCTCCGCACGCATCGATCGCGGCCGGCGTGCGCTTTGCCCGAAAGAAGACGATAATTGCATCTGGTTTTGGATCGACTCGCATTCCGAGTACGATAGAATCCTGTCGCAATTTTAGTCGGAGTTTGAGTTGTTAGCGGTGGCAGTTGTTCATGTCCCTCTGGGACACCCATGTAAATGAATCGTAGGGTCGAGACCCCGCTACGCTCCCGGTACCATGCCCGCGATGAACTCAGTGTCCTGAGGACTTGGAAATAGCGGGTATTAGGGGATTTCAAATTGAGGGGCTCAGGGATTTATTCGTAAATCCCCGAATTGACATTTTTCAATCCTGTTAATCCTGTCAAAATCTTTCTGCTCCCCGCTCCCTGCTCTTTCACCATTCACTATTCACTACTCACTATTCACTACTCACTACTCACTATTCACTGCTTCACTGCCCCCGCTCCTCCCCAGCCCTCTCCCCTGTTCGGATGGGCCATTTTCTGCCTCTTGTTCCTCCTGCCATCCGGCCAGCGCTCGGCGAGATCCGAAAAATTTTTGCAAAACCCGTCATTTTTCATTAATCTTTCCTTCACCTCTTGCCGATAACCATATTGATCCGGATCACTGAAGGGAAAGCCGCAGGAAAAGCTGGTTTCCCCATTTGTGAACTGAGATCCGTCGGCAGTATATTCGATACGAGAGATCAAGGTGTTGAGCGTATACTGCACTGATCTTCTACTGTGGTATGATTTAGAGAAACAAATACAGGATAGGGTCGATGTTTTTTTCTTGACATCTCACAAATTGGACTCTAGACTAGCCGTCAATTAAAGCTAGAGGTTCTTTGAGAAAGATGCTTCAGCTAGCCTGAAGGGCAAACTATCTGAAAAGGTAGGGCGCAAAGCTTCCGGTCTACGTCGATCAAAAGGTCGATAAGATAGCGGGGTTGCCAGGGAGAGCCTACATAGTCATACCTCCATGTAAACCCGCTATCCTTCACAGGAAGCGGGTTTTCTTTTTTGCTCAAGCCTACAAACGGATTAAACACATTTAACGTAGACACTTTTCTTACAAAGGAGACCAACTACAACTTTTCCACCAGTACCGGCAAGTGTTCATCAGTTTGATTAGAGGAACTACAATGGCGTGAATTATGCCACATTAACTGCGAGGATGGTGATGGTAAGTCCTCAAGTTGCTCAAATTGGAGGAACAGATGAAAAATTATTTTAGCTCGGCAATAGCATTTGTGGTAATAGCGCTGCTGCTTGTCCTAGGCAATTCCGCATTTGCTCAGGAATCCAAACGCGGGCGCGTCGCCATCCCATCGTCCAGTATCGCGCGTCCCGAGGATGCGGGCGAGAATGCCCACACCAATGTCCGCATGTTCGTTCCCGAAAGTCCATTCAGTTCGCCGCAGCCCCATGTAGGAAAACCTCCTTACAGCGGCTATTTCTATGAAACCCCGGCCTCCCTCGCGTGCGTCTACCAGCTCGTGACCCCGGTGAGCGGGTGCAACCCCAACACTGTGACTGTCAATCCGAGCGGCGGAAGCAAGGCGATAGCCGTCGTCGATGCTTACGACGCACCTAACGCCGCCAAGGATCTAACCACCTTCTCCCAGCAGTTCGGCCTGACCTTGCCTACCAGCAAGACTTTCCAGGTCGTCTACGCCAGCGGGTCCAAGCCGGCCTATAATTCCGGATGGGAACTGGAAGAGTCCCTGGACATAGAATGGGCTCACGCCATGGCCCCGAATGCCACAATCTACCTGGTGGAAGCCGCTTCCAATAGTTTTACGGACCTTTTCACTGCCGTGAAAGTGGCAAGCACTCTGGTCGCAGCAGCCGGAGGCGGAGAAGTAACGATGAGTTGGGGCGGCGGAGAGTTCATGGGGGAGATCGCTTATGACTCAGATTTTCAAACCCCGAAGGTTGTCTATTTCGCATCCTCGGGAGATGGTGTAACACCCGGCTATCCCGCTGTCTCTCCCAACGTCGTGGCGGTTGGAGGAACAAGTCTGCGTCGCAATCCAACCACCGGCAACTTCGTGGCGGAGGGGGCCTGGGTTGATGCTGGGAGCGGTATGAGCGAATATGAGCCCATACCTGCTTACCAGCACAGCGTCGCGGGCATCGTCGGCAAAAACCGGGGTGTGCCGGATATTTCTGCAGTGGCGGACCCCTATACCGGCGTGTGGGTGTATGACAGCAATGCTGGAGGCTGGTGGATCGTGGGCGGCACCAGCGTCTCTTCCCCGGTCATGGCCGGCATCGTGAACAACGCAGGCCACTTCTACACCTCCACAAACGCGGAGCTGACCGAGATCTACAGCGACACACACGTAACTACGGATTTCGGAGACGTGACCATGGGCTATTGCGGTCCTTACATGGGATATTCGGCGGGCACAGGATGGGACTTCTGCACCGGTTTCGGCAGCCCCAGGGGCACGACCGGCAAGTAAGTACTCCTCAACCCGGCCTCTTTTAGATCGGCCCTGCTGCTAAGCAGGGCCGATCTCTTCGCATGGCGGCCCAATCTCAACACTCCTTTTCTCTCCGTCTGAGGTCCTGCCTTAAGTCCATCGAACTTTAGTGAATGCATGTAACTGTTTTGTCGCTCTTCTTTCACCGTCGAGAATTCATCGAACAATACCGACTAGAATACATACGCTCAACCGAAGTTACATTCATCACTGGGGTGGGGTCCCGGGCATAACCGGAATGTCTTTGGGTCGGGCGTCAAATTGCTGTGAACTGGGGTTCGAGGCCGAAAAAAGGAGGAGGCGAAGCAATGACCGAAAACCTGGTGTGTGATCAAATCGCTAAAAGGAACGTCAACCTGATGGAGGGAAAATACCTTTCCTTCTCTATGGACCGGGAAGAATATGGGATTGGCATTCTCACGGTTAAGGAGATTTTCGGCATGATGCGAATCACCCCTGTGCCACAGACTCCGGACTATGTGAAGGGGGTGATCAATCTCAGAGGGAAAGTCATCCCGGTGATAGACCTCCGTCTCAGGTTTGGAATGAACTCTAGCGCTTACACGGAAAGGACCTGCATTATCGTCGTCGAGATCGATCATGATTCAAGGGCCCTGCAGATCGGTATCGTCGTCGATTCGGTCTCGGAGGTCCTCAACATCAAGGGCTCGGACATCGAAGAAACCCCGGAGTTCGGGACTACTCTGAACACAGACTACATCCTTGGAATGGCAAAAACAGCCGGGTGTGTAAAAATCCTGCTCGACATTGATCGAGTGCTGAGCGCAAGTAAAATGGAGCTCATTGGAAAGGCTGCCTGAGTACTTGAGAGAATGAGGGCCGTCGAGGGGACCGTTTCGGCTGCACGAATCTGTCGGGTCGAAAAGCTGATGTTAATTTTGAGTTGTTGAAGGAATGAAAGCCATGTCGTTGACTAAACTGAAATTGAGGACAAAACTTTTCTTGGGTTTCGGATTGACGATTGTGCTGATGGCCATGCTGACATTTATTGGGACAAGCCGCATGGGCCTTCTGAATGATAAGGTGAACGGGATTGCTCATGTAAGAATGCCTCAGATGGTCCTGCTTTATGATATCATGAAAGACTATGATGTGATTGCCCGGTCTGCACGGAATATTGCCCTCACTACCGATGAGAGTGTCAAGCAGAAGCAGAAAGAGAGTTTCGCCAAAGCTAAGGCCGACCTGACGGATACCCTTAACAAACTTGAAAAGGCACTACGGACGGACAAAGCTAAGGAATTGTTTGCAGGGGTAAAGGAAAACCTGGCCTCAGTTGTACAACTGTCGGAAAAAGCAGCGGCTATGGGTATGGCGAATAAGAATCAGGAGGCGAGCGATGTTGTTGTTCATGAAGTTCTCGCACCTCAAGGTAAGATGCTGCAACTACTGCAATCTTTCGCAGATTACGAACAGCAAATGGCCATGAAGGATGGTGAAGCGTCCGCACAGACCGCTTCCGGCGGAAAAGCACTGTTGCTCTCCCTGGGGGCCGCAGCATCCGTACTGGGGCTGCTGATTGCCTTTCTCATCACTCGAAGCATTACCGGCCCGATTGGCCGTGTCGTTGAGGGCTTGACCGAAGGCGCTGACCAGGTGGCTTCCGCTTCCGCCCAGGTTTCATCCTCCAGCCAGGAACTTGCCGAAGGAGCATCCGGGCAGGCGGCATCTATCGAGGAAACCTCCTCTTCTCTGGAAGAGATGGCCTCCATGACAAAGCAGAATGCCGCAAACGCTAATCAGGCCAATGATCTGATGAACAAGACCAGGCAGGTTGTCGGTCAAGCCAACGCTTCAATGGTGCACCTTACCGCTTCCATGGACGAGATTTCAAAAGCCAGTAAAGAGACCTCGAAGATCATCAAGACCATTGACGAAATCGCTTTTCAAACGAACCTGCTGGCGCTGAATGCAGCGGTTGAAGCAGCCCGGGCCGGTGAGGCCGGAGCGGGATTTGCGGTCGTTGCGGATGAGGTGAGAAATTTGGCTATGAGAGCTGCCGAGGCGGCAAAAAATACCGCCCATCTGATTGAAGGGACGGTCACGAAAATAAAGGAAGGCTCTGAAGTCGTCCAAAAGACCAACGCCGAATTCTCCGAGGTGCAAACCAGCGCCGCCAGGATGGGAGAATTAATAGGTGAGATCTCAGCGGCTTCCGGTGAACAGGCCCTGGGAATTGGACAAATCTCCAAAGCGGTTAGTGAAATGGAGAATGTGGTTCAGCGCAATTCCGCAAATGCCGAGGAATCCGCCTCCGCCTCTGAGGAAATGAGCGCCCAGGCGGAACAAATGAAGATTTTTGTGGCCGAACTGGCAACCCTGGTCGGAGGCGCCAATGACCGTTCAACCGTCGGAGGCCCCGCGCCATTGCAGAAAAAAGCCGCATTTGAGAATGCCGACAAAGAGCCGAAGATGATCGCAGCATACGAAAAGAAAGCAAATGGCCATCTCAAGGCAGGCAATGGGAAGGCTTCGGTCCCTCCCGGTAAACGCACCCTGGAGCAGGTTATCCCTTTTGATGATGCAGAGGTGTCGGATTTTTAGTTCAGCGCAGAAACCCACGCCCTATCAGTGTGGTGAAAAAGGATTGGAATTTCCGCATCAAGGCGAAAACCCTGTAGACGCGGACCGGGCGTGAAGGCAAAGGGTGACGGATGAGAAATGCTATTCTTATGTTGTGGCAGCCAAATTGGGGACCAAGTTCTTTCCGTCACCCATTATGGCTAGTCAGGCAACTTGAGAATTTTGTCTGCGACAAACCCTCTGGTGTTTTTATCGAAATAACCTGATACAAAAACCCAGTCGCCATCTTTTATCTGACTTAATTCAGCCTTCTGCTCTATCTTGTCCGCTTCCCTGCTTTCCCTGCCGGCATTTTCAGAAAGTTGGTTCCAGCAACCTGACATGCTATAGGTTTTTATCGAACAGGTGTCCACGCGCACAGCCCTGTTGGTACAAAACGTCACATCCTCGCCAAACCTGTCCTGCAGACCTTTGTTTGTTTTATTGACTGAAATGGTGATACTTCCAGCATTCAGATTTGCGTTTGATACTACGCCAAAAGTTTCAATACGGCCGAGGTCATTGGCATACGTTGCGGCAAAGGCCGTCGCGGAAATCATGACAAAAAATATCACGACCGGTATGAAGCCGGAAATCCATGTTTTTCTATTCATGTTAAACTCCCTTTCATATGGGCGCGAATTCCCCATGCGGCATTTATGAACTGATCAACTCAGTCACTAATCTTACAGTAAGCATCCAGTTTTTCACTGCTGGAATTTAAGCTTCTTTTTTGATCATCCCTGCCGGCCTGCTCGACTCCGGCCGGACCACCTCGCAGGTCGGCGAGGTGCTGCCTCTCGCCAATGCGCCTGGCACACGAGATGCTCGCTGGAAAACCCCACAAAAATGGCAAGATCGTCTTGGCGGTAGATGCATGATAATCGCAAGCAATTCCCGCAATCCCCGGGAAGGCATGTCGTACGTGCATCTGCAAAGGGTTCTGTACATCGCCAAGATCTCAATTTTCTCGTTATTAGAATCCACTTGTCTCACCCCGCATATGTGTTTAGGATAAAAATCCTGAATGGAGACTTGGATTCTTGTTGACTCGGTGATCCAAAACGGCCTGCAGATTCTTCCCTTTGCTCATTTTTCTTTGCGGGCTAAGCAAATAAGATGTTCCTTGATCCAGATGCATGCGAACCCGTTCTTCGATCTCCAGGGGAGTCGGAAATGCAGGATGAAGACGACATTAAAGTGCAACTCATCACAGAATTGCGTGCATTACGTCAAAGGCTTGCTGAATCGGAGAAGGACAAGACGCAGCGCAAGCGGGCCGATGAGGCGCTACGGACTTCCAATTCACTATTGGCCGCGACGCTTGAGTCTACGGCCGATGGCATTCTGGTCGTGGATACCGCTGGTAAGGTGGTCAGTTTTAACCGGATTTTTCTGGAACTGTGGCGGATTCCCGAGACCTTAATCGCGACGCGGGATGACGAGCAGTTGCTCAAGTTCGTCAGTAATCAGCTCTTGGATCCCGATGCGTTTCTGGACAAGGTCCGGGCGCTTTACCAGTCGGCTGATGCGAGTTCCATGGACGAACTGCTCTTCAAGGACGGTCGTATATTCGAACGCTATTCCCAGCCTCAGCGCATTGACGATACCATCGTGGGGCGGGTATGGAGTTTTCGTGACATCACCGAGCGCAAGCAGGTGGAGGAATCGTTGCAGCAGAGCAATGCGCGAATAACCCATCTCAACGATGTCTTGCGAGCCATCCGTGATGTCGGAAGCATTATCAACACAGAGAAAGATCCGGTTGAGCTGCTGAAAGCGGTCTGTGACAGCCTCGTCCAAACCCGCGGCTATGTAGTGGTGTGGATCGGGAAACCGGAGGCAGACTCCAAGCGGGTGCTCCCGGTCGCCCACTCGGGAGAGGGCGCGGATTTCCTGCAACATGCCCCGATCACCTGGGATGACAGTTGCACCGGACAGGGGCCTGCGGGCACGGCGCTGCGCGAACGCCGGGCTGTGGTCTTCGATGACATTGCCACCGACCCGCGCTTTGCCTTCTGGAAAGAGTCCGTCCTGCCCTGTGGGGGCGCCTCCATCGCCTCCGTTCCCCTCATCCATCAGGAGCGCCTTTTCGGCGTCCTTACGGTCAAGGCTGATCGTTCGCATGCGTTCGATCTGGAAGAGGTGGAGCTTTTGCGCAACTTGGCGGCGGACTTGGCTCGTGCCCTTCAAAGTCTCCAAAACGAAGCCGTCCGCAAGCGGACCAAAGAGGAGGTGCGGTGGCTCAGTCGACAAAAGCAACTCATCCTTGACGCTGCTGGAGAGGGCATTGTTGGATTGGACCCGGCGGGCATAGTTACCTTTATCAATCCCGCTGGGGCGGAGCTGGCCGGGTACCGGATTGAAGAATTGATCCAAAAAGAATTCCATCACGTGGTCCATCACTCCAGGCCCGATGGTACTCCTTATCCCGTACAAGAGTGTCCAGTGTTTGAAAGCTTGACTATCGGCGCCGCCCGGCGTGAAACAGACGAGGTATTCTGGAGGAAGGATGGCACGAGTTTCCCGGTTGCATATTCAAGTACCCCCATTCTGGAAGAGAATCAAATTCTTGGGGCGGTCGTCACTTTCCGTGACGTTACCCTGCGCAAGCTTGCACTGGAGCAATTGAACAAATACCGTGATCACCTGGAGGAACTGGTCAAAGAGCGCACCGCCGAATTGACCGGCACAAATGAGCAACTCACACGTGAAATAGAGGAGCGCAAGCTGATAGAAGCTGAATTGCATAGGGCTCAAGATGAACTGGAGTTGCGGGTGAAGGAGCGGACGGCCGCACTGGAAAAGGCCAACGAGGAACTGCGGCAAATACCCTCAAGATTAATAGCGACTCAAGAGGAGGAGAGGAGAAGGCTTTCTTCTGAACTCCACGACAGTATCGGTCAGACGCTTGCCGCTGTTAAGTTTTGGGTGGAGATGGCCTTGAAGCTCAAGGATGCAGGTGATGGCAATGCTGCCTTGAACCACCTGGAGCAGTTCGTTCCTGTTCTCCAGCGCTCAATTGAGGAAACCAGAAGTATCTATATGGGTTTGCGGCCCACTATGCTGGACAATGCGGGGCTTCTGGCAACACTTGAGTGGCAGCGTCAGGAATGCATGAAACTCTATCCCGCTCGTCATATTGAGTTTGAGACTGGAATTGCAGAAGAGGAAATACCGGAAGGTCTAAAGATTTCAATTTTCAGAATTGTGCAGGAGTCCCTGAACAATGTTGCCAAGCACAGCAAGGCGGAGTGGGTCGATATTTCGCTCTCGAAAAGTGGGGACGGTGTCGAGTTGGTCGTTTCTGATGATGGTTTGGGCATGGATTTGGAAATAGTCATGCAGACCAGTACCTCTACAAGTCTTGGCCTTACAAGCATGCTAGAAAGGGCCGAACTGACGGGTGGGAGCTTCTCGATCGAGTCCACTCCTGATGAAGGTACGACTATCCGAGCCTTCTGGCCGATTGAAACCGAGGATCAACTTCAAAAAAGCGGCATCACCCGTCCCATCGATCACTTTTCTGACCCTCGGTAGATCCTGAAACCACACACACTTCTGTTTTCTTGGAAAAGTTGCTACGGCTCTCCTCGTCCTCGAGAAATGGGAGGATCCAGCGTTTCACATGCTTACTCAGCGGTAACCGCGAACCCGAAACCTAGTGAGGGTGGGCACTCACAAGAGATCGTGCCCGGACTGAAGGCACCAACTGTCGGTTGGCTCATTAGCCCGGACCTGAACGAAGTGAGGGTCCAGCATCAAACTACCGGCTGCAACGTGCGGCCCGGACCTGAACGAAGTGAGGGTGGGCACTCACAAAAGATCGTGCCCCGACTTGAAGCATCAAACTACCGGCTGCAACGTGCGGCCCGGACCTGAACGAAGTGAGGGTCCACCAAGAGGAGTAATTTTTCACTATTCACTATTCACCATTCACCATTCACTGTTCGCTCATCGCGGAGCGATGGGCACCCGCGTGAGACTCGGTATTGCGGTGGGAACACAGGTACAGGAGAGGAGAAGTCATTCGGGGTAGATCACTATTTTACAAAAAGCCTGTTGAGGACCTTCTGCAGAATAGCTCTGGTGAACAGAGGCATTTGCGGAGGACGCTTGGTCCGTGGAATCTGGTCACCCTGGGCATCGGGGGCATCATCGGGGCCGGAATTTTCGTTATTACCGGGCAGGCTGCGGCACAGTACGCAGGTCCTGCTATTTCCATCTCTTTCTTCATATCTGGAATTGCCTGCGGGTTTGCCGGCCTTTGCTACGCGGAACTTGCATCCCTTATCCCCATCTCAGGCAGCGCCTACACGTATGCCTATGCGGCCTTTGGAGAGCTGATTGCCTGGATCATTGGATGGGACTTGATCCTCGAATATCTATTTGCAGCCTCCACCGTCGCGGTAGGCTGGTCCGGGTATGTAGTAAGCTTCCTTTGCGAGATGGGAATAGTGGTTCCATCAACTCTGGCAGGAGCACCACTGAGACACACGACAGTCGAGGGTTGGCAATTGACAGGTGCAATCTTGAACCTTCCAGCCGTGCTCATCGTTTTGGTGCTCACGGTCCTCCTGGTGCTCGGTGTCAGGGGATCGGCACGTTTCAATAATGCAATCGTCTTGGTGAAGGTCACTGTGATCACGCTCTTCATCTGCTTTGGGGTGTTCTATATAAGACGTGACAACTGGACGCCATTTATTCCAAAAAATACGGGCATCTTCGGTCAGTATGGGTTTAGCGGGGTTTTGCGGGGAGCAGCAGTAGTGTTCTTTGCTTACCTCGGCTTTGATGCAGTAACCACAGCAGCACAGGAATGCCGAAATCCCCAAAAGGACATGTCAACAGGTGTGCTATGCTCCCTTATTATTTGCACCCTGCTTTACGTCCTTGTAGCACTCGTGCTCACAGGGATGGTGAAATATGATTTGTTGCTTGTTCCAAATCCCATTGCGTTTGGGGTCAATGCCGCAGGTCCCGGTCTCCTGTGGCTGAGACCCCTGATAAGTATAGGCGCCATCGCCGGTCTTAGCTCGGTGATTCTTGTCGTGCTCTTCGGGCAATCGAGAATTCTATACACAATGGCGGCAGACGGGCTTTTGCCGGCACAACTGGCCAGAGTGCATCCTACGTATCGGACCCCTCATATCACAACCATTCTGACAGGTCTTTTGGGTGCGGTCCTCGCGGCAGGTTTTCCGATATCCGTCCTCTGCGAGATGGTTTCGGTCGGGACTCTTTTCGCCTTTGTTGTCGTTTGCCTGGGAGTTCTTGTGCTTCGCCGCACCGATCCAGGCCTCCCAAGGCCTTTCAAAGTCCCGGGAGGTCCCATTGTGCCGATTCTTGGCGCTTCAGTATCTTTGATCCAAATGGCCTTTCTCCCGATGGTAACCCTGCTTCGACTGGTAATATGGATGGTTATCGGCCTGGGAATTTACTTTGGAGTCAGACACAGCGCTACTTTGACTAATGATTGATGACCCGGCCTGTTAGTGATGCTATAACTTTGGCGCCATGCGCGGCTTAAAGCGAACAAATCCTTAGACTGAAGTTTAACAGTGTCACAAAAATAATAATGTAATTTCAGTGACATACGACTGCGCTAATACGCTGTGGCACTACCTGGTATCTTTTTCAGAAGATCAGAGTTCCCGAATGGTGGGCGGGATGGCAATCCCAACCGC
>JBEKPW010000086.1:0-26741 GCA_049520315.1 Syntrophobacteraceae bacterium
GCTCGTCGCTACGCACGGCCGAAACGTGTTCGCTTTACTACGGACTGCACGTTCGCCTCGGGTTGCTCTCCACCCCACCTCGCGGCGACGCAGTTACCTTTGGCTATCGGGAGTGGGCGCCTTCCGAGAGAGGACTTGCACCTCTCAGATCGCGCCTGCTCCCAGGCGCACTCATTCCGGCGGAGGCCGGAATCCAGTGTCTTTATCTTTAAAATCAATTAGTTGGGAAAAGCTGGGTTCTGGCGCCTGCCCCTGACCCGATCCGGGGTCCATTGATATGACGAAATCATTAGCCATTTTTAAGCGTTTCTCCCACCAGAGAACCTTTTTTCACCACCCTGGTACAGGAGCAGGATACAACTGTTTTGTTGCCGGGCAAAGCGAAATGATAATGCGACCAGTCGGACAATCGACTCAATATTCAAATAGATAGTGATAATTTATGGTTTACATATCACACGACCATGATTATTTTCTTTCGGAAAATCGTCGTACCGGCGAGTGCGACTTTGGAGGAAGAGATGAAGAACGATGCCGGAAGTATTATTGGTAACTCAGGGGCAGGGCCTTTTGATGTGAATGTTGAGGCCCACAACAGGCCGGTTGAGTCCTTTGCGGTGGAGCGGACTCAAACTGCGGCAAAGGCAGGGGAACCGCAGGAAGCAGCTCAAAAGCAAGGCGATGAAAAGCTCGATCTCTTGATGAAAAACATAAAGGAATTCATTCGAAATATCGACGTTAAATCGCTGTAGCCGACCCAATTCTCACCAGGTGAGCCAACTGCTTTGGCTCCGCAGGCCTTCGGAAATCCCCTTTTGCATTTCATCTTTGTGAAAGGGGATTTTTTATACCCTGCGCTTGTCTGCAGCGCATCAACTGGATATCGTCGGCTGGCAGGTCGCACAGCGATAGAACCAAGCGGAATTGTTTCTGTTTTTTCTGCTCCTCGCGTAGCGATAGAACCAAGAGGAGTTATTTTTCACTATTCACCATTCACTATCCACTATTCACTATTCACCACGTGAATATCTCATTGATTTCCTCGGGCGTAATTGATAACTGTGCGTACTCTGGATATAAAAAAACTCAGGAGACTGATACCAATTGCGTTCAAGATGGTGCCAATGAATGACAAAGAAACTGCGAGTTGCCCTCAACTTAGCCATTGCAGGGCCACTTAGGAGCGGCGCTGCGGTGGCGCCCGGCGAGGAACGCTGCGCCGATCTCCACGCCCCGCGAGGTGCCGCGCTCTGCCTCACGCGCTTGCGCGTGTGGCAGAAATCCCGGGGGTGCGGGGGAAAGTCCCCCGCTCTTTTAGTTAGTTCAATCTTGAACGCAACTCGGTATGAAACCTGAAGAACGACCGGTTTTAAGGGAAGTTTGTCTCATGAAAATAAAGGCCCTCAAATCTTTCGCAGTTTATTTTGTCAGCCTGGTCTTTGCCTTTAACTGTCTGTGGCCCGCCATACAGGCTTCCGATGAGCTGGAACAGCCAAAAGACAGGGTCTTTGGCGACTGGTTGGTTACACAGCTCAGCGCAGAACCTGCAACCCTGAACCCGATCACTGCGACCGACGCATTCGCGGGAGATATCAATGGCTATATCTATGAAAGTCTTATCAAAAGAGATCCGAAGTCGATGGAATTCGTGCCGTCTCTTGCGGAAAGGTGGGAGATTTCGGCCGACCACCTCATGTACACTTTCCACCTGAAAAAGAACATAAAGTGGAGTGACGGGGTTCCCTTCACGGCAAAGGACATCGTTTTTTCTTTCAACCGCATAATGGACCCAAAAGTCGACGCGGCCCACTTGCGTAACTATTACCAGGATATTGAACGCCTGGAAATGGTGGACGATTACACGATACGCTATCATTACAGGATACCTTATTTCCGGGCGCTGACTATCTGTGGTGACATAGTGATCGTTCCTGCGCACCTATTCAAGGAAGGCGAAAACTTTAACGAGCACCCGATCGGACGACAACCGGTCGGCACTGGTCCCTACAAGCTCCTGCACTGGGAGACGGGAAAAGAAATCGTCCTGGTTAGAAACGAGCATTACTGGGGTGAAAAACCGGGTCTTGACCGCGTCATTTTCAAAATTATCACCGAATCGACGGTCGCTCTTCAGGTGCTGAAACAGGGCGGCCTGGATGAAATGAGCCTGAGGCCGATTCAATGGGAGAAGCAGACCGAGAGCAAACGGTTTGAGGAAAATTTCCGAAAGATCAGCTATTATGCGCCCAGTTTTTCATATATCGGATGGAATATGCGAAAGCCCATTTTCTCGGACAAGCGGGTCCGTCAGGCAATGACCATGCTTGTGGATCGGGAGCTTTTCCTGAAGAAAATCCTGTTCGGGCTTGGGACTGTAATCTCAGGACCTTTTTACATAAAGAGTCCGGAATACGATCAAGATCTCAAGCCTTATCCGTATGACCCGAAAGCTGCCCTGGCGCTGCTGAAATCGGCCGGGTGGGAATACCGGAACGGACAGGATTTTCTTACAAGAGATGGTGCGCCCTTCGAATTCGAGTTCCTGATTCCGGCCAGCCGTCAGACCGCTGAGCAAATTGCGACCATGCTTCAGGAGAACCTGAAAGAGATCGGCATTAAGATGTCGATCCGCCAGTTGGAATGGGCCGTCTTCATCCAGAAGATCGAGGAGCATAATTTCGATGCCTGTAGTTTGGGTTGGCAACTTGGTTGGGAATCGGATCCTTACCAGATATGGCATTCTTCGCAGACAGTCGAAAAGGGCTCGAATTTTGTCGGATTTAAAAATGAGGAAGCCGACAAATTGATGGAGGAGGCGCGAAAGGAATTCGATCCCCGGAAAAGGTTTGAAATGTACCACAGGTTTCAGCAAATCATATATGACGAACAGCCGTACACTTTTTTATTTACACTCAAAGCTCTTGAGACGGTTTCGAGACGGTTTGAAAATGTCGAGGTTTACCCCATGGGGACCGCGTCGCTGTACTGGTGGGTGCCGAAACAGGATCAGAAATACAAGAATCAGTAGCGGGAAGCGGGAAGCTATAGGCGGTTTTTCTCCCTGCTCCCCGCTCCCCGCTCCCTGCTTCCATCATTAATAAAGGCTTGTGATGGACAATTTCCAAAAGTCCCTGAAAAACATGTTCGTGGCGCAGGGTCTTGAGCGCGCGCACAATCGGCGCAAAGACCCGGACTGGGTTGCTCAGCGGATGCGCGACCCCGGGTCATTTTTCGTGCTCGTGCGGCAATCGAGAGTTCTCGTTACAGAAGGCGAGGCCCCCCGGCCTGTTCTTCTGGAGTGGAAGCAGTTGGAAGGGAATGCTGCAGTAGATTCCACTTTTTTCCTTGGCGAGGAGAACGGCCATTCTTATTTTGCTGTTGACCTGGATGAAAAAGCCCCCGGCGCTTTTGGCCATGCGGGGCGGTTTCGGGACCTGCGCGCAGTTGCGGCATTGCTTTCGCGAGATGACGGAGCGCTGCTCGCTTATGCCAAAATCCTTACGTACTGGCATAAGCGCAATAGTTTTTGCGGCGCGTGCGGAGGCCGAAACGAAATCAGGGAAGGCGGGCACTGCCGCGCCTGCGTGAATCCGCAGTGCGGGGTTGTGCATTTCCCGCGCACGGACCCGGCCATAATCGTTCTGATACAGTCCGGTGAAAAATGCCTGCTTGGAAGGCAGCACATCTGGCCTGAGCGTATGTACTCAGTCCTGGCGGGATTTGTTGAGCCTGGCGAGAGCGCCGAAGGCGCAGTTGCGCGTGAGGTCTTTGAAGAAGTCGGGCTTCGTGTCAAAAACATCCGGTATCATTCGTCGCAGCCGTGGCCCTTTCCCTGTTCGCTGATGCTGGGATTTACGGCTGAAGCCGAAGATGACGGGATAAGCTTAGGGGATGCTGAGCTGGAGGACGCGCGCTGGTTTGGACGCCGCGAACTGCGTGAGGCCGTTGAAAACGAAGCAGTAAAGCTGCCCGCGGCGGTTTCGATTGCCAATCGGCTGATCGAGGACTGGTTCGATGCCGAAAGCCCGTTCTGTTTGAGTGATATTGCGGGTCAGGGGGTTTTGATTCGAAAAGAAGAATAAGGGACGGATTACCAATTTAGGAATTGAGGAATTACAACGATTAGGCTTTCTCAATCCCCAAATCCCTCAATCCCTAAATCCCTAAATCCCTCAATTCCTCAATTCGTCAATCCCTCAATCCCTCACATAAGGATGACGTCGCCCTAGATGAAAGCGTATCTGATCAAAAGGCTGCTCCAGATCATTCCGACCCTTCTGGGGATAACCCTTATTACGTTTATCATTATCCAACTGGCGCCCGGAAATCCCGCCCTGCTCAAACTCCAGATGGGCAAAGGGGAGGGGGGGACGCTCGGTGATAAGGCTTTTTCCGAGCAGATAATCCAGCAGACAAAAGAACTCTACGGGTTGGACAAGCCCTTGTACGTCCAATACTACCGGTGGGTAAAGAGCATCTTTACCCTTGATTTCGGGTTTTCCTACAAAGACCACCGTAAGGTGTGGGACAAGATTTCCGAACGGCTGCCGATAACGCTTCTACTCAACATAATCTCGATCTTTCTGGTCTATCTGATCGCCATACCCTTCGGCATTTATTCCTCGACTCATGAGGGGTCGGTTTCGGATAATATTTTGACGGTCGGCTTTTTCATCCTCTATTCACTTCCGAGTTTCTGGGTCGCGATGATTCTCATAATGCTCCTGGGAGGGGGAGATTTCTGGGACGTCTTCCCGGTCTACGGCATATCGTCCATAGGCAGCGAAACGATGAGTCTGCTGCCCCGGCTGGTAGACCTGATGTGGCACCTGGTGCTTCCGGTTGCGTGTCTTACCTACGGAGGTCTTGCTTACCTGTCGCGACTGACACGGGCGAGTATGCTCGAGGTCATCCGGGAAGACTACGTAAGAACGGCCAGGGCAAAAGGTCTGAGCGAACGTGTGGTGATCTTCAAACACGCCTTCCGCAACGCTCTGCTCCCTCTTATAACGCTTCTCGCCTTCCTTTTACCTTCGATGTTCGGCGGGAGCGTGATCATAGAAAGCATTTTCTCGGTCCCGGGAATGGGGCAGCTTGGGTTCGAGGCGGTCCTCAGCCGCGACTACCCGGTTATAATGGCGATAACCGCGATTTCGGCACTGTTGACGCTGATTGGACTGCTGATTTCCGACATTCTGTATGCCGCGCTCGATCCGCGCATCAAGCTGGAATAAACTTGGTAGAACTGGTTTTGAACAATGACTGATCCGGCGGAAACTCTGGATTATCAAATTCAGGAAACACAATCAGAGGGTAAAGGGGAGGTCCCCAATACCTACTGGAAAATGGTGGGCTATCATTTCAAAAAGAGGAAGCTGGCCGTCTTCGGGCTGTGGATAACGATATTTTTATTTTTTATTGCGATTTTTGCGCCTTTGCTCGCGAACGACAAACCTATCGTGTTTTATTACCAGGGCAACGTCTATTTTCCCGTTTTTTCCGGCGCCGACAAGGTTGGTTCGTTTGTCTGGAGGGACATGAAGAAAAAAGCTCCCTTCGTTTACCAGCACGTTACCGGAAAAGAAGAGGCGATAGCGATATGGCCCCTGGTGAAATATTCACCGACCGAATACAATCTGCTCGAGTCCCTTTCTCCCCCTAACGCCAGGCACTGGTTCGGCACCGATGACAACGGCCGTGACGTGCTGAGCAGAATGATTTACGGCGCGAAGATTTCTCTAAAAGTGGGTTTCGTTGCCGTAGGAATAGCGCTGATCATAGGGATATGGCTGGGAGCAATGGCGGGTTATTTTGGAGGATGGACCGACATAGTGATCAGCCGCGCAATCGAGATCATGCTCACGATTCCCACATTTTTCCTGATCATCGCTATAATCGCGGTAAAGGGATCCAGCATATACAATATCATGGCGGTAATCGGCCTGACAGGATGGATGGGCATTGCGCGGTTCGTGCGCGCGGAATTTCTCAAGCTCAAACAGCTCGACTTCATTATGGCACTGAGGGCTCTTGGCGCTTCGCACAAGCGTATAATCTTTCTGCACATGCTGCCGAATGCGATGGCCCCGGTCCTGGTCTCGGCGGTATTCGGAATTGCCGGGGCCATCCTTACGGAGTCGAGCTTGAGTTTCCTAGGGTTTGGCGTGCAGCCGCCGACACCGAGTTGGGGCCAAATTCTTTCGCAGAGCCGTGCCTATATTGAATTTGCATGGTGGCTGACCATTTTCCCCGGGTTCGCGATATTCATGAGCATCACCGCCTACAACCTTGTCGGTGAAGGACTTCGCGATGCGATGGACCCGAAACTGTTCCGGTAGCGGCTGAGCGAAACCGGATCTGGGAGGATGCACGGGGATTGCCGCGCGGTTCTTATGTAGGGGAGGGCTTTATGCCCTCCCGAAGCACCCGATTTGAACGCAACTCCGTATTAGAAGAGCGAATATGCTCCAGTTGCACATTGGAGACGAGAGCGGGATACTTACCGTCAGCAAGCTTAACCAGCAGGTAAAGGCGCTGCTGGAGGAGAGGTTCCCGTTTGTATGGGTTAAAGGTGAGATCTCGAATTTTCGGGTCCCGGCTTCGGGACATTTTTATTTTACGCTCAAGGATGGCCAAAGCCAGATCAATGCGGTCTTTTTTCGAGCGCAGAACCGGTTTCTGCGGTTTCTTCCCGAATCGGGAATGCAGGTCATTTGCCAGGCCCGCCTGAGCGTCTATGAACCCAGGGGCGAATACCAGTTAATCGTGGAGGTCATGGAGCCTCTCGGGGTCGGCGATCTGCAGCTCGCCTTCGAGGCCCTGAAAAAGAAGCTCGAGGCCGAAGGTCTGTTCGACCCTGCACGAAAGAAAGTCCTTCCGCTTTGCCCTCAGAATGTCTGCCTCATTACTTCAAAGAGCGGCGCTGCAATCAGGGACATCCTCAAGGTGCTGGAGAGAAGCCCTTATCCTGTCTCGGTCACACTTTTTCCGGTGACGGTGCAGGGACCCGAGGCGCAGCTCGAAATTGCCGAAGCTATTGGAGCGGCCAACACGCTCACCTGGCGCCACGAGTGGGATGTTGTGATTGTCGGGCGCGGGGGGGGAAGCATGGAAGACCTGTGGGCATTTAACGAGGAGATTGTCGCGCGGGCTATTTCGGCGTCTTCGATTCCAGTAATTTCAGCGGTCGGCCATGAAATTGATTTTACAATAGCAGATATGGCTGCGGACCTGCGAATGCCCACACCTACCGGCGCGGCCGAGTGGGTGGTAAAGAGGCTCGAACAGTTCCATCGTGACCTGCATGGGGGCAGGGACCGGTTGGTCCAGGTCATAAAGGCAAGACTCGATAATCTGGCCTTGAGGCTCAAATACCTGGGGAGCCGGATAACGCATCCCAAAAGGCGCCTTGAGAATCTGAGGCTCACTCTCGACGATCGTCTGGAACGCCTCACTCTTGCCATCGAAAGACGTCTTGAAAGGATGCGCGTTTCGCATAGTCATCTGGGCAGCAGGCTGCTGTATCTGAATCCCAAGGCCGGCATTCAGAGGGGCCGAGCGGAGCTGAACCGGCTATGCAAAGAGCTTATTCTCCATCATCACCTGATTTTAGATGGATACAGGCTCATGTATGAGCATAACGTCTCGCGGCTGGAGGCGCTTAGTCCACTTTCAGTTCTTTCGCGCGGGTATTCGATTACGTGTAGAATCGCGGATGGGAAAGTCATCAGGAGCTACACCGAAACCGGGTCTGGAGATCGTGTTGCTGTGCGGCTTGCCGGCGGCCGGCTGGAGTGTACGGTCGATAAGGCCGAAAACGTTGAGACCGGAAAGGCCCCCCGCTGAAAGTCCCGTCTTGCGGAGCGTCGAGTATGAGCGGGGAGCCTTCCGCGCTACGCGAAGTACATCGCTAAGGGGGGTCTGGCTGCGGCACTTCAGTTTTTGAAGCGACGCAAGGCGCGCGAAGTGTGAACTTGACATCTCTGACGCTTCACTTATGACGTGCTATAAATCGGGCTTGCCTTCAAACGCCCGCCACAAAAGGCAATACCGTGTCAAATGGCTTTGCGTTTAACACGGATATGCGCAAATGGAATGGTATTTTGTCACTTTAGTGTTGTTAACATGTCTAGTATACGAGGAAGGGTGACTGCGTGGCGAAGAAAAAAAGCGACTTGTTTGAAGAGGCCTTGAAAAAGCTTCAGGATCTTGTGGAAAAGCTGGAGAAGGGGGACTTGCCCCTTGAAGAGGCAATGGAATGTTTTTCCGAGGGGATTCGAACTGCCCAGTTTTGCCACAGGAAACTCGAAGAGGCGGAAAACAAGGTTCAGATGCTCCTTAAAGACCAGCAGGGCGGGTGGGAATCCGCGCCTTTCGAGGCTGTCGATACGAACTCGGCAGAGAAGGGGTAACTCTGCGACTTGGGCCGGTTGCGGGAATAAGCTTAACTATTTGTAGTTGGAAGTTGCTACTTGCCCATGTTACAATCTGTTGATTTGCTATGATCTTTTGTTTTTTTAGAAAGTTAACCCTTACCTGGGGTTCTATGGGTGAATTCGACCTGAAAATTTATTTAAGCCAGCGAAAGCAGCTTGTTGAGGACGCACTGGAGAAAATTTTTCCCGTCGCCTCGGGGCTTCAAAAAAAGGTAATCGAAGCTGCTCACTATAGCCTGTTTGCCGGGGGCAAGAGGTTGCGTCCGATCCTTTGCCTGGCATCGGCGGAAGTGGTAGGCGGCGATATTGAGCCGGTCCTTCCGGCTGCCTGCGCCCTCGAGATGATTCACACTTATTCTCTGATCCATGATGACCTGCCCGCCATGGACAATGACGATTTCAGGCGAGGGGTTCCTACTAATCACAAAGTATTCGGAGAAGCGATCGCCATTTTGGCGGGAGATGCTCTTTTGACGGAAGCTTTCGAATATTTCGCGCTTAGCGGTGTGAGCCCGGACAAAGTAACCGAAGTGATCCGCATTGCCGTCAAGGCTGCCGGTTACAGAGGAATGATAGGTGGACAGGCAATCGATCTGGAATGTGAAAACCAGAAGGTGGACCTGGCTACAGTTGAGTACATGCACATTCATAAAACGGGGGCTTTGCTTTCGGCCTCACTGGAAATCGGGGCCACTCTTTGCGGTGGGGATCAAGTGCAGACAAGGGCCCTAAAGAATTACGGCCATCACATCGGGCTTGCGTTTCAGATTACTGACGATCTTCTTGACGTTGAGGGAGACCCGGCACTGATGGGCAAAACACCGGGATCAGACGCCGCTAAAAAGAAAATGACTTATCCCGCTCTGCTGGGCATTGCCCACTCCAAGGATGCGGCAAGGGAGCATGTGGAGAGTTCCCTCGAGGCGCTGGCGGGTTTCGACATAAAGGCTGAACCGTTGCGGGCCATTGCGCGGTACTTGTTGGTGCGTAGAGGGTAATTCGGATAAAATATCTTGACTTATATTCGGATTTTTCATTAATTGGCTTAGACTAGGGATAAATCTAATTAGAGGGGCTAAATTGAAAAACAAAATGATAGGTAAAGGGCAGCTTTGCTGTATCGAAATCCCCCATCAGTTGAAAAACCTATCTTATCCACAACTTCTCGATTTGGCTGAAGAAATCCGCGCTCGAATTATAGGCACCGTTGCCGAAAACGGCGGACACCTTGCTCCCAGTCTCGGTGTAGTGGAACTGACAATAGCTCTTCATTACGTATTCGATGCCGCTCATGACCGTTTCATCTGGGACGTTGGCCATCAGGCTTATGCACACAAGCTTTTGACCGGGCGGCAAAATGAATTTGGTTCCCTGCGGCAGTACGGCGGAATAAGTGGTTTCCCGAAGCGCTCCGAGAGCAGGTACGACGCTTTCGGGACAGGCCACTCCAGCACTTCCATTTCCGCCGGCTTGGGTATTTCGGTTGCCAATCATCTTAAGGGAAGCCAGGCTCGGGCGATCGCCGTGATCGGTGACGGCAGTATGACCGGAGGAATGGCTTTCGAGGGACTCAATAACGCCGGGGACCTGGCCAGAAACCTCATCGTGGTCCTCAACGACAACGAGATGTCGATTTCTCCGAATGTTGGCGCTCTTTCTTCTTTTCTGAGCCGCAAGCTTTCGGGAAAAACCTTGATGTACCTGAAGAGGGAGATGGAGGATTTCCTCAAATCGATCCCCGGAATCGGCCCGAATATTCTCCAGGTCTTGAGGCGCAGCGTTTATTCGTTGATAAGCTTTTTTACGCCCGGAATGCTGTTTCAGGCCCTCGAGTTTCAGTATATCGGGCCTATAAACGGGCATCGTCTCGACAAGTTGATAGAGACATTCGAAATAGCGCGCAATGTGGACGGTCCTGTTCTGATTCATGTGCTCACCGAAAAAGGAAAGGGCTACGAGCCTGCTGAAAAGGACCCAACGAGATTTCACGGGGTGGGGGCCTTCGATATAGCAACCGGCAGGAACGTTAACTCCTCCGGCCTCTCCTATACCAAAATTTTCGGAAGGGCGATGAAGAAGCTGGCTGAGACCAACCCCAAATTGATCGGCATTACGGCCGCAATGATCGAGGGCACCGGGCTCGACTGCTTCGCCCAGACCTTTCCCGACAGGTTTTTCGACGTCGGTATCGCGGAACAGCATGCTGTAACCTTTGCTGCCGGCCTTGCCACGGAGGGTTTCAAGCCGGTGGTGGCCGTCTACTCTACTTTTCTGCAGCGAGCTTATGACCAGATTTTACACGATGTTTGCCTTCAGAACCTTCCGGTGGTCTTTTCAATGGATCGCGCCGGACTGGTGGGCGAAGACGGACCGACCCACCATGGGCTTTTCGACCTGTCGTATCTGCGCTCTATGCCGAATATGGTAGTGATGGCCCCAAAGGATGAAAACGAGCTTCAGCATATGTTGAAGACGGCGGTCGATCATGACGGTCCGGCGGCGGTGCGCTATCCCAGAGGAAACGTGATCGGCGTGAAGCTCGATGATGAACTCGTGCCACTGGAGATCGGGAAGGGCGAACTGCTGAGGCCGGGTAAAGATTTGGCCATAGTGGCCATCGGTTCCACGGTGCAGAGTGCAATTGAAGCCGCTGAACGGCTTGCTTCTGAAGGGATCGAAGCCGCAGTTATAAATGCCCGGTTTGTAAAGCCGCTTGACCGTGAATTGATCATGACGTGGGCTGAGAAGACGGGCAGGGTTATCACCGTTGAAGAGGGCACACTCCAGGGTGGTTTTGGAAGCGCGGTCCTGGAAATGTTCGAGGAAGAATCGTTTTTCCCCAAGGCATTAAAGCGTTTGGGAGTATCGGATTGTTTTGTTCCTCATGGAAGCCAGACCATATTGAGAAATCTCTGTGGAATCGACACCGACGCCATTGAGAGCGCTACCCATAAATTGTTAGATTTCAGTCATGGCCAAATCCTCCGAGCGATTGGACAAACTGCTCGTCGATAAAGGTTTTGCTCCTACTCGCGAACGTGCTCAGTCGCTTGTTTTGGCTGCAAAAGTCCTCGTAAACGGCCGAATTCTGACCAAGGCCGGGCAAAAAGTTCCCCAAGATGCAGAGATCCGCATTATCGCAGACCCAATCCCTTACGTCAGCCGGGGCGGCCTGAAGCTCGAACATGCGATTCGTGCGTTTTCAATCGAGGTTTCCGGCCGGATCGCTATGGACGCCGGGTCTTCAACGGGAGGTTTTACCGATTGTCTGCTCTCATTCGGAGCACGCAGGGTCTATGCAGTTGATGTCGGATACGGCCAGCTTGCGCTCAAACTTAGGAACGATCCCCGCGTGATCCTGCTTGAAAGAAAAAACATCCGGTACCTGCCTGCCGAACTTGTGCCCGAGCCTGTCCAGATAGCCACCATCGACACATCTTTCATCTCTCTCAAGTTGGTAATTCCACCTGTGCTCAATTTTCTCGAAGCCGAGGCGGTGCTCGTCGCACTCATAAAACCGCAGTTCGAAGCAGGCCGTGAGCAGGCCTCGAAGGGTGCAGGAGTCATTCGCGACCCCCGTATACATGAAGAGGTGTGCGATGCAATTGCCAAATTTACAGCCGGGCTTGGACTGGAGGTGGTTGGAATAATTCCATCCCCCATATTGGGCCCTAAGGGAAACCGGGAATTCCTGATGGCGGCGGTTGCGCCCAAACATCGGTGAGAACGGCATGCGCATTCATCTGGTGTTCGTTGGCAAGACGGCATCTCGCGACATAGAGTCCGCCATAGATCGTTACGTGGAAAGACTTAGGCACTACTGTCCGGTGGAGATTCACTACATAAAGGCCGAGAAGATCACAGCGGCTGTTGGGGATCGGCTCGTCCGTGAGCGTGAGAGCGAGCGCATCCTGAAACTGGCAGGACGCCAGGGGCATCTGATCGTGTGGGACCAAAGAGGCCGCGAGCTCGATTCCCCCGGGCTGTCAAAGCTGATAGACAAACTGACCGCCTCGGCAATACCGGACCTCTGGATGGCGGTGGGAGGACCGGTCGGGCTGTCGTCTCAACTGCTGCAAAGCGCCCGGGACGTGCTCTCTTTGTCGAAGATGACCCTTCCCCACGACCTCGCGCGCCTGGTGCTCGTTGAGCAGCTCTATCGCGCTTTGACGATTATAAAAGGTGAGCCTTACAATAGGTAAGCCTGGGTGTGGCGACAGCCAAACGCAAAAGCTGAGGCCATGCACCCGAAAACCTCAGGGCTTCTTATGCGTTAAACGGCGACAACTTCGGTGACCTCGGGGATTTCCTGCTTAATGATTCTTTCGATACCCGATTTCAAAGTCATCTGGCTCATGGGGCAGCCTCGGCAGGCCCCGGTCAGCCGCACTTTGACTACCGAACCATCTACCTCTATCAACTCAACGCTTCCGCCGTCTCTTTCCAGCATGGGTCTTATCTTGGCAAGCGCTTGCTCGACCTTCTCACGCATCTGTGTCCTCCAGTCAGGATGATTGTCAGCATCGAATCATGTCGGCGCAAGATAACATATAAGATAAGAAGGGAAAACAAAATCCTCCCAGCGTCCTGAGTCAAAAGTTCGGAAGCTGATTCAAGTTTGTGAATGGACCCAACGCTTACGTGACCCCGGCGAAAGCCGGGGGTCAAGAAGTGAATGAAATTCATTGAAAATACTGGGTTCGGGTTTTCGCCGAAATGACGGTCTTACGATGAGAACACGATGCGTCCCGCCGCCACCGAAGGTAGCGGCGAGTGAGGCTTCGTCAATCCTGGCTGGCGATCCAACCGCCTGAGTACTCAGGAATTATGTAGTAGATTTCTAACGCAGGGCACTGGTCATCTTCAAAAAGAAATATCTTCACTGATTGTCCACGCGGCCTTGGCCCCCTCGGTTGTTGCTTCAATTATTCGTCGCGGCGCGACGGCATCGCCTATGATAATGTGGCGAAAACCTTTTTTCGAAAGCATGTCTTTCAAATTATTACGCGATGTCATACCGATCGCAATAACGACCTGCATGACCGGCTCAAGCTTCCTGTCTACCCCATTGGCTGTTAAGATGACCGCTCTCTCTTCGATACGTTTGAGTTCTGTGCCAAACATCAGCGTGACCCCCGCGGCCCGCAGGCGCTTATGCAACATTTGGCCGCGGGCTGCCTGCGGGATGACGGGTGATTTCGGGAGCATCTCCACGATGGTAATATCCTTCACGCCTTTTTCCCGAAGGAAATCAGCCGTCTCCATGCCGACCAATCCGCCGCCGACGACCACGACATGATCTTTCGGCTGAATTTCTCCATCCAGAATTTGCCAGGCATCACAGACCACGGAAATGCCGACACCCTCCGCCGGGCAAGCGGCCTTATCAGCTCCGATGGCAAGAACGACCGCATCCGGCCGGCCGTTCTCAATCATGGATTCCGTTACTTCCACGCCCGTTTTTATATCCACGCCCTGCTTTTTGCACTTTGCCGTGAGCGTTCGGATATATTTATCGTAAACATTCTTGTGCGGCGCCATGGCAGCGTAGCGCACGTTACCGCCTGTCCTTGAGCCACTCTCATAAAGTGTAACGCGATGACCCAGACGCGCGGCCTCGAAGGCAGCGGTTAAACCGCCCGGCCCTGCTCCTATTACCCAGACATTACGTTTGACAGCAGCGGGACCGGCCGGATAGAGAAGCTCCTGTCCTGTCTGTGGATTAATTGCGCAACGAATGGGCTGCTGCTCCAGGGAAAGACGCTCGATACAACCCTGGTTGCAGGCCAAACATTCTAGCGTATCTTCGGAATGACCGGATATGGCGTTTTTCAGAAAATCGGGATCGGCCAGATGCTGACGCCCCACGGCGATCATATCCGCATCTCCGCTGGCGATCACCTCATCCATCAAAAAAGGGTCCGTATAGCGGCCGACCGAAATGACCGGTACAGTTGCCACTTCCTTGACCTTACGCGCCAGATGGGAATTAAACCCCGGAGCAAATTCAACGGGTGCGCTGGGATTCGGCGTATTGAGATTTACATCCATATTGCCGTGCGTGCCGAAAGAGACATGAATAACATCCACACCCGCTGCGACCAGATCGGGGATAATCGTCTGCATATCGTTTACGCTATAACCGCCTTTAATCCCCTCCTCACCGGAAATGCGAATGGACAGGGGGAAGTCAGGGCCGACTTGTTTGCGCACTTCCCGGATGCATTCCAGCATAAATCGCGCACGACCTTGGAAATGGCCGCCGTATTGATCCTCGCGTTGATTGGAGAACGCGGAGAGAAACTGCATGAGAAGATAGCCGTGCGCACCGTGGAGTTCGACGGCGTCAAATCCGGCTGCTTTTGCGCGCAGAGCCGCTGCGCCGAAAGCGGCAATCGTCTCCTGAATTTCTTCCAGAGTCATTTCGCGCGGAGACCCGAGAAAGCCAAATATGTAACTGGGAATAGCCGAAGCGCCGAGAGCCTGTTTTTTCTTTTGCAGCACATAACTCTCCCTGCCGCAATGATGAAGCTGTAGAGCAACCTTCGCACCCTGGCTATGAACGGCGGCCGCCATACTGGACAGACCGGGAATGAACCTGTCGTCCCACGCCCCCAGACCGCTGGGAGAAACGTGGCCTGCCGGATGAACGGCTGTGATCTCAGTGATAATAAGACCGGCGCCGCTTTGTGCCCGGCGTTTGATATACGCAAGGTTGGCCTCGCTGACAATGCCGCCTGTATTGGCCAGCGCCGTGCCCATCGGAGGCATAACAAGCCGGTTGGAAAGTTTGAGAGCACCAATTTTAATCGGTTCCAACAAATGCTGCAAAGTATGCATGGATAAGTTCCTCCCGGGAGTCATAGAATTACGCAGTGGACAGCGCCGAAGAGTTCATGTGTTGGACATTCCGTATGGTCAAAAAGAATTTAAATCTCTTGCGCCCGCAACCAAATGCGAAGGCGCAAGAGAAAAAGATGTTATCAAGAAACCGTGGCCAATCCTTTCTCAAGGTTTATTTGGCAACTTGCCCGGCTGGCTTCTTTGCGAGGGCTTCCCTGTCTCCGCCGCTCATGCCGGCAATGTATCTCACAAGCTTCTTGCGGGATTCGATGTCGTACTGGGTCGTAATAGCGATTTGCTCCATAATGGGCGAACCGCCGCCGTGGTAGCCCCCGACGTTATGGATGCCGCCCTTTGCCGAACAGAGAACGTCACCCAGATACCGCCAAAATTGGGCCTGATCCTCGACGGGCATGTTCGGACTGCGTTTGGTGTATCTCAAAAGCAGATCGCTCGTTTCGGGATGCAGGAAGTCTTTCTCATAGGGGAAGGTGGCCGTAACGCCACCGGAGATGTCGCAGAGAATCTCCGCCTCACGGAAGACATTCTCGCCCGACAGGCACCGGCCCACATTACAGTATATCGAATGAGGAATGAATGAACCGGGACCGTAGGGCACAAGGCCTTTTCCCGGCATATACACCCGGGGGCCGCCCAGATCTGATGCCGTGTAGCCGGCTGCGTAACCCAGTTCGGTAACCATGATGAGTTCCGCCAGCTTTTCACGGACGTGGGATTGCTTGTGTACATTGTTCACCTCGGCTGCCAAGGCCGCCGCACCAAGAACGACATCGCCGATGGCAGGCTTGCAGCCTGAATAGGAATGACGGTGGAACAGGGCAAACAAAAGGGCGTTGATGCCTCCCTGCTGCCATTCTCCGGCCATGAAAACCCTGTCCCAGGGTACGAAGCAGTTGTCAAAAATCATGTAGGAATCGGTCGAGGCCGGCATGTGTCCCCGTTTGAAGTGCTCTCGCGGCCTGAACGCATGGATCGTAACGACCTGTTTCAATCCATCCCAATCTGCGGGAACGGCGAAGGCCACGGCATAGTCCTTGTCCTCTTCACGCAACGCGCGGGTCGGAACGACAAGGATCTCGTCCGAAACGGAAGCTTCGGAAATATGCATCTTGCAGCCTTCCACGATGATGCCGTCTTTGAGTCTTTCCTTAATATAGACATAGGCGCCCGGATTGGGCTGGTCGGCGGGCCGGAGCAGTCGGTCCCCCTTCATGTCCGTCTGGGCGCATGCGGCGATCATGTCCTCCTTCTGGAACCGGGTGAGCCATTTTTTGAAATTTTCGTGGTACTGGGTGGCGCCTTTATTCTGCTTGTCCGCCTCGTAGGAGACATTGTATATGGCATTCGTTGCGTCGCATCCCATACAGCGCTGGATGCAGCCGCCGACCTTCTGGCAGAGCATGCGGGTCATGTCCTGTTTTTTATGAAGGTCTTCCTTGTTCTGATGGACGTGGGTAAAGCGATTGATCCGCTCTCCCGTGAGATGGGATACAGCCGTCATCAGATCCTGATTCTCAGGCTTGGCCGCCTCGTCGTAAGTCGTCGCGATGTTATTAATGCAGTCCATCTGCCTGTCGTCGGTACGGTCGATCTTCTCGCCGTTGAAGTAGAGGTTCCGCTTCATCTTGGTCAAGCTTTTGATGTAGTCTTCCTTGGTTCTCATGGTTTGTCCCCTGATCTCATCATGATTCCCATTTCAGCGCTGAAGATTCTCGATAACCGTGGCTACGCCCAGTCCGCCTCCGCAGCAGGAACTGAAGAAGCCGTATTTGCCTCCTCTTCGGATAAGCTCTTTCATCGTGAATAGACAAATACGGGCCCCTGAAGCGCCATTCGGATGACCGAACGCAATAGCACCGCCGTTTGGATTCCAGTTTTTTTCCATATTGATCTTCTCGCCCATCTGCTTCTCGAGTTCCTTGATGACGGCGAGATTCTGCACCGCAAAGGCCTCGTTGCATTCCATAACCTGCACATCGGCAAGCTTGAGGCCGACGCGCTTCAATGCCTGGGGGATCGCGTAGGCAGGTGCGATTCCCATGATCTTGGGATCGACACCGTAATCGCCACCGCTCAGCCATTTGGCCATGGGCTTGTACCCCAGTTCAAGCGCCTTCTCTTTGAGCATCATGAGCACGAAAGCGGCCCCATCATTACGTCCGGATGCGTTTCCGGCCGTAACCGTTCCCGTCGGCAGAAATGCCGGCGGCAGCTTAGCAAGGGCTTCCATCGAGGTTTCACGGGGATGTTCGTCAACCTTGAATTCAATTGGAGGGGTCTTTTTCCCTGTGGGGACCATGACCGGCACGATCTCATCGATAAAGTAGCCTGCGTCGATCGCTTTCCTTGCAAGAACCTGGCTCCTGAAACCGAATTCATCCTGCTCCAGCCTTGAGATGTTGTACATCTGCTGCAGGGCTTCAGCCGTAAGTCCCATGTTCGCGGTGGCAGGATCCAGCGTGGGAGAAAGGGACCTCGTGATCGGCATGGGAGGGATCAGCTTGAACGGCTCGGTTGCCATTGAGAATTTGGCGGTTGCCTGGCTGTAAGATTCCATACCACCCGCAATGACGACGTCCGCTTGATTCGCAATGATGCGCCATGCTGCATGGTTGATACTGTCAATCGCAGATCCGCACTGCATCTCGACATAAGACGCCGCAGTGGTAATCGGCAGTCCGGCGGCGAGGACGATCCAGCGCGCCGGATTCAGGGCGGACGATGCGCCAAGCGCCGACCCAGCAAATACCGTGTCCACTTGTGCCTTCGCCGCGATCCCGGTTTTTTCCACCAGCCCCTTCAGAGCCAGTCCGCCCAGTTCTTCCATCGTAAAATTCCGCAGTGTGCGTCCCAGGGTCCCAAATGCCGTCCGTACACCATCAACAATCACTACTTCTCTTCTGTCCATTGATAATCTCCTCGTTATTCTGTTCTTTGGTGTATCCAGTCATTCATCTCTTGCGCCGCCATCCATCCTTCTCCATGGATCGTATCGATCTGACAGAAATTGCAGTTCATATCCCTGGCCAGCAGCATGACCCGGGTGAAATGGCAGTTGGCAATCCAGGAAAGGACGAAGCCCATGGAAACTCTTGTTGTGAAAATTAGATCATGCACCAATTTTACGCGTCATACAAGAAAAAAGCGATGAAGAGGTTTTATGAGTCTGAATCCGCTCGATATGGATCACATGCAGCCGAGATCCAGAGGCGGCAAGACTGTCGGGGAAAACCTTAAAGTACTCTGCTCGAAGTGAAATCGATCAAATGGAACCTTGTGTCCACGAAGCTCTCGAAGCGTGGGTCATGCCGCGGGATTCAGTGGAAGAGACCGAACGAAAACTGGAATCGATTGAGATTCCCTGAGCCCGCGCAAAAAACCTTTTCGAACTGGCAACTGTGGACCCGCAGATTGGCGAGCGGGACATGAGGCCTACAGTATGCCAGTCTTTCTCGGTGCGTTCCGGATGTGCGGAAGCCCTGTCAAGTTCTCCGAGACCCCTTCCGCCATCAGAGGATACGCTCCCTTCGTGGGCGAGCACAATAAGCAAATCATTTCGTCGGTGTTGAACAATAAGCTTGAAATGATCGAGAAACTCTATCACCATAACGCACTCTATGCACCCGAGGTGGAAAGGCCGCCGGAGGAACTCAAAAAAACAAAATCTGTGACCAAGGCAAGACAGAAAGCCGCCGAGGTAGAATAAATTGAGGGCTATATACGTCCTAATCCGGAGAACTATAAATTGAAGGAGCGCTATTATGTTTGAAGAAAAACCCTGGCAGAAGTTTTACGGTGACGCGCCGAAGACGATCGACTATCCTCGTGTGACGCTATATGAGGCCCTGATGCAGACCGTGGAGCAGTTTCCGGACCGGACGGCCTACGATTTTCTGGATTACCAGGCCACTTACGGCCAGTTCGCCGGGCAGATTGATTCATGCGCCAATGCCCTGGCCGCGCTTGGGATGAAAAAGGGGGACCGGATTACGGTCGCCATGCCCACGGCCCCGCAGGGGATCATCTGTTTCTATGCGGCTAATAAACTTGGAGTGGTGGCCAGCATGATCCATCCCCTGTCGACCGCCAGGGAGATCGAATTTTACCTGAACGTCAGCAAGAGCACCGTGGCACTGACCCTGACCGAACATTTCGATAAGTTCAACGAGGTCAAGGACGCTACGCCGCTGAAATCGATCATCCTTACGGGGCTGAACGATCACCTTGCCGGCTCTCCGAAGCTTGAACTTCCCGGACCCTCGCAAGGGCTCAGAATCGAGAGCTGGAAGGACCTCATGAACGGACCCTTCCCGGCAGTCCCCAAGGTCCAGATGGGAACCGACGAAATGGCCGCCATTCTCTACAGCGGCGGCACGACGGGACACCCGAAAGGGATCATGCTCTCGAATTACAATTTCATCACCGAAGGGATCATGGCCGCCGCTTTCCGGACGCAGGCGCAAGGGGACCAACCGATCATCATGGTGGCGAGCCTTCCCATCTTTCACGGGTTCGGCCTGGGGATCTGCTGCAACGCCGTATTCATGAGCGGGGGGACCAGCATTCTTGTGCCGATGTTCACGCCGGATATCCTGGCGGACCTCATCATCCGGAAGCGCCCCACCTCGATCTCGGGCGTCCCGACCCTCTATGACGCCCTCAGCCGCAGTCCCGTTTTCCAGAACGCTGACCTCAGTTGTTTGAAATCGACCACCGTCGGAGCCGATACCCTGCCGAGGACTGTCAAGGAGCGCTTCGAGGAAATCATCGGGAGACAGGGTGGAACCGTCCAATTGCTGGAAGGTTACGGACTGACTGAGGCCGTGACCGGAATTATGTCGACCCCGATCGACAGATACAGGGAAGGGAGCGTCGGCGTACCCTATCCGGACATGCTGGCCAAGGTGGTCAAGACAGGGACCCAAAAGGAAGTACCCCCGGGAGAAGAAGGGGAGCTGTGCCTCAACGGTCCACCGGTCATGCTTGGGTACCTGGATCAGCCGGAAGAGACGGCGAAGACACTTCAGAAGCATGACGACGGAAGGACCTGGCTCCATACCGGTGATATCTTCACGATGGACAGGGACGGGTATTTCTATTTCAAGCTGAGGTTGAAAAGGATGATCAAGTCGTCGGGCATGAATGTCTATCCTGCCCAGGTCGAGGCTGTTCTCTATAACCATCCAGACGTCCGGGATGCCTGCGTAATCGGGGTTCCCGACGAGACCCAGGTGGAGCGGGTCAAGGCCTTCGTCGTGCTGAAGGATAAGACCAAGGCGGGCCCGGATGAAGGGAACGCCCTGATCGATCACTGCCGTGAAAACCTGATCAAGTGGTCCTGTCCACGGGAGGTGGAATTCCGCGACTCCCTCCCGCTTACCAGGGTGGGGAAGATCGCTTATACGGAACTGCAAAAGCAGGAAATCGACCGGCTGCGGTTGCAGGGAAAGGATACGGGAGGCAAGTAACCGGATCAAGAAGAACTGCGTGTCCATCAATGAAATGCATTGAAAAAAGGAGAGCACAAATGAGCTATCCAGCGGCAATGGCTCCAGCGATCGGAAAGCAAACGCATGTGAGGCATCAACTTGCGCTGATACTTCTGGTAACATTGCTTGTGGCATATATTGACCGCGTGAATGTCTCGGTTTTGATTGTCGACGGGTCCTTTCTCAAGGCAATGGGAATTGCAAACGATCCCGTGGCCAAAGGTTCTTTAATGACGACGTTCTTGATCTGTTACGGCCTGGGTAATATAATATTCAGTCCGATAGGAGATTGGCTCGGGCCGCGCAAGGCCATGCTGATATCCATCGTATTGTGGGCGGCAGCCTGCATTTTCGGAGGTCTTGCCGGGACCTTCCTGGTAATGATTTCGTCCCGGGCCCTTTTGGGGTTTGGCGAATCGTTGCATTGGCCGATGCAAAGCAAGTTTGTGAAAAACTGGTTTCCGGCCAATGAACGGGGCAAAGCGAATGCCACGTGGCTCGTCGGCCTCAGTCTCGCCCCGATGATCGCGATGCCCTTATTCACATGGATGATACCGGCCCTGGGTTGGCGGGGCAATTTCTTCTTCCTTGCTGCGCTGGGCGTGATTCCTTTTATTTTAGTCTGGTTGTTTACGGCAGATCACCCATATCTGCATCGGAGGATCAATACCGCCGAAAGAGACTACGTTGAAGCGGCGCTTAAGGAGGAAATAGAAGCCGAGGGTAAACTCGCACAGGCAAGCCTTTGGGAGAACATGAAGGTCTTTATAAAAGACTACCGTTTCTGGCTTGTCGTGATTTTTTACTCAGGTGTGACTTCGATCTGGTGGGGTACAATGGCCTGGTTGCCGTCGTATCTGAAAAACGCTCGCGGTTTCAACTGGGCAGCTATGGGTGCGCTTGCCTCTCTGCCCTACATCATCTGTTTTTTTATCAACATTTTTTCCGGCCACGCTTCGGATAAAGCTGGACGACGGGCGCCTTTCACGATGGTCGGATTGTTGGGTGCTTCTGTGTGCATTTACCTTGGCGCCTACACCGAGAGCAACCTGGCCGCTGCACTGTTGATTTCCGCAGGCATCGGCTCGCTGGCGATCAGCACGCCGGCTGGCTGGTCTCTTCTCCAGCAGATTGTGCCTGCTAAAGCCGTCGGAGCCGGCGCGGGCATGATGAACGGAATTGCCAACGGCATATCAGGATTGGCGCCTGTGGTAATCGGTTTTTTAATAGGTGCGACTGGAAGCTATACCAGTGGACTGCTGTATCTTGTCGGTTGGGGCCTGGTTTCCGCAGCGGCCTGTTTGATCTTGGTGTTGAAAGGTCTGTGATTTGCGGATTTTTGAAAAATGAGCGAACAAGGTGTCCCCCGGCGCCGGGATATTCCAGACATCCCGCTGACGGCCCCGTCTCTGGTCATTGACAGATCGGGGAGAACGTCGAGAATGGCGGCGAGATGCCTTCCACGCTACGCGAAGTATATCGTTAAGGGAGTCCGGCAGAGCATTTCACCAAATGATCGCTTACTGTTGTTAACAAGTCTGTCATACGAGGAGAGGGATACATGACGGCGATGCAGGAGATGGAGGGCTATTACGAGGAGCGGGGAAAGCGTGCGAGGGCTTTGCATGAGAGCGGCAGAAAGGTGATAGGATATTTCTGCTGCTACGTGCCCGATGAAATCATCGCCGCCTTTGACATGGTGCCATACCGCATCCAGGGGAACCAGAGTATCGCGATTGATGAGGCGGACGCTTATATCGAGCCGACGGCGTGTCCATTTGCCCGGAGCTGCTTCAATCTGGCGTTAAGAGGGGAATACGATTTTCTGGACGGATTCGTGGCACCGCACAGTTGCGACACTTTAGAGCGAATGTACCATATCTGGCGGCACCACAAACCCTCTTCTTTTAACCATTACATTAATGTGCCTCATATGCAGGGTCGGAGTTCGGAGACGTTTTACCATGAGGAATTGAGGTACTTTATAGAATGTCTGGAGGACTGGTCGGGCCAAAAGATGGAAAATGACAAGCTCCGCGAGGCTGTCGTGCTATATAACCGAAGACGGGCGGCGCTTCGGGAGCTGTATGTCTTAAGGAAAGGGGACCCATCGCCTGTTTCGGGAACAGAGGTTACAAAGGTACTTGTGGCGGGCATGGGGATTCCGGCCTCGGAGCATATCGATCTGGTCGAGCATTTTATTGCGGAAGTCAGGAGTCGCCCGCGGCCGCAGAGAACGGGAGAGCCCCGTATTTTTGTCTGGGGTAACGAGATAGACGATGTGGCCTTTATCAGGCTTATTGAGGAAAGCGGGGCCCAGGTTGTAGTCGATGACCTCTGCACGGGGACGAGATCCTTCTGGGACGATGTTCCGGAGACTGAAGATCCGCTTGAGGGCATCGTAAGCCGTTATATGGGTACGCATTGCCCCCGGAGCAATGTTCCAAAAACGGAAACGCGCGAGAAAGACCTGGAGAAACGCTATGGACACATCGCCCGGTTTATCGGGGAGTGGCAAGCAAACGGCGCCATCTTTTACATCGTCCGTTATTGCGATACGTGCGAACTGGAGGGGCCCGACCTGCGGGAATACCTGAGCGGTATGGGCATGCCGGTCCTGATGATCGAGGACGACTATTCGATTTCGACCATCGGGCAGCTCCGCACTCGGATACAGGCATTCATTGAAATGATAGGATAGGACGCATGGAAGAGAAAAATCAGATAAAAACAACGGCCGTCAAGGGCACAGAAACAGCCCGGAAGGTGCGGGGCCTGGTGAAAAACATCTATCAGGCCGCTCATGAGGCAAAGGAGCAGGGCAAGAAGGTGGCCTATTTCATGGTGTCGTCCCAGTACGATGAAATCGTGCGGGCCATGGATATTGTTCCTGTCCCGACAGAGAATTACGCCGGCCTGTGCGCCGCCAAACGCGATATGGACCGGTTTCTGCTCAAGGCCGAGGAGGACGGCTATTCGCAAGTGTTATGCAGCTATGCCAGGATCGGCCTGGGTTTTGACAGCATGCGGCGGGACCTCGGGGGCATTCCGGAGAATGCCCCTGACGGGGGCATGCCCAAACCGGATATGATGCTGGGGAGCAGCGCCGTGTGCGATCCACGGTTCAAATGGTACCAGGCCGCCGGGCGCTACCTGCAGGTGCCGACCTACAGCATCGATGTCGTAGGACCGCCTCCCGATGCCGACCTGGTCAAGGTGCGTGATCATTACATCCGGTACCAGAAGGAGCAGCTCGATGGCCTGATCGCATTTCTGGAGCAGCAGACGGGACACAAGATGGACAAAGAGCGCCTTTGGGAGGCGATCCGCCTGAGCGACAAGGCATGGCAGCTCTGGTACGACATCGACCGGCTGCGCGTTGCGATTCCCGGTCCCATGCCGACGCAGGACCACTTCAGCATCATGGTCGCCGGCCATTTTTATTCCGGCACACAGACCGCCGTGGATTTCTATCAGGCCCTTTACGATGAAGTCAAATACAAGGTGGAGAACAAGATCGGCGTCGTTGCCGATGAAAAGTACCGTCTGCTTTACGGCGGCGGCCTGCCCCCGTGGCATACGCTCTGGATTTTCAATTATTTTGAAAGCTTCGGGTCTGTCTTTGTGATCGAGAATGTTTATCGGGGATATGATCCGGTGGAGGTGCCTTCACACATCAAGGACCCTGTGGAATATCTTGCATGGCGGGCATTTCTTCGCTTTACGCAACGCCATGCCAGCGCGAGGGCCAACAGCGGCAATCCGACCGTTGAAAGGCTATTAGGGATGGTCGAGGATTACAGGATCGACGGCGTAGTTTTCCACGCCTGCCGGTCCTGCCGCGCGATGACCGTGGGGCAGATACACCTGAAGACGCTGCTTGGGCAGTACACCGACATTCCGATGATGCAGCTCATCTCCGACATGGTGGACCTGCGGGATTACTCAGAGGCCCAGTGGAAGGCCCAGATCGGCGCATTTATCGAATCGCTCGTGAGCCGCGATGCGCGAACTACATCGCTCAGGGATGCCTAGAAGGGCATTGCGCCAAATGATCGGTTACTGTTGTTAACAAGTCTGTCATACGAGGAAAACAGGTAGTCATGCCTTTTGCCGGCATCGATATAGGTTCTACGATGACGAAGGTGGTCATCGTGGGTGAGAAGGAGGATATACTTTCGTCGGTCATCGGTCCCACGGGTGCCGAACACCGCCACTTGGCTTTTCAGGTGGTGGATGCGGCGGTGAAGAAGGCCGGCCTGGTCTTTGAGTCCCTGGATTTTGTGGTGGCGACGGGGTATGGCAGGATCAACGTTCCCTTCGCTGACAAACAGATTACGGAGATCACCTGCCATGCACGAGGGGTCAGGGTGCTGCAGCCGACGGTGCGGACAATCATCGATATCGGCGGGCAGGATTGCAAAGGCATAAAACTGGATAGGCAGGGGAAGGTTTCGAATTTTGTCATGAATGATAAATGCGCCGCCGGTACGGGCCGCTTCCTGGAGGTGATCGCCGAGGCCTTGGGTATCGAACTCGCCGATATGGGGGAGCTGTCTTTGAGGGCGGAAACGTATGTGAAAATTTCCAATACCTGTACCGTGTTCGCCGAGCACGAGGTAACCTCGCAGCTTGCCGAAGGGGCTGCGATCCCTGAGATTGTTGCAGGTCTTCATGAAGCCATTGCGGGCCGTGTCGTCAATATGGTGCGCCAGCTTGGAATCGAGAAAGATGTTGTGGTTACGGGCGGTGGCGCCAAGAATATCGGTTTGGTCAGGGCTATTGAGAGAAAGGTTGGTTTCCCGGTCATCCTTCCTCCGGATCCGTTTCTCACCGGCGCCCTCGGCGCGGCGCTTCTGGGCCGGGACTTTTTTGGCCGGGGAATGCGGCGCGATCATAAAAGAGCGATGGAGGGCGTAACGTTTTTCAAATGAGCAAAGGTGCAAGGTATTTTGCCGGGGTTGATGTCGGCTCCGTTTCGGTCAAGGCGGTCCTCCTCAGCAGGCGGAAATTGTTGGCCTCGGAAGTGGCCGCTTCGGGCGGCAACTATCGTGAGACAACTCAGAAGGTTATCGACGCCGTTCTTGCCAGGACGGGAATCGCCTTCGATCGGCTTTCCGGCATTATCGTAACGGGTCTGGGTGGGGGAAGCAGTCCGTTCTCCGCACGCCAGGTATCGGATATCACCTGCAACGCAATGGGTTCCCATGTCCTGTTTCCTTCCGCCCGGACGGTGATCGATATCGGAGGGCAATTTACGAAGGTTGCCAGGATTACACCGCAGGGACGGGTCGCCGACTTCCTGATGAGCGAGAAGTGCGCCACGGGTTCCGGGCGTTTTTTGCAGATTATCGCTCGTATCCTTCAGGTCAAGCTGGAGGATATCGGTCCGCTATCGATGGAGTCGGAGAAACCGGTTGAGTTTTCTACCAACTGTGCCGTCTTTGCCGAATCTGAAACGGTTTCGCGAATCGCCGAGGGCGCTAAGCCCCGGGACATTCTGGCCGGGGTCCATCGCGCCATGGCCTCGAAGGTGAGCATGCTCGTCAAGAGGCTGAAGATAGAGCCCGATGTCGTTTTGACGGGAGGATGCGGCGAGGATGCCGGCCTGGTTCAGGCCATAGGCCATGCATTAGGTATCAAGATCTTCGTACCACGGGAACCCCGCATCACGGCTGCATTCGGCGCTGCCTGCCTGGCGGAAGCTGAAATATGTGATTTACACCGCACTTGTCAATAACAGTTGTTCCATTCCCTTCGAGGAAGTGATGAATGGGGTAAAACCCGATGAAGGAGATGAATCTCTCGAGGGTGTTATCAACTTCCCGAACAGGAATCTTGGGGAAGAAGCACCTCCCGGATCGTGCAAGCCGGAAGGTGCTCAATTTATGCGCTAATAAAATCGGTTATTTCTTGTAGCTGTACCAGCCTTCACCCGTCTTCTCGCCGAACT
>JBEKPW010000087.1:0-26579 GCA_049520315.1 Syntrophobacteraceae bacterium
ACGGCGAGGGGATGGCCTCTTTAACCTCTGGCTCAGGGATGTGTTTTAAACGAATTACTTACAAGGGGTGGGTCAATTTTGGATGCCTAAAGTGGGTCAGTTTTCAACGCCGATTGACAGGCCAGGCGGAAGACCAGGCGGTTTCCACTGAGGGCGAAAGTCAAGTAGTTGACAGTCAGGTGGTTGTAACAGACGGACAGGAAACAGTGGAACAAACCGTCGAGAAACCAAAGAAGCCGAAAGTTGACCGTCGCCCTTATATTCTCTACCTCACCGAGGTGCTGGAACAACCGCAGGATAGAAAAATCCTGCTGAAGACTATCCTAGAGAAATGGCCCACAGTTTCCAAAGGCGGCTGCCAAACTTTTTTGACCGACATGCTCAACGCCCGATACACCTTCTTCAAGGACAGGCCGGTAATCAAACTCCCCGACGGCAGGGTTGTTTTCAAGGACCAAGCTCCTATCGCGGATAAAGTTCAGGAGGCCTCTGCGGAGCCTTCTCCAGTGGAAGTTTTAACGGAGGCACCGACAGACGGATTACAACCCGAACAAGCGGGTGAGTAGGCTTGATCTGGGCGGTTCCACCATTGGAACCGCCTTTCCTATGGGGAACCTACACAACCATGAGAGAAAGGGGAACAATATGTTTCTTCCACATTGTTTTCACATTGGTCTATTCGGCAACAATCAAGAACTTATGGACAGCATGCGCCTAGTTTCTGCCCTCGCGGTGGAAAACGAGCTTCAGGAATCATGGCGGCGGGAAATTGAGCAGTCCGACGACAATCGTAACGAAACAACTCAGAGAGAGCGGGACAACGGCTTCTTCGAAACGTAACAGGTAGCAGATGCCTTGCTAAAGTCAATTTTTGAGGCGGCGCTTTTACCGGGCCGCCCTTTCAATTCAGGGAAGATTGAACATTGAAGAAGATGCCTTTTCAGCCTGGTCAAGTCGTCGGAACTCCTGAGGCGCTCCAAAAATTGGCACCGGAACGTGTGCTCGAAATACTTGCCCGTCACTTGTCCGGTGATTGGGGCGAACTTTCGGAAGCCGATAAAGAGGAGAACAACCTTTCAGTGCGCGAAGGCTTTCGGATACTCAGTGCCTATTGGATCGATGAAGCCGATCAGTCCAAGGGCAAGGTGTGGGTGATTACGGAAGCGGATCGTTCCAGCACTTGCATCCTTGAGCCCGATCAGTACTGATTTTCTTCGCTCGAATTCAAGACTCATTTTCGATGGAGAAATCCAGATGAAAATCTTGGTTGTTGACGATCAGGAAATGCAGCTTTATTTGGTAGGTTGTCAGCTTTCCAGCGCCGGGCACAGTATAATAGGCTGTCGCTCTGGAGAGGAAGCCGTTGGCAAGCTGAACTCGCAGATCGTGGATATGGTAATCACGGACATGGAAATGGGGGCTATGTCCGGTGAGCACGTCCGGCAACACGTTCGGGAACACTTCGGCCAATTGCCTGTAATCCTCATGAGCGGCAACCCCGATAATTTGAGAGGGGAAGGGTTTGACGGATATTTGGAAAAACCCTTTTCAATGCGGGAGCTGTTGGTGGCGGTTGAAAATGCACTAAAATAGCTGGGTGGTTCTCATGCCTCATCCTCATCGCCGCCGTTATCCCGTCCCATGCGGTACTTGATATCGTAGTTGATAATGAAATCGAGTTCATCATCCGTGAAGCCGTAGTGTTTGGCCAGTACAGTTTCGATCTTGTCAATGATGCTCTTGCTATGCTTGGGGAAAATGCATTGCACCGTAAGTGAATCGTGTTTGAAAGTCATCTTGCGTCTTTCAGAATTCCCATCAAGTTCACTCATCAAGTGAGTGGAGAGAGCGGAAAGGGGTTTGCCTTGCGCACCTCCCCAGAGTCTTTTGAGATCTACTGGGAAGGCATCGACTTCTCGTTTGTTTACGTGCCTACAGTCCGAGAAAACAGTGACAAACCAATAAAATAGGTTCGCATTGAGACAGGCGAGAGCGCATCTTGCTAGTCCTGGATCACGGAATGTCAGTTCCTTGAACTCGCTAGGGGCACGGCGATTCCCACGTCCGTCCCGCACGTCAGGAGAGAAGTCGAGCACTTGAAGGAAATATCCAACCTTCCGAGAGTAATATACATAGTGCTGTTTTGATTTAGCATAGAAATGGGATAAAGTCTTCTTGTCCGCCTGGAGTTTCCGAGTGATGCCTTTTTCAACTACTGAAGAGAATTTTGGCATCGAACCAGACACGAAAGCAGGTGCAGCAGACGCATAGCTCAGTAATTGGAAAAGCAGAGTTCGTTCCTCTGAATTCCATTTATTATAGCATGTAGACTGTAAGCAATGCTCATTGAGACGCCCGCCAATGAGGTGAATGGTAAGTCGAATATGTTCTAGGCCATCAAAGAGACGCGAAGGCCGATCATCGAATGAGCTGTAGTGGAGCGAGCAGCTTGATAGCAGTTTCTGTAAGGGTTCGTAACGATCTGTCGACACAGACGATACCGGCACAATGAATCCCATTCGGCTTGTCGCAAGCCTCAGCGCGAAGGACCGTTCAAGCACTACGGCGTATAGGTTTCCTGCGCTCTCGCAAGTGTATCCTGTCAATCGATAATTCATGACCTGCTTCAACTCCACATACGGCGGATTCCCGATGATCACATCGAATCCGCCGCTGTGCATTATCCCGTAAAACTGCACGAACCAGTGAAAAGGCAGGTGACTTGCTTTCCACTTAGCAAAGGCTTCTTCGTAGGCGGTTTTGGATTTGTATTTGTTTGCCGAGACACCGTACTCAGTGGCCAGGTAGCGGTCCAACTGTGTGTCAAGATCCTGCAAGCGGCGGCGCAGTTCCTGCTTATCTTGATATGTAACCTTGCCTCCATGTGTGGTCTGCTGGGCTCGAAACTGCTGAAAGATCTTATCAACAGCCAGTGCGTCCTCTTCGAAACGACGATAGGCAGTCGCCGCACCACCGACCACGATTTTCATCTGACCGCTTGCGTCCTGGGTGAATGCCTTGCGGGACTGTACTTCTGTAGCGTAGCCAACTAAAGTGTTCCCAGCGCGGATATTAAAGTCCATATCGGGCAACGGCTCGATCTGATCCACCTTCTCAACCTGGGCCACGAGTTTAAGAAAGAGGCGCAACTTGCATATTTCGACTGCCTCCTGCATGATATCCACACCAAAGAGGTTGTTGATAATGATGGACTTGAGGATGAAGTAGCGTTCGCTAGGGTGCTTGGCAACTTGGGCGAGGATCTTTTTGAAGTCGCTGAACTGCTCGGTATTGTGGGGCTTGCCCGCGAGGTCTTCGACAAAGCGCTCCATACGTTCCAGGCAGTCGCTGTAAAGGGTCTCAAGTATGCGCAACGCGGCGAAGAGAAACGCGCCGGAACCGCAGGTGGGGTCGAGCACTGTGCCCTTCTCGATGGCCTGCCAGAAAGCGCGGAGTAGTTCCGGACCTTCACTGGTGACAATCGCATCACGGGCAAATTGCCAGATGTCCAGATTCAGGGTGACAAGGTCGTTTATCTGGTAGACCTCACCCTTTTTGAGCTTCCCGCGGATATCCAGACAGCGGGTGCGCCGATTGACGTATTCGCGCCAGGTTTCAGTGACCAAACAGAGAGAGCCGCCTGCCGGAGCTTGCTGAAGGTTGTAGCGTTTGTCGTGCATGCGGGCTGTGGGGTCGTGCATGCCGATCCGAACGAAATCGGGAAGTTCACTTTCGGGGACAATGGAACCGTCGTTGCAAATCACGCCGTGTTTGAGGGCCTGGTAGAGATAGCGGTCAGGGTCGTCGCGAAGCAGCGCCCACAGAGAGCTTTCGGGTTTGAAAGCGGTCGGACATTTCTTCTCGGCGGCATCGAAGAGAAGAGGGATGATGGTGTTCTTGCTGATGTATTCAGTGATGTCTTCCTTGGTGTAATAAGCGCCCATCTGCTTCTGGTTGATGTATTTTTCGAAAATATAGCCCACCACATCGGGGTTGATTTCATTGTCGGCGCGAAGGGGCCGCTCGTCCAAGTGCCAGCGGTATTGGTCGAAAAATCCAAAGAGCTTCTCGAAGGCCTGGTCAGGGATGTCGATGTTCGGGTTGTGCTCTTCGAGTTGGTGGACTTCAAAGAACCCGCCGTTGAGAAAGGGCACCTTGCCGAGGAGCTTCTCCATGACAGGGTCAAGTTTGCGCTCGTCGGGTGACTTGCCCAGACCGTCGTGAAACAGGCGGAGCAGGAAATAACGGTAAAAGGTCTGGAACTTGTCCCTGCCCCGGACCTCTCGAACCATCTGGAGGCGATTGTGCAGATAATCAATGTCGCCGTCGAGAAATCCCTTCTTCTGGATGAAGTACACGAACATGAGGCGATTGAGCGTGAGCGAGGTGTACCAATGGAGGTCGGCGTCGGCTTTGATGCCCTTGATGAACTTGAGGAAGGCAGTGTGCTCGGCCTTGAAACGGTCGTAAAACTTCTTCGTGATCTTATCGACGTCAAAGGCGGACCTGGCCCGTCCGACGACATCCACAACAGTTATGCTCTCTTCCTCTTCCAAACTAACGGCGATCTGATCCAGCCTTTGGATAAGCGGGTCGCCCGACTGACGGGTATCGAAGCGGTGGTCGCGGCTGGCTAGGGGTTTCCCTGGTTCACGCCGGACCCAGTGCCATACCTGACGGCCCGCTTCATGATCGGTGTAAATGACGAAGTGCTCGCGGGCGGTCCTGGTAACCTGGCGGTCGATCTTAAGGCGCACTGATCGATCATAGATCGTTGGACAGACGAAGGCGACGAAGCCGCGCTTCTGCGCCACTGCGGTAAGGCAAATGGTGTTGCCGTCTACGGGGATGTCGAGCCGGGCTTGGTGATTGTCCCAGCCCAAGTGTTCGCGGAACAGCGTTTGGAACTCGAAGGACTTGAGGCACTTGCGTACTGCGGCTACATCAATCTTCACGAACTGACTCCTTCATCGGGATTACGTAGGCCCATGGAGCAGATCACCTGCGGTTCGGTCGTTTCAAAATCTTCGGTTATTCGACACAGGCGGGCGTCCTGGCGCAACGAAATCACCAACTCGGCGAGGGTCTGGTCGGAGATGCCGCTCTTTAATTGTCGGTTGAGCGTGTCAGTGGCTGACTGGAGCAAGGGATACTTGTAAATGTCCTCGATGGCCCTTAGAAGCTCTGGATCGGCAAAGAGCGTTCCTTTGATGGCCTCGGCGTGAGCCTTAAGACGTTCGTAGGTACGGAAACGCGCGCCGGAGGGGCGACCGAGTTGGCCTCCAACCGATTTCTCCGTCTCAACTATTAGCCTGACCCCAGTGGCGACCATTTCATGGTGAGCCTCGTGGCGCGGCGTGGCGGGAGTACCGGGCTTGCACTCAGCCGCCTTCAGGATGGCAAACTGTGATTCCGTCACGCTATTGCCGTCCTTATCGATCCATGCCATGGCGTCACTCCCCTCTGCTGTCCGCAGATACACGAGCGCCCCTTCTGGTTGGTCACCAGTAGGCTTGTGGACTTTCGTGGAGTAGACCACATTGGGCATCGAAGAAATGATCTTTTCCAATTGCGGGTTCTGGTCGATAGCGTTCTTCCAAATCTGGTACGCATAGGAGGCAAGGTCTACCTCGGTATCTTCCTCACCGTCGAGGATACCGGCATTTTCGGTGAAGAGATCACGCACGGCCTGATCGTCATCCTGATCTTCGAAAAATGTCTCGTCAGCTCCTACCACTTCAGCGTTTTCGCGGAGGCGCTGGCGCACCCTGGAGCGAAGACGGATGATCCGCTCCACGCCATCGGCAGGCAGAAACGAGTAACAGAGTATGGTGTCGGACTGCTGGCCGATGCGATCCACACGACCTGCACGCTGGATTAAACGGATAATGGCCCATGGCAGATCGTAGTTGACGATGACGGCGCAGTCCTGGAGGTTCTGACCTTCGCTGAGGACGTCCGTGGCGAGTACAACGCGCAGCTCATCCTCCGGCTTCACCAGCTTGCGCTTGTCGTTGCTCACTGGGCTGAACCGGTAGGCAACGCTCGTCGGGTCTTCGGTATTGCCTGTAGCGCTGGCAAGAGCGGATACTTGACGAGCCTTCAATTGCTCCTCCAGGTAATTCACCGTGTCCGCAAACTGTGAAAAGACCAACACCTTTTCCTTGGGATGTTGTTCTGTGATCAGAGTCAGGAGGGCTTGGAACTTGGTATCTTTGTGGCAATCCCACGACCCCGCATGCTGGAGCACTACCATCAGCGCATTCGCGTCTTTCGCAAGATCCTTTGTCAGTGCATTGCCGAACAACTCCGGGCGCAGCCATTTGAAGCGACGCCGGAATTGGGTGGAGTAAGTTTTGTACACCTCGCCCGCTCGTGTTCGAAAATCCTTCTCGGTCAGGGCTGGCTTCATGCTCTGGCCAAGATCGGCGGCAGCGCCGTTGTCATCGCTGTCCGTGGCCGGTTCCCACAAATCGCTGTCCTGGTCATTTGCCCATGTGTCGAGCAGGCCCATGTCCTGGGTGCCGATGGGCACGGGCAATCCCTCCTCGATTGCATGCAAGACAATAAAGTTCCTCAGGATGTGACGTTCCACGGACAAGATGAAGGCGTGACCGCTGCTCTCCAATCGTTTGAAAAGATTAGTGCGGCAGAATCCCTTGAGGCGTGTACCGGCTCGGGACAGATCGGCTAGCGCTCTTGCCTCGTCTGTGGTGGGCGGCTTGTGAGGCGAGGGCTTCAAATAATTTCCCAGCCCATAGCGTGGCAAGGTCAGGCTGTTGACCGTATGAACCACATCGTCGGCGAAAAGGCGTGCATACTGATCGTTCGGGTCCTTCTCGCTGATTTCGAACTTCACCGTTCTGGGAACCCGGTCAGGGAAATACGACAATGTACCGTCGGCAAACTCCAGGTATTTACGCTGCCGCAGAGGATCGAACTTGGCATAGTTTTCCTGAATGAAACTCCGTGTGCGACGAACCAGATAAAGCCGCATCAGATCCCGCCAATCGTCGGCGTAGTCGCTTTTTTCAAATGCCGACAGAGAGCGTATTGGGCACTGATGACGCCGGATGAACTCGGTTTCGCCCAGTTCCCGTAGCAGTCTTTCCGGACGTACGCCGATGTCTTTTTGTTCGTCGATGAAGAGCCGAAGCTGGTTGGAAAGGTCGAGATAGGTCTTATTGTACGGCGTGGCTGAGAGCAGAATGGTACGGCTGTCATTGGCGCTAATGTATTCGGCGATGGCCCGATAGCGACTGCCTTCGCGATTGCGAAGGTTGTGGCTTTCATCGATTATCACCAGCCGGAAACGGCGCATGTCCGGGAGTTCGCGTTGCGCTCGGGTGATGGATAAGACCCTGGCGCGGAGGCGGTATTGCTGCCGGTAATCTTCCCACATTTTAACAAGATTCCTGGGACATATGATGAGCGTCTCGACATTGTGGTCATCCTCGAAAATTCGCGCCAAGGCCGTGGCCATGAGCGTTTTGCCGAGGCCTACCACATCGCCAATCACTACCCCGCCCCGCTTGTTAAGGTGGTGAGCGGCAATCTTTACTGCGGCAACTTGGAATTCGAACAGCTTATTCCCGAAGTCGCTGGGGATGCGGAATTCGCTTAGACCGGCTCTGGCCTCCTGGGACAGGTGAAATGCCATCTTTACGTAGATGTGATAAGGCGGGATCGGTTCCCGGCGTGCCCAACTATTGTCGATGATCTCGACAAGCTCTTTGGAGATGTCTATACAGAACCGGTCGTTCCAACGGTCATCAAACCACGTGCCCAGCTTGTCGCAGGCATCGTGGTCGAGCACATCCACGTTGAGTTCTCCTTGCTTCGAGAGCCCGGCGAGCGTGAGGTTGCTGCTACCCAAATAGCCTATCTTGGGATTGAGAGGGTCTTGTCGGAAAAGCAGATACAGCTTCGCGTGGAGTTGATGGCGGAGAAACAGCTTAACTACGAGTTTTCCGGCAGCGATCTGGGCGACCAGTCGGCGAAGTCCTGCTTCATCTTCATTGGATGGAATACCGATCATGAGCTGGTCGCGGAAGTCCTGTGCGAGCCTTCGCTTCAGCATAATGGCTGTTGCCTGGTCGATCTGGTCCTCTAAATTCAGGACACTCATCGCGGATCGAAGCTGATCCTGAGGCAACTTCTGCATTCCTACGAGAAGCCTGCAACAGTGGCCGTCGCCGCCAGCCCATTGCTCAACGAGCGAATCAATCTGCCGCCAGCCTCGCAGGTTGAAGTAACCGACACAAAAGTCTGCCCGTTCCGACAATCCCATCGCCGCAGACAAGGCAACCAATAGATGTTTCTCGATGTTATCGAATATCTGGGGCATCCAGGTTACCTCCTACGGTTCTTCACAAGACGGGCATCTTGACTCAAGCTTACTATCGGCTTGCGGCCAAAAAGGTTTAGCGTCCATTAACGCACGTAATCCAAGATAGCCTTCAGAAGCGAAGCACTGTGTCCAAGTTGAGCATAAGCTTCCTCTTTGGTCAAAGGGCGGTTCTCCGCTTCAAGCTGGTAGCCCAGTTTCATCGATAGGTTCGCTATCCTTGCTATCTCCCTCACCAAATCGTCTTCGGACTTGATCTGAACAGGATAGATTTTGATCCGCTCCAGATGATTCAATACCTCATCCTCGACGATTCCATCCATGACTGTATGGTGTTGCCGGTTGAATGAATCGTACAACGTATTGTGGAGCGGCATTGAAAGATCGCCGATATAATGGACACAATAGGCAAGGTGATATTCCCCATATTTCCCTTCTACCTTAGCCGATTTGTAATCCCGCAGAGAAGCGACGATAGCCCCGTAAAGATGTCCGGCCTCATCAGCGGGGTCATTGTACCGGTTAACCTGATCCAGAATCATCTTGGGAGTTACAACGGTTCCTTGGGAATTATTCGAATAATGGTTGAACCCTTCTTTGTTTCCGGCTTTCAGCTTCGCAATGTCAGGACCGGCGGCATTGTACCATTTCTGGTATCCGGCTGCTTTGGCGACGGCGAGGTGGGTTTCGTCGTGCCATGCTTTGGAAATACCCGGAAGACTGATAAATAGAAAGACTGCCAGTCCAATAGTTATGGGGATTCTCTTCTTCGCAGGCATGATCCATCCTAAGTACTTATTATCCCCTCAACTTAGTTTCCAATAGGGAAACGACATTTATCAGTACCGATTCGATTGGAACCAAAAATCACCTCGTAATCTGCTCCCAAAGTCTTTGCATATTCATGCGCCATTCCTTCTGAGCCAAAAAAGCCTGCCAAATACAAAGGACTTGATTTCATCACTCCCCAGCCCAATCTCCAGCCTGGATTCCAGGGATCAACAGTTGGGAGAAATCTCCGAATCCAAGGCATAAGTTGGAAGCAGGCGGCGTAACCGTGTCCCATATTATCGCCGTCGGGATCAAGGGCACGGCTTACGATTCCTACTACTTCTCCTTTCTGATTGAACACAGGCCCCCCGCTCATACCGTTACGCCAGTTAGCCTCGACCTCAATTACGGGTGTCGGATTCGTTCTGTCAGTCCCTTTCGGATGCAGTTTGATAACCTGCCCATAGGCCCCATACATTCCTTCGGATATAAAATGATTCAAGTCATCAACTGGCTCGCAGACCAGTTCAGGAAATCCAACGGCCAAGACTGTTTCCCCGACCTGAGGAAGTCTGCCAGATAAACGTACTGGTAACGTTGAAATCGCTTCCTGATTCGGCAAAAACGACACCTGTAAAGTCGCAATATCTGCAAGAGTTTCAAATTCACCGTAGCGGAGCGGGTTATCCGACTTTTTGAGGACTAGGTATCCTCTATCAGCTGGAGCTGTAGCGGCTGGTCCTGTCCCATAAACTAATCCTTGCCCAGGAAGGAGAAACAAGCGTTTTTCGAACTGCTCAGGTTTAAGCCACCCAGCCTGGATGTCGGATTCCTTAATTGGCCGCTTGACCAGGGCCTCGTTGATAACATGCGCAGCGGTCAAAATGGTTCCCCATCCGTCTACGTGGAACGCGGTCCCCATCCCATAGACTTCCGAAGGGTCTTCCAGGAATACTGGAACAATAGCTTTCCGAAGCCCAAAGGGGTCTCTAACTAAAAACTGGTGGAAGGTATCGGTGAATTCAGGCACTAAAGGGCGGATGCTTTCCTTTCCCGCGAGGACTTCACATGTGGCCGTTGTGATAGGCTCAAAAATCAGGCTTGCCGCCATTTCCGTGCACCCTATTCCTTACTTTGCTTTAATCTGCGTCGGGTCTTTCACAATGATTTCTGGACGCCCCTGATAGCTTTGAACCAGCCCCGTTACGCAAATTTCTTTCCCGGAATAGAGCGTTTCGGGCGGCTTTTCGAATTTGCTTCTGTCCGATCCCCAAATGAGCACCGTGAAAACCTGATTCGGATAGGGCTTATCAAGATTTATGAAAGTAGGCTGCCCCTTGCTCTTGGTTGCAAAATGAGCGCTCGCAACTGTACCGCAGACCGTCTTCTGCTGACCAATGAACTTGGCTGCATCGTCAGAGGTGATCGTTTGTTGGGCGAGGGCGATTGAGACTAATCCAGCCAGTAGAGCCATTATGAACAGTAATTTGAAACTTTTCATTTTTGACTCCTCAAATTAGCGGCTATAAAGGGAATGAAATCGTTGATAGAACGCCAACCAGACTACAACAGGCCTGTACCTCTGTCTATTGGAAATAGGGCGATTATGAAAATCAACCTTGCTGGCCCGCTCTTTTCGCAGGCTGAACGGGATTGGGTGAAGAAACTGAAGGGGCAAATTGAAAGCTTTACCGCCGAGATGGGCCGCGAGGTACAGGTAATCTGGCCCCACGAACTGATTACCCTGGAGGAAATCAATGCGTTAGGTGAAATCGGCAAAGCGCGAGATTTTTCCCGGTGCACGTCACATCTCGAAGGCTCCGATCTGGTAATTGCCGTTCTGGACCATTCACAGGTGGATGATGGGATCGCTTGGGGGATCGGGTACTACTACGCCTTCAGAAGGGGCAAGATAATCGGTATTCGGACAGACTTTAGGCGGGCCGGAGGCTCGAAGGGAGCTGAGGTCAATGCCATGATAGAGCGTTCTTGTGACCAAATCGTAAGTAAGTTAGAGGAATTGCTGAAGGCATTTGATGAAGCCATTGAGGTTTGACAGTCTAACTCTGAGAAAAAATGCGGTGAGTTCAGACAACATCTCATTGGAATACCCATATTCCAATTCAAATGAGAAGCCGATCTTGACATGATGTGGGATTCTCATCAAGGAGAGAAAAGTTCAGGATAGAAATATTTTAGTCAGATAATAACAAGGTATACAGAGTACAGACAACAACAAATCAACGGACTTTAATTACTGTTAATCTCTATTAAAATACTCTTTAGTTTATCCCTTTCCTTATCAAGTAATAAATTGTCATACTTCTCAAGCAACTCTTCCGCAGTGTCCCTAACAAACAACATTTCTTTGGCGATTGATTTTCGTGTTAGAGTCATTTGATAACACATATCAATAATCTTGATTCTTGCATGTAGAAACGCTGGATATGTTGATATGATGTCTTTAAGGTAATTAACTGATCTTGAAAATTTATCTTGGCTTTCACATTCACGTGCTCTCCAATATAGTAATATAGGATCATCCTCTGTTGGCTTATTCCAAACCATATGAGATATTCTTTCGAATCTCTCATTCATCAATGTAGTACCATTCGTTTCATCGAGCTTAGTATGCAGTACCGACAGCACAAAGCTTTTTAGCCATGGCTCTCTCAGAAACTCGTTCTTACTGCACTTTGTTGTGTAATACGTCACCAATTGCTCATTTTGATTTCTTGCATTGATGTCTGGACTTGGCAATGGTATTTCACTCAGAAATGCGCTTCTCACTTCATAAAGCTCTTCGTTAGCCTGGATACCCTTCAATGAAGCATGATGCTTGCAAAGCACAATAGGAGTATAAGATAATAGATCTGCAGCCTCTTTTGACAGAAACACGTGAGAAAAGCGTCCAATACGTGAGCTTGACTCAACCCTCTTTGCATAATTGATCGAATATCCCGTTATTCTTTCTATGAGCGTCCTATAAATTTCGTCTTGTAATTGCGAAGTGGTTATCACGGCCACTTCGCCATAGTGAATACCAACAGCTATACTCATTTCTCTTGGGGCAGGGTCGGCGTCCTGCGATGTCAGTAATTTGAGCTTAGCCTTTAACTCGAAGGCAAATTTAACAGCTCGGTAAACTAAGTCTTCACCCTTTTCCCTTGGGTCGACAATGAAAACTTGTCCCTCGTCTCCACGGGATTCAATTTGGCAAAAAGAGTCGACCCGGGATTCGAAGTGCGGATTATTCTTGAAGTAGCGGTTTCCTAGTTCGAGAAATAGCTCTTGAAACTGTAACACTTTTTGGGCGAATTTAACGGTGCCGAGAATTGAGCTATATATGGATGAATCAACGATATCCACAAACATCAGTAAAGCGTTTTTGGGTGATGGGGAGACGTGATAACGAGGCATCATGCTGCGCTCCCATACCTTCTTTGAAGCTCATCCTTGAGAGAAAAAAGGTACTTCCTCGGATCAATTGTACTTTGAGTTAATTTGAATCCTAAGAGTTGAAGGAGGTAGTTTTTCATCTGCGACTTATCGTCTGAATATAAATCGGCAACTTCTACTGCGATAAATACATCGATAAAAGACAGACTGTATTTCGAAACATCTACATTAAAAGGATTAACGTAGATCGTGTGTGTGTCGTTGTTGATACTAATACCCTTTGCATTAGGTTCTCCCATCACATAGTATATATCAAACGTCCTGCCAAGAAAGGTAGTTCTTTCTGGTGCAAATATACTAGGCGATATTCGAACGATAATGCGGTTCGACTGTTCTTCCCTGTGTTTAGTAAATTTAAGTTGGGGATCTACTTTGGGATCTATTAATACTTTCATGCTGGCGTCATCAGCTAACACTATGATGTCATTACTCATTTCGAGAATTTTGTCGATGCGCTTATCATCACTTTCGATTTCTGGATCTCTCCGGGTAGAAAGCTTCTGTAGAATTTCGTCCGTATCTTGAGGTTCTTTGATGATTCCTACTGCGGAAAGAGCTCTGTATGAACGATAAAATGGGTTGTCATTGCTTCTTATTTCTGCGAATGGCTTTATCAACGAATCTGCCACTTCCCGACTGTTCTTCCAAACATCACGTAATTTCTGGTTAAGATTATACACGAGTGAACTTATCTCGTCGTAAAATGACTGGAAGTGACTAGATTCCCAAACGTACTCGTTTCTAGTTACTATTAAAAACTTTGTCATATCGCGATGAAATATTTCCCCGAATAACCAGTTCTTAAGAGGATCATGTATAATCTTTTTTCTTGAGCCTGGTCTCTGAAAGTAATCCGCTTCCTTTATGAGGAAATTCTTGTTTCTTACCCAAAATCCTGTCTCAGTATTTGTTTTACCTCTTTCCTCTAAATCATCGGTTGAATACAAATAATAGTAAGTGAACTTTGATTTGCCGTCTGGAAATTTGCCTTCAGATTCCCCAAAGGCGATGTCAGCTGCACCTATCTGAAGGTCCTTTCTGAAATCTGGGAAGTATTTCCAGAGTTGGGCTAATTCACGTTCTCCTTCCGAGATGCCGAAGTAAACGTCAATAGTGGGGCAGAAGTCCGGGTTGTTCATTGCCTGGATTAGCCATTCCTGGGAAGATGGATCTTTAATGCTCTTGAGAAAAGGCTCATCATCTCTTACTTTCAAAGGCAAAGTCTTCCTGAGTTCGTTCTCAAAGTCCTCGGACGTGATCAGATCAAAGGTAGACGGGTCAATACCCTCCAGAATTATTTCAGTGAAGCTCCCTGGAAATTGTCCCACAAGCCTCTCAATCTCGTTTCTGGGCAAATTTGATAATCTTTCTCGCTCCGCAAGATCAGATGCACTTATAGACAACAGCTCACTCACGCTTGACAGAGGTTCCTCCCTCATCTCATCACTAAAAATAGAGCTACTTTTGATATTCAATTTGATGGTTTGATTATCACCTTCAGATCTGGTTATGATTGTGGCATTTTGGCCGAATGCTAGAATCGAGAGCAAACCAAGACCAAAATATGAGTTGGAGTATAGGTTTGCTTTTTCAATGCCACAACCAATGCTCTTAAATATTTCGTCGAACCTTTGGCTGGTGATGCCCCTTCCATTGTCGATGAGAGATATAGATAATGATGGCCTGTCAGCGTAGATTATGAAGCATGTAGCACAATTGTCCATAGAGTTAGCGACAGCTTCCCTGATTTTAACTTTCGGATCGGAATATATAGAATTGGCTATTGTATTAAGTATTCCAGATTTCATCTGAACAGTTATGGTAGAAATCATTGACCCACTATTAATCATTAACGCAACTCCCTAGGGGTGGAGAACCACTGCTCTTCTTCGCTCTCTTAATTGATTTGTCATAGTTGTATATGTCATAAAGGCGTGATATGAACTCTTTTTCAGAGTGACCATAAATAGACAAGAAGGATTCTCTGCTCTCAGTTATCATACCTTTTCTATAATAAAAGAGAAGCGTTAATTTAAATGCCCTAAGCAGAAAAGTATTCCAATAAGGACCTGGCAACTTCTGAGTTTTCATAGATGGGAACCTATACTCCATAGGAAATGCAAGTGCCCCTTCTCTATTAAGCAAATCTATCCGGTAGTAAAGTTCCTCGGGAGTATCCTGATAATTATAGAGTACGTATACGGCTATTTCCCTTCCAGAATATTTTTTAGCAAGCCTAATAGATTTCACAACTGCATCTTCATAGCCAATACCGTCAAATGAAAACCGGATAGGGTCTAAATGTATTTTGAATAACTGCTTTGCTGCCTTTTCATCTAAAAGCCGTGGGTCTAATCCTTGATTAAAATCAATTCGTTTGTTTAAAGAAAGGATCTTTTGGCAATCCCTGGCAAAGTTGGGGGAAGCGAGGAAATTATTGTCCCAAAAAACGATGGATGGGAAGTCAATGTTTACGTCCTTCTCCCAATCCTGTTTCACAAAGAAGCGTGGTTCGAGGTCTCTTACATTACAAAAAGGGCAGCTGTTTACACACCCGCGAGTTGTGAAGGTTATTGAAGCTAAGTTGCTGCGACCAAAGTCATACGAATAATCGGGCGGATAAAATTCAGCATCATCGTAAAGGCCAATATGTGGTTTAATTCCAGTAAGTGAATAGATTTCATCTTGAAGCAGGGAGGCTGCAATACCTCCCACAACAATTTCGCTGTCGGAGAAGTTCCACCTGTAATACTTTATTGATTCGATCAGGCGTACACAATCCCACGTGAACAAGCTAGTTATAAAGATCTTGTCTGGAGAAGTGATTCTTTCTGGTATTCCATTTCCAACTTGTGTATAGATTTCGCATCCCTTATGTTTATCTTTCAGCATGGAGGCAATTTTCATTAGGCCGAGAGGAGGGTAAGGGGTCTTGGATATCGGTTCAACGAGGAGAAATTTGGACTTTGGAGGATTTCCATTAAAAACTGACATTAACTTCTTGCTCCATGCAGGGTCTGAGTATACTATCCAAGGATTCCGTCACGTGATTTGGGAAAAGCGGCGGATTGGCCTCTTGACATGCATTCGATAGCATGGGCTGAATTTAGTGTCAAGAAGGTATCCATGCTGCTCGTTCTCCGTTCGACGTTCACTTCAGGGGCAACCCAGAACAGAAGGCTACCACTGCATATTCTTGCCGTTTCACGATTTTTTATGAGTTGATGACCTTTCGATAAAAAAAGTCGGTCCGGATTTTTACATTACAGGCCCCTGACGCTCTCAACTCGATCTTTGCACCCAAGTTGGGACCGGCTTGACCTCAACTACCTATTTGCCTTGTGCCTCGCCAAAACCAGCCCCAATGCGAACCTCTTTTGAGAGAGGACCCGTATTTGCGTATTCTACTTCAGAGTTCGGATTTAAACCACCGTTCGATGGTTTTAGAGAATTGCCGGTGGCCTTTCCGCTGGAAACTAACGTTATGCCGCGTTCGACTATATTGAAAGCTCTACGGGAAGAATGACTACCTCCTTTCCTCCTGCCGCTTTTGCCATGGCTCTGAAATACTCGATCTGCACGGGGCGCAGCCGGTCTTTTGGCCCTTTTACTTCACAAAAGTAGAATTCGGATAGGTCTGGAGCATACACAAGCAGGTCTGGAGCTTGCCTGCGACCAAAACCTGCCTTTCCCTGGCTATCGAAAAACTCAAGTAATTCGGACGCGCCAAGTTTTTGCAGCACGTTCCGCTTCCACTTCTGGATCTTAAACTGATAACTCTCGACTAGGCTTAGCCACCCCGTTGTCTCGTATAGATGAACTGCTGCGAACCACTCGAAAAAGTGACCTCCGGCCTGATTAGCCGCAATCCGCTCCTCCTGTTCATCGAAGACTTGGGGGTATTGTGCTGCCCATTCGATGCGGAGCGAACCAGCGTGGAAGCGAGCCTTCTCCCTAACTAATGCGGTGACTGCCGGTAGAACACGATACTGGAGTAGCATGATCTATGGCTCCTGTGGGTGCGGTACAACAACAATTGGATTGCTCCGCATAAGACGCCTTCGGTCTTCCTGATAGATATATGATAAACCCAGTGCAGTCAATGACTTGCCGATGGCCCAGCCATTTATCTCCGCAAGTTATGCGGATCGGCACAAGAATCTCCTTCTCAAAGCCAGTCCACAGGACTACGGACGCCTGAAGGCCCGGACGGGGTATACAAGGTCGTTATGGCCCAAAATACTCAGACGCTAAAGCGCGTTATGCACTTTTTGCTAAGGCCTTGCTGAGAGCCAATCCCGAAGAGGCCTTCTCCAACGTAGATGAAGGCTGCGAGTGCGCTTCCAAAGCCACTCTACGCAAAAGTGCATAACGCGCTCTAGTGTACAATCTAGAATGCTGGCGTCAACTCTGGATTGTCCTGCTGCTCTTTTTCAAGAGACCTTGCCAACGTGAGAAATCCCGATGTGACCGAAGTGCAAAACAAAACGAAAATGATTTTAATATATGTTAACTCGCGATGCTGAGAGAACAGGAACATGTCGTGTCGTAGCGTAATCTCTGCCCTGCTTACGATACGTTCCAGGGCCGACGCGAAGAACGGTTGGCTCCAGCAGGTGGCCCCAATAGCATTGCAACTTAGTATCCGGTAAAACGTTTTCGGTTTCTTGTCTTATTGTCCAGTTCCCGCTGTGCTGTCCACCCCGGAAAGCAAGGCGGGAAGCGAGGAGGTTTTTGGAATATGGACAGTACGGGATTTTGTCCTGTTTTTTACCATCAGCTATCTTAAAAGCCGTATAGATGGCGGCTTCTCAAAAATCGTATAGATCACATTACCGCCAAACACTTTCCCGGAATATTCTGGAATCGCTACATTGATCTCTTTAAACCAGCCGTTTTTTACCTCAGGGGCGTCCGGTTTTGCAGAACGGAAACCATCATAAACCTGCTTTGTCATCAGTATGGCTGGCGTACTTTCTCGGGTCACACAATTTTCTTGCACTGTATAAAACGATCTGTACGCAGAGTTCCAATGGTGGTAATTACCGGTCAAATAATTACGAGTGAATTGCTGTATAAAGATATGAGGCCATTCATCCTGATATGTTAGGCCGTATCCATAGTCATAACCAACTTTGACTTTTGTCAAAGTTACCGTTTCCTCCGGCTTGTTTGCATTATCCGTAAGCTTTGACGCGATATTTGCCGGTCTTCCTAGCCACACTAGTGAGCGGTAGCTTTGCTGTGCGGAACCATGACGACGAATCCCTGTCTTGGTAGCAAGCATTCTTCCGTAGTCTATGCCAATACCAAAGGCGACTTGATCATGAATGAAATGTTTGTTTATGACGTGCTTGCAAACGGAGTTTATCAGTATGGAGGTATGTACTGCGTTTGCGAAACAATTCTCAGGGGCAAACAAAACCATAACTCTATCGCCAATGATGCCTCGTACCTCGCTATGGAAGGCATCAGCGCACCGCATTATACCCCTTACGAATGCTGAATAAAGTTTTGCGACTGTCTGACTGTGGTGTTTTAAACTGAGATCAGTTGAGCGACGCATATCGACATAAAGAACCGTCGTTTCAATGAATTTTGAACGTTGTGATTTTTCGTCTAAATTTGGAAAAGTGATAGCACTATCATCCGAATGAGGCACAGAGTTCGTCTTAGTGACATCTATGTTGAATTCGGATGAAAGAATTGTAGCGATTTCCTCCCTTACGTCCTTTTCAAATTCGCTAATATTCACCACAAACCCTTGGCCATTTTAATGGCTAATCCCAATACTGGAATTAGCATAACAAGAGCTGCCAAACAAATTAGAATCATTCCATAGCGGAAAAACTTCAACTTCCGCATTGTTATCAGGCTATTGACACTGATCTGTACGATTAGATCATGGATATAATCGGCACTTAAATCTGTTTGTGCAACGGTGCAATACCGCGCTGTTATATCCTGTTCAAATGTTTTTAAGGGCAGCAGACTGATGTCACCATAATAAAGAAGGTTTTTGGGGTGCGGCCCGGCCTGTTTCCCCCCCAAGAACTTAGGTAAGTTAGTGCGCGGCAGAAACGAAATCATTGCTAGAATTCCAGCACAGATTGAGAGGGGCAAAACGAAATAAACGCATGTGTTTAATCCGTCCGGTAACCGCTTTCCGCTAGAGATTAAGTTGATAATTGCTATCACCCAAGCAGAAGCGATGGTTAAAAGGGCGGCATTTTTTGCTTCGGCATATTTCTGAAAATCGAGCGCTCGTTGCAAGTTTGCGGTGAGTATTTTTTCAAATGCCCCATTCAGTTTGGTTGATGTGCTGGCCATGCGGACCTCATTGTTTCAAATCGCTATTCGGTTATTTCGATTTCTGATTCGATATGGTAGAAACGGACAGAAGTCTTACCTATCCCAGATAACTGTATGTTGTTCATTTCACTGTAATATTCACCTAGTCTACTGTTTTCAAAAAATGACCTCTGGGTATCTACCAGAGCAATCCTATCCGAATGAGCTATCGCGCTTTCTAATCTATAACAATATGTTAGCCCATTACCAATAACTGTAAATTCTTTGTATCCCATCTCATTTCCAATTTTACAAAAGAATGGCTCACTGAAGTGAACCGCTCCCTTTGAGTTATATTCCGGAGAGATGAAATACTTATTTATTATATCAAGTAGACAATTAATTGCATTATTAGCATTATAATGATCATTCATTTCATTAAACAAATCTGAAAATATAGCTATAATACCATCTCCCATTACCTTTTCTACCACACCACCATATTCCGAAATGATCTTAAAACACGTATCATAATATGGCATTAGAAAATCTTTTATTCTTTCTGGTTTGAGGGATGATATAGTATTTGAAAAATTGTATATATCTATAAATATAATGGTCGAATGTCTTTTTATGCCTTTCTCAAATAGTGAATGCAGGCCATGGTTTATCACTAACGATTCAGACATTGCTTTAACAAGTGTACTAGACTGGCCTTTAAGCATGCGCCTGTTATGTTCCTTAATTTTATACGCGGCCATAGAGATCGGGCCTACCTTTCAAATTTGACTTTACCCCCAAGCATTCCAACACATAACTAGACAAATTGCGGGGAACTGTCCAGCTAATAAAGATTCTGCTTCAGACTGTCTCGTGTTTCCTCATCGCCTTTCAGTGTAACGGCTTTCATGAAGTAAACGCCGTACTCCGAAAATGAGTATACAGGGCGAGTCTTGGGCGGGGTTTGCTCCGCCACTTGATCCTCATCGATAATGCCAAGTCGAATGAGGTCCTCAATTACGAGCATGGCGTGACCGAGACGATCGTAGTTGGCCTTCTGCTCGTCAGTAAACTGGCCGCTGAAGAGTTTCCGCTCCAGAGGACTGACCCCGGCGTTGATGTCCGGGTTGAACACTTGCAAGAGATTATTGTATGACAAGGGCTTCCTGCCAAACCGATATTGAAGGGAGACGACGTAATCATCATTGCGATTCAAGACAGCCTCCCAAAGCCGGCCGAGATATCGCACCTCTTCGGGGGGTAGTTGAGAGAGCGTCTGTCCGAACGATGGCAAACAGTTATCTTCTGTGACAAAGCTCTCCATGAGCGCTGCCCATTTTCCCTGTAATTCATCTTCACTCACCATTGAAGCCAGAGGTAGAAGAGGCATGACTTTCTTGAATGCCTCGGCATCAATTGTACGCCCTTGGCGGTATTCTGCCCATAGTGTGAAGATCTTTTCGATGTTTTTGGTGGCGTAGAAGCGGGCCATATTCGCTATCGTGCCGAGAAATTCCCCTACCTCCTTGGTAACAGGTGACAGCAAATTTTTCCCTAGCTCAGAGTTGAGAATCTCCGTCGCGCATGAGAGTGGGTTGTTTGGGTCGGCCATAATGGGTCGCTCCTGTCATTGTTCAGTATTACCCTAGCCCTTAAGTCAGCTTATTCCTACCTGGACATTTTAGAACAAACTGGTCCATTTCGCCAGTCATCTTTTTCTCGCTGGTGATAGGTTCCAGTGAGGTACACGCCGAAAAAAAGCCACGGCAGGCACCTCTGTTTTTCTTTCTGTGTCATTCAATACACATTAAAAAAACCGTTCCTCCATCCAGGAGAATACGATCATTTCCTCATCACCTACTCTTAGCCGTAATCGATTATTGAACACTATACAAGTATCTAAAAATAATTGGTTTTGCCCTATTTTCTCCTAATTTTCCGGTAGGACATTGAGTCATTTCCACATATAACAATAGTCACAAGGGCTGGATTTAACTCAACAATAGGAGAAAGAGCATGTTGAAAATAGACGACTTCGACTTTTACTATTTGATTATCTGCTCTAGAGGTCCAGGTTCCGAGACTATCACGGTTAGCAATGTATCAAATTCACGCGAGGGCATCAATTTCACGGAAGAATCCGAAGCGGAGTTCAAACAGTTCGGGATTTGTGAAGCTGAAGCGGAATTCAACGAGGAAGGTCCCATCCTTGCTGTTCCTATCGGCACCAAACCATTGAAAGGAATCTATGCCTGGTTGAAGAAAGACACTGTGGATATTGGTGAAGGCTATCCAGACTTTGATTATGGCCCGGCATACCTAAGCGCCTGCCTCCGGGTTTTCCTTACCAGTGACATCAAATCTGGCAATAATCCCTGGACGAGTGTCAACGCATGGCGGAACATCGACGTTGAAATTCCGAGTAAGGCGCAGTTCAAAATGATGATGGAAGCAACAGGGGAGACAGCAGAGCATCTCGGGCAGTGGAACTGTGCGGTTCTCAAAGAAGCGACTAAGCGTTACCTGGAAGGAACTTTGCCAGAGAAAGAGTTTCGAGGCTGCTGATTTTTAAACTAATGGGCGGCAATCAAAGTCGCCGTTCATCATTCCACAGGAGTATGAAAAATGTCCAGAGTGATCGGTTATCTTCGTGTATCGACATCGGATCAGCATCTCGAAAAAAACAAAGCAGAGATATTGAACTTTGCTAACGAACGCCGCCTTGGACCTGTAGATTGGGTGGAGGAGACAATCAGCGGAACCGTCCCGTGGCAGCAACGAGAACTGGGGAAAGTGATGGAGCAATTGCAAGCCGGTGACACTCTCATAGTCAGCGAGATTTCCCGCTTCGCCAGGTCCTTGAGGCAGATCTTAGAAGTTGTGGAGACTGCTAAGCTCAAGGATGTAACACTCCACGCATTAAAGGGAAATTGGACTATCGACAATTCGCTTAATTCAAAAGTGGTAGTAACAATTTTGGGCCTTGTGAGCGAGATCGAAAAAGATTTGATTTCAATGCGCACAGTAGAGGCACTGGCCGCAAGGAAGGCGGCAGGAGTAAAATTGGGTCGTCCACGTGGTCCGGGGAAGTCAAAGTTGGACCAGTTCCGTCCAGAAATCGTTGCCTTGCTCCAGAACGGTAGTAGGAAGAACTTTATCGCCGCCAGGTATGGGGTGACGGAACCGACGCTTTACAACTGGCTCCAGAAACACCACATTGATGATAGACCCTCGGTCGGAAGGATTTCAGTGTAAAGGTAAGGGTGCAGAGCATGGAGGCAGAATACCACGCCAAATTCGTAGTGGAAGGTCAACCGATAGCCATTTCGTACCTTAGATTTTCCAACCCGGACCAGGAGAACGGGGACAGTATCCGCCGCCAAATCGAAATATCTGAGGAGTGGGCGCGCACGCATGGTTATGTGCTCGACGACAGCCTGAGAATGGAAGACCATGGATTATCAGCCTTCCACGGCAAGCACGTCACCAAAGGAGCACTAGGCCAGTTTCTCGAAAAAGTGAAGGCTGGACAAATCCCCCAAGGCAGTGTCCTCCTTGTCGAATCCCTTGACCGGTTATCCCGCGAAGAACTGACTGAAGCCCTCGAACAATTCCTGGCAATAATTCGCAATGGCATCAAAATCGTCACACTCGCTGACAATGCCAGGGAGTATACAAAAGAAACCATCAACTCCAACATGGGTGACCTGTTCGTAGGTCTATCCATCATGGTCCGCGCTCATGAAGAGAGCAAAATGAAATCGTTCAGGCTGAGTAAAGCCTGGGAAGCGAAGCGGGCTGAAGCCATCAATGGTGGAAAGAAACTCACCGGAAAATGCCCGGCGTGGTTAGTGCTGCACCAGGATAAAACCTATTACGAGGAACTGGAGGAACGGGTCGCAATTATCCAACGGATTTACCGTGAGAGACTTTCTGCTAAAGGCATCCAACGGATTACAAGGGATCTAAATCAAGACCCCACAATAGCGTGGAAGCCGAAAAGCCCCCGGAAAGCGAACAAGGGGCAAGAGGGATGGTGGCCCTCCTATGTGACGAAGATTCTCCATAATCGAGAAGTTTTGGGCGAGTATCAGTTATATAAAAAGGTCAATGGCAAGCGACAACCCATTGGCCCCCCGATTCGGAATTACTTTCCCGCTATAATCACAGAAGAAGATTTCTATCGCGTGCAGGAGCAATTCAAATCCAACAAGGTGCAATCTGCCGATGGACGCTTCATAGGGCAAGGTGGTCAGGTCGGCCCGGTCAGTAATCTTTTTACCCACATAGCCCGTTGTGGATATTGCGGCAGCACTTTACAATACGTGAATAAAGGAAAATGGCGTTATCTGGCATGCGGTAGTGCCCTTCGCCGGGCAGGGTGCGATTACCTTTCAATTCCGTACAAGGAAATTGAGGATGTCGTCCTGAAGTATTGCAAAGGATTGAATCCGGCAGAAATTTTGCCAGGTCGGGAAGAAGCTGAAAACTTAATGCGTGCTTTGATTGGACGGCTGAGTGCAACTCGGGGTAAGCTGGAGAATACAAAGCAGTATGTGCTCAATGTGAGGGATTCTATTCGCAGAACAAAAAGCCCGGCTGTAAGAGAGGAATTGGATGGGGACTTGGATGCCCTCCTTAAAGAAAGAACTTTTTTGGAGAAGCAATACTCGACCCTTCAAAGGGAATTCCAGGCAGGTGCAAAGGTTGATCAGGATGCCAAGGAGCGGCTGAGTTCACTCCGCGAACTCTTCGATGCAATGGGGACGCTTCAAGGGCTGGACCTAATAGATTTACGGCTACGGCTCCGGCAGGAAATTCGCCGTTTAATAAAGAGGATTGACGTCTACCCGGAAGGCAATCCCAGGTATACACAGGAATGGATGGACGAACAGTTGAAGTCTACAGCTGCATTACGTCCCTCCGAAAGTTTCCTGGAGAAACACAAAAAAAGCCTGCAACAAATGGTAAAAAATTCAAAAGAGCATTTGGAATTAACAGTATGGTTTGTTGCAGGTAGCGTGCAAACGCTGCAGCCGAGACAGTCGCTCTCGCGACAGGGCGAACTCGACGTGGAAGCTGGGGTCTATCGGGATTACTATGGTACCGATGACAACGAGGTATACTTTGAATTACCTGTGGCGAAACCGACTGGGAAATAATTGAACGCTTGCTGCGTAAGGTGGTGAATGCCATATAACGTTCTCATGATCCGTCCGCCCGGGTCAGGCGAAACGATGCTGGCCAAGCGCCTCTCAACTATTTTAATCTAATCGCGAATGCTTTATACTTTTAAATTCTTGAAAATTGTTCTTGAAATACTATTCTCATTAGAGTTAGCTTTTCAACGAGTTTTGATAAGGGAACTTGTCCCAATTGGAATGCGTCACCCCATGGGCCGGTGTAATGGGTGTCAAGCCTTGCATTCGGGCATTTGGTGTGACGGTTGGGTGTGGTATTCACTCAAGGAGGATGTCGATGACCACCGAGATTATTTTCATAGTTGAAGAGTCAATCGAAGGTGGATTTGAAGCTAGGGCGCTCTCCCACTCCATTTACACGGAAGCGGATACTCTGGAGGATATCAGGTCCATGGTGAGAGATGCGGTTCAGTGCCATTTTGACGAAAGGGACCGGCCCAAGCTTATCCGGCTTCATATTGTGAAAGACGAGGTCATGGCGGCGTGAAAATTCCACGGGAAATAAGTGGAGAAGAACTTATTCGGAGTTTGGGTAAGCTTGGCTACAAAGCAACCAGGCAAAGTGGAAGTCATGTCGGTTGACCCGCATTTCCGATAAAGGAGAATACCACATTACCGTCCCTATCCATAAGACCCTTCGCATTGGCACTCTCAATAATATATTGACTGATATAGCATCGCATCTGAAGAAAGAAAAAGACGACCTCATTAAAGAATTGTTCTAATGAGCTTGCGGCTACTGACGTAGCAAAACAGCAGCACGCAGTGGAAGACTTGACCGGGCGCTCTCGAAAGGCAGTCCGGGGCATCGATCGGGCTGGCCTGACCGGATGGGATTCATATACACCAATTCAGCTACTCACCCAAAATGTGCCCATTTTCAAAGTCTTGCCTCTGTAATTTCAAATACTTAGCAAACTTGGCGAAGTACATATCCCTGTAAAATCCAAATACATGCCTTGGCACGACCAGGTCGGAACAGTCTTTGACACTCCTAGCCCCCTTGGGGCCGTCGGCCGCGAGGTCTGCTGTCTCCACCCCATAAATACCAGCTTCCAGAGAACAATGGACTATCGGGGTGAGATCGTCGATCCTGAGGTATTTTCGAAACGGTCGGCTTTGAGAATGAGTCGGTTTTGGGGACCAGCTCCGAATCCAGGGCTGGGTGAAGTCGACAATCGGGTCTAAGCCTGACAGCCATTAACTCCGGTTTCTACCTTCTCCGAGCCCTACAGGGTTCCGGTACTTATCCTATTTCTCCCCCTCACAGCCCCAAACGATGGAAAGACTAGCCGCGTTCTCGCTCAACACGGGTAACGATCATCCTTGAGCACTTCGTTCAGCTCCGATTCTCCGGTACGGACGCCTCTTACCTCGCCCCCACAATTAAAACCCTCGCGTGAGGAAGTTGGCCATGTCCTGTGTCAGTGTGCTCGAAATACTTTTCTTCCATAGCCGGATGGAATGTTGTAAATTCTCCATAAACGTGTACTTTGGTTATATGCAATTTTGCATGGGAGCTACATTGGTTATGGACAAAATCGTCCTCCTGGGTTCTGTTCATCATATAGTACTTGATGACATGGAGCTAATAACAATTGGCTCGACTTTCCTGTACGCCAAAGAGCACGAACTCGAAAATCTGCTACTTGAGGCTTTTGCAGAAATGTCTTTCATAGTGCACCAATTCAAGATTGCACATGAGATTCTAATTGCTAGCGGTACGCCAGAGCTTGATGAATACATCAGGCAAATGAACGACTCCAACCTCCAGCAAGCTCCTAACATCATCATCGAGTTGCACGCTTTTGACTTATCAACATACTTCAAATCTTTTCTCCTTCTGGCAAAGGCCGTACTAGACAAGGTAATACCACTGTACTCATATCAGTTCTATGATAGTTTGAGGCAGTTTTCAGACAAAGGAATTCGTCTGATCAGGTCAGTTAAGAGCAATAAGCACATCAAGAGAAAGTCCGAGTTCATTTCTCTTATTGAAAGCGCTAAGAACGAGTGGATGGACTCACTCATCGACCTACGTGACCAGTATGCGCATTATTCGAGTCTCAGAGAATATTTGAACTTCTGGATTCCAGGGGAATGGATTGGGAAACGGAATTTTGTAGGAATGCAGGATTTTTATAAGCCCAGTGTATACATCGGAGGGAAGCAAGTCGAAGCTTTGGAGTACATGTTGATGATCAAAGTTCGCTTGGTGGAGTTTCTTCGCGGATTTCTTCAGCTATGTGAATTTACCCCAGACAGAAGACCCAAGCATTATCTATCATGTGAATGTGGGTATACGTTTGCAAAAAGATCAAAGAGTCGAACGAGGCATGGACGGCTTTCGTTGACTTCAGCACACATCGAACTCCAGATCAAAGATGAAGCTAGTGTTACATTCCTTAAATTCATGGACATTATGCAACCAGCGGCTTACCTGAGTAAGTCCAGTTAAAAGGCGCCGCGTTTGTTTCGTTGTAGTGTTTTATGTACTGTATTGTCTGATT